>JBDLJQ010000001.1:0-168395 GCA_039714255.1 Acidobacteriota bacterium
TAATATTTTTCGAACAGAAAAAAATAATATTTAAAAGAAATTAAAAGGAAAAATATAAATTATTGTTATAATGCTGGGGAAATCGTAAATACTTCATCAGACAGATCACCTGCAACTCCACTCTGTTTTATCTGGATCTGATAATTTGTACCCGGTACGATCGGCCCCACTCCAATTATTTCTGATATTGTCCAGCTGTAGGTTCCGGTACTGACCGGAACATCCAACGCAATATAACCAAGACTTATTCCATTCTGAAACAGCTTGATACCCACATTTCCTGTTATCGCATTTGAGGCCCAGGTTATATTATAGGTTCCCCCGAGGTTCCAGTTCTCACCTCCGTTTGGGGACATAACGGTAATTAATGGTGTCCCACCAGGAGAAATTGTAAATACTGAGTCTGACAAATCACCGGCAACTCCGCTCTGTTTTATCTGGATCTGATAATTTACGCCCGGTGCTATCGGACCCACTCCGATTATTTCTGATATTGTCCAGCTGTATGTCCCGGCACTGACCGGAACATCCAACGCAATATAACCGAGACTGATCCCGTTCTGGAACAGCTTGATACCCACATTTCCTGTTATCGCATTTGAGGCCCAGGTTATATTATAGGTCCCCCCGAGGTTCCAGTCCTCACCCCCGTTAGGCGATGTGACTGTAATTGACGGTGCCCCTCCCGGAGATATCGTAAATACTGCATCTGACAGATCACCTGCAACTCCACTCTGTTTTATCTGGATCTGATAATTTACACCAGGGATAATCGGGATCCCACCAACTAATTCTGATATATTCCAACTGTAGGTTCCTGCACTGACAGGAACATCCAACGCAATATAACCGAGGCTGATCCCATTCTGGAACAGCTTGATACCCACATTTCCTGTCATTGAAGTTGAGCCCCAGGTTATATTATAGGTCCCCCCGAGGTTCCAGTTCTCACCCCCGTTAGGCGATGTAACTGTAATTGACGGTGCCCCTCCCGGAGATATCGTAAATACTGCATCTGACAGATCACTGGCAACTCCGCTCTGTTTTATCTGGATCTGATAATTTATTCCCGGTACGATCGGCCCCACTCCAATTATTTCTGATATAGTCCAGCTGTAGGTTCCGGCACTGACCGGAACATCCAAAGCAATATAACCGAGGCTAAGCCCATTCTGAAACAGCTTGATACCTACATTTCCCGTCATTGAAGTTGATGCCCAGGTTATATTATAGGTCCCCCCGAGACTCCAGTCCTCACCTCCGTTCGGGGAGGTAACTGTAATCGATGGTGTCCCGGCAGAAGCAATTGTAAATACCGCATCTGACAGGTCACTTGCAATTCCGCTCTGTTTTATCTGGATTTGATAGTTTGTTCCCGGTACTATCGGGCCTACTCCTATTATTTCTGATATTGTCCAGCTGTAAGTTTCATCATTTACAGGAACATCCAGTGCAATATAACCGAGGCTGATCCCATTCTGGAACAGCTTGATACCCACATTTCCGGACATTCCTATAGAATTCCATGTAACATTATAGGCTTCACCTATATTCCAGACTTCACCTCCGTTAGGAGATGTAACAGTAACAGTAGGAGTTATTTTTAATGTAAAATTATTATCTGAAATATCCGAATCTGAATCATTAACCGCTTTTACTTCAATTTTATAATCGCTTCCTGCTGCAATTGGAGTTCCGTCTTCAAGGGTTCCAATTGTCCATGTATATTTCCCCGGAGTTGCTGTATCATCATAATCAGAGATTATCGTTCCCAGATTAACATCATTTTTATATAAATTTATATCAACATTACCTGTCCCGTTCTCGAGGTTCCATATAATGTCATAAGTTTGGCCAAAGTCCCACGCTTCTCCACCGTTCGGTGAAAGCACCCCAGTGGCTTCTCCAAGTGTATAGACCAGCAGTTTTAAATTGCCGTTACCTCCCCTCCAGACCAGATAACCGGTTGTTCCGGCCACAGCAATTACAGGCCTCCCTTCCGAATTGATCAAAGCAGTATTATCAACAATCTGAGGTACCCAGTTATCACCTTCTTTGTATGCAATATTAATATAGTTTACGTTACCTGAATTTCTGTTCTCCGCCCAGGCTATAACCGGGGTCCCGTCAGGGCCGACTCCGATAGCAGGCCACGGATTTTCATATGCATAGGAACCGCAATGTTCACAATTGTTGACCGTTCCGGCCATTGTCAGTTCCCCGAAGGCAGATGAACCGTTCCTCTTGACCGTATGCCAGAGCGTCTCATCTGCATACCTCAGGTAAACATGGTGTGCATCCCCGTTATCAGTGGCAAAAGTATCACCGAATGAGACCATATTTCCCGCATCTGTAGCTTTCGGAATGTTTATTGTTGTTGAGTTTGCAAGGCTTGCCCCGTTTGCCGCATACCTGTACCTTCCATAAATGAGCTGCCCGGTCTTCCACGTTGCATGAACACCGCCACTTGAATCGGTGAACATCGAAAGGTCACGCCAGGGAACAGAAGTAAGTGCTTCAATCCTGACATAACTTGACCATGTACCCCCGGACTTCCTCCAGTAGGCTACATAATTCTGTACTTCTCCATACCACCGCTGGGCAATAAGATGAACGTTGCCTGATGCATCACATCCGATGGCCGGAAAAGCCATATAATAGGGATTAGCTGCATTTGGAACATTAGGGTTATATGTCCAGACAATATCTTCGCTCCATACCCCGCTGCTGTTCCTCCATAAATGGACTAAATATTTTCCCGGCCCCGGGGAGATAAAAGTTACATGCACTGTTGAACCGTTGGGCTGGACGGCCATTCTCGGCCTTGTGAACCTTACATGTATTTTATTGGTAAGATCTATGGTTTCCATGCCCGTAATGGCATTGTTTACTATCTTTCCATAATAGAGCCTTTTAAAGTTAGTGCTGTTGACCCATACAAGGTGAACATTTCCGTTATTATCACGGCCTATATCATAATTTGTCCCGGCAACACCAAGATCATAAATGGTTTGTCCTGAAACAAAAGAAAAAACAAAAATAATGAAAGTTAAAATTAACGCAAACCTTTTCATAAAAAACCTCCTTAAAGGTTTAGATGTAAAATTTCGTACATAAGTAAATACCTTATATACAAACAGCAATTTCCCTGCCAATTATATATTAACATTTTTCCTGTTAAATTCAATAATTTTTAACAATTTGAATAATAAGTGTAAAAAAAAGTGACAAAAAGTGTCATTTATGTAAAAAAAAGATCCAACCTTTTTTCATCTTTTTACATATTGTCAAGATACCATTGTAAAGTTTTTTTTAGCCCCTGTTTGAAAGTAACCGATGGTGCCCAGTTAAGTTCCTCTTTTATCTTTTCACAATTCACGGCATATCTTCTGTCATGTCCCGGCCTGTCCTTTACAAAAGTAATAAGTTTTCCATAGCTTTCCAGTTCTGGATTATTTTCCCTTAAGGCAGGGTTGTCGGAAACTGGAAAAGTTTCATCCATAACCCTGCATAGTTCTTTTACAAGATCTATGTTCTTTTTTTCGCAATCCCCACCTATATTATATGTCTCGCCAATTTTCCCATTATTTAGAATTTTCCAGACTGCACTGCAATGGTCTTCAACATAGAGCCAGTCACGGATATTCCCCCCATCTCCATAAACGGGTAGTTTTTCTCCGTTCATTGCATTATTTATCATCAGGGGAATAAGCTTTTCCGGAAACTGGAAGGGGCCGTAATTATTTGAACAATTGGAGATAGTACAGGGAAAATCGTATGTATTTGAATAAGCCCTTACCAGGTGGTCCGATGATGCTTTTGAAGCAGAATATGGACTTTTCGGATCGTATGGGGTAGTTTCAAAAAACTTCCCTTCACTACCCAGACTCCCGTATACTTCATCAGTTGATATATGATGGAACAGAACATCATTCCGCTCTGCCCAGATATCTTTTAATATATCAATAAGGATAAAAGTCCCGACAATATTGGTTTGGATAAAATCTTCCGGGCCTGTTATCGACCTGTCAACATGAGATTCGGCAGCAAAATGGACAACAGTATCAATATTATAAAACTTTACTATCCTCTCCATTTCACTTCTATTGCAGATATCTGTTTTTTTAAAAAAATATCTGTCTCCTTCAAACTTCTCTTCAATATCTTTAAGGTTTTTTTTATTCCCTGCATAGGTAAGTTTATCAACATTAATAATTTTTCCGTTAAACTCTTTATTTAAAAGGAGGTATCTTATAAAGTTACTCCCGATAAAACCCGCCCCTCCTGTAACAAGAATATTATTAAGTTTTCTGTTTGATCTTTTCATTTACCCCTCTTCGGCTATTTCAGCCAGATATTTTCCATACTCACTTTTATTCAATTCCCGGGCAATACTTCTGAGTTCCTCCCTGTTTATAAACCCCTTTCTGAAAGCTATCTCTTCCGGGCAGGCGATCTTCAACCCCTGCCTCTCTTCTATAGTTCTTACAAAAAGCGAAGCATTCAGGAGTGATTTATTTGTCCCTGTATCAAGCCAGGCAAACCCCCGCCCCATAAGTTGAACCTTCAGTTTGCCTCTTCTCAGATATTCCCTGTTTACATCGGTTATCTCTATCTCCCCCCTGTCCGAGGGTTTTATATTTTTTGCAATATTTACAACATCATTATCATAAAAATAGAGTCCCGCCACAGCATAATTGGATCTTGGATTTTCAGGTTTTTCTTCAATTGAGACGGCATTATTATTCACGTCAAACTCAACAACTCCATAACGTTCAGGGTCCTTCACATAATATCCGAAAACCACAGCACCTTTTTCCAGCCTGCTGCTCTCTTCCAGCATCGTAACAAGATCGTGGCCGTAAAATATATTATCCCCGAGGATCAGTGCAACATTGTCTGATCCTACAAATTCTTCTCCCACAATAAAGGCATCAGCAAGGCCTCTTGGTTCTTCCTGGACTTTATATTTTAAAGAGAGCCCCAGTTTTTCTCCCGTCCCGAGCAGTTTTTCAAATCTGGGCAGGTCGGAAGCGGTTGAAATGATAAGTATTTCCCTGATCCCAGCCAGCATCAAAGTTGAAAGAGGATAATAGATCATTGGTTTGTCATATACAGGCAATAATTGTTTTGAAACGGGTAATGTCATGGGATAAAGCCTTGTGCCGAGACCCCCCGCAAGAATGATTCCTTTCAATTTTCCCTCCTTACAAAGATCTTTATATTAGTTAAATAATTCAAGTATTGATCCTTTTATATCTGTTATATTAATTTTCTCCGGGATATTCTCTACGGCAGTTGAAAAAAAGAAAGCATTATCCTGAAGATGCATTCCGGTAAAAAAAGAGTTACCGAACTCAACATCCTTTTTTAATCCACCTTTAAGGTCAAAACCCGGATTTGATAATAAAATAATATCTGCAGAATTATCAAGAAATCTTTTACTGTATAGCTCTTCTTTAAAAAACACCTTTTTAATTACTTTTTTCCCATTGACCCTGTACTCTTCAAAGAAACTTTTCAGATCATTTCTAACCTTATTATAATCTCCGGGTTTAACTGAACCATTAGGGAACTTTTCTTTCACATTAATAAAGATCCTTGAAGGATCAATTGCAAATGCTTTTGAATCTTTTGTGATCCCTTCGAGTTTTTTCAATTTTCCTGAACCATTTTTATAAAACCCCTCTTTTCTTAATATCTGGTTCAGGTAAACTTCATGCTCTATCAAACCGAAACCATGGTCTGACAGGATCATGATCTCAAATTCATTTTTCCCATCCGTTTTTGCGATCAAATTCCCGATTACTTTATCCAGTTCCTCATAATAGTTTAAAAAATCTTTATGATACCGGTTATTTTTATCCAGATATGCATCGAACATAAAGTGATGCAGCCTGTCCGTCCCGGTTACAGTGAACATAAAAATGTCCCATTTTTCATTTTTCCACAGGATATCCGCCATCTCTTTTCTTGCCTTCAATGTATAGTTCAGATCTGAAAAAAAATCAATTTTTTTTTCTTTCCCATTTGAAACATCAACATCGATCTGATATCCGGTATTTTCAAGCAGTTCAATGTATTCGGGAGGATATACGGCTTTTTTTTTATCCGGAGCAACAAAACCAGATATCAATACACCCGGTATCTCTCTTGCAGGGTAGGTGGAAGGAAGATTAATAATTATTGATCTTTTTCCTTTCTTACCCAATTCATCAAAAAAAGTAGTAACTTTAAGGTCCCTGAAGTCGGGGAACCGGTATTTATATTTTCCCTTGTAAAGATCCACAAACCCGAATATTCCATGATTCCCGGGATCAGTACCTGTCATAAATGATGACCAGGATATAGAAGATATTTCCGGGATTGTAACTTCCATTTTTTGCAACTTTCCCCTGGAGAGTAATTTTTTTAAATGGGGCATTGTCCCGTTATCTGTCAGGTCTTTTAACAATTCATAAGGGACCCCGTCGAGCCCGATGATCAGAAGTTTTTTATTCTTAATTTGCATCCCACTGTAGATATCAGGTCTATATTGTCCGCCTATTTATTAATAGTAAGATATTCTTTCGGAAGGATCAGTTTGTTCGTATAATTTACATTCGTAAGCATTATAATTGCCCTCTTCTCATCAGGAATATCTTCAACAAATATACCTTCCCATCCGTCAAAATCTCCTTCATCCACAATTATTCTGTCTCCGGGTGAAAAACTCTTTTTGACTATTTTCATCTTAACAAGGCCGTCTTCTTCCCTGTTCTTTATATCTTCAATTTTAGATTCATCAATAATCCAGAGGTACTCTTTATTTCCCAGAATATTTTTTACTCCTCTTGTATATCTTACCTTTTGATAAAATTTTCCAAACTCAAATTTAGCAAAAATATAACCTGCAAATAGTGGAACAACCACATCGATCTTTTTTTTATCTTTTTTCTGTTTTTTTTCATAGAGGGGGAGGTAAACCTCTACTCCCATTTGTTCCAGATTCCGCTCTGCAATAAACTCCTGTTTGGGCTTTATACTTAATATATACCAGGAACTGTCCTCATAGTTCATATAGAAATTTTAATTTATATGATAAAAAAAGTCAATTTTCCGAAGGGATCAATTGGTTATTTTCCTGTATCCATCCCTGTAAAAAACCAGCTCCGGCTTAACCCATAAAGGAATTTTAACCACTGCTTTGAATCAAGTATCGAATTTATATCAAACAGGGTCTTGGCGAAATCGGTGTTCAGTTTATTTTCAATCTCATTCAGGAGGTTTATATCTTCCATGATACTTTTTGTACTGAATTCAGGATCACCAAAACCCTCAATAATATCTATTCTTTTTTCGAGGATATCACTTTTGTGAGAAGTTAATACAGCCCGGAAACTTCCCATTATCTTTAAAAGTTCCTCTTTCTGCTCTTTTTCCAGATTAAAGTTATTTTTTGCTTCAATATCGACAACTTGAGCACTCTTTATTGCTCCGGCTCTTTTATAGATCGCCATTGAAACAAAAGCAATATTAAATGCCAGGGAGGCAATAAGTAAAATTTTAATCCATTCTCTTTTCATATTCTACTCCAAGCAGATCAAAGAATGAACTATTCCGGACATTCAGGAAACTTAACTCCTGACTGTTCAATAAAAGTTCAGAGACGGAGTCTATGGCCTTATTCCTCACTTCTGTATTCTCCGGACTGAAGTTAATAAAGATGCCGAGGAAGAAAAAAAGGACAAAAACAAAAGAATATATAAAAGCAGGCAACGGGAAAAACCGTTTTTTATTCTCATTATGTAAAAGCCCCATCGTAATAGCCGTAAAATTGTCCGCGGCTTCAACCTCTGGCTGTTCTTTAATAAAGAACAATGTCTTTTCCAGAAGTCGAAATTCCTCTCTGCAGGCTTTACATTCTTTCAAATGTTTTTTAACATTCTCAGAAAGTTCCTTATCAAGTTCAGCATCCTGATATTTACTTAAGACCGGTATTATATCCTTACATTCCATTTTTTCCTCACTTATTTAACAACTTTGTCCCCTCTTTCTTGCATTATTACATTTTTTTTCAGTGATTGTTTTGCCCTTGAGATAAGAGTTTCGATCTTGGGGATCGTCCATCCGGTTATATCACGTATCTTCTTGTAGGAGAATCCCAGATATACTTTCATTATCAGAACAAGGCGCTGGTTTTCATTTAACAGCCTCAATGCTTCAGTCACCAATTTGTCCTTCTCGATCTTTTCGATCTCATAAACCTGGGTTCCGCTTATCCCGGTATACTTTTCCTCTTCTTTCTCTCTCGAAAAACTGGAAAATAAAACCACTCTTTTCTGTTTCTTAATATAATTTAAAGTCATATTTTTTGCAATTGTATAAATAAACGACTGGAAATTATCATTTTCTTTGTAATTTTTGATATTTTTAAATATTTTCAGGAAAACTTCCTGCGAAATATTCTGAGCCTCATCATAGTCAAGTATCATCCTGAAGACAAAATTAATTATCTTTGTTTTATATCTCTCTATTAAGATTTCAAAATTACGGACATTTCCTTCTCTTACCGAAGCAATAACCTTATCATCTGAAAAAACTTCCATTTCTTCTTTAAATTTCATATATTGTATCTAATTAGAACAGAACAGTTAACTTTTTCTTGCAGAATTATCTTTAAATTTCCCCTTTATCTACTTTTTATCAGTTCAATATACAGTTCTTCCTGGGCCTCTACCATAAAGTTTCCGTCCCACTCAGCAAAATTATCATTATAAAATGACAACTTCTTCCTGAGTTTTATATCCGATTTCAAAGATAATATTGCTTCTGCAAACTTTTTATGATCTTTTATATCGATAAGATATCCATTTTCCCCGTTAATAATTATTTCATTGTTTCCCGGAATATTACTTGCAACCACAGCTTTTTTATTTAACCTCATCTGTACAAGGCTCTGAGGCAGCCCTTCCCATAAAGATGTTGTCAGTCCTATATCGAATAAAGGAATCATTTTATCAATATCATTAATAAAACCGGGAAGCCTGAAATTATCAGATATCCCCTCCTGCTCTAATTCATATTCTATCTTTTCTCTTAAAGTTCCATCCCCGGCAATAATAAAAAGTATATCTTTATCCTCTTTCAGAACAAGAGATGCTATTTTTATTAGATGAAAAAGGCCCTTCTGGGGTTTGAAAGGTGCAATGATTCCACAAACGAACATTGAATTATTAATATTATATTTTTTTCTTGCCGCACTTTTATTTATTGATACATCAATGAATTTCTTTACCGGAAATCCACTCCTTATCAGGGAATAATTTTTGTTTTTTACAAGTTTTTTTTTCTCAGCCACTTCAATATCATTCTTTGAGACAAAGACAAAGTGAGTTGTTAATCCTGATATTATCTTCTCGGCAAAAGAAAAAAAACTTCTCCTCAGAAAAGATTGATGGCTGGAAAAGGAAAATCCGTGGACAGAATGAATGACGACACCAACTCCGGCAAGAGATCCTGCCAGCCTTCCAAGTATTCCCGCTTTCGAAGAGTGGGTATGGATAATATCAGGTTTTATCAGCTTAAACTCTTTTCTTAAATTTAGAAGGGCCTTTATATCCTTTATCGGGTTAATACTTCTGACCAGGTCTTTGATCATAATAAATTTACCGGAATAATTTTTGTTCATTTTACAGAATTCTTCAACTTCCGTATTAAGTATTCCCCCGTCCCCGGTTATAAGAAATACTTCAAATATTTCAGGGTTCAGATTTTCAAATGTAAAAACCGTATTCAGCTGGGCTCCCCCCAATTCGAGTTTAGTAATTAAATGAACTACTTTTATCCTATTCATTCCAGGTTATTTATCAGGCCGGAAATATTTATGGCCGATCTTATGTCATCACTCATTGATGTATAGTTCCAGCTTCCATATCTTCCGATGGAATAAATATTATTATTTTCAAGCTCCTTCAATAAAGGGGGTACCGTTCTTTTCCATTTTTTGTTAAAAATAATGTAGGATACAGGAATGATTTTCAGATCAACATGTTTGACCTCTTCTCTGCTACGGATCATTTTTAATTCTTTCAACAAACGGAATGCAGATTCTTTCAGTTCATCCGGATCGGCCTTTTCACCTTCTTTTAAAGATCTTTCCATATAACAGGTGGGGATTTTATATCCGGGATAATATCCTGCTCTGAAAAAGGGAGTCTTTTTATCTGGCAGGTACACCCAGTGAAATTTTCGATGCCTTTTTTCAAGGATCACATTTATAACTGCGGTTGAAATATTTTCCAGATCTGCTGCAACTCCTGGATATCTTTCAGCAGGCTCTATTTTCTTTATCAATTCCTTTAAGGGCATTGTATTTATTAAATAGTTATATTTATAACTCCCGTTATTTGTATAAACCTTTTTTTCTTTCAGGTCGATCTTTTCCACAATTTCGTTCAGCCTGATATTTTTTTTAACACCACTGCCAAAATTTTCCACAAATTTCATCAATCCATTCTCAGGATAATAAAAGACCGGATTATATCCCTCTCTTTTAAATTTTTTCCCCCGGAACCCCTCTTTTATACTTTTCAGGTCAGGGACAGGGACACTTCCCTTATCCATATCCGGTAATATTTCCTTCAGTTCCTTCTTGAAGTATTTTGAAGAAAATGGAAAGAAAAAGTGGTTGCAGAGAGTCTCCCCGAACTGAGATAACAAAAATTCTTCCAGGTTATCAGGCTTCGTTATTTTCCGGTTCTCTATTTCCTGTAATATTTTTCTACCTGTCTTTTTCGGAAAGTAGGAAAGGTGAAGTTGAACAGGGAATGGTATAAACTTATTAAAAAGATGGATTTTACTATTTCTGTCATACTGAATAAATTCCGCATACCTGCTGACAAATTTTTTTATATTCTCCTTATCCTTAAAATGAAAATAGTGGCCGCTGAAATCGAACCTGTGGCCTCCGGAAATATATTGCGTTGACAATCCCCCTGTATGGCCTTCTTTTTCAAATACAAGAAATTCTTTTTCAAGTGTATTTGCAGCACTTAAGCCGGAAATACCTGCTCCTATTATAAGCACCATTTGAATTCAAATAACTTTCACTATTCCATCCTTTCCACTGCAAGGACAGATCCAAGTGTCACAAAAAAGATGAATATAAGAAATGATGTAATGATGGTCACTATTTCAGTAGTATAAAAATTTACTATTACAACAGTAGAGAGGGCCAATTGAATTAAAACTATAAAAGAGACTGTTTTTGAAACACTTAATCCCCACTTTTTCTTTATCCTCAGGGGAAAGTGGTCAGGACTTCCGAAAAAAGGGGACTTACCTTTATAAAGTCTCAAAATGATCACATAGATCATATCAAAAAACGGGATCGCCAACACAAGAAAGCCGGAGATAAATGCAGCATTATTATAAGTTGTATATTCCCCCATTATTGTTAACGCTCCAATTATAAGGCCCACAACCATACTGCCGGCATCGCCAAGATATATCTTTGCAGGTTCCCAATTGTATTTCAAAAAACCTAACAAAGCACCTGCAAGGCTGATGGAAAGTACTGAGATAAGATAATCCGTGTTATAAAGAGATATAATGAAGATGGTTAAAAGAGCAAGAGATGCTACGGAAGATGCCATCCCATCCAGAATGTCGATAATATTCATTGCATTTATAGTTGCAAGTATCCATAAGAATGAAAATGAAATATTGACCCATTGAGGGAGAAAAGCAAGTTTAATAAATATTCCGCTTTTTATAAGAATGAATGTTGAAACCATCTGGAAAAGAAACTTGATCCCGGGATTAAGCGCCTTAAGGTCATCAAAAAGCCCCACGATAAGAAGTATTGAGCTGGCAAAAAGTATCCCCAGCAATTCCCTGCTTAAAGGAAAAAGCAGCCCGATGGGTGAAATAAATGCAAAATATACAATGACTCCACCCATGTATGGTATGGCTTTTTTCTGATTTTTTAGCATTCCGTCAGGAAAATCAAGAAGGTTATATCTGTGTGCCACTTTCTGCGCAACCGGGGTACCATAGATGGTTAATGAAAATGACAGAACAAATGTCAGAAAAAATAAGATCTCATTCATTTTTCTTTATTATTTTCCTTTTCCTGAAAGCTGATATGATAAAACCTCCTGAGCTGAACAATTTTATTATAATTTTGGGGGAACTCATTGTCAACATTCCCACCCATATAATATCTTTAAAAATCATAAAAGGGATGAGATACCAGAATTTTTTAAACCTGAAATTTTTTATCAATGTAAGATATCTGTTCTTGATGAGGTGATATTTTATTTCCGGGCTGCGGCTGAGAGCCATTGAGAACCTGGTTGTAAAATTCTTTTTCAGAGTTCCGCCTCTGAAATGATAAACAATTGCAGTGGGAGACATTATTGTTTTCATTCCATAAAGGTTTGCCCTCCAGCCTATATCAAAATCTTCCCAGAACATAAAAAAAGCCTCGTCATAATATTCATTTTCAACTTTAAGTTTTTCAAGAGCATTTTTGCGGAATACGGTTGCCGCTCCACAGACAGAGAAAACACTCCTTTCCTTTATATCAAGTTTATTTTTATCCCTGTTAAACCCGATCTCAACAGGGTAAAGTGATCTTGAAAACATCTGCCCCGCTGAATCTACTATCATTTTATCAAATCTGAGTATCAGGGGGGAGAGGAGAGAAATTTTACGGTCCTCTTCAAATTTGGATATCACATTTTCATTAAAATCACTTTCAAGATATATATCAGAATTTGCCACAAGGATCAGGTCTGATCTGCATTCAGAAATACCAAGATTTGCTCCTGCAGCATACCCGACATTTTGCCCTGGAGCCACAAGGGAAACTTCATCATATTCTTTTATTATTTCCCGGGAATTATCGGTGGAATTGTTATCAACTATAATTATCTGTTTAAATTTTTTACTCTGGCCTAACAGAGATCTGATATTTTTTTCCAGAAAAGAGGACGAATTATAACTTATTACTACTACTGATAGTGTCAGCAATTTTTTTTGTTTAAATAATACCTAAAGCTTTGCCGCCCTCATAGAACCCTTTTAAAATAAAATCGAGGTCTTCATCAGAATGGATCGCAGTGAACGATGTTCTTATCAGAGAATCTTCAGGAGGCACTGCAGGTGCTATCACCGGATTGGTAAAAATACCAAAGCTTCTTAGAAAATGCCACAATTTAAAGGTTTTTTCATAATCACGGATAAAAACAGGGATAATTGGAGTTTCGGTATTACCCGTATAATATCCCATCTCCGTAAGTTTTTTATTTATTATCCTGGTTATTTCCCACAATCTTTCCCTTCTCCACGGCTCATCCTGAATAAATTTAAGAGCTCTCTCTGCAGCCCCTAAAGCTGCCGGTGTAATAGAAGCAGAAAAGATCAATGATCTGGCATTATGTTTAATATACTGAATTACTTTAGAGTCTCCCACAACATATCCCCCGAGAGATGCAAATGATTTTGAAAATGTGGTCATTATAAGATCCACATCATCAATAACGCCATAATGTTCACAGGTCCCTCTTCCATTTTTTCCCATAACACCCACACCATGGGCATCATCAACCATCACACGGGTATTATATTTTTTGGAAAGTTTTACTATTTCGGGAAGGTTGGCCATATCACCTTCCATACTGAAAACTCCATCAACAATAATTATTTTCCCTTTATCTTCAGGAAGCCTCTTCAGCTTTTCCTCAAGATCTGCCATATCATTGTGCTTATATTTAACAGTATCTGCAAATGACAACCTGACAGCATCCATTACAGAAGCATGTACCATCCTGTCTATTATTATAATATCATTTCTACCGGCTATTGCGGATATAACACCGAGATTTGTCTGAAAACCTGTCGAGAACATCAGAGCCTCTTCTTTTCCCATAAAATCTGCTATCTTTTCTTCCAGTTTCACATGAAGAGAATATGTACCGTTAAGAAATCGTGAACCGCAGGTTGATGACCCATATTTTTGTACAGCCTCTATTGTTGATTTTTTTATATCTTCATTGTCAAAGAGTCCAAGATAATTGTTTGAGCCCACCATAAGTATTTTTTCACCGCCCACCCATACATTATCACCTTCGACTTTTTCAATCTCAGTAAAATAAGGATAAAGCCCTGAGGCTTTTGCATCTTCAACCCTGGTATAATCATAACATTTTTTAAGAATATCCATTAATTACTCCTTTAAATATAGTAAAGAAAAAACTGATTATCTCTTTTTTAAATTTTTACTCTTTCTCGAGGTAAATCCTGCACTGAACTTCTGGAAGGTTTTTACTGACCATTTGTCTTTGAAAATAGCTGTAAATATCACTTCCCCGTTTAATCTCTGTTTTCCTGTCAGAGAAGTATCTTTGACCTTGAATCTTATTGATTTTTCTTCCTCATCAAACTTATAAAAAATAAAATTATCTTCCTGGATCGTATTATAATCCAATTCCGCTCCGGTAAAAAAAACCTTGGAGAATTGGATATTCTCATTTTTATTAAAATTGATCCGGATATCCGGATTTGATGATATTCTTATTCCTTCAGTGGGAATGATCTTTATGGATAACTCTCCCTCCTGGCCCTGTCTGATCACTTTCGGGTTAACTGATGTCTTCAGCCTTATCAGTTCATCCTGGGATGATTTGTTAAAGCCTGTCAGAGATAATATAATAAGTAAAATAAGAAATATCCTGCTCATAATAATACAATTTTATACTATATTTCAAACAAAATGTCAATGTAAATAGAGGTTTTACCCTTTGGAGAGATGGTCATATCCTTCATGAGATATTTCCAGGATCTTCCCTCCTTCCATAATTTTCAAACCTTTTTCTTTAACGATCTTACCGATTATCCGGTATGAGATCTTTTTTTTGCTCAATAATTTTTCAGATCTTTCATCAATTGTAAAGAGGAGTGCAAAATCTTCACCGCCGGAAAGGACAAACTGTTTTTTATCAAAAGAATATTTTTTACAAATATCCTCCATTTTTTTAGTGGCCGGGATCTTCTCATAGTGGATCACAGCACCTTTTCCTGAACTTTCCAACAACCTCTTCAGATCAATTATAAGCCCGTCAGAAATATCTATCATAGAGCTTACATATCCGTTCAGTTCAAGGCCCTTTACAATTTCAGGTTCTGTTTCTATGTGCTTTTTTGCAAAATAATTATTTTTTATTCCTGCTTTCAAGAGTTCCAGCCCTATGGCCGACTCACCTGTTATCCTGGAAACACCTACCAGGTCTCCTGTCTCTGCTCCGGACCTCCTGACAGGAGAGGGTGAAGTTCCTACCATTGTTATGGAGATGAATATTTCAGAAGCTTTGGAATAATCTCCTCCGGCAAGTTCCACATCCCACTTTCTACACCCTTTTTTTATTCCTTTAAAAAAATCTTTCAGATCAATTTTTCCCGACTCAGAAGGGAAACCCAGCCCCAGGTAGAAATATTCAGGTTTTCCACCCATAGCTGCTATATCACTTATATTTACCTCAATTGCCTTCAGAGCAATATCTTCCATTGAAAAATAATCCCTGTTAAAATGAATATTTTCTACAAGGATATCTTTTGTAATAAGCTGATATGTATCTCCTGTTTTTATTATAGAGGTATCATCACCAATACCAACTCCTCTGGAAAAAGAAAAATCCCTCTTCAGAAATTCTACAAATTCAGTCTCATTCATTAAACACTTTATCTTTTAAGGCCTCATTTACTGCTTTTTCTATATCTGTTACAAATATAAATTCGATACCTGCAAGATAAATTTCCTTTATATCTTTAAGGTCTTTTTTATTTTTTTCCGGTAATATTATTTTTTTTATCCCGGCCCTCTTTGCCGCCAGAACTTTCTCTTTAATACCACCCACAGGAAGGACTTTGCCTCTGAGAGTTATCTCCCCCGTCATGGCAACCTTTCTGTTAACTTTTTTTTCACAAAATACCGATGTAAGAGCTGTGATAAGGGCGACTCCTGCAGAAGGCCCGTCTTTCGGGATAGCTCCCTCCGGAAGGTGAATATGAATATCATTGTTTTCGAACAATTCTTTTTTTATGGACATTTCATCAACTTTTGATTTCAGAAAGCTGAGTGCTGCTGAAGCTGACTCCTGCATAATTTTTCCCAATGAACCGGTCAATATTAATTTCCCTTTTCCGGGAATAAGTTTCGTTTCAACAAATAATATATCTCCTCCATAAGGTGTCCAGGCCATACCGGTAGAAACTCCAACCATATCCTCTTCCAGTAGCTGATCCTTGAATAATTTAGGAGGCCCCGTATATTTTTCAATATTTTTCACTGTAATTTTATATAAGCGTTTCTCTCCTGATGCAACCTTCCTGGCAACCTTTCTGCAAATATTTCCTATTTCTCTCTCAAGATTCCTTACCCCGGCTTCTCTTGTATTCAGGCTTATAATATTTTTTATGGCTCCGGTAGAAAATTCTATCAAATTTTTATTGAGGCCATTTGATTTGACCTGCCTGGGTAGGAGATGTCTCTTTGCAATTTCCACTTTTTCCTCTTCCGTATATCCGTGAATGTGAATGATCTCCATCCTGTCCCTGAATGCGGGCTGTATAGGCTCAAGCATATTTGCCGTTGTAATAAATAACACTTTTGAAAGATCAAAAGGAACCCCAAGATAATGATCCGTGAAAGTATCATTCTGTTCAGGATCAAGGACCTCCAGTAACGCTGAGGATGGATCTCCTCTGAAATCTGCACCTATCTTATCAACTTCATCCATCATAAATACAGGATTGTTTGAACTGGCTTTCTTCAATTCCTGGATTATTTTCCCTGGTAAAGCACCTATATATGTCCTCCTGTGGCCTCTTATTTCTGCTTCATCCCGTACACCGCCAAGTGATATCCTTACAAATTTTTTATTTAACGCCCTTGCGATTGATTTACCCAGAGATGTTTTTCCCACTCCCGGAGGGCCGACAAAACAGAGGATTGGCCCACTTGCTTTTGATGTAAGTTTCCTCACACTCAAATATTCCAATACCCTCTCTTTTACTTTATCCAGGCCATAGTGGTCCTGGTCAAGGATCTTTTTTGCTCTCTTCATGTTAAGATCATCCTTTGTTGATACTTCCCACGGCAGATCCATCATCCAGTCAAGATAATTTCTTACAACTGTACTCTCTGCAGATTCAGGATGCATTTTTCTGAGGCGATCAATGTTTTTTTCTATCTCTGCCTTTGCATCCTTGGGTATTTTTATCTCTTCAAGTTTTTTTATATAAGAGTTGATCTCATCCTCATTCTCATCACCTTCGCCAAGTTCCTTTTTTATTGCTTTTAACTGCTGTCTGAGGAAATATTCTCTCTGATTCTTGTCCATTTCACCCTGTGCTTTTAAATTTATCTGGTTCTGGATATTCAGCAATTCAAGTTCATAATTTAAAAGGTCATATACTTTTTTTAACCTTGAGATCGAATTTTCCTCTTCAAGTATTGATTGGGAATTCTCAAGTTTCAGGTCCAGATTGGAAGCTATTATATCTCCCAGCTTCCCCGGTTCACTTATATTCTCCGTAATTACAAATATCTCATTGGGGATCTGTTTGCCCAGTTTCCCTGTCTGTTCAAATTTTTCTCTGACATTCTTAATGATAGCCTTGTTCTTTATGGTGAGCCGCTTCGGTTCTTTATCCTCTACCAGATCAATTTTTGCTATTCTTACCTTACCGTCATCATTAATGGTTTTTACTTTTGCTCTTGACAGTCCCTGTGCAAGTACTCTCATCCTTCCGTCCGGTAACTTTAACATTCTTACTATCAGTGCAACTGTACCCATTCTGTACATTTCATCAATGGAGGGATCTTCAACCGCTGCATCTTTCTGAGTAAGAAGGAGGATCATCCTGTCACCATTCAACGCTTTATCAACAGCTTTTTTTGATTTGACCCTTCCCACATAAAGAGGAACTATCATATAGGGAAATACTACTATATCCCTTAAAACCAGAACCGGTAGTGAATCCGGTATATCAATTTTTTCCTCATTAATCTGCTTTTTGTTTATTTTTTTTTTATTTTTTTCTTCAGCCACGATGGACTCCTTATTTTATTTTAACTGAGATTTTTTCTACCAGTTTTTTTTGTATTTCAATAACTAATACACCATTTTCCATAACAGATCTTATTTTTTCACTCTCAATAGGAAAATCGATCAGGATCTTTTTCTGAAAACTACCAAATTTCCTCTCAAAAAGATAATAATTAATTCCGGTATCCATATACCGGGGTTGTTCTTTTACACCTTTCACAATCAGTTGTCTGTTATCGGTCAGAACAATTGATATATCATCAATAGGTACACCAGGCAATTCCATTTCAATTATAACAAATTTATCTGTTTCATAAATATTGGTAAAGGGTTCCCAGTCCTGGTTGGTTCGAATTCCGGCAGGGAATTCTTCTTTATCTTCAATCTCAAAAAACGGATAATTTTTTTTTCCCATCATTCCTCCTTTTTTAAAAGGACATGAAGCTCATTCATAAATTCCTCCAGGCTTCTGAAATCAAAATAAACAGAAGCAAATCTGACATAAGCTACTTTATCAAGTGATTTCAATCTATCCATAATAAATTCTCCGATCTGCTTTGTGGAAATTTCTTTTTCAGACCCTGATACTTTCTCTTCTACCTGAGTGGATATCTGTTCTATCTGTTTTCTCGGAACCGGCCTTTTTTCCACAGCTCTGTAAAGCCCTTTTCGTACTTTGTCCAGGTCAAATTCTTCTCTTCTGCCATCTTTTTTTACTACCATTAACAAAATACCTTCGATCTTTTCATATGTCGTGAACCTTTTCCCGCACTCCAGACATTCTCTTCGCCTTCTTATATATACTCCATCCTTGCTCTCTCTCGTCTCAATGACCCGGTCTTCAAAATTATTACAATCAGGACATTTCATCTTTCTTCTCTTTTATTTTTTTAATATTTTTTAAGTTAATCCCCTTTGATAACAATGCGATCACTCCGGGAATAATAATAACAACAAGGATCAGAACATGAACGAGAAGGGTATATGCAATAGCATCATCCCCGGTTATTATACTTCCTTTATTATTTTTATACAGTTCAAGTAATCCTTTTTTTGATGCCAAATCAAAACTCCCCGCCATTGCAGGAGTAGGTATGGCTGCGGCAAAAACAATTATGCTGAAATATGGAATTATCTCAAAAAGGGATAGGGAACTACCAAAAGGAAATCCCTGCATCAGGAACCAGTAGAAAGGGATAAGAAATATCCAAACCAGAGCAGAGGATAGAGAAAGTTTAATATAATCTACGAAACCAAGATTTAATTTCAGAGCTCCCATAAAATTTATCAAAAAGTCAACCACTTTTTCCCTGAATTTCATAGGAATTAATTTTGACAAGAATCTGATAAATCTTTCAAATAAAGCAGAAATCTTTCCGGTATTTATAAGGAAAAAAGAGGCAAACACAATCAACACAACAGGGAGAAAAATAGAAGCACCTTTTTTAAGCTGCACTAACAATGGGGAACTATCACCTTTCATGAAGGAAAGTGAGACAAAAAATAAAAGCAGGACCACCAGGAAGTCTATCATCCTCTCAAGAACAACAGTTGCAAGTCCATGGCTTCTTTTCACAGATTCCTCATCCGCGATCATAATCCCGCGTGCAGGTTCGCCAATCCTGCCGGGAATAATTGTATTTATAAGAAAACCGATCACAGTATAATTATATAAAGTTAAAAGCGATATTTTCTTTTTATAAGGCCTGAACAGAATACCCCACCTGTATCCCCGTATAAAAAATTGAAGGAAAAGGCCAATCAAAAAGACCAACGGATAAATAAAGTTAACTCTTGATAATAATTTCCACACATTGGCAAGGTCCACATTGTTGAGAAATACATAAAGAAGAAAAATAACAACAATCAGTACCAAAATGATTTTTATATATTTCATTGGCAAAATATAGTATTTTTTCACTTTAAAGTCAATAAATTTAAATATAACTTAATTAGTTAAAAAATATTTAAAACAGTTGACAAAATGTTAAAAAATACTTATATTTTAAGCTCATGAAGATAAATACAAAGATAAGATACGGCCTTAGGATGCTGGTTCTTCTTGCTGAAAAGGGAGAAGTGGTCAACACAGAGATTCTCGGCAAGAAGATGCTGGTATCTCCGAAATATCTCAGAAAACTAGCCGGCCCAATGGAAAGATCAGGATTAATAACAAGTATCCAGGGAAAATATGGGGGCTACAAACTCAACAAAAAGCCTGAAGAAATATTCATATCCTCTATTTTCGAATCCTATGATGAGTCATTGAAAATATCAGGATGTTCAAGGGAGTCAGGATGCCCTCTGGGGGATGAATGTGTAACCGCCGATGTGTGGTCTCATTTTGAGGATCTTGTAAAAAAAGAGTTCTTCAAGATTTCGATTAAAAATATACTAAAACACGATTTCAAACATTGATCCCGGCAAAGATCATTTTCTCTTTTTTAAAAAATCTGATATAGATTTTGGTATCTGGGAAGATACATCATTCATAACACCTGTTATTTCCCTGACCTTGACCAGGATATCATCTTCTCCTGCCCAATATGATTTTACTTTACCGACAAGTTTTTCGTCACCACTGTTAATAATCTTATTTAAAATAATTACAGTTATCAAAAGGTCATCAATCAAGCCTGCAACAGGTATAAAATCCGGAATGATATCTATAGGGGATATCAGATAGGCAAAACCCATAACAATAAATCCCTTTATTCTGGGAGGTACCTCTCTATCAGAAAAAAGCTTTATAAGGAGATGGACAAGATCGGGAAAAACAAGGAGATACTGAAGAAAATTATCAGTCCATTTTCCTGTTTTCTTATCCAGTTTACCACTCTTAAACCAGCTTAAAATTTTCTTTCTGATCCTGTGGTAAAAATCATCAAAACTTCCCTTTTTTGAAACTGATAGCTTATCCATTTTTTATCCCCTTTAAATTATAACGTCAAACAAAGAGAACTTCTACTTCAAACAGTAAAACTGCAGGAATTATTTTTCCAGTTCTTCGAGTTCTTTCAGATAATCTTCCCTCTTTTTCCTCTTTATATAAATATCTTTGAACATTTTATTATATTCATTGTTCTTCTTTACATACTCATCGCTTTTTGAGGGGTCAACCTTTATCATCTCTCTCCAGAGAAGTCCCATATATGAGTAAGGGTTAGGATATTCGGGAGAAAGTTCAATTGCTTTATTCAGAGACTTAAAGCCAAATTCAATTGCTTCCCGTCTATCTTTTGCAGGAAGGATATCTTCATCCACCGGTGTCTGGTAACTTTTGTTCCATGCAACAACACCAAGAGAATAATAAGCTTCTGCCAATTTCAATTTTTCTTCATCACTCTTTTCGTTCAATTTTGCTTCAACTACTGCAACGGCTTCATTCATTTCAGTTTCTTTTGCTTTTATCTGATTTATTGCTTCTTCCATAGTGGGGAAATTTTCCAGTTCTTTCCTCTTTTCTGAGGTAAGCTGCTTTCTGGTCTCAGCCGGGATCGCTTTATTCTTTTCAACATTTGTTATATATTTATTAATATCACTTATTCTTGTTATATCTGCTTTTATCTTGTCTATATCCTTGAAATAATCAAGCAGGCTGTTATCTATCATAGAGAATATTCTCTTTTTGTGAGCATCTACTGCTTTATCCCACATTCTGTAATTCTGAAGATAAACTGCAAAATAGTGATAGGCAGAAGGATCTTTGGGATCAAGTTCTATCCTCTTTTCATACATCTCTTCAGCTTTGATATATTTACCATTCTGGGAATAAAAATTAGCCAGAGTATAATAGGCTTTCGGATCATCTGATGATTTCTCCAGAATCTTAAGAAAATATTTCTCCGCTTCGTCAAAGTTACCAAGCTTATCATACATACTGCCCAGAGCAATAATTACATTATCCTGTTCAGGAAAAGCTTCTTCCGCTTTCAGCAGAAACTTAATTGAATTCTCGCTGTATGCTTTATTTCTTTCTGTATCTTTGCCCGGTTTATATAGAGAACTATAACATGTTCCAAGATAAAGGTATGCTACTTT
The DNA here is from genome assembly GCA_039714255.1 of Acidobacteriota bacterium. GTDB lineage: Bacteria > Acidobacteriota > Aminicenantia > UBA2199 > UBA2199 > UBA647. The sequence goes on from JBDLJQ010000001.1 coordinate 22,134, forward strand.
AAGATCCGGATTTTTTTCAAGAGCTTTTTCATATTCCTCTGAAGCTTTCCTGAATTTTTCCTGTGTATAAAGTTTGTTACCCTCTTTAAGATGTTTATTTGCACTTAAATTGGAAACTTTTAATTTCTGGCAACCAGTCAAATTTAACAAGAAAAATACTGCCAGTGTGAGAACTAAAAATGAGAGTAATAATTTTTTCATCATACCTCCTCAAAGTGTAAAATATAGTTTAATACTTAATAAATGTCAAGCAATTTAAAAAATATATATAGAGCTAAATGCAAATGAAGATCCTGGCGTCATTTGATCACGATTATTTCACCCTGTAGAACCACATGAGAAATAACCACAGGTCCTGAATATAAGGGATTAGCTTGTTATTCAGATAAATTTTTGTGGTTTCCTGCTCTTTGACAAGTTCAAACAACTCATAGAGAGCATCCACCTCTTCCGGAAAATAACTGACATATACCTTATAGAATTCACCTTCACCTTCATCCATGAAAGTGGGATTTTTTTTGGCAAGTTCCACAGCCTTTTCATATTTTTTTGACAAATGCTTCTGGAACCTGATAGTGATCTTAAATTCTTTATTACTCTTTTTAGGATTAAGTATATTTGACAGCTTTTCCTCTTCGATCTTTGTTCTTGCATCCATAGTAAAATTATAATACAGAAACCATATAACTATCAAGTAGAGATACTAATTTAATCTTCGTGGAATTGGAGGTTTACTATTGATGTATCGATGAGTTTTTCCCCTCTTTCACTGAAATTGATCAGAATCTTATTGTCATCAATCTGTTTGATTATCACACCTTCTCCGAAGATGGGGTGAGAAACTATCTTTTCAGGTTCTTCAGGTTCACTTTCAAAAGGGGCAAACTGCCCGGAGGGTACGAAACTGTTCAATAATTCCCCATATGAATATGCAATATTAATTGAATTTAGATCTGTTTCAGATAAAAACTTTGATTCCCTCGGGCCTCCTGTTGAAATAATAAGGCGGTCAACTGCTCTTGTGGAAGCAACATATAACAGCCTCCTTTCCTCTTCAATTTCCGACTGCCCTTTCCTCATAAAAAAAGGTAAAAATGTTGAGTTTGCTCCTGCAATAATAACAGTGGGGTATTCCAGCCCTTTCGAATTGTGCATGGTCAGAAGGAGGACTTTTGCAGACCTTTTTTCCTCCTTTCCACCCGATTCCAGGGAGAGACGGTCAAGAAGTTCTGAAAAATCTTTGTTATTCTCGCTTTCCAGTTCCCATTTTTCAATAAATTCTTTCAATTCATCAATATTGAATAGCCTGTCATTTTCCCCCCTCCTTTTCAGATAATCAATATAACCTGATACATTCAGCAGGATTGAAAGTATTTCAGAAACACTCATTTCATCTTTTTTTTCATTTAATTTAAATATATTTTCAAAGAGTGGTTTTGAACTGAACTTTTCCGGAAAATGATTTTTAAGGGTTTCCACAAGGGAGAGTTTTTTCTCCATTCCGGTCTTACGGATCACAGACATTGTCTTTTCACCTATCCCCAGAGGGAGAAAATCTGTCACCCTTACAAATGAGATGTCATCCTTAATGTTCAGTGTAAGCTTTAAAAGGGCGATTGTATCTTTGATCTCTTTCCTGTCAAAAAACCTGAGTCCCTTAACGATCCTGTAATCAATATCACGTTTTTGAAAGACCGTTTCAAAAGGGAAAGACTGGGAATTGATCCTGTATAAAATTGCAACAGGAAATATTTCAGGTTTTTCTTTTAAAAGGAATTCAATCAGATCACCAATATTTTCCGCTTCACTCTCTTTTGAACTTGTCAGATAGAGAGTGACAGGATTCCCTTCATCCTTTTCAGTCCACATCTCTTTATACTTTCTGAACCTGTTCTTCCTGATAATTTTATTGGCAAAAGAAAGTATATGCTTTGTGGAACGGTAATTCCTTTCCAGTTTCAATATTTTTGTACCTTTAAAATCTTTTTCAAAATCAAGAAGAAAACGGATGTTCGCTCCTCTCCATGAATATATTGCCTGATCATCATCACCAACAACAGTGATTCCCCTGTGGCCTGATGCAATAGACTTCATTAATTCATACTGGTTCGGGTTTGTATCCTGAAACTCATCAACCATTACGTATTTAAACCTGGTTTCATATTTTTTTCTTAAGCCGGGATCATTTCTCATAAGGATAACAGGGAGGGAGATCAGGTCCTCAAAATCCCATACTTTATTCTCCTTCTGAAAATTATAATAATAGGAAAATATATCAATCTCTGCTTCCGATAACCCCCTTCTGTAAAGAATATCTTTATTATTGGGATAATTAAGATTCATTTTTTCCCTGTTTATTTTTTTTATAACATCATCAGCCATATCATTTGTAAAATATGAAAATTTTTCTTTTATATATTTTTCGATTACCTTTTTCTGATCTTTATCATCACCTACACTCCAGTTATGATCATACCCATAAGCTTTTCCCGCTTCTCTGAGGATCCTCAGCCCGAGAGAATGAAAAGTTGATATATTGAATAACCTGGGGTCAAGTCCGGTCATTTCGGTTATTCTGCTTTTCATCTCATTTGCCGCCTTATTTGTAAATGTCACACCGAGAATATTCAGGGGAGAATAATTCATCTCTTCTATCAGGTAGGCAATCTTCATTGTTATAACTTTGGTTTTCCCGGACCCTGCCCCGGCAATTATCAGGAGTGGTTCCCCTGTGAATTTGACCGCTTCCGCCTGTGCTTTGTTCAGATCATTAAGAATACTATTTTTCATCCTTTCCCCTTATGAACGGGACAAAAGGAACCGGTATCAGGTTTGTCCTTTTAAGGTTTCCCGATGCATCTTTTTCAATAAGAATAAACTCCTGCACTTTTGAGGAATAACTCACGGGAATTATCATCCTCCCATTAACGGCAAGCTGTTCCAGAAGGTCGGGAGGAATATGGTCTGGCGAATAAGTGCATATTATTCCGTCAAAGGGAGCATAGCCCTTCCAACCCAGTGCACCATCCCCGATCCTGAACTTTATATTTTTATAGCCCAGAGAGTCAAGTTGCCTCTTTGCTTTTTTTGCCAGTAAAGGCCTGTTCTCAATAGTAAAAACCTCTTTAACAAGTTCAGCAAGAATTGCTGCATGAAAACCGGACCCTGTACCTATTTCAAGTACTTTTTTATTATAATCAGGTGCAATGACATATGTCATCATGGCAACTACATAAGGCCGGTCAATTGATTGCCCCTCACCGATCTCAAGCGAAAAGTCTCCATAGGAATCTTTCCTGAATTCTTCCTTTACGAAAAGGTGCCTTTTAACTCTCATGAATGCATTGATCAGCCTTTTATCGGTAATTCCCCTTTTCAATATCTGTTTGTCTACCATATTCTTACGTAGAAGAAAATAATCTTTTCCCCCGACAGACACAAAAAACACGGGGAATATCAGCATGGCAAGGATCAGTTTTTTCATCCTTTTATTGTAACAGAAATACAGGTAACAGTAAATTTGTTCAGCACCGGATTTACTCTTGTTGATATTGCCAAAAAATTGTACTATATTCTTTACAAAATGATTAAAAGATTTTTTGAGCTTCAGGAAAGGGTTTTAAACTATCACAAAAATGCTAATACTGAACTTTTAAAAAAAGCATATTCAATAGCTGCAGATGCACACCTGAACCAGACAAGAGCATCCAAAGAATCATATATTACCCACCCATTGTCTGTTGCTGCTATCCTGGCGGACATGAAACTGGATGAAATATCTATTGCTTCCGGCCTGCTTCACGATGTGGTTGAAGATTCTTCATATTCTATAGAAGATATAAACAGGCTTTTTGGAAAAGAGATCGGAGATATTGTCTGGGGTGTTACAAAGATCACCAAGATATCGGATATGGATGCAGAGAATGCAAAAGCAGAAACGCTAAAAAAAATGATCATTGCAATGACTCATGATGTCAGGGTCATTCTGATAAAACTTGCAGACAGAATGCACAATATAAGTACACTGGGGGCTCTCAAAGCTGAAAAGAGAAAAAGGATCGCAAAAGAGACTCTGGATATTTATGCTCCTATTGCCGCAAGGCTGGGAATGGGAAAAATAAAAGGTATCCTGGAAGATACTTCATTCAAATATTCATATCCTGAGGAACATGAAAGGATCAGCAGTGAAATAGGAAATAAAAAAGAATGGGCCCAACAGAAACTGGAGTTGTTCCAGAAAGAGTTGAAAAAAATATTGAAAGATTTTGGAATAAAAGGAGATATCCATTACAGGATAAAGAGAGAGATATCTATCTACAGAAAATTAAAAAGACAGAATATTGATCTCAACAGTGTTTTTGACCTTCTGGGCCTCAGAATAATACTTAATTCAATAGAAGATTGTTATGCAATAATGGGGGAGATCCATCAGAGATACAGGCCTATTCCGGGAAGGTGGAGGGATTTTATTGCTAACCCGAGAAATAACGGCTACCAGTCTATACATACAACAATAATTTCCGGAGAAGGAATAAAATATGAGATACAGATAAGGACTAAAGAGATGCACAGGGTTGCAGAAGAGGGAATCGCAGCTCACTGGAAATATAAAGACGGAATTTCATTTCTTGAAAATGATAACCGGCTCCACTGGTTCAGGGAGATGATAGAGATTCATAAGGAAAACCCTAATCCCACAGATTTTCTGAACCTGGTCAAAGGTGACCTTACTGAAAAAGAGCTCTATGTTTTTACTCCCAAAGGTAAAGTGATAAATCTGAAAGCAGGATCAACACCAATTGATTTCGCATATGCCATACATACTGAAGTAGGCGATCATTGCAAGGGAGCTATCGTAAATGAACATATGGTGCCGATCAAAAAGCAACTGAGTTCCGGAGATGTAATTGAAATCCAGACATCAAAAAATGTATCTCCCAGTATTGACTGGCTGAAGCATGTAGCGACAAATAAAGCAAGAAAGAAAATATTAAATTTTATTCAGCAGAAAGAGAATAAAAAAAATATTGAAAAAGGCCGTAGATTGTGGAGTAAAGTGTTAAGGGAATACAAAAAAAAATATAAACTGAAACTGAATAGTGATGAAGTTCTGGGAAGGTTAAATAGGTTACACTATACAGATTGCGAAACCTTTTACAGAGATCTGGGGTCAAACAAAAAGAGTCTTGACAAAAAAACCCTCAGGACAATTTTCAGTGAAGTGGAAGTCCTGGAGATAAAACCTAAAAAAACCGTAACAAGAAAAAAGGACCAATTATATAAATTGATAAGTGTTGAAGGATATCAGAATATAGATTTTGTGTTTGCCAAATGTTGTAATCCTGTCAAAGGGGAAAAAATAAGAGGATATATCACTTTGAACAGAGGCCTGGTAATACACAGGGATAATTGTTCCAGTCTGAAGAATGTTATCAGTGACAGGGTCAAAAGTGTTCAATGGAATGATACAGCAGAATTTATCCAGCTTGTTAAATATGATCTGATCGTTAATGACAGCCCGGGTATCCTCAGTCAGGTCTCAAACATAACGGCGAATCATAATTCGAATATTAAAAAGATCGAAAATGAAAATATTACACAGAATACAAGTAAAATCAAAATAACATTTGAGATCAGTGACATAAGCCAGCTAAAGAAGATCTATAAAGATTTTACGGACCTGAAAGATGTCTTTCAGGTGATCAGAAAAAGAATTTCTGAAAAGTGACATTATTTTTTTAACTGTCTGTTCCTGTCCCTCAATGAAAAAACACATCCACAATAATCCTGATGTTTTATCCCCAGATCATGGCTCATTACCGTTCCGATTTTAAAGCCATCTCTTTTCTTAAAATTTTCCGGTAAAAAATCAACCCCGTATTTCCGGCTTAATAAATATCCTTCCCTGTTTATCTGGTCGATAGCTTTATATGGACTTATGGAAAGTGTCGATGCTACCATATCAAAATCATTTTCCTTTGCATATTGGAAAACTTTATCAAACCTCATATTAAAACAGATAGAACATCTTTCTCCCCTTTCGGGATCTTTCTCATGTCCTCTGATCAATTTGAACCAGTTTTTAATATCATATTCGGATAATATAACCTTCCAATTCAGTTTTTCTGCAACCTTTTTTGTTTCTTCAACCCTGAACTCATATTCTTTCACCGGATGAATATTGGGATTATAAAAAAACCCGGTGACATCATACTCCTCCATCAATTTTCTTACTACATAAACAGCACATGGTGCGCAACATATATGAAGAAGTAATTTTTTCAAATTATTCCGCCTTTGTATTCCTCTCCCTCATCTCATTCACATTATGAGCATCACTGCCTCTTGTAAAGAAAAGGCCATATTTTTCTGTTTTTCTCCTGATCAAAGCGAGAATCTCTTTTTGATAAGATCTTGAAAAATCACCGGGAGAAAGTTTGAAGTAATCATAAAAAACCTCAACTCCATCGAGGCCGTATCTGAGCAGATCAGTTATCATGGTATCAAGATTTACCTTACCGCTGTGGATATAATACCCGGGATGTGCAATAACAGCTTTTCCACCCGCATCTTTAATTATTTTTACTATATCCTCTGATGGAAGTTTCGGCACTATGGTATCTGCCGGGCAATTTTTTGAGATCCACTTCGCTGCATCTTTATAAGAACTGAAAATATCTTTTTTCAGAAGTTCCCTCACTATGTGGGGTTTCATAAGTGTTTCTCTCCCTTTTACAAATATATCTTTTTCAGGAATGCCCTTTTTTCCAAGGTTCAGGTTTACTTTATCAAGGATCTCCCCGATCCTTTTTTTTCTAAGAAAATGTATCTCTTCAAGATGCTGTAAAAGATTTTTATTGTGAATATCAAGATCATAACCGAGAATATGTACCTCAATCCCGTTATACTCGCTATCAAGTTCAATACCTGTGATCAGTTCTATTCCAGAATCAGATCCTTTTTCTTTCAACCGTTTCCCGTCTGTTATATGTACACCAAGTCCGTCATGATCTGTAATTGAAATTTTTTGCAGCCCGATCTCTGCGGCAATATCTAATATCTCATCACCTGACATTTCTCCGTCCGAGGCAAAAGTATGAAGATGAAGATCCATTAGATGTGTGTCAATTTCGTTCAGGTTCATAGTGGGTTATGTTACCACAATTTTACTTTTTTGAAAATTCAATTTTAAGCAAACTGAACATCCTCTTCACCAAATAATTCATTCAAAAGTTTTGTGATCTTTCCCGGTACATTTGTAGATATCTTCTTTTTCTCAGGTTCCCGATAGATAAGATTATACCTTCTTCTGATAAAACTGGGAGTTTCAATATCTCCAAGAGAGATCTGGCCATTCTTTAAAACATAATTCTTTGCAATTTCTTCAAGCTCTGAAAATTTTTCCATTATTACCTCCTGACAATATTATAAATGGGGGTGTAAGACAAATAATGTCGTTGCCGGAAGAAAAATTAATTTAGTTTAAAGTTATAATTTAGATCTTGTATAATTTTTTCAGATTTTTTATTTTTTCTTTAACGAGGTCCCGGAGTTCCGGTGGAGATATAACCTCAACTTCCGATCCGAAACTTAAAATATCCTTTATTATTTCCCTGAAATCAGATACCTGTAGAGTCAGGACCACACATCCTTTCTCTTCTTCAATTTTTTGTCCCGGGAACCATATCTGATCTTTTACAATCTTTGATGAATTTGGAGAGAATCTGAGGACCACATCTTTCTGTTCTCCTTCAAAAAAGATCCCATACTTTCCCTCGATCTTTTTTTTAAACCCGGTCTTTAATAATCTGGCCGGGATCGGATCTTTCAATATAATTGCTCCGCTTATCCTCGAAAGGACAAAATCACGGTAATCTTTCTTATGTTCACAGAAAGCGATCAGATGCCAGTTTCCCATATAAAGAAGCAGATGGACAGGACTGATAACCCTCTCTGTTTTTTTTTCACTATAAGGAGAATCGTAAATGATCTTTAATTTTTTTTTATTGTTAAGAGCTAAAATCACCGATTCAAATATCCCCGGAGAAACTTTATAGTACCTTATATTTTTCAGAGAGATCCGTTTCTCAAGTTCCTCAAAATCTATCCCCGATTCATCAAAGATCTTTTTCAGGAACAAATCGAGATTTTTTTTCTTTTTTTTATGGGGGATCGTAGAGGATAATCTTTTTGCTAAGATCAAAGTTATTATATCTTCTTCCGAAGCCCAGAGTCCCGGAAGTTCAAACTTGTCGTCGGAATAGTAATAACCTGATTCATCCGGTGAATATTCGATGGGGGCATTAAAAAAATTACGCATAAATTCGATCTCTCTCGATGCCTGGCGTGTCGAAATTTCAAATTTTTCCGAAAGGTCTGATATTTTCGGAAATCTGCCCCTTTTTATCCTGGCATGGAACCATAGATACCTCTCGTAAGACAGCTTCTTTGCCATATCCCATTTATACCAGTTAACCATCAAATTTTCAATTTCTGCTTTGCCGGGAACTTTATCACCTGTCCCCTTTACCAAGCATTCAGCTTCCAGCCAAAAAATAAATCCGAAATTCGAATATCGAAGCACGAAACAAATAATAATGACAAAAATACAAATGATCCAAACAAAACAGGAAATTATCTTTTGTTTCAGATTTCGAACTTCGTGCTTCAAATTTTAAATCCTTTTTTTATTATTTTCTACATGGAAATGTTTGTTGTGTTTTAGTAGAATTCTAAACATGGGAAAAATAAAAAGCATCTGTGTATTCTGCGGGTCCAGCAAAGGGAAGGATCCGTTATACCTCGAAACTGCCTACAAACTGGGCAACCTCCTTGCGGAAAATAATATTGAGATGGTATATGGCGGAGGAAATGTAGGCCTTATGGGAATGGCGGCCAAAGGAGCACTGGACAGAGGAGGCAGAGTTACAGGAGTGATCCCTGAGAAACTTAAAGATATGGAAGTAGCCCACAACGGATTAACCGAGCTCAAAGTGGTTAAAACCATGCATGAAAGAAAATCCATGATGAACGACCTCTCGGGAGCATTTATTTCGATGCCGGGAGGGATCGGGACCATTGAAGAAACATTTGAAATATTCACCTGGTTCCAGCTTGGATACATAAATAAACCCATAGGGATCCTCAATGTGTCCGGATTTTTTGATCAATTACTGAAGTTCCTTGAAAATACGGTGAATGAAGGTTTCCTCAGGAAGGAACATTTTGATACTCTTGTAATTGAAAACGATCCTGATTCTCTGCTTAAAGAGCTATTGAACTTTAATCATATCCCCATTGAAAAATGGTTCGATAGAGAAAAAAATATAATAAATTAAAAATCACCTTTTTCTGAAAAGGTATTTCCCCGAGACATTATTAAGATCAAAAAGCCCTTCTTTGAAAACCACCTTTCCACCAGCGATCACAATATCAGGCTTCCCTTTTAATTTAAATCCCTCATAAACGGATGTATCACAATTCTGAAATTGATCTTTTACCGATATTGAAAATTCAGTTTCCGGATCCCACAGGACCAGGTCAGCATCAGCACCTTTCATAATTGTTCCCTTTTGCGGATAGAGGCCGAAAATTTTTGCCGGTTTCGTAGAGATCATATTCACAAACTGGTTAATTGTTATCCGGTTTTCCAAAACCCCGAATGTATAAAGGAGCCCCAGCCTGTTCTCAATACTTCCAACACCTTTGGGTATCCGGGAAAAATCATCAATTGCATTTTCACCTTTATTATTAAAAGGGCAATGGTCTGTAGCAAGGGTCTCAATTATCCCATCTTTCAGGGCACTCCAGAGAGCACTTTTATCTATCTCTTTTCTCAAAGGGGGGCTCATGATATACCTGGCACTTTCCGGCCCTGATCCATAGAGAGAATCATCCAGGAGGAGGTAGTGGGGGCATGTTTCTCCAAAAACAGGAATCCCTTCCTTTTTCCCCTCAAGCACTTTGTCAACTCCGTCTTTAGTGGAGATATGGACAATATAAAGAGGACAACCAGTCAGATGTGAAAAGGATATTGCCCTTTCAACAGCTTCAGATTCAACGATCGCCGGGCGGGACCGGGGATAAAATTCAATGGTTTTTTTCCTTTCTTTTTTCAATTTTTCCCCTAGATAATCTGCACTATCACCATTTTCACAATGGATCATCGATATTCCACCTGCATCTCTGACCATATCCATTGCTTCCAGAATATCTCTGTCGTCCATACCCACAGAATCCTTATATGCCATATACATTTTAAAAGATATTATTCCATCTTCACTTACAAGTTTTTTTAATTCATTTCTGATCCCTTCATAGACAGATACAATAGACATGTGGAGGCCATAATCACAGAATGAACTTTCTGCAGCTTTTTTTCTCTCAACCAATGCTTTGGCCAGGGATTCACCCTTCGATGGAGTTACGAAATCTATGATGGTAGTAGTCCCTCCGGCCAGTGCAGCTTTGCTGCCTGACCTGAAATTGTCAGATGAAACAACTTCACCTGCAGTAAGTTCCATATGGACATGGGGGTCCACCCCTCCCGGAAATATCAGCAAACCTGATGCATCTATTTCCCTTCCTTTAAAACCTTTATTATCAGATACCTCACCCACAGAGACAATTTTACCTTCTGAGATGAAAATATCACCTGAAAATATTTTGTTATGTGTAACAATTTTACCGTTTTTTATCAGGATATTTTCCATCTTGTTATTCTTATTTTATATTAAACCTGTCCTTTTATTGAAATCGGTTATCATATCATCCCACTTATCAGGTTGATTGAACAATTTACTCCAGATATCCCTGTCCTTCCACAACAGGTTCAGATCTTCCACATCTTTTTTCTGCTGTTCCACCCATGTAAAATATTTAAGGTTATGAATAGTTTTTTTATCTACATAGGACAACTCTTTATAATGATCTGTAGAAGCCCCCAGAATTATCCTTTCATAATCTACATTTCCATTGATGACGGTATAGTTACCCCTTTCGGTATTCATCTCCCCGATCCTTGATTCATAAAGGTCTGCAGAATCCGTTGCAACGGTGAAAATTATATCATCTGAGGTCAGTTCGAAATATTTAGCTGTTTTTATGGAAGAAATAAGGTTTGAAATAGAGGAAATCCCGAAAAGAGATAACTGACCCACAATATCAGGATCGGCCCCATTGGATACCAGTGCTTTTTTTCCTTCTTCTTCATTAAAGAGTCTTAGAACCTTCATGCAATCCTCGTCATCAATTGCAGTTATAACATCGGTATTTTTTAAATTATGGATCCAGGGAACATGTTTATCTCCTATTCCCTCTATTCTGTGCCCTCCGAATCCGTTGTAAAGAAGTGTGGGGCACTGCAAGGCTTCAGATGCTATGGTCCTCATCAACGGGAATCTTTCTTTAAGGTAATCACCGGCTGCAATGGTCCCGGCTGATCCTGTGGCGGAAACATATGCTGCCACATTGCCATCCATCTTCAGGTTTTTTGTAAAAATTTCTTCAATGGCACTGCCTGTAATATTATAGTGCCAGACACTATTCCCGAATTCATCAAACTGATTGAATATAACAATATCATCACGGGTTTCCCTTAATTCCCAGCATTTATCATATATCTCTTTTACATTGGATTCACATCCCGGTGTGGCAATCACTTCCGACCCGATATCTTCAAGCCAGTCAAACCTTTCCCTGCTCATCTCTTCAGGTAAAATTGCTATTGATTCACAACCCATCAGATAAGAATCAAAAGCCCCTCCTCTACAATAATTTCCTGTTGAAGGCCAGACCGCTTTATGGAAAGTCGGATCAAAACCTCCGGTTATTATTCTGGGGGCAAGGCAACCATAAGCAGCTCCAACCTTATGAGCACCTGTGGGAAAATACTTTCCAATTAATACAACAATTCTGGCTTTTACTCCCGTAATTTCCTCCGGAAGCTCAATATAGTTCACATCTCCGAACAGTCCCCCTTTCTCCTTCCTTTCATTTTTCCATGTAATTCTGAAAAGGTTTAGTGGATGAAGGTCCCAGAGCCCTATGCCCTTCAATTGATCTTTTATCTTTCCGGGGATCAGTTCCGGCTCCTTCAATTGTGCAAATGTTGGCAAAATGATCCCTTTCTCCCGGAATCTTTCAACTGATCTTTTCAGTACATCTTCATTAACAATTTTATCTGTTAAATTTATCATCAATTCTCCTTCTTTTTAAGTTATTTATAGTAAAATGATATAGATTTTATTCTGTTTTTGTCAACTTATCACTTTTTACTCTAAGCAAAGTGTTAAGATTTACCCATTTTATCCCAGAGGGAACGGCTTAATTCCCTTGAAATAGAATAAATATTCTTTTCATCAATATTAAGGACTTTTCCTTCTTTCATTACAATATTGCCTCTGGAAATAACCGAACTTACATCACTCCCTTTTAATCCATAGATAAAATGAGAACAAAAGTTATTTTCAGTTAATTCTGTCGGAGGTTTATAATCAAAAATCACAAGGTTATTATTTCCATCGCCTTTAAATCCGTTATCTCTTAAATACTGATGATTTTTCCTCAGCCTTCGGTAAATCATTTCAGGAGAATTTCCCCCGGAGAAATTACCGGAAAGAAAAGCAGATCTGGCAGAGTTTATCATATTACTATTCATCCCGTCTGTCCCGAGCAGAACTCTTTCTCCTATCCCTTCCGGGTTAAATATTCCAACTCCGTTATTCAGATTGCTCTCTGCATTCTGCACAACCCAGGCTTTACTGTTCTTTAAGAGCTTTCGCTCCTCTTTATCTATATGAATACAATGTGCAAGAATTGATTTATCCATATCCAGAATTCCCGAATCATTCATCCTCTGAATAACCGATCTTCCAAACTTTTTTTTTGTAACCTTCTGGTCAATCATATCTTCAGCTGCATGAATATGAATACCTGAATCATATTTTTTTGCCAGTTTTACAGATTTTCCCAAAAGTTCATCAGAAACTGTAAATGATGCATGCAGCCCGGTTAGAGCAGGTTTTCCTGACATCAGATAATTTTCTGTTTCTTCAATGGCATTACCCCTGACCTTATCCCCGTCTCTGTCAGACATTTCATAACATGGGAGACATGATATTCCTGCAGAGCTGAATGCTTTGGTTATGGCCAGGAGAGACCCTTTAACAGAAAAAGGGGAAGAGTGGTGATCGATCACAAAAGTAACTCCATTTCTGATTGATTCAATAGCTGAAATAAGGGCAGATATTTCGATCATTTCCGAAGTAAGAGATTTATCAAGTTTCCACCAGATAAATTTTAATATTTCAAAAAAATCTGCAGGGTTTCTTACAGGAGGCGGCATTCCCCTTGCCAGAGTAGAATAAATATGGTGGTGGCTATTTACAAATGATCTTGTTATTATTTTATCTCTGCAATTAAGAACTTCTGCTCCATCAGGAATGGTTTTTGTAAATTCAATTCCACCGCTTTCACCTTTTCCCACTTTAATTATAGATTCATTAAACTCCAGCGTAAAAGGGTCTATAAATATTCCACCATCCAGATAAAGGCTCATTGTCACCTCTTCAATTCTTTTTTTATTGAAACAATAAATTCTTCAAGGGAATAAGGTTTTTTTATATATTCTCCGGCTCCGAGATCCTGTGCTCTTTTCACCCTCTCTGTTTCAGAAAAACCACTTACAATAACTGCTTTGATATCAGGCGATATTTTTTTGAGTTCTTTAAATGTTTCAAGCCCGTCAATACCAGGATCCATCAACATATCAAGCACAACCAGATCATATTTTTTTATCTGAACAAGATCAACTGCTTCTTCTCCGCTTGATACCTTATCAACATTAAAATTCAATTTTGTCAGGAATTCAGCTGCGATCTCCCGGGGATGGTCTTCATCATCTACAACAAGGATCTTTTCCCTATTTCCCATATATTTTTTTAGTGGAAACTCGTTATTTTTAGCCTCAAGCTCCTTATCGGTTGCAGGGAAGAACAATTCAAAAGTAGTACCCCTCCCCTTTTCACTTTCAATATTTATGATACCGTCATGATCATTAACTGTTCCCCATACCACAGACATTCCAAGGCCTGTTCCACTCATACCCATAATTTTTTTTGTATAAAAAGGTTCAAAAATTTTTTTTTGTTCTTTTGGGCTTAAACCTATCCCCTCATCGGTGATAGACAGACAAATATATTTTCTACTGATAATTCCTCTCTGAAATTCTTTTCCGGCGATATTTTTTGTCGATATTTTAATAATCCCTTTTTTGATCATCGATTCAACCCCATTCAGGAAAAGGTTCATTATGGTTGCATCCAGGTGGATTTTTGAACCGCTCATATTGAGCAGATCTTCAGCAAGATCTATTTTTACTTCAATTTCAGGACAACCTTTTACAGCTTTTTCATATTGTGGTGATTGAATAAAATTTTTAATGACACTGTTGAGATTTATTATTTTAAAATTTGTAACACCCCTTCTTGCCAGTGTCAGGAGATCCTCAACAATGGCAGCAGCTTTCTGGCCGGAATCCTTCATTTTTGCAGCATATTTTTTTATTAATTTTTTTTCATCAATATGCATCTTTATAAGTTCCGGATAACTGACAATAGCTGTTAATACATTATTCAGATCATGAGCGACTCCTCCCGCCAGTCGGCCCAGAGCTTCCATTTTTTCTGACCTTATCAATTTTTCCTGAAGTTCTTTTTTTTCTATCTCATATTTTTTCAAGTGTGATATATCATTAAATGTCATTACCCTGACTTTCCCTTCACTGGGGTTGAACCTTCTGATAGTACTTATACAATAGATCGGTGAACTGTTTTTTTTTAGAACTTTTACTTCAAAAAGATTACAAGGCAATTTTTTATCTTTATTTCTAAAAGTTTTAAGGGAATCACTATGAAAAAAATTTGTTATATGCTTTCCGAAAAGGCTGGAAAACTTAAATCCTGTTAATTGCTGAAATGCCCTGTTTGCATCAGTAATGATCCCTTTATGGTCATAGAATATTATACCCTCTTCTGCTGCATCTGAAAGGTTTCGGAACCTCCGTTCACTCTCTTTAACAGATTCTTCAGATCTTTTCTGACTTATAGCGGAAGCAATAGTACTGGAAATTATCGAGAGTACTTCCATATCTGACTCGGAATAAGCTTTAGGATCCAAATAGCTCTGAACTGCAACAATTCCTATTATTTCTCTTCCGGGGACTTTAAGAGGAACACCAAGCCAGGATTCAGAATCTTTTCCTATAAGTTTGATCTCAGAACTTTCCATAAGTTCTTCCTGCCTGAACTTATTTGCAAGCAGAGGTTTTTCGGTCTTTAGCACATAGTCGGTAAAACCTCCTCTCAGATCAATAACATGTCCAAAGTTTTCCATATCTTCCGGATTCTCATCAAACATATAGGGTATTCTGTATAAACTTTTTGCTCTATTCACAACAAGAGCAATATAGAAATTTGTGGAATCCATCAGTTTGCCGATCTCATCCCTGATCAATCTTGCAAGTTGTTCAATAGTATTTGATTCTCCTGCTGCCTTGGAGATATTAAAAAGAACCTCATTTACCTTTTCCGCTTTTTTCCTTCTTGTAACATCCCGGACAACTGCTATAAGGTTCTTTGATCCTTTTTTTTCGATCAGGTTAAGGCTCACTTCTGTATCAAAAGGATCCTTGTTATACTTTGTATGCTTCCATTCGAAGAACTGCGGAATGCCGTTTAATGCATCATTTACCTTCTTTAATGCTTTATCTTTGGAAAGACTTCCACAGGGTTGAAATTCAGGTGATAATTCATACGGCTTCATGCTGATAAGTTGCTTTTTTGTACTACAGCCATATAGTTCAATTGCTTTCTTATTACAGTCAATAAAATTCATCCCTTCCATTAAAAGTACAGCATCATTGGTTGAATCAAGAATAGTTGATGCACCAATCCCTAAGTTGCTAAAAGTTAACGTTTTATTGTTATTTTTCGATTTCTTTTTTCCAGGCATAACCAATTTAAATTATATCATATGGCAAAATTTATCAAATAGAATTATACAAAAAATTTAAAAAAGCTAATTAGATATTTTTTAATGGAAGTTTATTTCTGATAGTACCATCAAAGGAGAAAAATGCATTTGCTACAGCAGCAGCAGTGGGGACCAGGCCTATCTCCCCGATCCCCTTGGCACCATAGGGGCCGACAGGATCTTTAACTTCGATCCCCTTTACAATGATCTCAGGTGTATCCTTGATCTTTAGTAACCCCAGGTCACGCATTTTTGTACTTACAGGGAAACCATCCTTCACCTGAAATTCCTCTGATAATGCATATCCAAGCCCCATATGGACAGCACCCTCTATCTGCCCCTCAAAAAGAACCGGATTGATAATCTTTCCCCCGTCATGGGCTGCTATCACCCTACTGATATTCCCATTTTTGTCCAGTATTACCAGCTGGGTTGCATAACTGTAAGAATAGTGTGTAATAACCTTGCCGGATGCACCGGGTTTTGTTGAATCATCAAAACTCCATCTTCCGGAATAAATTTTACCCACAAGGCCGGACAGATCATTATTTTTCAGGTCCTCTTTTAATTCTTTTGAAGCTTCAATAATCCCGTTACCAATAAGAGATGTCCCCCTGCTTGACGTGGTCATACCCGCAATTGCTCCATCAGCAGTACTCACTTTCACCTCTATTATATCAGGCGGAATCCCTGTCTCAGTGCTCAAAACCTGAACCGCCACCGTATTCACTCCCTGTCCCATTTCGGTCCATCCATGATAAAGTACAACTTTGTCCGGTGCCTTTATCTCAATTTTTATTTCAGAAAAATCTATCATTCCGTTTCCGATCCCGCAATTTTTCAGGCCGCAGGCAATTCCGCAAAAATCTGCTGAATAAAATTCATCCTTAACTGCCATGAGGGTCTCCCTAACCCCCACTCCATCTCCCAGCACCTGTCCTGTTGCAGTTTCCGACCCTTTTTTCAGGGCATTTTCATACCTGAACTTCCACCTGTCAAAATTTCCCTGTTTACACAACAGATCGATACAACTTTCCAATGCGAATGTCACCTGATTAACACCGAATCCTCTCATTGCTCCTGATGGTATATTATTCGTGTAAAGTGTCTTTGCATTTATATCAACAGCAGGTATGTGATAAGCTCCCGTGGCATGGCCGGCTGCTCTTTCAAGTACTTTTGTCCCCACTGAAGCATACGCTCCCGTATCACCGATGATCCCGGCTCTTAATGCAGTCAGATTTCCTTCTTTATCACATGACAATTCATAATCCATTATAAGGGGATGTCTTTTCGGATGCATTATCATCGATTCTTCTCTTGACAACCTCAGTTTAACCGGCTGCCTGAGAAAATAAGAGAACAATGAGGCATGTCCCTGTACTGTCATATCTTCCTTTCCCCCGAATCCTCCTCCATTTGAAAGTAATGATACTGTTATTTTTTCTTCTGCTATTCCAAGAATTTTTGAGATCTGCCTTCTGTCCTCATATACTCCCTGGCTCTGTGAAAATACCTTCAAACCATCATTTCCATCCGGCATCGCCACAGCTGCTTCTGTTTCAAGAAATGCATGTTCAATTCTTTGTGTTTCATATCTTCCCGCTGCATAATAGGGAGAATCCTTTATAATTTTATCAACATCATCACCCCTCTTTATTGTTGCAGTTTCCAGAAGGTTTCCCTTTTCGTGAACCTTTATATCACTTTTTTCAGCTTTTTCCATGTCTGTCAAAGGTTCAAGAATTTCATACTCGACCTTTATAAGCTCCACACCTTGTCTGGCCTTCTCCTCGCTTTCAGCTACCACACCGGCAAGAACATCACCTACATATCTTGTAGTTTCCCCTTCAGCTACCATTAAAGGCCAGTCATTATAAATAAGCCCGTAATATCTCTCTCCGGGAATATCTTTCCACGTAAATACCCTGATCACGCCGTCGAGCTTTACAGCTTCTGAAATATTTATATTTTTTATACGGGCCCTGGGATGGTCAGAAAACTTCAGTGCAGAAAAAACCATATTTTCAAAACTGAGATCATCAACGTAAGGGGCTGTACCCATCAGTTTTTCATAACCTCCGTATTTGGGGAAACCTGATCCCACTTTTCCACTTTTATCCGGTGTTGTCTCACTTTCTCCATTAAGAATATCTGCTGCTGTCTTAACTGCTTCAACAATTTTTTTATAACCTGTACACCTGCAATAATTTGATCTTAAGGCTTTAATGATATCTTCTTCCGTAGGAGAAGGATTGTCCTCAAGTAAAATTTTTGTTCTTGTCAGGATACCGGAAGAGCAGAATCCGCACTGCACAGCGCCTTTGTTAATAAAGGATCTTCCAATTATCTCCCTCACATTTTCAGGGAAACCTTCAAGCGTATTGATCTCAGCACCTTTAATTTTACTCATCGGTGTGACACAGGATAGGGCCGGTTTTCCGTTTAGCTCAACCATACATGCCCCACAGAAAGCCTGCCCGGAACATCCGTCACGTACACTATAAATATTTTCATGCTCTCTCAGATATTTTAACAGGGATAATTCTTTATTCCCGTTGAAGATTTTATTTTTTCCGTTTAATTTAAAGTTTACATTCATTTTTCAGATCCGGACAGATTATACATTATAGTAAAAAAATTTGGGAATCTTTACATTTCAGGGTTATTTATACTAAAATTAAACATAAAAAATTTTATAACGGAGGAAAAAATGTCAAAAAAATTTGCATTCGGATGCGGTACATTCTTAATTATAGGACTTGTCCTTGCAGTAATTATTTTCATGTGGGGTGTCAAGCTAAACAACAATATGGTCGCTAAAGAAGAAAATGTGAAAGAAAAATGGAGCCAGGTTGAAAATGCATACCAGAGAAGGTTTGACCTGATACCAAACCTTGTTGAAACAGTTAAAGGATATGCAAAACATGAACAAGATACATTTATAGCTGTCACAGAAGCAAGAGCCAAAGTCGGCGGGCAGATAAACATGTCAAAAGATGTAATAAATAATCCCCAGGCCTTTCAGCAGTTCCAGCAGGCACAAAGTTCATTAGCAGGTGCATTACAAAGGCTGATGGTGGTTGTGGAGAAGTATCCTGATCTGAAAGCTAACGAAAACTTTCTCAACCTTCAGAACCAGCTGGAAGGGACAGAGAACAGGATCGCAGTAGAGAGAAGGCGTTTTAATGAAGCTGCAAAAGACTTCAATACATATATAAAGGTATTCCCTAACTCTTTTATTGCATCTTTCAGGAATTTTAAGGAAAAAGTATATTTCCTTTCGGATGAAGGAGCAAAAACCGCTCCCAAAGTTCAATTCTGATAAAGATGAGAAAACTTAAGTTTTCAAAAGAGGATCTCAGGAAAATAAGTAATTCGGTAAAAGAAGCAGAGAGTACTACTTCAGGCGAGATCAAAGTTGCTTTCATTAAAGAAAGTTATGATTATGCAAAATATGAAGTGATCTTTGCCCTTTTTACCGGGATTATTTATCTAATAACAATTTTTCTTTTTCAGAATCAGGTTGAAACTATTATCAGGAATATGTCATGGGATTATTCCCCTTTCTATTTAACTGTTTTTTTCGGAATATCTCCATTTGTTGTTATGACAATATTTTATCTAGTAGCAAATATTCCTTTTGTAGACAGGCTGATAATACCGGGAAGGATTCAGAGAAAGAAAGTTAATGAAAGAGCTGTAAGATATTTTATTGAATCAGGAGTTCACACCACAAGGGACAGAACAGGAATACTTATCTTTCTCTCATTCCTTGAAAAAAGAGTTGAACTCCTTGCTGACAGCGGAATAAATGCCAGGATCCCCCAGGAAAAATGGGATGGGATAGTTTCTCATATTATCGAAGGAATAAGTTCGGGTAACACAGTGGAAAATCTGACTGAATCTGTCCTTGAGTGTGGGAAACTGCTCTCCGAATCAGAAAATTTTCCCATAAAACCTGATGATACAAATGAGTTGAAAGATGATGTTTCAATACTGGAGGAATAAATGAAAAAAAAGATATTAATAATACTTTTTCTTTTTATCTCATTATCCCTTCAGTCAATAGATTTTCCCGAACTTAAAGGGAGGGTAAATGACTACGCAGGCATTCTGGATCCCACTGAGGAAAATAACCTTGAGCTGCTTCTCAGAGACCTTGAAAATAAAACTTCCGCCCAGGTTGTTCTTCTTACCATAAAGTCGCTGGAAGGTAATACAATAGAAGATTATTCCATAAGGCTCACCGAACAGAAAGACTGGAAAATAGGACAGAAAGGCCTTGATAACGGTGTGATCCTTTTGATATCAATGGCAGAGAGAAAACTCCGGATAGAGGTGGGTTACGGGCTTGAGCCTTCACTTACAGACCTGAAAAGCAGTTATATCATAAGAAACCTGATAGTCCCGAAATTCAAGGAAGGGGACTACTATGAAGGTATTCTGAGAGGTATAGCCCAGATCTCCGGAATTATCACAAAAGAATCTGATATTTCACGGGAAGACCTGAAACAATTCACGAAAAAAAAGAAAAAAAGTATCCCCTGGCCATTCATCATTTTCATAATTGTGTTTTTTATCCTGCCGATGTTCTCAAAAAACAAGGGGGGCGGCGGTTCGATCTTCTGGGGCGGCGGATTCGGAGGAGGTTCTTCCGGTGGCGGATTCGGAGGATTTTCCGGCGGTGGCGGAAGTTTCGGAGGAGGAGGTTCTTCCGGTGGCTGGTGATCAACCGCTTAAAAGAGATTCCGGCGGAATAATAAATCTACATGTCCGAAACAGCTCCTTATGAAACTGCAGATACAGTTGACAGGTATGAAGCCTGGTTTGAAAATAATATACCGGCATACAAATCGGAATTACTGGCAGTAAAAGAGCTTTTACCGGAAAATAAGACCGGGATCGAGATCGGTGTCGGGACAGGCCGGTTTTCCGCACCTCTGGGAATAAAGATCGGGATCGATCCTTCAAAAGAGATGGGTTCCCGGGCCAGAAAAAAGGGGATCCATGTGATCAGAGGAGTTGCTGAATCTCTCCCTTTAAGAAACAGTTCAATTGATTTTTTATTGATGGTGACGGTAATCTGTTTCCTGAAAGACATTAAAAGATCTTTCATGGAGGGATTCAGAGTTTTAAAACCCGGTGGTTATTTCATAACAGGGTTTGTCGACAGGAACAGCATTATCGGAAGATCATATTCGGGGAAAAAAGATAAAAGCACCTTTTACAGCGCAGCAGAGTTTTATTCACCTGATGAAGTCAGGAGACTTCTCGCTAAAACGGGATTTGGTAACTTTTCCTTTGTCCAGACCCTCTTCGGTAAACCTGATGAGATCAAAAAACCACAAAAATTTAAAAAGGGATATGGAGAAGGATCGTTTGTGGTTTTAAGAGGCATCAAACAATAATTAAGGAGAATAGAAAATGGAAAAAAAGATCAGCCGTGAGATATCAGATAAGATAGAACTTTTGATCTGTGAAGGGAAAAAAATAGAAGCCATAAAAGAAATTCGTAAAGTTACAGAGTGGGGATTAAAAGAATCAAAAGAATATGCAGACAACCTGACAATTGAACTTTATGAAAAATATCCCGGCAAATTTAAATATGACCCGACCAAATCAAAAGGGTGTGGAACAGCAGCACTTTTTTTTGTTTTATCCATTAGCGGAATATTTTATCTGCTGGTATGATCACAAATAAAACTTAATCTGTAAATATTTTTTGAATTAAATCAACTTTCTTAACATAATAATATTGCATAATATTTTATCCTGCAAGGATTTAATATGGCAACAAAGAATGCGGAAACTATTGTAAGGGAATTGCTTTCCATAGCCGGAGTTACCGTTAGTGGCAGCAACCCGTTTGACATCAATGTACATAATAAAAATTTCTACAATCGGGTACTGAATGATCACACCCTGGGGTTGGGGGAATCCTACATGGATGGCTGGTGGGATTGTGAAGCATTGGATCAACTGATCGACAGAATTTTACGTGCAAAACTTCAGGATAAGATAAAAAACAGTTTAAAGTTGAAGTGGCATATACTTCGTTCAAAACTATTCAACCTTCAGAAACCCCGCCGTTCATTTCAGGTGGGGCGAAAGCATTATGATATTGGAAATAACCTTTTCATGGCCATGCTGGATAAGCGTATGAATTATAGTTGTGCATACTGGAAAAGTGCAAATAATCTTGATGAGGCGCAGGAAAACAAGCTGGAACTGATATGTAAAAAATTAGGACTGAAGCCCGGAATGAAAATACTTGACCTGGGTTGCGGTTGGGGATCCTTTGCCAGATATGCTGCAGAAAAATTTAAAGTTCATGTGACAGGTTTGTGTGTCTCAAAAAATCAGATCGAATACGGGCGGGAATTATGTAAGGGTTTGCCTGTGGAACTTAAAGTACAGGATTACAGGAAGGCAGATGGAAAATATGACCGTGTTATTTCAATAGGTTTTATGGAACATGTGGGTTACAAGAACTACAGAACGTATATGAAAGTTGTAAACAGCACCCTGAAGGAAAATGGGATCTCCCTCCTTCATACCATCGGAGGAAATGTAAGTATGACCACTGCAAACCCCTTTACAACAAAGTATATTTTTCCCAACGGTAGTATCCCTTCCATAACACAATTGGGCAGAGCTATAGAGGGAATATTTGTGGTTGAAGACTGGCATAATTTCGGCCCTGATTATGAAAAGACACTTCTGGCATGGTACCGGAATTTTGAAAAAAGTTGGCCTGAATTGAAAAATGAATATAACGAACGTTTTTTCCGTATGTGGCGTTATTACCTGCTTACCTCAGCCGGAGGATACCGTTCAAGGCTGAATCAATTGTGGCAGATCGTTCTGACCAAACCGGGAAATAAACAGCCAGACTGCCGCTTCAGTTAAACTACCGGTACCTGATCAAACCCCGACTGTTTTTTTG
This sequence comes from Acidobacteriota bacterium, assembly GCA_039714255.1. Lineage (GTDB taxonomy): Bacteria > Acidobacteriota > Aminicenantia > UBA2199 > UBA2199 > UBA647. The sequence continues at coordinate 45,115 of JBDLJQ010000001.1, forward strand.
TAGTTTACCGGGTCGGTGTCGCCTTCAGTATTGATCACTATAACACGGGAATCCGCCCCCAGTCCAAGTTCTCCCTTTGCCTCTTCCAACCCTTTATCCTTCATTAAAGCTATTAGAGCCGCTAATCCTGATGCTCCGGATTCACCCGAAACAACCCCTTCGGAAGCATATACCCTCATCGCCTGTTCAGCATATTTATCGTGGATGGAGATAAAAAGGTCTGCAGAATCCCTCAGGATCGGCCACGCTACAAGTGACGGAACACCACAGTTCAACCCTGCCATAATGGTCTCCATTTTTCCACTTGCAGGAATTGCTTCCCCTTTTCCAAACTTAACAGATTCAAGGAAACCGGCAGCTTCCACCGGTTCTGTTATCACAATTTTCGGCCTCTTTTTTCCGAACCTGCCGGAAAGATAACTTGCTCCTGCAGCTGCAAAGGCACCCACTCCGGCCTGCAGAATTACAATGTCTGTTGTCAGCAGGTCAAGTGTACCCATTTGTGATTCCAGCTCCCTGAATATTGTGGTATAACCGTTCAACACCCATGAGGGGATCTCGGTATAACCCTGGTATGCAGTATCACCGATCTCTATCCAATTGTGTTTCAAAGCATCTTCAGAAATTTTCCTTACACAATCATCATAAGTCCCTTCCACAAGAACCACATCGGAACCTTCACTCTTTATATTATCAATTCTCGATCTTACCGTATCCCCGGGCATATAGATCACCGCATTCTGCCCCAGCCTTCCTGCAGTCCACGCAACTGCCCTCCCGTGATTTCCGTCTGAAGCAGCACAAAAAGTCATCTTTCCAAGTTTCTTCAGTTTGTTCTTTTCTTTAAATATATTAAAGTTAAATTCTGTCCCGAACTCTGATTCCCATTTTTTTTTCAATACCCGAAAAATTGCATAACTGGCCCCCAGGGCTTTAAAAGCTTTTATTCCGAAACGTGTGGATTCATCTTTAACAATAATATCTTTTAATCCCAGGTTTTTTGAAACACTCTTCAGGGGAACTATTTTTGTAGCTTCATATCCCCTTAATGTTCTATGGAAATCGAGCATGTCATGGTTTTTTAAAAAAGCAAAACCTGCACCTTCCCATTCGGGTTCATCTTTCCTGAACTGATTAAAAGAAAATTCACACATAGTTCACTCTCACCATATTATTTTCCTTTTATCTTATTATAAAAATAACTTGCAAAGGGGGGTGATACAAGCGAGACCATCATCCCTATCGTCCCCGCTTCCGGAGGAGAATATCCATTGATATATAAAAAGATACAAATAAACAGACCGGATAGAGAGGAAAATATAGCTCCGGCCTTATTAACCTTTTTTGAAAATAATCCCCAGACAAAAGGGCCGAGGAATACCGCGCCGATAGCTCCCCATGAAATACTGAGAACAGCTACTATGGTGTCTATATTCATATATGCAAGTATTACCGAGATCAATACAAAAAATCCGTTCATTATCCTCATTAAAAATGTCAGTTTTTTGTCTGAAACTTCAGGATTTATAAATCCTCCGTAAAAATCTTTGACAAAGGATGAACTGGAAATTAATACCAGTGCAGCAAGGGTGGACATGGAAGCAGAGAGGATCAGAAGAAGTATCAGAACAGAAAGTGATTGTGGAATAACCTTTGCGAGCAGCTCGGGCATAAGGATATCCGCCACCGGTTTTCCACCTTTAAATGCAGCCGGATTTGAAGCAGGTGTCAGGAAAACCCTTGTGGTTGCACCAATAAAATAAGCCACTCCACCTATCAGCAGTGCAAAAAATGTGGAGGCCACCATACCTTTTTTAACCGACTTTTTATCCTTTATGGCATAAAATTTTTGTACCAGCTGCGGCATGGCAAAAGGAGCCACACTGGTGAGAAAAATAAGAGAAAAGAGGGGCCATAACCCCGGAGGGCCCACAGCAGAGGCAAGCCCCGGATCTATTGTTTTAAGTTTTTGAACAATATTCAGTAATCCTCCACCTTTGTTAAGTGCAGATAATAGTAAAACAACAACCCCGAATGTCATGATCATTCCGAAGATCATATCGATCATCGCCATGGATTTGTAACCGCCCAGAACAATATAAACTGCAGTAAAGAGGCCTATGAATACAAGCGCCTGCCAGTATTCTATCCCGAAGTTTGATTTGAACAGATATGATAACCCCATGAAAACTGCAGCTGAATAGGGGATAAGAAAAACAAATATTGCCAGTGATGAAAATAATTTTAAAAATTTACTGTTATATCTTTTTTCCAGGAATTCGTTCATGGTTGAAACATTGTATTCCATCGACATCTTTTTTATTTTCCAACCCATAAGGCCCCATACACCCAGAACACCCACAAATGCATTAAAAAGTGCTATCCATAAACCCGAAAGTCCGAAACCCCATCCGATCTTACCGGCAAAACCGATGAAAAGAACAGCAGAAAAATATGCAGTGCCATAAGAGAATGCTGTCATCCAGGGGCCTATCTTACCCCCTCCAAGGAAAAAATCAGAAAAAGACCTTGTACGCTTCATCCCGATAATACCAATTACAATTATCATCACCGCATAGAGGCTTAAAACCACAATCTTAGTAATCATTAACCACTCCGCTATTTTATTTTATACATAAGTTCAATTCTGAACCAGTTATAACTTTCTGCTTTTTCAAAGTAAAAATTTCCCGGATCAAAATGTTCAAATACAACATGGCCGGATAATACGCTGCTGAACCTGTAATCGAATCTCCCGGTGAACAGGAAACCCCTGGCAATACCGTTACCCCTGTAATCGAGGCAACTGCATCCCCTCTCAGGTGCAGTCAAAAAATACAAAGCCGTACTGAGAACCCCGTTCTTTACCGGATTGAGGTCCAGGGTGAAAAAAAAACTGGAAAGGTTGCTCCAGTATGCTGCACCTCCCTCCATAACAAGAGTATAGATGAACGATTCACTCCATTTGGGCCACCTGGAGAATACCGGATCCCACCCCTCAATTTTATCTGTAAAGGGATCATCTCCGCTCAGATAGAGGCTTCCAAAGGTCAATCCCTTCAGAACGGAAATCCCGGAAATGGGGATGTACCTGAAATAAAAATAACCTCCCGCTGCAGAAACGGGTATATCACCACTGTTTCCCCACTGGTATGCAGCTTCACCCACAACAGCCATATCGTCTGACATGGGGAGTACCATTCTGGCACCTGCTACAGTATAGTTCCTTTTCTCAATAACATTTTCTCCATAGGATTTTTTTACAAGATAGAGGTCCATATCTTTTTTTTTCCATTTTCCGGAATAATAGAAACCGGCCCCAGTCGAAGAATTCTCATTCAGTAACTGTCCCCTGTCATTCAGTACAGGGAAGAGATCATCCTCTTTCGGAGCGGATAAGTAAAAGGCGGTAAGCCTGCCTGAATTACCCAGGGAAATATCACCCCTCACTGCATCAAACCAGATGGACCTTGATCCGTCCAGTGGGCCGCCGTCCACAATTATGAATCCCTCCCCGAAAAAAAGATTCTGCCTTCCTGCAGTGATTGTAAGGGGAAGATCACATATATTTTTTAACTTTAAGTAAAAATTATCAACAAAGATCTCATTAATATTAAAATCTCTGCCTTCGGGTTTAAAATAATACCTGAACTCATTAGTAGCTTTAAAGTAAATATCGAGGCCGGAAAATGGTTTCCACAACAGGCCCAGAGAGGTCCTGTTCCTGGTAAAGGCCGAACCCTCCTCCGAACTGCTGTCCAGGGTCACAGGATTGTCCCAGGAGACGAACCTGAACCTTTCGGTAAAATCAATTTTGATCTTCGTCCCTCTTTCGGAACCTGTATCACCATTCGCAGGGGAAAAAATGAATATTAAAATAAATACACAAATTAGAAACGGGGTTTTAAACATCATCGGAAATTATAATTGAAACAACCACCCTTTTCAAGGAGTAAGAATACAGGAGCAAGAAGACAGTTTCTTCTGTCCCCTGACTTCTGACTTCTAAAAAAAATGTCTTTTATTTTATGGTGATCTCGTCGGCGAAGATCCATGCCTTTCCATCATATTGATAACCCTCATGCCCTTGAGGGCATTTACCGATATTCTTACCTACTATTCTGATATACCTTCCTTCTGCCTTTAATTTATCAACTTTGAATTCTTTAATAACTGAACCCTGCTTCTTAAAAGAAATTGTATTTTTTACCCTGCCGGCCCTCTTATAATCTTTTCCATTTTCAGATATGAAGAAGTCAACAAATTCCGGTATAAATATCCACGATTTAATATCCTGCAGAAATGAAATTTTAATGCCATCTATCTCCTTAACCTTTTTCAGATCAACCACAACATCCAGGTTTACGCCCTGATAACCCTGCCATCCTCCGGTCTTAAAATCATTACCCCCTTTTAAACCGTCAATAAGGGCATTATCACCACCTGCCCTGTAAAGTTTGCTGTATTTTGTATTAAGCCTGATCTCCTTCCCCCGGGGTAGTTTAGAATATACAGATGTTATAACCCTGCTTTTTTTCCCTTCTTTTTCTGTATAGAACTTTATTTCTGATGATTTGCTGATCTTAAATGGATTTTCATAGAGAAGAAATTTATCTTCCCCGTTGATTGAATAGTAGATTTTTCCATTTTCTTCAGGGGATTTCAACTCAAGTGAAAAATCTCTATCAAATGATTTCTTTGATCTGTTTGAATATGGATTCATTATGATCTGATTATCCTTTATTGCCGAAAATGGCAAATCAGCTCTATCTAATAAGAGGTTTTTATTTGGTGTAGAACTCATATAAAATGTCAGGGTCCCCCCTGCCATTATATCTTTATGCTGAATATAGAGTTTTTTGTAAGATTTTCCATTGAGCATGACTTTCCTGACATAATAATTGGCATCAGAAAGCCCTTCCGCCCTTATTTTAAATTTGTTTCCATTCTCAAGGTTCAGACAAGCTTCTTTAAAAGAGGGCGTTCCTAAAACATACATATCACTTCCCGGAACCACCGGATAAAAACCAAGGGTAGAAAAAACATACCAGGAGGACATCTGCCCGCAATCTTCGTTCCCGCAAAGCCCCGCAGGCCCTGTTTTGTACATACCTTCAACTATTGCCTTCACTTTTTCCCGGGTTTTCCAGGGAGCGCCGGCAAAGGAATATAAATATGCAATATGATGGCTCGGTTCATTTCCATGGGCATACTGGCCTATCAATCCGGTAATATCAGATTGTTTTCTTCCCGCCATTTCAGAATCCTCTGAAAAAAGATCATCCACCATTTTTATATATTTTTTTTCCCCTCCCAAAAGTTCAATATGTCCTCTGATATCATGGACAACCGCAAAATTATACTGCCAGGCATTTGCCTCGGTAAAATGAAAATTAACCTCCTTTGGATTGAAGGGATCTATCCATCCGCCGTTCAACTTCGGCCTGAAAAACCCTGAAGACGGGTCAAAAATATTCTTATAATATTGTGCTCTTTTAATATATTTTTTGAAAATTCCTTCATCTGATATTGCTTTTGCAAATAAAGCGATACACCAGTCATCATAAGCATACTCAAGGGTTTTTGATATTGATTCCGACCCTTTATCTCCCGGAATATACCCATATTCTTTATATTGTTTAAGCCCCCTTTTATCAGATTCGGCACTGAAAGTCATTGCCTTCAGTGCTTTTTTTGTATCAAAACCGGTTATTCCCTTAATATAAGCATCTGCAATAACCGAGACACTATGATAACCGATCATTGTATCTGTCTCATTTGCCGAAAGTTCCCACACGGGAAGTTTGCCTCCCTGTTCATATTGTTTTAAAAAAGTATTAATAAAATCCAGGGTACGTTCTCTCTCAATTATTGTAAAAAGGGGATGGGTTGCCCTGTAAGTATCCCAGAGTGAAAAGAGTGTATAATAATCAAATCCATCTCCATTGTGAACTTTAAGGTCCCTTCCCCTGTATCGGCCGTCAACATCCATATAAAGATTGGGATTTAATAACGAATGGTACAGAGCTGTATAAAAGATCGTCTTTTTTGATCCATCACCTGGGACACCACTGATATGAATTTTGTTAAGTGATCTTTCCCAGCTTTTATCAGCTTCATCACGAATTTTTTCAAAATCCCAATCAGGTATCTCTTTTTCCAGATTTTTCCGGGCTCCGTTAATATCTACCGGGGAAATACCCACTTTAACAAGAATTTCATCACCTTTTTTCAGATCAAAAGTAAAATATGAAACAAGATTATTCCCTTTTGCCACTCTCAGATTTTTAATTATTTTTTTATTTAATGATATACCGGCCGATTTGAATGGTTTTGAAAATTTTGCCACAAAATATACATGCTGCTCATTTGCCCATGAGTGTGATATCCGGTGCCCTTCTATCTCATTATTACTAACGATCTTTAAATATGAGTCTAATACCTTGTCACGGTGTTTAAGGTCAAGAACAATATGAGGATTATTTGAACTGGTAAATTTATATTTATGAAATCCGGCCCTCTTTGTAACAGTTAATTCAACTCCGATATTAAAATCCTTCAATAGAACTGAATAAAATCCCGGGCGTGCTTTTTCATCTTTATGAGAAAAACGTGACCTGTATCCCGAATCCGGATCCTTTTTTGTACCGGGCATAAGTTTAACTTTACCGTTTGATGGGATAAACAGGATATCACCATAATCAAGACATCCTGTCCCACTGAGATGGGTATGGGAAAATCCGATAATTGATCTGTCGGAATAATGATATGCAGAACACAGGTCCCATCCCTCAAGCCCTGTGTCGGGCCCCAGCTGGATCATCCCGAAAGGGAGTGAGGGGCCGGGGTATGTATGGCCATGAGCGCCTGTCCCTATAAAGGGATCAACGTAAGAAGTTTTTTTTTCCGTGGCAGAAAAAATAATAAAGGGAAACAAAAAGATAATTATAATATTTTTAAAAGTCATAAATAACTCCCTGGATCAAATTTTTCTATCTATCTCACTTAAAGCAAATGAATATGCCCCGATGGAAACAGCTTTTGATGTTCCCAGCCTGGATATTCCGACTCCGACCCTTTGAAGCGGATCATATATTACTTTTTTATCAGAAAAAGGGATATCTATCTCACGTTTTTCACCTTTAATAAATTTATCAGTTTCATTCTTATCTTCCAGGTTAAACGCAGTTACTTCCATCTTTTTGATATTTTTCCCTTCCGAATGAAACACTCCGTTCATTTCAGCTACTGTCTCATTCAAAAAAACTCCTGACGCTCCACTCAATCCTCCACCGATAACAATAAGAGAATCAAAAAGGGTCACCACACTGGAAAGTGTATCACCCAAAACCTTTCCAAATGAAGTAAAGGATCTTTTCGCTGCATCTTTGTCCCCTTTCATCTCACCATTTGCGATCTTATATATTTCAAGAGGTTCAGGGGCTTCTTCAGGATCAATACCTGTATCAGCAGAATAAAAGTTTTTTAACCCCCTTATGCTTAAGGATTCTTCTACATTTTTGTCCTCTTCAAATCCATGGTTCAATAACCATATCTCACCGCCACATGAATTATCACCCACAAGAAGTTTCCCATCCATAACAAATCCACCACCGAAACCTGTCCCCAACGTAACTCCAAAAAGATTTTTAAATCTTTTCCCGCTCCCATTTTCTTCCATGAGCCTGTTTATATAAGGAAGGAACCCGGCAATTGCTTCACCATAAACAAAAAGATTTCCATCATTATTTATAAAAGCAGGTACCTTGAAAATATCTTCAAGCATTGGCCCCAATGCAACACCTCCTTTAAAACCCGGCAAATTCCAGAGATCTCCGATTATTCCGGCCGGATAATCTGCAGGGCCGGGAAAAGCAAAACTTATTGCTGCAGGCTCAGATTTTATCTTTGCTTTTATCTGTTTGAACCCGTTGATAATAGTTGAAAGGCATTTTTCCAGATCATCCCCGAAAGAGGGATAAATAATAGGTTTTACTATCTCTTCATTGCCTGAAATGGCCGAAAAAACAAAGTTTGTCCCTCCTGCATCCAGGGTCAGAACAATTCTTTTATCATTTTTGTAGTCCATCCTGTCCCCTCTTTAATGTCAGAATAGAAACAAAGGTTATAAATATCACAGAAGCCAGGGGGATAAGAAAAGTTAAGGTAACAGAACGGTCGGCAATCATACCCATGAAGAATGGAATTATTGCACCGCCTACTATTGCCATTACCAGCAACCCTGACAACTCATTATTCTTTTCCGGAAACTTATCCACAAGGATGGAAAAAATAAGCGGGAAAATATTTCCAAATGCCAGTCCTGTTAAAAATATTGAACCTATTACAACAAACTTAATTTTAATAAATAACCCCAGTATACCTAAAACGGAAAAGATCGATGTTAATAAAAAGAATTTTGAAGGAGATATCCAGTTTAATATAATTGAGCCCAGAAGCCTCCCGATCATAAGAGCAAAGAAAAAGAATCCGATACTCAGAGTTGCCAGCGATTTTATATCAAGGTTGAACAGATCGTGAAGGTAAGTTGCTATCCATGAATTTATCCCGACCTCCGCACCTACATATAGAAAAATCCCGAAAACCATCATAAAAATATATGGGTCGCGTAAAAGTGCAAAGCTCGATCTTATACTTGCCCTCTCCTCTTTTTCCCCGCTTTTCTCTTTTATCCTGAAAAAGAAGATAAGAAAAAGTGTAATAGCTGTCAGGAAAGCATAAAGTGGAAAAAGATCTTTCCAGTTTTTCAGGATCACGAGCCCTATCAGGAATGGCCCCGCAAGAGAACCTATTGCCTTAATGAACTGGGCAAAAGTCAGATTCCTCGAAAAATTCCCCTCACTGGAAACCTCTCTCATAACAGGATTACCTGCAACCTGCAGGACTGTGATTCCGGAACCTACCAGAAATATTGATAAAACCAGGAGATAAAAACTTGAGAGAGAAATAACAGGGATCATAAATCCGATAAGTACCACAATTAATCCCAGCAATAAAACAAACCTTTTCCCTTTTCTATCAGAAAGAACTCCAAAGGGTACGGAAAATATACCATATGCCATAAACCCTACAAATGGCAAAAGCCCTGCTATGGTTTTTGATATTTCAAACTCTTCTCTGGCAAAAGCAACCAGAGTGCCCACAATATCTCCAAAACCCATTATAAAGAATACAAAAAACACAGAAAATACTCTGATCCTCATTTTTACCTCACTTATTTCAATTTATTAAAATTTAAGTTTAAATAAAATTCAAAAGTATATCAATATCTAAATAGTTTAGATTAAAAAAAAGTGCCTGTCCCCATCCCATGTGGTTGGCTCTCGCCGTCATCTGCAACGCTTCCCGCTACGGATGTTATCATCCGCTTAACGCTGCTGGCTGCGGAGCGATCGGCATTCGAGCCGCTCCTGTAGTGCCCGCTTTAGCAGAAGGACGGCTGCGCCAAAATTGAAAGAAAAAAGTGCCTGTCCCCATTTTGTTATTATAATATTGCAAAGAAAATTTTATTGTGTTACGATATTTTATTAAATAGCACTGCCAGACAGATTTTCGGGAGGATCAGATGAATATGTTAAAAAACTGTTCCCTGTTTATTTTATTTTTTCTGTTCTATTCACTCATCTTTTCTCATAGCATAACCTATAAAAATATCAATGGCGGTATTGGCCTGCAGGTTAATTATGACAGCGGAGATCCTGTTTCCGAAGCTGATGTTCAAATATTTTCCCCCACTGACAGAGAATTGATATTTCAACATTTATCGACAGATATAAACGGCAGGTTTCTTTTCTATCCTGATAAAACAGGAAAGTGGAAAATTAATGTAAATGATGGAATGGGACACGGGCTTGTAAAAGAGATCATAATAGAAAATTTACAAACAAAAAAAATATCAGAGACAGAACATCCGGAATATAACAGATTTCACAAAATAGTGATCGGAGTTTCAATTATTTTCGGTCTTACAGGAATACTTTTTTTCCTGTCTGCAAAGAAATATTTAAAACGGAGCAATAATGCACATCCCTGACGGATTCCTGAACCTCCCGGTTTTATTGTCAACAGGGGCAATTTCAGGCGCTTTCCTTATCCCTTCTGTCAACAAGATCAACAGGGAGTCCACACCTGACAGAATACCATTAATGGGACTCTCAGCAGCTTTTGTTTTTGCAGCACAGATACTGAGTTTTCCCGTTTTCGGAGGCACTTCAGCTCATATTTCCGGAGCAGTCCTTATATCAATTTTACTGGGGCCTATGTCCGGATTTTTAATAACTGCTGCAGCAGTCATTCTTCAGGCTCTGCTTTTTCAACATGGAGGAGTTTTAACTCTCGGGGCAAATATTTTGAATATAGCTATATTACAATCATTTCTGGGATACTATATTTTCAGGATCTTCTCCCGGAAATTTTATTCAGCCGGGATTATAATTGCTACGTTTATTGCTTTGATCCTTGGAGCGACAATATGCGCATTTGAATTGATCCTTTCAGGAACTATACCTTTAAAAGAGGGGTTGATCGCAATGATATCTTCCCATATAATAACAGGTTTTATAGAGAGCGGGGTTACTCTCCTTATAATAGGGATGATCAAAAAGCTAACCCCGAAACTCCTTGAACTTAAAAAGATATGAAACACTCATTCTGGGACAATTACAGTACTATTAAAAGCCCTGTACACAAAATCAGCCCCGGGATCAAATTGATTACTGCTTTTTTACTTCTGATGATTCTGGCTGTCCTTCCCTATAGATATCTTCTCTGGGGCGCACCGGCCATTACGGTTTTTCTTCTTATCTCAACTTTGATCTCGAAAATACCTCTCATCCCGACTCTCAGGAGGATACTTATAATACTTCCCATTGTGGTGCCCGTTATCCTGATAAATTCTGTTTTCATGACAAATGGGGGAAAAAATTCACTTGTCCTGGCAATTAGATCTTTTTTAAGCATTTTTACACTTATAATTCTGATCTCTGTAACAAAATTCAGTGATATTTTAAGGACATTGAGATCGTGGCATTTTCCAAAGATCCTCCTGATGATACTCTCATTCATGTACAGATATTTTTTCCTTCTCACCGATGAACTTGAAAAAATGGTCAGGGCAACAAAAATGCGGTGGGGGAAGAGGAGTGGTTTGAAGGTTATTAAAGTTTACGGGCAGATTCTTGGGATACTATTTATTAAAAGTTACATTCGTGCCGAGAGGGTATACCATGCAATGGTAATGAGAGGATTTAACGGAAACGGAGATATTATATGAAATCCATCGAGGTAAAAAATATCAGCTATACTTATCCTGATGGGATAGAAGTATTCAGGAATATATCTTATTCTGTATCCGGAGGGGAATCTTTTGGGATTGTGGGCCCTAACGGAGCAGGAAAAACTACAATGCTTCTTGCATTATCAGGATTGATAGACATTGCAGGTGATATTATTATTGAAGAAAATAAGATAAACAAAAAAAATATCAGGGAGATCAGAAAGAAGATAAGTTATGTTTTTCAAAACCCTGATGATCAGTTATTCATGCCCACGGTATTTGAAGATATATCTTTCGGCCTTGAAAAACTTGGCTATTCGGATGAACAGATCAGAACAGAAGTGGAAAGATCACTTGAGATGGTAAGCCTTGAAGGTTTTGAAGAGAGGAGCAGCCACCACCTGAGCCTGGGACAGAAAAAAAGGGTGAATCTTGCATCCGCATTTGCACGAAATTCCGGAATACTACTTCTTGACGAACCGACAAATGAACTTGATCCGAAGGGCAGGAGAGATTTTATTGAGCTTATTCAAAAATTCAAAGGTACAAAGGTTATAGTAAGTCATGACCTTAACATGATTGCAGAATTATGTAATAAAGTGATGATCCTGAATAATAAAAAAATTGAATCAATGGGAGAGACAAAGAAGATCCTTTCCAATAAAAAGCTGATGGAAGAAAATTCCCTTGAAGTACCCTGTATCTTAAAATAGAAAGGGAATTATTGCAGGTCTGACCCCGTGGAGGTCATAATAAGTTTCCCGTGTTTTGTTCCACGTGTACTTGCCAACTGGTCGGTGATCTTTTTAATTTCCGAACTTTTTCCCTTTAGAATTATAACCTCGAGGCAATTGTGGTGATCTATATGAACATGGGTTGTTGACCGGATAACATCAAGGTTCTCATGCTGAATATTGTTAAGGATATTAGATAATTCATTCTGATGATGATCATATACCAGGCTGAAAACTCCAACAGTTTCTTTATCCCCGTCGCCCCATTCTTTAGATACAAGCTCTTCACGAATAAGGTCTCTGATGGCCTCGGAACGGTTTTTATATCCCTTCCCTTCTATAAGGGTATCAAATTTTTTTAAAAGATCAGAATCAAGTGAAACACCGAACCTTGTAACTTTTGACATAACATCTCCTCTCTCAAAATTATAATATCAAAATCAAAAATAAGTCAAACCTTTAAACTATTAAACATTCTCCCCCGCAAAACTTTAATATAAGGTATTCTCAGGTGATTCTTAAATATATCCAAGTGATTTGAGCGATTCAATATCACTCTTTCTTAACTTTGGTTTTAATATTTCAAACTTAATCTTTTCTGATCTCTTTATGTGATTAAAAAGATTGAAAAGAAGAGTTTTTCTGATTATTGTTTCCCCTTCAACAGGATTCTTTTCCCCGGGATCCTTTTCCAGATCATAAAGTTTGGCTCTTTCAGGTGAGAATGGGAAGTGAGTGATAAGTTTAAATGGATATTGCTGGGTCATATATCCCGGATAATTGAATATATTAATTGATCTTGCAATTAGTCTCCTGCCAGTATCTTTACTAAACAGATTCCTGCCGGACGTAACATTAGAATAAGGGTAGGAAAGCCCGAATATTTCAGTAATAGTTTTCACAAGATCTGATGTAATCACCTGACAGTCATAATGTTTTCCTTTTTTCCCGGGAATTTTAATAACCAAAGGTATCCTTAAACCCTGTTGGTAAAGAACATGCCCGTGACCAATATTACCATTTTCTCCGATCGCCTCTCCATGATCGGAAAGAAACACTATCATTGTATCGCGGAGGAGTTTTCTGTTTTTTAATATTGAGATTATCCTGCCAAATACCATATCACCATATGCAAGATTTTCATCATAGATTTTTTTCAATAATTCTGTTTTTGGCCCCTCTTTTATGAAACTTTGGCCAAAAGCTTTCCCGAAATCCTTAAAATCCTTAGAAAGGGAAGTAAATTTACTCTGAAATTTTCCTAAGAATGGATGGGGCATAATAAACGGATCATGAGGTTCGCGTATATGAAGGTAAATGAAAAAAGGCTTTTCTCCTGCTTTTTCCAGCATATTTTCAAAGGGTTTGATAAATTCCGCAGCATCAACTACCGGATGGTCAGAAAATAACTCAAGAAAATCAGTAAATCCTATATTATAGTTAAATGCCTTACTATAATTCGGGTTACCTGTTATGGAACCTGTATAATAACCTTTTATACTGAAAAGTTTTGCAAGGGTAATGCTTTTTTTGTTCAATGAAGAATATTGTTTTGAGATAACACTATGAAAGTCCGGGGGAAGCCCTGTAAGTAGTGTTCCGGTTGAAGCCAGGGTATATGAAGCTTCAGAATAACAATTTCTGAAAACAAAAGAATCTTTTGAAAAAGAGTCTATATTTGGCGTTGTATCTCTTTTATGGCCATTGTAACCCATATGATCATTTCTGGCTGCATCAAGAAGAATAAAAAGGAGATTTTTCCCTTTAGTAATAACAGTCATATCGTCAATATTTTTTCTACCAACAGGATTTGTCCGGGCAAGAAGACTGTTTTCAATTCTGATATAGTTACCTTTCTGTCCTTCAGGTGTTATTCTCACTTCCTGGAATCTACCTCCTAACAATTTAATTTTGAGTTTTTTGAGATTACCAGCTTTTATATAATATTTCAGATTTTTACTTTCTGAAAATATTTCAACTTTAAGATTTACTTTCCTTTTTCCATTCAGATCCAGGGTTAGAATTAACTCTTCATCATGAAACGGATTGATAAAATAACGGATAGTCCCGGGGAGAAACAGGACTTTGTCATCCCTTATAAGTTCCCGGAAATTTCTTATACGGGTTATCCTTTTCGGATAAATATCCAAACTTCTAAATCTAAGCCCGGGTGAAGATAAAATAGTGAGGGAGTTCCTGCCTCTATTTATTTTTTTACTACTGATAAATTTGTTTTTTGCAGTTAGATTAAACTCTTTTTTGTTTAATTTCGCAGAGATTCCTTCGGTATCAGTTTCATATTGAGCGTTGAGTATATACCTTTCAGGCTTCAGAGCAATAAACTCCAGGCTTCCTTCTCCTTTTGTGAGTTCCCTTGAGAGTCTCTTATCTGATCTGAAAATTGGCGGCCCCCAGTTACCTGTAAAATAATTTTCCATGGAAAAATCACTGAATGAGAATGATGTAACTCCATCAATAGTTTCCGGAAAGTATTCAGTTTCACTCACAACCTTTTTGCCACATGAATTCAGGAAAATAGAAATTAAAAGAATATAGAGAATTAAATTCTTCATGGGAAGATGGTATAATAAAGTTTCATATATATCAAACAGATACTTTCCATTATTCTATTTTAGAGTTAATTGTTTTTTCATACAGAAAGTCAGGTATGGATTCAAGCAGATATTTCATTGAAAAACAGATCCTCAGATCTAATTCTCCGGAGCTCGAAGACTTCAGATCTGTTTCCAATATTTTTAATGTATCCTCTTCAAGCACTATATCAAATTTTTCAGAACTATAATAAAGTTTTCCGTTATCTTTGAAAAAAGATGTAACTATTTCATTATCCTTATAATTTATCTTCTTCAGGCCTTTTTCAAAATAGGGGAAAAACACTTTGTTTTCATCATTGAAACTTTCTTTTGTCAGGCTTATTCTCGGTTTATCCAGAAATGGTACACCTGCTGTGGGGCAAAATGAGGTACAATTACCACACTGATTACAGAGGTCAGTTATATTGAGCACCTGGTATTCCTGAGTTATGGCAAAGTTCTCTTTCCCCGCTTCAACAATTTTTCCTCCTGATACTATTAAGAGCGGTATCCTGTGATCAACTTTTTTTCCCTTATATGGAACATTTGCCCTGTTGGGGCATACAGTGACACAAACATTACACAACTCATCACAATAAAGACACCTTGATGCTTCAGTTATAGCTTCCTCTTCAGTAAAGGTTTCACTTATCAAGTTAAAATCAAGCCTGCTTGCTGCCTCCTTTTCCTTTATCGGCTTACCCTTTATTCTAATGGCCCGTTTTATATTTAATTCCGAAAATCGAGCCTTAGTTCCACTCTTCTCAGGTTTTACTTCTTTTTTCAGCCCTGATTCCTGCAAAATAATTTCTGCAGCTTCTCTGCCATCTCCAACAGCATTTACTACGGTTGAGCTTCCTGTTCCGGCATCTCCTCCAACAAGGATATTTTCAAAACTTAATAAATTATGGATCCTTTTAAATCTGTTACTTTCTATTCCTGAAAATCCCAGATCCGGTTTCTGGCCCACAGCAGGAATAACAGTATCAAAATTTAACTCTTTTTCAGAACCTTCGATTTTGACCGGATATTTCCTTCCACTCTTATCCACATCACTCAGTTTTGTCCTGAAACAAATAAGACCGCTGACTTTGCCATCTTTAACAATGATTTTTTGAGGAGCAGTCAACTCCTCAATTTTTATTCCCTCTTCCATAGCTGCACGTATCTCTTCGGGGTCAGCAGGCATCTCTTTTTTTGTCCGTCTGTATAATATCGTTACACTCCCCTCTTTCCCGGCGACCCGCAGAGCCGTTCGTGCCGTATCCATGGCAGTATTTCCACCACCGATAACGGCAATTTTTTCTCCAAGCTCAAACTTTCTCTTTTTTCTGATCTCTGATAAAAACAGAAGGGGGTCAATTACACCTTCGTTCTCTATCCCTTCTATCTCAAGTTTCACATTTGAATGGGCACCGGAGGCAACAAATATAAAATCACTTTTCCCTCTTAATTCTTCAAACTTATTTTTATCTATTTCTGTATTGTAAAAGATATTAAACCCTGCTGAACTTATACGATTTATATCGGTTGCAACCGAACCATCCGGAAGCCTGAACGGAGGAATAACTCCTGAAGCCATACCCCCCGGTTCACTGTCCCTTTCATAAACTTCAACATCCACACCACTTCCGGCAAGATAGTAACTGCATGTTATTCCTGCAGGGCCCGCACCGATCACAGAAACCTTTACATTTTTCCGGCTACCGGCTTCCTGGTTTGTATTTTCTTTACTAAATTTTTCCGCAAGGAATCTTTTTATCTCTTTTATTTTTAAAGGGGTGTCATAATTTGTTCTGGTACATTTTGTCTGACATTTGTGGTCACATACCATCCCTGTCAGGGTAGGAAATGGATTTGTATCCATCACAACATCAAAAGCCTTCCTGAACTCACCCTTTGCAGTATAGTAAAGATAGTCCGGGACTCTCTGGCCTGTTGAACAGGATGTTATACAGGGTGCCTTTATACAGTCAAACAAACCCAAAGTTGTGGAGGTTTTTGTATCCCTTTCCCTGAAACCGGACCTCTTCAGTCCAGGTTCATCTGTCACCCTGTCTCCATAATCTGACAAGTTATCAAATGCACTTTTTCCTTTATCCCGGTTTCCGGTTCCTCTGTATTTTGTTATAAATTCATCTATATTTTCCGATCCTGTTTTAATAATTTCATCATTAAGATTGTCAAGATACTGCTTTAACCTTCCATATCCTCCCGGTTTCAATATATCCGAGCATACTGTTACCGGAATAAGGTTTGAAGCAATTAAATTTTTTATATTAAAAGCATCTGCTCCTGCAGAAAATGATATATCAATATCACCATCCAGGTCTGTCCTGAACTGTTTTGCAATATTTACAGATATGGGATGGATCACATTTCCGCTTAAATATGACATCTTCTCTTTTGAGGGAAGGTATCCTTTTTTATTCAGGCATTCCAGGGTATTGGTAAGCTTAAGGCCAAAAAAACGTCCCCGTTCCGAAGCCACTTTGCCAAGATTTTTTACAATATTAAGTGCTTCATCATATTTTATATCGTGTTCAAACGCTGAATCCGGCACTGTTATATCGTATTCAAGCCGATCATTAAGTATTTCTCTGATCATTTCAGGGCCGAGAAGTGTGGGATTAAGTTTAAGTGTTGTGTGAAGCCCTGACTCTTCAAGAAGAAATCTTCCGATTATCTCGATCTCATCAGAGGGTGTGCCGTGCATTGTAGAAAGGGTTATATTATCAGATATTTTGTCAGGTATATCCACTTCATAAACTTCAGGATAAATTTTTACCAGTTTTTGCAGCATTACTTCTTTTTCGACACTGCAATTCTGCATACTCTTTAAAAAACCCTGAACTTTATCCCCTTTGATCCCCTTAAGATCATATCCCGCGCTCATATTAAAAATAAATCCATGATATTTTTTATTCCATCTGAATTTATCCTTTAATAAATGAATAATTATCCAGGCCTTAAGGTATTCCAGATAAGATTCTCTGATGTTCAATTCCTGTGACCATTCACAATTGTATCCCTCTTCTCTCATATCTATACAGGGTTTTGAAACTTCAATATCATCAAGGTGCTGAACTGTTTTTAATTCGATATATCTTGCACCCATAAGCCATCCGGAAATTATATTCTGGGCCATTTGTGTATGGGGGCCGGCAGCCAGGCCTATCGGAGTATCGAGGGTCCTGCCATACCTGGAAATTCTTAAATTTTCAGATCTTTCCGGTTTGAAAAAAAGATCTTTATTTATTCCAAAAATACTTCCTGTTTTATACTCTTCAAGGATCCAATTCCAAAGTCTGTTTATTCCCATCGGAAAAAATTTATCAGTTTTCATAAAGTGGTTTTCTTTTTCAGATATTCTCTAAAATTCTCTCCCTTCCGCTCTTTAATAATTTTTCCATCAATTTCAAAGGATCCCGGAACTTATTTGCGATCATCATGGCAGCAATTATATAGGGTTTATAACCTGCTTCCCTGTATGTATCAAGTCTGTATTTTTCGAATACTTTCGAGGTCACTTCCCCCCTTGCACAGGAGACATCTGAAATATCAGCAGGAAGACAGTGCATATACAATCCTTCTCCTCCTTTTGTCAGAGCCATTTTTTTTTCATCACATTCCCAGTCCATAAATTTTTTATTATTTTCCAGACTTTTAATTTCAAGGTCTTCAAGCCCCTTTTTATCCTCATTTTTAAGAAGCTCTGTCCGTTCCACCATTGTTGAATAAGGTGCCCAGCTCTTCGGATATACTATATCTGCTCCTTCAAATGCTTCCTCCATGGAACTAACCCTGGTAAATTTCCCTCCATATTCCACCGAGTTTGACAAGGCAACATTATTTACATCTTCTATAAGATCATACCCTTCCGGATAAGCCAGTGATACTTCCATCCCAAGCCTGGTCATCAGGCCGATAATACCCTGAGGTACTGATAATGGTTTTCCGTAACTGGGTGAATATGCCCAGGTCATTGCAAGTTTTTTCCCTTTCAATGCTTCAAGTGATCCAAAATATTTTTTCAAATGGAGAAGATCTGCCATCGACTGGGTAGGGTGATCTATATCACATTGAAGATTAATAATACCGGGCCTCCGTGGAAGAACCCCCTCCCTGAAACCTTCATCCAGTGCGTCCCCTACTTCTCTCATGAACCGGTTTCCTTCACCAAGGAACATATCATCTCTGATCCCTATGATCTCGGTCATGAAAGAGATCATATTTGCAGTTTCCCTTACTGTTTCTCCATGAGCTATCTGTGATTTTTCTTCATCCAGGTCCTGTACCTCAAGGCCGAGTAGATTTGAAGCAGAGGCAAAGGAAAACCTGGTCCTTGTTGATTTATCCCTGAACAGGGAAACAGCGAGCCCTGAATCAAAACATTTTGATGATATATTTTTCTCACGGAGTCCTATCAGAGATTCTGCAATATACAGGATCATTTTAAGGTCATTAACTTCTTTCTCCCAGGTTAACAAAAAATCTTTTCCAAATAGTCCTGATTTTATCTTATCCATATTTTTAAATATTTCATCCATTTTTCCCCTCTCCTCTGCTTAAAATTTATAAGAATATGCAGTATAAAATGCCGAAGCTTTTACAATATCATCAATGGGGATCCGTTCATTCGGGGCATGGGCAAGTTTTTCATCACCGGGGCCGAATCCGATAACCGGTATTTTATACATTCCATTTATAGTGACACCATTAGTTGAAAAGGTCCACCTTCCCGTCTCAGGTTCTTTATTAAAAAGATCCCTGAAAGCTTCAACTCCCTTAACTACAAATTCATTATCCTCCGGGATTTTCCAGGTAGGATAATATTTTTTCATCCCGTATTTAAGCCCGGTATATGCAAGCCCATCATAATAGGGAATTGTAACATCTGCATCCATTTCCTTTACAATTTCATTGATCTGGGAAACAGCCAGTTCTTCATCCTCCCCCCATGTAAGCCTCCGGTCTATATGGATCCTTGCAAAATCTGAAACTGCACAAAGAGAAGGGCTTCCTGAAATAAACTCAGATATTGTAATACTTCCTTTTCCCAGGAAATCATCAGATTTTAATCTTTCATTTAATTTTTCTATCTCAAGAGAAACTCGTGACCCCATATAAATTGCATTTTTACCTCTTTCCGGTGCTGAACCGTGAGAAGATATCCCTTTAAAAGTAACATTCATCTCCATCCTGCCTCTCTGGCCCCTGTAAATATTGAGATTAGTAGGCTCCGTACTTACAACTGCATCCGGCTTCAGTCCACCTTCTTCTATTATATATTTCCAGCACAAGCCATCACAATCTTCTTCCATGACACTGCCTATAAAATAAATGGTCAGATCATCCCTTACACCAAGTTCTTTGATTATTTTTCCTGCTGTGACAAATGAAGCTGCACCTCCCTTCTGATCTACTGAACCCCGACCCCATACAAATTCATCGTCAACGATCCCGGAAAACGGATCTTTGTCCCAGTTTTGAGGATTACCTGTATCCACAGTATCAATGTGGGCATCAAAGGCCAGTATCTTTTTACCTGAGCCGATCCGTCCGATAACATTTCCCAGTGGATCCGTTTTCACCTCATCAAACCCTGCATCTTCCATCATGGATCCAAGTAATGCAGCCACTCCACCTTCTTCACCACTCATAGACTTTACCTTTACAAGATCTGATAAATTTTTTGCCGTAAATTTTCTATATTTTTCCGCATATTCATTAATTTTTTTATTATTCATAAATATAACCTCCAGAATTACAGGTCAATAATATCACCTTTTAAATAATTTTTAAAAGACGGGAACAACACATTCAGTTTATTTTTATTTTTTTTCTTATTTGATATAATATTAAAAATAAGAGGAGGAGTGAATGAAAAGATTGATATTACTTTTTGTCCTGGTTTTTATATTATTATTCTTTAATTCAACAGAACTGAAAGGTGGAGACGAAGAACTATTTCATAAATATGGAATTCTTGCCGGTGATTCATTTAGAGATCTTTATTTTTATTTTGGTGTGAATGCAGATGTCCATTTAAGTGAAGGCTTTATGATATCACCTGAGATAAACCTTATAACAAGGCCAGTTTGTAAAGTGATCTATCTTGAACCTGCTCTTATTTTAAATATAAAAGCAAAGACATTCTTTTTCGGAGCAGGCCCAATGAAATTGTTCTTAATTGCCGGAGATAAAATCATACCTTCCTTCTGGGGATTAAAACTGAACTTTGGTTTTCGGGCTAATGATATGATATTCAGGTTCATTCAATTTTCTCCCTTTAATGATCTTTTTAAAGATAATTATTTTGGAATACAGGTTGGATTTGAATTTTAGAACTAATAATTAATTCAAAGAGGAGAAACTTATGAAAAAAACACTTTTAACAATAATAATTATAACTATATTATTTTCTTTTTCACCTGCCCAATTGAAAGGTGACTCGTGGAAATTTTTTGCTAATTTCGGGATCATGACCGATGACTCATTCACATTTACAGACTATCTGTGGTATTTTGGTGCAAATATTGATTTTAAATTTAACGAACTTATAATGCTGAGTCCGGAGATAAATGCAATTACAAATAAATTCAATTTTGAAGCATTTTTTCTTGAACCGGCTGTTCTGCTGAATATAAAATTGGGAACTTTTTTTGCAGGGGGAGGACTGACAAAATTACTCCTTATTGCAGGTGATTACCAGGGGTCCAGTGATTTTGCACTTAAATTGAATGCAGGATTCAGAAGCAGTCATTTAAGGTTCAGAGTATTTCTCATAACACCTTTTAATGACCTTTTGAAGGATAACCTTGTGGGAGTTCAGTTGGGGATCGGGTTCTGATAAATTTATCAGTTTTTTAATAAGAACAACAGAGCCTTCTCGGGTGTAATGGGTGCATTAAACTCAACTTCTGTTTCAGATTTTGCTGAGATCAATCCATTCTGAACTGCAAAATATCCACCGATACCATACATAAATGGAGGCTCTCCCACAGCTTTTGATCCCATAACTGCATATGGGTTCTCTTCATCTGTTAAAAATTCTATTGCCACATCACAATCTGTAAACTTCATGTCAGGAATTTTATATGTGGAGGAATTTCCTGTTATAAGGGTCCCTTTTTCATCATAGATAAGTTCTTCCACGATCATCCACCCAAGCCCCTGAATAAAAGCTCCCTCAACCTGGCCGGTATCGATTGTTTTATTGATACTTTTAGCAAGATCATGAACTATATCTGCTTTAACGATCTTATACGTCCCTTTAATAATGTCTACTTCAGCTTCCACAAGTGCAGTACCATAAACATGATAGGAGAAAGGTTTTCCTTTCTCTTTTTTCTTATCAAACCAGATATCGGGAGTTGCATAATAAGCCTGGGAAGAAAGATTTACTCTTCTGTTATAGGCAGATGCTATAAGACTATTCCAACTAATTGATAAACCTGATCTTTTGTCAACAGCTTTAGCATCTTTAAAAACAATATTTTCAATTTCAGAATTTAATTCCTGTGCAGCAACTTTTTTTAACCTTGCAATCAGGTTTTCACATGCTGTTTCAGTGGCCTTTCCATTAAGGTCTGCACCCGAGCTGGCAGCAGTGGGGGATGTATTTGCCACTCTTGTTGTATTTGTAGTTTCCATTTTTACAAAATCCCGTGGGATTGAAAATACTGATGCGGCAACACTGAGGATCTTCATATTCACACCCTGGCCCATCTCAACCGCTCCGGTACTGACCGAAACCGAACCGTCTGTATAAATATGAACAAGTGCTCCTGCCTGATTCAGTATGGAATTTGTAAAAGATATTCCAAACGTGACAGGCATAACAGCCGCTCCCCTCTTTTTCAAAATATTTTTTTTATTAAATTCTTTTATTCTCAGGAATGTTTCATTCATACCAAATTTTGATTCCAGCAGATTCCAGCTTTTTCTGATATCATAATTTTCAGTTCTCATTCCATATGGTAACTGGTCACCCTCCTCAAGCAGATTTAGCTTCTGAATAACACGGGGTTCTATTCCCAATGCTTTTGCAGCTTTTTTAATGGCAGACTCAATAACAAATATGGCCTGGGGAGCTCCAAACCCCCTGAAGGCTGTAAAAGGCGGCAGGTTTGTATAACAGCTTAAGCCGGTTACATTAACATGGGGTATATAATAAGAATTGGTCGAATGTAGAAGAGCTCTTTCAAGGATCGCTGTTGAAAGATCGGCAAATGCACCACAATTCTGATAATAAGTTGCTTCATACGCAAGTATCTTTCCATTTTTTTTCAAACCTATTTTGAAATCAGAAGAAAAAGGGTGCCGTTTTCCTGTAAAGTTTAAATCCTCCTTCCTGGAAAGAACTATCTTTACAGCTCTTTTTAAAATAAATGTTCCCAGAGCGGCCAATGATGCCCAGGAAGTTGCCTGGTCCTCTTTCCCTCCAAATGCCCCCCCGAGCTGCCTTACATCAACCTCTATTTTATTCATTGAAATTCCCAGTATATTTGATATTGTTCTCTGCACTGCAGTGGGAGACTGGGTTGAGGATATAACTTTAACTCCGTCTCCCTCAATGGGAAATGCAATTGACCCCTGAGTTTCCATATAAAAATGTTCCTGCCCCGAAGACTCAACTGCTCCTTCAACTATCACATCGCATTCTCTCCAGGCTTTATCAATTTTCCCGAGGGAAAAAGTTCTTGAAGGTACTATCAGGTCACCATTTTCAAATGCTTTTCTCGGATCAGTAATCACCTGAAGTGGTTCTATTTCAACATATATTTTTTCCCTGGCCTCCTCACCAGCTTCTATACTTTCAGCAAGGATCAATAATATGGGCTCTCCCTTAAAGCGAACAGTTCTTTCTGCCAAAAGTTCTTCATCCTTAATAATTGCTCCTATCTGGTTCTCTCCGGGAATATCATGATGGCCGAGGATACTTACCACACCATCTACAGTCAGGGCTTCCTTCAGATCGATTTTTTTTATCTTCCCATGAGCTGCCGGAGAAGTAAAAACAACACCATAGAGCAGATCCTCACCTGATATGATATCATCAACAAAAACCGATTCTCCCTTAACATGCTTAACGGAATCAAAATTTTTCATATCAGATCCCCTTCGTTAACCAGGTCCGGAAACAGAAGGATAAAGTGTGAAAGGATCAATCTGTTTAGAAGTTCCTTTTTATATTCAGCCGAACCCCTGACATCAGAGATCGGAGATATTTCTGTTAAAGTTATCTTACTCAATTCTTTTAAATTTTCAATTGTTATCTCTTTTCCGGTAATAAATTCACTACTTTTTTGCAGATAAAGGGGTACAGGGGATACGCCACCGGCAGATATCATACACTTTTTTATCTTCCTGTTTTCATTTCTGATCAATATTGCACTATTACAGGCAGCTATATCAAGATAATTCCTTTTTGAAACCTTTTCAAAGTTTATATACACATTGTTATCATAAGACGGGAATTTAAGAAATTCTATAAGTTCACCATCTTTCAGGTCCAAAACCTTGTAGCCTCTAAAAAAATCCTTTAATTTAATCTCCCTTGTAACCCCATCTTTTGACAGAACCAGAGAAGAGTCAAGAGCAAGAAAAAGAACAGATAAATCGCCTATTGGTGACGCATTTACAATATTACCACCTAATGTGGCCATATTACGTATTATCCCGGAAGAGACCTGCTCCATAAAATTTTCAATTCCGGGAATATGTTCCCTGATAACTTCAGAATCCTTTATATCAGTAACCGAAACTCCCGCGCCAATCCGGATAAATTCATCCTTTTTTGAAATTAAATTTATATTTCCGGCCATATTTGAAATAAATCTGGTGTAATCAGCTCCGGTTCTACCTGATTTTTCCACCAGAAGGTCAGTTCCACCACCTACAAAGATCATTTTTTCATTAATTTCATTTTTTATACTTTTATCTGTTAAAATTTTTTCTTTTAATTCTACAAGCCTGTCCCTTATTGTTAAAAAATACCGGGGGATAAATGATAATTCCACTAGTTTTTTTATCCTCTCTTCCGTATCCGGATACTCCGATACCGATTCAAGAAGTTTTTTTGCAGTTCTTTTTATGGGAAAATATCCGGTACATCTGCAAATATTTCCATCAATTGCATTAAGAATATTTTTGTAGGAAAGTTTCTCCCCACCGAGGAAAAAGCCGGTCAGAGACATTACAAATCCCGGTGTGCAAAAACCACACTGGACTGCCCCCTCATCCACCAGGGTTTTCTGAACAGGGCTGAGTTTATCTCCATTGATCCCTTCAACGGTCACAAGATGTTTCCCGTTAAGTTTTCCTGCAGGCATGATACAGGTAGCTACATTTTTATATCTGATAATTCCATTCTCCGGAGTACCGAGAATAACAGTACAGGCACCACATTCTCCCTCACCGCATCCTGTCTTTACACTTGATATGCCCATTGTTTCTCTTAAAAGCCTCAATACCGGAAACATAGGATCTACTTCAATACACTTATCTTCATTATTAAGGATAAAATTTATTTCCATTTTTTAGTTCCGAAAATCCTTTGAAAGGTGTTTCAGCCCCTTCTTTTCATATTTTACTGACTGTATCTCAGCAATTATAGAAAGGGAAATTTCTGCCGGGCTCCTGCCACCTATATCCAGTCCTGCAGGAGAGAATAAAAAATCCGTTTGAAATGGTTCTTTCAGTTCACTTTTCAACCTTGATATCATTGTATCTATCTTTTTTCCGGAAGCCACAACTCCTATATATTTAGGCTTAAACCCTTTTTCAAGAATATTCTTTAATATTTTATAATCGAGTTCATGAGAGTGAGTTGCAATAACAACATTATTGTTATTTATCTCCCATATATTATTAAAAACAGTATCCGGATCCCTTAAATGTATCTTATTGAGTCCGGAGATACTATCCAGCATATCTTTTCTGTCATCAATAACAGTGACCCTGTAATTTAACCCCTTTAGATATTTGATCAGGTTTTTCCCGATATGCCCGGCACCAAACAGAAAGATCTGCTCATCAACACCTGTATGTTCGAGAAAAAGAGTAACATCTCCACCACAAAGCATCCCTGTTCTTTCTGTATCAGATAGAACTTTTTCATCATCAAGCATATATTTTTTTATGATACTTTTCCCCGATATCATTACTTTTTCAGACTCTTTTATAACAAGCTTTTCAAGGGTCCCTCCGCCGATGGTCCCATATATATCACCATCGTTAGTAACAATCATTCTCCCGCCGGTTTCAGAAGGGCCACTCCCTTTTTTTTCAATAACCGTTACCAGGACGAATTCTGTTCCCGCAGAACCAAGTTCCAGAATTTTTTTATAAATATCAGAATTATTCATATCTTATCAACGGGAATAAACCGGAAAAGTAAGTTTCCTGTTCCATTCCGGCTCAACCCTGTTTTTATCCATATGATCAATAAGAAGAAGAGCAAACTTTATTGTCTGTTTCAACCCGCCCAGATCCCAACCCGGATCATATTCATCTTTAACGGTATGGTATTTTTCTGACCAGAATTTTTTATATAGATTTTTCCCGGAATTATCATCCTCTCCCGCACTTATCCATATTGAAGGAATATTAGCCGCAGCAAATGGAAACTGGTCTGAGCGGAAATAAAAACCCTGATTTGACATTGAAAAATATGAATATTTCAGGCCATCCTTTTCTGTAAGTTGTTTCAGTATATTTTCCATGGTGGAAAATCTTGCACCTACTCCCATAATACTTCCGGCTTTTCCCCAGACCGGGGTTGATTCAAAATTAATATTTGCAATTATACGGGACCTGTCAAAATTTTCAACAAAATATTTTGTCCCGAGCAATCCTGACTCTTCTGCATTTGGAGCCAGAATAATAATTGAATAATAAAGATTTTTCTCAAATCTTTTTAATATTTTTGCAGTGAGAAGCATCGAAGTAACAGCTGTGCCGTTATCAAGAGCACCGTTGTAGATATTATCACCTGCTTTTGAGGTGTCCATACCGAGGTGATCGATATGGGCACTTAAAACAATGCTTTTATTTGTTTTCCCCTTTATAAAACCGATGACATTGTTGTTCATCACTTCACGGTGTTTCCCTTCTCCAGTCACTTTAAACTTAACTCCCAGGGAAACAGGTGAAAAATTTCTTTTGAGAGACCTTGCATATAGGTCTTCAAGGGAAAACCCGTTTTTTGCTAAAATAGTTTTTAAACTGCTCTCTTTTATCCATGCCCTGAACTTCATGTTCCCTTTAAGGCCGGATTCTATATAAAGGTCCTCTCCTCCCCATGAATTTTGTATAACATTCCATCCGTATCCCGCACTTTCATCTGTGTGAATAAGGAGTATTCCTGATGCTCCTCTCCTCTGTGCCTCCTCTATGTGATATTTCCACCTTCCGAAATATGTAAGGACCTTTCCTTCAAATATATCTTCCAGGAACATTCCGGGATCGTTTACCCGGGCAATAACAAACTTACCGTCAATGTCATAATCCTTATAGTCATCCCAGTCCCACAAATCTGTTTTAATACCAAAGCCGATAAATACTCCGTCACCCTCAATTTCAAAATTATCAGAACCTCCTGTATAAGTTCCCACAATATCTTCAGGATAATTCAGTTTCGTCCCGCTGCATTCCAATATAAGGTCCTTTGTGGCAAATCCGAATAGTTTAAATGGCTGAAAATATGATTTACCCAGGGATTCGATATCCATGAACTTAAGCATTCCTCTTACATATTTTTCAGCAAGTTCACCACCACGGGTTCCGGGAGCCCTCCCTTCAAAAAGATCATCACTGAAAAACTGAACAACACTTTGCATTTCTCTTCTGGAAATACTTTCCGCTGCCTCAGCCATGGTACCGGAAGAATTTACCTCACAATTACTATTACAGTTCAAAACGACCAATGCGAAGAAGGAAATTATAAGAAGTTTAATATATTTAAACATTACAGGACTCCTTGATTCATAAATTTAAATATAACAAATCACAATTTTGAATTCAATAAAAAAGTGCCTGTCCCCTTTATTAAGCTTTCAGCTAAAAGAAGAATATGTATAAGGTGAGGGGCGAGAGGCTAATGGCAAGAGGAAAAGCAATTTTCTGAATTCTAATTAAAGTGCATTTCCCTATACTCAGTCACTTCTATATAGATATAAAAAGAATGGCGCAACCGATTATCTCTTTTGCGGATGATGAGGAAGTTTTGAGAATGTCGAGAAACGACGAATACTTCAGCTGGGAAAATGAGAACATTTTCCGCGGTAGCAAAAGGGATATCGGTGATAGCCATTTGAAATAAAAAAGTGCCTGTCCCCTTTATTCCTCCGGAAGATCTCCTGCAGCCGGCAACCCGCTACCATTGTTATTTAGAATGTAACACTTTTTTGGATTATTGTCCTGAAATCAGGACAAAACCTGAAATTATTTCTGGCAAATTTATTGCAATAAATTTTCAGACAAAATGTTATTTATTAACAAGTTTACAAGGAGAGATCATGAAAAATATTATATTTGTCACAATTCTAATTCTATCATTTTTTGTTTTTTTTTCCGGAAGTACTGTTTATTCTTTCCCTGAAAAAAAGGATATAAAACTGGAATATGATGTAAGTGTTAATGCAGTTATAATTCCGGTATTTGCCCTGGATAAAAAAGGAAATCCTGTTTTTGACCTCAAAAAAAAGGATATTGTATTATATGTAGATGGAAATCCCGTGGAAATAAATTCATTGAGCAGATATTCCCTCGAAGAAGAGGAGAAGTATTCCGAAAAGGTTAAAAAAACCATTAAGATCCCTGTAGTAAAAAGAAAAAATGTTGTACGTGAGAGGTATATTTTTATCCTTATTGATTCCATATTCAACAGCCGGGACGGATACAGAAGGACAAAGGAGATTGCTGAAAAACTTATAAATCAGGGCAAAAAAGGGGATAAATTCATAGTGATCGAGCACCATCCCCTGAAAGGGTTGAATTATATCGGAGGCCCGGAAACAGGTAATGATATTTTAATAGAAAGAATAAAAGCCCTTAAACTTAATTTTGATAAATGGTCAAATGAACTTTTCAGGCAGAGGTTACTTGGAAGTAATCTGGATAATAATATTTTCAGCCCTTCCGAACAGAGGCTCAAGGTTTTCCTGAAAATGAGCCAGGACCACCTTAAATCGGACAGGATGCGTTACAGGAACCAGATCATAAGGTATAGCAATATGTTGTCAAAATTCAAATATGCATTAAAATCAATAACCAAACCAAAACTGGTATTTTTAATATCCGAGGGTATGTCGCAGGGAAGTTTTCTTGAAACAGCGATAGGATTTGCAGCGGCTGATGCTAATGAAATGGATAGAGCAAATGACATGAAAGCTTCCGGAATGGGTTCCGGACAGTGGTCTATCCTCTGGGATTCAGAGAGGAAAGACAATTTTAAAATGCTTTTCTCCGGAGTAATGCTTGGATATCTGAAGAATGTTGTAAAAGCAATCAACCAGGGAAATTCGGTACTTTATTCCATAAATCCTGCAAAACCTTCCGATACACATCAGCCGAATATTTCCGGGGATATGAGTTTGAGATATCTTGCGGGTGAAAGCGGAGGGAAATATTATACCGGAACCAACACTGTGGAGATAGTTGAAAGGATAAATAAAAATACTTCAGCTTACTATGAATTATCATTTCTTATCCCGGAAAACATGAAGAAAAACCTCCATGTGAAGATCAGGTGTAAAAGAAAAGGTGTTAAAGTGAATACGGTTCAATATACCGAACTTAAGAAAAATTATGCTGATATGGATAAACTTCAGAAACAGGTATTTGCCTACAACCTTGCCAAAGGGGGAAAATGGAGCAACCTGATAGCAAAGGTGGTAAAGGAAAAATTCATAGTAAAAAAAACAGAAGGGGAAAAGGAAAATACATATAATATTGAATTTCCGAAAATATTGATCGGGAAACATGCAGACATCTATATTATTACCGAAGATCCTGCAACCATGAAAATTGACATTAAAAAGAGAAAGAAGGTTTTATTAAAAGATATCGAAGAGGTCAAAATAAAAAAAGAGAAGGATAAAAGATATTATCTTGTGGTAGTTGAACCTGAGGAGACCCTGTCAATATCACTTCAGTTGAAATAATAGGAACAAATAATTATTATCAAAAATGGAGAATAGATGAAAAAAAGATCAATAAAAACAATCGCTCTATTTTTATCGTTTTTAATTTTACTTCCGGAAATATCAATACCTTCTGAGAAAGCACTAAAAACATTTTACAAAAATGGTGTAACTTCCTATGAAAAAGGTGATTATGAAGAAGCTGTTTTTCATCTGAATACCGGCCTTGAACTTGTTCCAGTGGAAAAACCTGTATTCAAGGCAAAGATATTATTAATACTTGCCTCATGCTATACAAAACTTGGCAATGTTGAAAAATCGGAACAAACACTTTCTCTCCTTAAACAACTTATAAAGAAAAAGAAACTGGAAGGAATTCCTTCCATCTATTTAACCGATTCTGACCAGCTTGTTGTGGAATTAAATCCTTCAAAATTGGCTGGTTACAGAAAAGTATTTAAAGATAATAAATACAAAGTTAAAAGGCTGATAGAAAAAGAGGGTATCCAAAAGACATCAAAAAAAAATAAAAAAAAGATATTGATGATAACCGGGGCCGTTATTATAGCAATTATTGCTGCTGTAATGATATTTAAGAGAAAAAAGGAGGAACCACCCCCGGAAGAGCCCTACAGGGAGGTAGAGTGGATCACGATCCCGGCCGGTGAGTTTGAGATGGGTGATGATAAAAATATCGGTGATCCCGACGAAAGGCCGCTCCATAAGGTTTATCTTGATGAATATTCGATATCAAAATATGAAATAACCTTTGAACAGTTTGATAAATTTTGTGATGATACAGGAAGAGAAAGACCCAGCCCTCAAATATATGGATTTAACAAATCTCTACCACGGGGTAAATTCCCTGTTGTAAACATAAACAGGAATGATGCAAATGCTTATTGTGACTGGTTATCACAAAAACTGGGGAGGAATATACATTTACCTACAGAGGCGCAGTGGGAAAAAGCTGCCCGGGGAACGGATAAAAGGACATATCCATGGGGAGATCAGATGCCAACCTCTACTTTGACAAACTGGCTGCCTCATGCTCCTTCTCATAAACCGCATATTGTAGGGTCTCATCCTGAAGGTAATTCACCATATGGAGTTTGTGATATGGCGGGGAATGTATGGGAATTATGTAACGACTGGTATGATAAAAATTATTATAATGTGTCTCCATATAAAAACCCTCAGGGCCCCTTAAGCGGATCATGGAGGATATTACGGGGAGGAAGTTACATTCAAAGTGAAGGTCCATGTAGAAGCACATATAGAAATGGAGGAAGTCCTTTTAATTTAATTAGTATAAAATATTCAAGTATAGGTTTTCGGCCGGTGATGGAGCATTAAAATATTAAGACTTCAGGTTGTACCAAACTTTATGAGGAAAAACAATTGCCTGCTCTCTAATTAAATTTGATTTTTAAATTATAAATTTTGGTTATTCTTCTGCTGTTATAAGTTCCTTTGCCCGATCAAGATCATCTCTCCTGACAAGGATATTAACCTTTCCAAGGCCGTCCATTGTTATACCAAGCAGCCGTCCTACAGCTTCAAATTTTAAAACCGAAGGGATCTCAAAGGAATCCAGTTTTGATTTGATAACTTCCGCTTCGACCAATCCGTCAACAACGATCAGTTTTTCAAGATCTTTATCCATAACAATTCACTCCCCTTTTACAATACAGGGATATTAGATATTTTTCAACAAAAAGAAAATTTAAAACCTGATCACAGACCCGCTCCAGGTAAACCCGGCTCCAAAAGCTGCCAGAAGTACATTATCACCTTCTTTTATCCTTCCGGATTTTCTGGCATGGTCCAAAGCTATCGGAACAGTTGCAGCTGATATATTTGCTATTTTATCAATATTAACAAATGTTTTTTCCATGGGGATCTTGGCCCTTCTTATAGTGGCTTCAATTATCCTCATATTTGCCTGGTGAGGAACAAACAGATCAATATCTTCACCGGTCAATCCGGCACTTTCCAGAGCTTTCATGGCAGCTTCCTGCATTCTCAGAACCGCATGTTTAAAAACCTCATTACCTTTCATATGAACTGTATGAAGCTTTTCAACAACGGTCTTCTCTGAAGCAGGCATTGCACTGCCGCCTGCAGGTTGCAGAAGAAGATCTCCAAGATTACCATCAGCACCCCAGTTTGAAGAAAGTATCCCGTCATCAGGCTTATCTGAAGTTCTTAAAATTGCAGCTCCGGCACCATCACCGAAAAGGACGCAGGTATTTCTGTCTTCCCAGTTGATGACCTTTGACATGGTTTCAGCACCGGCAACAAGTATGGTTTTTGCTACTCCGGACCTGATCAGGGAATCCGCCATTTTCAGAGTATATAAAAATCCGGAACAGGCAGCGCCTATGTCAAAAGACGGTATCGGTTTTAAACCCAGTTTTTTTTGTGCCCAGTTAGCTGTTGAAGGATATGCATTGTCGCCGGTAATGGTAGCCACGATCATAAGGTCGATCTCAGATTTATCTATTCCGGCATCCTCAATGGCCAGCTTAGCAGCTTCTGTTACAAGATCAGATGTAGCCTGGTCCTCAGATGCAAAATGCCTCTCTTTAATGCCGGTCCTTGAGGTTATCCATTCATCGGATGTATCAACAATTTTTGCCCAGTCATCATTAGTCATTACCTTCTCGGGAAGGTAAGATCCGGTTCCGATTATTTTTGTATTATTCAACGATATTCTCTCTGAAATAGATAGAAAAGATCTGAATCCCGAGCAGCCTGTTATCAGAATTTTTCGGGTCTAACTTGTTAGGTACAAATGTTTTACCGATCTTTATTATAAATTTGAACTCATCTCCCTCACCCATTTTGGATGCAGGAACTATATAATCAATTTTAAAATCCAGTTCTGCAGGGGTAAATTCATCCAGGAGGCTATCATTTATAAACAAACTTATTTTCTGGCCTTCAAAATTTGTTTCCGAAACTCTCCCCTGAATTTTCAGGATCGCATCTTTTTTTGGATTTTCAATAATACAAACAGCTTCATCTTTTGTCCATCTCCATTCTCCGATCGAAGGTGCTTCCGATTTAAAATCCGTCTCTGACTGGTGCCAACCTTCATCATAAACGATCTCAGGAGCGTTAAGAGATGCCGATTGAACATTTATAACTTTTTCATAAAGAGTTATTTTTTCTTCATTGTTATCGACATCATAAAGCCCTGCTGAAAGCTTGATCTCTTCATATCCCTCAAAATCAATGTCATATTCATCCAGAAATTTTGGAATATAGATATCTCTGGTATATTCTATTTTCTTCCCTTTTTCCCACTTGGTTAATTCAACCATTGGAAAATGATCATCCTGAAAAAGCATCTCTTTGTTATTAATTCTCCAGAAATGGACAAATACCTTATAATTCTTTTGGATAGCTTCAAATTTATCTCCGGGTTCAAAACTATATTTCATTTTTCCGTACAGATCATCTGTAACCATTCCGGGTATAAGTTTAAGGTCCAGTTCTATCCCTTTTGTATCTTTCTTCTTACTGCAAAATGTCATAGTCATTAAGATAGCCAGTATAAAAATAATTAAAATTTTCTTATTCATTTTTCCTCCTTTAATGGGAAAGACTATTAGTGGATATTTTTATCATAAATAGCCCTATAAATCAAATCATTAGATCCCTATAAATAAAAAAAGGAGACAGCGAAAATCCACTATCTCCTTTTAATCTATATTTAATTTTATTTTTTTTCCATATCCTCATATTCGGCATCGATAACTTCACCTTCTTCCGAAGCTTTATCTTCAGCTCCTTTGTTATCGCCCTGAGGTTCTCCCTGAGCTTCTTCAGCACCGGGTTGCTGCTGAGTGTCCTTATAAAGTTCCTGTGAAAGTTTGGAGGTAAGTTCATTTATTTTTTCTATCTCCTGCTTTATCCTTTCATCATCTTCACTCTTTACAGCTTCCCTTCCGTCTTTGATTGCATTAATGATATCGTCCTGCATTTCCCCGGGGATCTTATCCTTATTTTCTTTCTGAAGTTTTTCCAGAGCATAAGTCAGCTGATCAAGTTTATTTTTGTTTTCTATGGATTCTTTCTTCTTCTTATCCTCATCACTATGCTTATCAGCATCCTTAACCATCTGGTCTATCTCATCCTCTGACAAACCGCTGGATGATGTGATAGTTATTGCCTGATGTTTTCCGGTAGCAGTATCTTTGGCAGATACATTAAGGATCCCGTTTGCATCAATATCAAATGTAACCTCGATCTGAGGGACCCCTCTCGGTGAAGGAGGCAGTCCTGTAAGGGTAAATTTACCCAGGGTCCTGTTATCTCTTGCCATCTCCCTTTCACCCTGCAGAACATGTATTTCCACACTTGGTTGATTATCATCCGCAGTAGTAAATATATCTGTTTTTTTTGTCGGTATAGTTGTGTTTCTTTCGATCAGTTTATGAGTAATAGCACCCAATGTTTCTATTCCAAGCGAAAGTGGTGTTACATCGAGAAGAAGAATATCTTTTGCTTCTCCACCAAGAACTCCACCCTGAATAGCTGCTCCTGACGCAACTACTTCATCCGGATTAACACCCTTTCCGGGTTCTTTTCCGAAGAAATCCTTAACAATTTCCTGAACCATGGGTATCCTTGTTGATCCTCCCACAAGAACAACCTCTTTAATATCAGCTACTTTTATTCCTGCATCAGCAACTGCTTTCTTACAGGGTTCAAGAGTTCTTTTAACAAGATCTCCTATAAGCTGCTCAAATTTTGACCTTGTAAGTTTCATGACAAGGTGCTGAGGGCCGGATGCATCTGCAGTAATAAATGGCAGATTGATCTCTGTCTCCATTGTTGTTGACAATTCAATTTTTGCTTTTTCTGCAGCTTCTTTTAATCTTTGCAGAACCATTTTATCTTTGGAAAGGTCAATCCCTTTTTCTTTTTTAAACTCTTCAATGATCCAGTCTATAAGAATATGATCCAGATTATCACCACCAAGATGTGTATCACCGTTTGTGGATTTAACCTCAACAATATTTTCCCCGATCTCAAGAACAGAAACATCAAAAGTTCCACCACCAAAATCAAACACGGCTATCATCTGGTCTGCACTTTTATCAAGCCCGTATGCAAGTGCTGCAGCAGTTGGCTCATTAATTATTCTTTTAACGTCAAGGCCTGCTATCTTTCCCGCATCTTTTGTTGCCTGCCTCTGGGAATCATTAAAATATGCAGGAACTGTAATAACAGCTTCCGTCACTTTTTCTCCCAGATAATCTTCGGCTGATTCTTTAAGTTTCTTCAAAATTAAAGCAGATATTTCCGGTGGAGAATACAGTTTACCCTGAACATCCACCCTTGCATCATTTTTAGCACCTTTTACTACTTTATAAGGAACCATTTTAATCTCTTCTGCTATCTCAGAAAATCTCCGCCCCATAAATCTTTTTATTGAATAAATTGTGTTCTCAGGGTTCGTTACCGCCTGTCTTTTCGCAACCTGCCCGACAAGCCTCTCACCATCTTTTGTAAATGCTACAACTGACGGTGTGGTCCTTCCACCTTCAGAACTGGGTATTATTTTTGCTTCACCCTTTTCCATAACTGAAACAACAGAGTTTGTTGTCCCAAGATCAATTCCAATTATTTTTCCCATATATTTCCTCCTCAATTGGTTTCCGTTAATATGATAATATAAAATTCTACAATTGTCAACCACCATATCAAATATATCTTAGTGTGGTATTGTCAAGTATGAAACTTTGCAGAAAATTACACCGACACTTTGATTGTTTTAATATTTTCTCAGGATCTCAGCAGATCTTTCGGGTAAAAACGAATTTATAAAATTACCGGTAGCAGCCTCAAAGCCTCCCGTACCTGAGATAACAGGGGCCAGGTCTATTGTCCAGCTATAGAAACTTCCACTATTTATATCAAAAGGGGAATTATTCAAAATCAAATTGAATGATATATTGCCTAAAGCTGCTTCTATCTTTTGCATAAGCTTAAAATAAATATCCGAAAGGTCCTTAAGTTTTTTTTCGTTTGCTTCCTCAAAACGGGCCCCTCCATTCTTTTGAAATATAGAAACAAAAAAAGGAGAAGGGGAATAGTAAGGGGAAAAGGCAACAAATGAAGTGTTTTCCAGAATCACTCTGGTGCCGGATTCTTTTTCTGTCTTCAGAATCTCATCGAAAATTGATCTCCCTGTTTTTTCATAAAATAATTTTGCCTTATCAAGCATTGTTTTAATTGAACCAGGGATGAAAGGGAGAGCGATCAATTGAGAATGGTGATGTGAAATTGTAGCTCCGGCAGGAGAACCATGATTTTTAAAGACCTGTATATATTTGAATCTTTCATCATTTTTAAGATCTGCAATCCTTTCTCTTATAATTCCAAAGATCCTCTCATAATGGTAAGGATTTAATTCTTTTTTTTGCAACTCATGATCCGGTGTCTCAATTATAACTTCATGAGCTCCCACAGCTGATATACTCTCATAACACCCGGCCCCCCCAACAGATGTTTCACCTTCAATTCCGAGAACAGGAAATTTATTCGGAATTACCCTCACCTTCCAACCGGGGCCGTTCTTATTCCCCTTTGCTCTGACCGAAATTATTTCCGGCGGGGTCATCTCTTCATTTCCCTCACAAAAAGGGCAATTCTCAGGTTTTAAAACTATTTTTTTCTCATAACCGGTATAGTCAGGCCTTTCTGCCCTCTCCGGAGAATAGATCACTATCGCATCTGAGAAAGGATCTCTTCTGATCTCGGTCATACCGGCTCCTCAAAGGCATTCTCAATGTGATCAATTTTAAATTTTCCCTCCGCAAATAACAACGATATGATATCAAACCTTATAAGGTGATCTCTCCATTTTTTCCGTGCGGAAAACAATTTTGCTCCCGATATGATCTTTTTTATCTTCCTTCTGTCTACAAACTCCTCGGGATACCCGTAATCTTCCGAACTCCTGGTCTTAACTTCAATAAAGACAAGGAAACCATCCTTAACGGCTATTATATCTATCTCAGAACCGCCCACTCTGCAGTTCTTTTCTATTATTGAATACTTTTCCGCTCTGAGATATTTTACAGCCTCTTTCTCTCCTTCGGCACCAAGGCTGTTATCCTTCAATTAAGGCTCTCCTTCTTTTCAACCATCTTTATATTAAGTTTTTCGAGTTCTTCCAGTACAGGGTCATAGATCTCAGGAACAACAGGTATCCTTACACCTTTAAGATCAAACT
This sequence comes from Acidobacteriota bacterium, assembly GCA_039714255.1. Classification (GTDB taxonomy): domain Bacteria; phylum Acidobacteriota; class Aminicenantia; order UBA2199; family UBA2199; genus UBA647. The sequence goes on from JBDLJQ010000001.1 coordinate 82,140, forward strand.
TTCCTTCAGCCATCAACTTTACACCTATTGCAAGAGGAAGGCTCACAGTCCTGGCCATTGCCGTATCGCCTCCCGGAATCCCGAAATCAACAAGAGTTGATGTTATCTGGTCTTTTGAACCGTCTCTGTTCTCTACAATAAATTTATGTTTAAGAAGAAGCATATCTTTTTCATTTTCTTTATAATAAAGTTTTTTCTTCAGCAGGATGCTCAATATATCCAGATAATTATCAGCATCAGGTACAATCTCATCCCCGAACAGGCCCAGCCATTCAAGCTTTTCAATAACCTGATGATTCTGATCCAGGCCGATCTTTCCAGCCGTTTTTTCCTTTATATTTTCCGCATTATCACTACCGATGATCTTCGCCATCATTTTATGGTAAGTAAGCCCCTTTAACCCTTTAACCGGTGTCTCATCAACCAGTCCCAGATCAACTATTTTTTTCAGTGTTTCACACCATCCCGGATACCTGTATGTTCCTCTCATCACTGTTTCTGAATCATTAAGGCCATATAGTTCCAGGTAGGGGATAGAATCTCTGTTGGGATAAACCTCAAATTTCCCCAATCCTTCAACAAATTCTTCCCTTGAATTAAGGAAAAGATTTTTACCATCAATATCTACCAGATCTCCATTTTCAAGAAACCTGGCTGAATTTTTTGATGCCAGGACAACCCCTTTGGGACTCCAGGAAAACTTATAGCCAAACGGATTATCATTATCTTCAGGTGCAGGCAGGCCTCCGCAATATGAGTAAAAATGGACAATTCTACCCCCGTTTTTTTTTACATTATCAATTATTTTTTTTGCAGTCATATGGTCAATACCGGGATCAACTCCCATTTCATTCAGAAACAGCAGCCCCTTTTCCTTCACTTCTGCATCCAGTTTTTTCATCCCTTCTCCCACGTAGGAGGTTGTTGCCATATTTTTACCGTTCTGCAAACAAAGTTCAGCTACCCTGATGTGAAAAACCCATGGGAGCAGGCTGACAATAATGTCATTTTCCTTAATTAAAGATTCAAGTTTTTCTGTATCATTGACATTAAGCTCAACAGCATTTCCATTATCAAAACCTTCAACAAGGTTTTTTGCTCTGTTGATATCCATATCTGCAACAATTATTTCAAAATTTTTATTTTCAAGAAGGTATGTCACACCAGGCCTGCTGACAAAGCCTGCACCCAGAATCAGTATTTTCTTCATAGTTTATCCCTGTAAGTATTTTTTAATATATGTATAATCCGGTGTAAATTTTCCATTATGAAGTATCAAAGCACTTTTTATCGGACCAGGAAGATTCAGAGAATCGAAATCTTTTCCAAAATTTTCCTGACAAATATTATTAACATATACTTTTAATACTTTTGAAAATTCCCTTGATGATTCCTTAGGGAATTCGCAGGGGAGGTTGTCAACCGCCATAACACTTACACCCCCTCTCTTTACTCCATCCTCAAACCTGTCCTCACCGGCAAAATAGGTGAATGAAGGATTGTCTGGCATAGTTACTTTGTGAGTAATTTCAACCGACCCGTTTATATCACAGCTGATATCTCCAATAACTCTCATGTTCGGATATTTGTGTAAAACTGATTCATTTTCAAGATACTCTCTGGTCACAAGCCGTGGATACTTTTCTGTCCAGTAAATACAATTTACAAGAACTTTCAGTTTAGGAATATAGTTCTCAAACTTCGATACATATTTGTCCGGATTATTATAATAGTCATTCAGTTCAAATTCTCCGTTTACACGGCTGACCATATCCTCTTCCTTGAATACAACTTTATAAAAGTTATAATTATCCGCTATAAAGTTTTCATAATTTTCATCCAGAACATCTATGGAAACAGTCTTGTGGGGGAGAAGGTCAAATATTTCCTGAGCTCCCCGGGAAACATTACCATATCCTGCAAAACCAATTACAAAAGGGCTCAGTTCCTGCGGGAAACCATTCTCATTGATCTCCTCACCAATCTTTGCAATTTCAGATTTTGCTTCCTCAACAGAATTGTATTCAAAAGCCTGTTTTATCCTTTCAAGAGGTGTGTCGAAACCCTGAAGTTTTAGTTTCTGCCCCATTGCATGGAGCGTTTCCACCATACCTGCAAGGCCGGCATATTTTCCAAAAAATATCAGCCTTCTGTTATTTTCATCAACGATCTTTTCATAGTCAATAAGGTTCACTTTTTTTTCGATCATTTTCTGTAACATATCCATATTATACGATTGGCCTTTTATTGTATGGGAAAAGAATATATATGTCTTCCCTTCCATATAAAATTCTTCAGGGATCTCTTTTACGGCAAATATCACATCTGCATCATTAAGGCTCTCATTAATTTCAGCTCCTGCCTCCCTGTATTCATCATCAGTAAATATCCTCAATTTGGAAGGCTGAACAATAGTTCTTATTCCGAATTTTTCTCTGAGTTCCCGGACATCATCAGGGATCAATGGAGTTCTCCTCTCCCATTTGTTTTTGTCTTCTCTTCTAATTCCTATGATTTTATTCATTATGCCTCTCTTAAAATAATACTTCTATTTATCAAAGAAACTCCGGTAAGTCAATAAAATAATTTATCTTCTCTTCAGGGCCTTTTCGATACTTTCAAGTGAAAAATCTACTATGATGGGGCGTTTGTGAGGACAAAAAAAAGGGTTGTTAGTTTTATAAAGTTCTCTCACAACTTTTTTCATCTGGTCGGGATAAAGTTTATAATTTACTTTGATGGAACTTTTACAGGCAATTTCTGCAAGGACACGATCTTCAAAATCAACCTCATCTTTCCCAAGAATTATTATTGCTTTAATTGTATCTTTAACATCCCTTTCATTAAGTATCTGGGGATATTTTTTTATATCAAAATCGTTCTGCCCCATATTTTCAATAATAAATCCGGAATTTTCAAGAATCTCCTTTTTATCATCATCATAAAGTTCGATCTCAGAAGGTGACAATTCAATAATTAAAGGAAATAGCGGAGAAACCGATATAACCTTTTTTTTATTGTAACTCTCTTTTAATTTTTCAAAATTTGCCCTCTCGTCCGCATTGTGCTGATCCACAACAAGAAGGTTACTATCCTTTTCAACGATTATATAAGAGTCTTTATATTGTCCTATTATTTTGAAATCATCTTCATCATTATCATACCCTTCTCCAAACAGCCCCCCCTGCTGTGAATAATTACTGTTCACATCATCAGATCTGTCTGTATATCTTTCTGACTCCCCTCCGGTTTTTTCAAAATCGACCCTGATACTGATATCCTCTTCCTGAACAAAAGCACTCTCAATCCCCCTTTTAATGAGTTGATAAACCATAGATGAATCTTCAAACTTAATTTCAAGTTTCATTGGGTGAATGTTCACATCTATTTCACCGGGCGGAATATCAACAAGAATTATTCCCACAGGACTCCTGCTTTTCTCAAGAAAACGTGAAAAAGTATTGTTAAACGCAGCATACATTGTCTTTTCCCTTACACTTCTGCCGTTTACAAAGTAATATTGCCATTTTTTTGAAGAAGCACCGGTATTAAGCTTCGATATCAGGCCGCTCACAATATAGTTTTCATAACTATAGTTAAAATCCTGAAGTGAATCTGTGAACTCTTTTCCGAACACCTGATAAACACGTTCCCTCAGGCTTTCCGTACCGCTATAAAAAAATAGAACCTTTCCATTATGTTTCAGTTCAAATGAGGTCCGGAATTTTATAAGAACTATCTGCTCCACAAGTGCCATTATTTGATTAAGTTCACTTCTGTCACTTTTCAGAAATTTTTTCCTGACGGGAAAATTTGAAAAAAGTTCTCTTACTGTTATCGATGTCCCTCTCTTACATGCAATAATTTTTTTTTCAAAAATCTTCCCTTCTTTAAAACTGAACCTGAATCCCGAACCGGATTCATCTGATGAAGTTTCCAGCTCTATTTGTGAAACCTGCAGGATCGAAGGCAATGCTTCCCCCCGGAAACCCAGGGTTGTTAATGTGTCAAAATCGGAGAACTCACTGAATTTGGATGTGGAGTGTCTTTTAAAGGCAATCTCAACATCATCCTGTTCAAACCCCGATCCGTTATCGGAAATCTTTATCAGGTTCCTGCCCCCGTTTTCAAGCTCTATCTTTATTTCCGTTGCACCGGCATCCAGAGAGTTCTCTACAAGTTCTTTTACTACCGAAACAGGCCTCTCAACCACTTCTCCCGCTGCTATCTTTCTGTATATATTTTCACTTAATGTTTTTATCTTTCCCATAATTTATCTCATAAATTTTAAAATTGATTATACCATTACAATTATAAATTTTGAATTCTAAATTCTGAATTATACTGTTTTTGCCCTTTTTCAATTTTAAATTTATAATTTTAAATTTAAAATTGAAAAAAGTGCCTGTCCCCATGATCTTTGACATGGAGAGAGAAAGAAAATATAATTATAATATGGAAAACAGTAATATTATGGAGATCCTTAAGTTCGGCGATGAGGTACTGAAACAAGAGGGAAATTCCATAAAAAATATAGATGCCAATATCATAAATCTTATTGAAACTATGAAGTTGACAATGTATGGGACTGCAAATGCAATCGGCCTTGCAGCCCCCCAGGTGGGAGAATCTCTTCAGCTTTCCGTATTTGATATTTCCATGGGAAAGGAAAAAGAGGAATTGAACATTCTGATTAATCCAGTGATCGCTGAAGCAGAAGGTGAAGAAAGCGATGTAGAAGGCTGCCTCTCATTTCCGGGGATCTCTATTGATATAAAGAGAAATACAAAATTACTTCTCAAAGCCATTGATATTAATGGAAAAGAGTATGAAAAAGAATATTCAGGTTTTATGGCAAGAGTGGTTCAGCATGAAATAGACCATCTGAACGGTATATTAATTGCCGACAGAGTTTCGCCTCTTAAAAGGCAGCTAATGAAAAAAGAGATAAAAAAACTCAAAAAAAATGGGGAATGGTAAAGATAAAATAATATTTTTCGGAACACCGGAAATTTGCATCCCTTTCCTTGAATCTTTAAAGGAAAACTTCGATCTGAAACTGATAGTTACCCAGCCTGACTCATTTGGAGGCAGGAAAAAAAAAGTTATCGAACCGGCAGCAAAAATATTTGCAATTAAGAATAATATCCCTTTTATTCAGCCCGAAAAACTTAATTCCAAAGTGGCAGAAGAGATCAGAAGAACAGATCCTGCTATTTCCGTAGTGGTTTCATATGGAAAGTTCATACCCGGGAAAATATTCAGAATACCCACTCACAATACAATAAATGTCCATTTTTCCCTCCTTCCGGAATATCGGGGTGCAGCACCTGTTCAGAGAACTATTGAGGATGGGTTGAACAGGACAGGTATCACAATATTTGAGATCAATAAAGGGATGGATACCGGAGATATCTGGGCAAAGAAAGAGTATGATATTGATCCTGCTGATACATCAAAAACATTATTGGACAGATTGAGCAGAGAGGGGAGCCGGTTTTTAATAAAAATCCTTAACAAAATTATATCTGGAAATTTAGAGAAAACTCACCAGAATAATTCTGATGCAACCTATGCAGAACCAGTTACAAAAAATGAAGGGAGAATAATCTGGGATCTTCCGGTTAAAAAAATATATAACAGGTTTCGTGCCTTTTTCCCATGGCCCGGATCATTCTTTTTTATAGGAGAAAAAAAATTCACCGTTATTGAAGCTTCTGTATCACCCAGAGAATACGATGGGGCTCCCGGAGATATATGTTCTGTTAAAAAAGAAAAAATGGAAGTATGCTGTGGTGGAAAATCAGTTCTGGAAATCCACTCTTTCATCCCGCAGGGAAAAAAGGAGATGACTCCATATATTTTTTCTCTGGGCAATACTATTCCGGAAAAATTAAATTGAACCTGCTTAAACCGGTTTTTTTTATATTGAAAGAATATTTTGCCAACAGACAATCTAACCTTAAAATCATTCTGAACAAGGCACTTTCTGGTGTAAAAGGGAGTGAAAGGAACAGTATCTCAAGAATTGTTTACGGAGTGGTCAGGAAAGAACTGCTACTCTCTTTTATTATTAAAGATCACTCAGAGAGGAATATAAGACAAATAGATAAAGATACATTGATATTACTGGAGACAGGAATATTTCTCCTCCTTTTTTCCAGTTCATACCCTTCTCATGCAATAGTAAATGAGATCATAAATTTTGCAAATAAAAGGTCAAAACCTTTTCTAAATGCAATTTTAAGAAAAATATCGGGAAATTCAGAAAAGATCAGGTCCTCAATAAATGAGATCAAAGACAGGAGTATTAAATATTCCATATCTGATGTTTTAATAGATAATCTGAAAAAGCTTGATAATAATCTGGACAATTCACTTGGATATCTTGACTCCGAACCTCTTTTTCACCTGAGGATAAATAAAAATATTACAGATCTTCACAAAGCTGAAAAAATTTTAGAATCAGAGAATATTGATTTCAGGACTTTAACAAAAACAGAAACTTTTGAGGTCAAAAAGGCGGGAAAAATTATAAGAAAGCTTTTTAGCAGGAACTATTTTTATTTTCAGAATACAGGTTCCCAGGCAGTTTCTTTAATTGCGGCAGAGTTTGCAGGGAATAAAGTTCTTGACTGCTGTGCTGCTCCGGGAACAAAGAGTACAACTTTAAATATGAGAAGGCCTGACCTGCAGATCCTGTCATCAGATATAAACCCGGGAAGGATCAGAATGTTTAAAGAATTTTCTGCATCCTTTCAATTATCAAACATTTTTATTATTGCTTCAGATATTTTTTACCCCCCGTTTAAAAATGATTTTGACCTGATCCTGCTTGATGCTCCATGTACATCGGCAGGAACTTTAAGAAAAAATCCTGACCTTAAATTAAAAATATCAAAAGATAATATTTTGAAAAACAGAACATTACAGAAACAAATGGTATCTTCAGTATTAAAATGGGCAAAAAAGGGAACATATATTTTATATTCGGTATGTTCTTTTATAGAAGATGAGACCGAAGGTGTTATAAAGGATATTATAAATGAAAATTCATCAGAAGATCAGGAAATATCTGTCAGTACGGTTAAAATCAATAAAGTTTTAACTGAATTAGGATTCAGGATACATAAAGGAGATTACGGGACCTATCTGCTTCCTGATGATAATATGAATAATGATCTTTTTTATATCTCAATGCTGCAAAAGTTTTGACCTGTTCTTCAACCCCATTTTACAAGATTCAATTCGGTCTGGTGAATCATTGAAGGATGAAATGGAGTAACTCTTATTTTAAAACCCACTTCCCCCGAAACTTCACACCCTACTTCTCCTGAAAATATGAAAATTCCTTCACCGGAGGAAGAGATTTTATCTAAACTGAAAAGCTCAGGCTTAACAACTCCCGAATTACCATCCATTTCCCCGTAATAAACATTAACCCTGAGTTCTTCCGGTTTCATATCTCCGGTTTTTATTTCTGCTTCTACCTTTAGATTTTCACCGGATTTGATATTATTTTTATATTTTATCTCATTGATCCTGACAGAATTAAATCTTTTGCCGACATATTTTTTCCAGAGAACAAATTCTTTCAGCCCTTTATAATTATTCTCAGCTAATCCTTTAAATCCCACTCCGGCTCTTTTATAAAACCTTTCATTATACTCTGATACCATTCTGTAAGTATTAAATACCGGAGCAAGGGTATTTATTCCCATCCTGATCCTTTCTACCCATCCGACAGGTATCCCATGCTCATTCCTGTTATAGAATTCAGGTATTATTTTATTTTCAAGAGTAGAATATAGAGAATCCATATCCAGTTCATCTCTGTAATCACCCCTTTTTATATTTTCCCTGTTTCCTATTGACCATCCGGATATTCCATCAAAAGCTTCATCCCACCAGCCATCAAGAATTGAAAAATTGAGCACTCCGTTAATAACAGCTTTCATTCCGGATGTGCCGCTGGCCTCCATAAGCCTCACCGGATTGTTTAACCATAGATCGACACCCTGAATCATATTTTTTGCAATATTCATATCATAGTTTTCAAGAAATACAACCTCTTTTTCCAATCCCCTCGAGTTTACAAGATCAATTATATTTTTTATGATCTCTTTACCCGGAACATCCTGAGGATGAGCTTTTCCGGCAACAATGATACGAACCGGCCTCTCTTTATCTTTTAAAAGTTTTATTAATCTTTCCACATCCCTGAATATAAGGTCACCCCGTTTATATGATGCAAATCTTCTCGCAAATCCTATGGTTAAATAGTCTGAGTCAAGGGCACTTTTCAATTCTCTTATCTTTTCCGGTCCGCCTCCTCTCCGGATATGTTGTTCAACAATTTTTTCACGGACAAATCCTACAAGTTTTTTTTTACTTATTTTCCTTGTTTCCCAGATCTCTTTGTCGGAAATTTTATTCACATTTTTTTCAAAATCTTTTTTGTTTTTCACAATATGCCATTCATTTCCCAGATGTTTGAGGAATATTGAATTCATCTCTTCAGAGACCCAGGTTTTCAGGTGAACTCCATTGGTAACAGAATCCAGAGGAGTACATTCAACATGAATATCTTTCCAAAGATGATTCCACATTTTTCTTGCCACCTCTCCATGGAGCAAAGACACGCCATTTACAAAAGAACAATGTCTTATAGCGGCTATGGTCATAGAGAAATTCCCTTTTCCGGTTCCTTCTTTACTTCTCCCCAGATCGATAAACTGCCGGATTGATAATCCCAGCTTTCCGGAATAATCTGAAAAATATCTGGAAATCAGATCAGGCTCAAAGTCATCATTCCCGGCTGCCACTGGAGTATGGGTAGTAAATACACTTGATTTCTTTACTAATTCAATAGCTTCTTCAATATCCAGTGAAAACTTTTCCCTGATTATCCTGGCTCTTTCAAAGATAGCAAAAGCCGAATGCCCCTCGTTTATATGAAGGACATCAGGTTCCAAACCAATCTTTTCAAGCAGCCTGAATCCTCCGATTCCCAGAATGATCTCCTGTTTCAGCCTGAACTCCTTATCGCCTCCATAAAGTTGTGATGTTAACTCTCTGTTACCACTATTATTCTGATCGATATTTGAATCCAGCATATAGACTGAGATCCTTCCAACCCTGACCTTCCAGACTTTCAGGAACAGGGGTTCTCCCTGAAGTTCTATCTCTATAAAAAGATTTTCACCATCTTTTCCTTTTACTTCTTCAATGGGCATCTGCTTAAAATCGTTGACCCTGTAAAAATCCTGCTGCCATCCATCCCTGTTTAATCTTTGCTGAAAATATCCTTTTTGATAAAGTAATCCGATCCCGGTCAAATCAAGGTTAAGGTCACTTGCAGATTTTATATGATCTCCGGAAAGAATTCCAAGTCCTCCGGAATAAACAGGCAGAGATTCAGCTAATCCATATTCCGCAGAAAAATAAACAATTTTAAAACTATTTTTGTCCCCTTCCCCCTTATTCATATAACTTTTGAACTCTTTTAAAACGCTCTCAAGAGAAGTTAAAAAATCTTTATCCTTTGATAATTTATCAAATCTATCCTTTCCGGTTTTAAAAAGAAGTTTTTTCGGATTATGATTATACTTTCTCCACAGATCGTTTTCTATTCTCCTGAACAGGTTAAAGGCATTATGGTTCCAACTGAACCAGAGATTGTCTGCAATATCAAAAAGGCCTGACAAATTATCAGGTAACCCTGGAGAAACTGTTATTTTTTTAAATTCCGACATATTATTTGCTCCTGAAAAAATAGTATTATAATCCAACTTTGAGAATAGATAAATGGTTAAAAAAAATCAGGTCAAAGTGAAGTTATCAGGTCCTGCCAATAAAGTTTCAGATAAAAAATCAGCTTACCCAGTATGAGGCCTTTCTCATATAAAACTATTATAAAATAATCACTAGTCAAAGAAAGGATGAATATGGATAATTCTCCTTTTTCAAGGTTAAAATAAGACTTATCATGGTCGAAACTTAGTTCATTAATTTTTGACATTATGTCTGCAATCTGAGCGCCTGTCATATCCAGATCAGAATTAGTTTCATCATTAAAATTTACTCTTTCAAGTTCAAGTCCGTCTTTTCCCCAGATTCCTATCACCTTTATTAAATCGTTTTTTTCCTGGATTTTTGTAAATATTTTTTCAAACAATCTTATTTCTCCCGAAAACTAACTTTGATAAAAAATTTTCAAGGGATTGAACCTTAATATGAGCCAGCCTCACCCTTTGAAGTGTCTCCAGTTTTTTCTCAAAAACTTCCCTGTTTGTATTTTCATACAATTTACTGTATATATTTCTCGCATCGTCATAAAGTCCCTGCTTCAAATAAAGGATCGCAGCACTTTCTGTAATAAAATCTTCATTTTCTCCGGATGGATCAACTTTACTTTCTTCATTAACAACATTCTCTTCTTCAACACTTTTTTCTTCAACATTTTCCATTGTTTCCAAATCCGATCCTGAGATCTCATTCAACTCTTCAAGGGCAAGTTCTATATTACTTTTTTCATTCTTTTTTTTCTCAATTTCTTCTTCTATATTACTTAAAACATCTGTTTTATTTAAAAGTGATGAATCTTCAAATGAGATCGATACCGGATCCGGTTCAACTTCAACCTTTTCTAGCAATGACGGTTCTTCTTTTACATGACTTTCAACTGAGTTTTCAGCCTTTTTCAGGGAAATGCCTGCTTCATCAGGTTTACTTATCTCCATCAGTTTTTCAAGGTCAGATTCCCTGATGGTATCTTCCAGGTTAAGTTTTTCCTTCTCATAGGAGATGAAGTCAGTGGGGCTGTTTTCCTTTTCCTCTGCTTCTGTTTTCTTTGTCAGCTCTATCCCCTCTTTTGCTTTTTCGTCAAAAGGATTAAGGAAAAGAGCTTTCTCAAAAAATATTCTCGCTTCAACATTTCTATCTCTTCTTAACAACAAATTTCCCTTTTCCAAAAGAAGATTAATATTTTCAGGGTATAATCTTAATAATTCATCAACACTCTCTTCAGCCTCTTCATACCTTGTCAGCTTAACAAGGGTTTTATTCTTAACTAGGCCGATCTGGAATGAAGAGGGAAATTGTTTGAATAATTCACTGCATAATTTAACAGTATCTTCATATTTTCCGGATTTAAAAAGATCTTCGAGAACTATCAGGCTCTCTTTCTCAGTTTTTATCTGGTCCAATGTTTTCCCTGTAAAGAGATTTGTTTAATAGGACAATATTCTTATGGCAATATAATCGTAGGGAAGTCCTATATCATAATAACTCTGGTCAATATCTGCCACGGTTGCCTTTATATAAACAAGCTGATCCGATCCCATTATTGATTTAGGCCCCCAGTATGTGATACGGGCATATCCCTGAGAGTCTGTTACCACAACTGCATTTTCAACATTCCCCGAAAAGAATCCCCAGAAAACTTTCACAGAACGATCATCACCATGCCTCTGCTCAAAATATACATTTCTCCCTGTAAGGGAATTTCCGTTATGATCAGTTACATGGACTGCTATATCTGTAGAGTGAGATACTCCGTTTGCAACGATCAACGAAGGATTAGCACTTCCTTCAACTATATATTTATAACCTGCAGGGCCTGTCGGGTCAGGGTTGGTAAATTCACTCCTTGTACAGGATATATTTAATAAAAACAAAACTACAGATATTAATAAAATTATTTTTTTCATCATTTTACACTCTCCTGTTTAATATGTAAAAAAACAAGATTAACCTCCGCTTTAATCAGCAAAATTTGCACACCATACCGAAACACTGCCTGAGGCCGGTTCAACATCTCGCCCTCCTCCATCTTTTCCATATACAGTTATTTTTGCGATCAACTGCAGAACCTTTTCAGCGCCCAGTTCTTTAAGATCACGTAAAGGAGGCTCCATCTTGGCTACATGCCTAACTATAATAAAAGGGATATTATAATAGTCAATTACAACTCCATTTTTATCAATTTCAGGTGCTTTTAACCTGAAGTTAACAGGCTGGGTAAATGTGAGTGGAACATCAACACCTTCAACATTCCTTCCGTCCGGCCTCGAATATTCAACCTTTATCTGTTCTATGACTATATCATTATAGTAGGATGTGGGCTGTGTCGAGCTCGGAGCAATAGTTGTACAACCTATTTCAATTACTGCATTATCATTAATAACAGTACCATCCTGTTCACTGCTCCCGCTTCCACCTCCGGAAATAAAAACATCTGAAAATATTGTAGTGGAACCATCATTTCCCTGAAGATCGGTTCCTGTTATAGACCCGATCAACATCATCGAACTTGAAGTTGATTTATTTTCAAATATGTTGCATCCATTTAGAAAAATCAAAACTACAAAAATTATTATTAGATTTCTGATCTTCATATCATCCTCCTACTTAATGATCCTTGGAGATATAAAAACAAGGAGTTCTTTCTGCTCCCTTCGTTTATTTGAGTTCTTAAAAAGTGAACCAAGGATCGGGATCTTACTGATAAAAGGTACTTTATCTGAACTGTGTGAATCTTCAACTTTAAAGATACCTCCAATAACGATAGTCCCTCCGTCATTTGCCATTACTGTATTTTCCAGCTCCTGGGTGATTATCTGAGGTGTACCTCCGGAAACTGTGTTTCCCCAATCCGGATAATCATTCTTTATCTTTACCTTCATAACAATTGTACCTTTAGCGGTAATATGAGGTGTAACCTCTAACTCCAGAGCAGCATTTTCATATCTGATACTTATTGTATTATTCTGAGTGGTCTGAACCGGGATCCTGGCACCCTGGACAATTTTAGCTTTAAGATTATCCTGGGTGGTTATTTTCGGAGACGAAATTATCTTTCCGTTACCACTGTTTTCCATCGCTGTTAATGCCATGCTAAGTTGGAATGTATTTGCCACATTGCCAAAAGAGAATGATACTCCTGCTGTTGGAGCTCCGGATGCAGGAACATTGACTGCATAACCTCCCCCCGGCATAGAACTTGGGATGCCCGGATTAAGTGTATTGACCATCTGGTCACCTGAAACATTCACAGAGTTGGGAAACTGAAGATTAGTCTGGTTGCCATGAAATGAATCAGCTGCAAAATTTGTACCCCACTGGATACCGAGGTTTCTGGTATATTTTGTCGATGTCTCAACGATCTTGGCCTCAATAGCTACCTGAGGATTTGATGCATCAAGGGTATCGATAAGTTTATCTATAATTTCCATATTTTCAGCTATCTCAGATATGATCAGTATGTTGGTTCTCTTATCAACTATGATCTCGCCTCTTTTGGAAAGCTGTTTTGACAGAATACTTTTAACCGCACCTGCATCTGCATAACTTAATTTCCTTGTTGTAACTTCCAGCTTTCCATCCATCTGTCTGGCTTCCTGAAGTTTTCGCCTATCCTCTGCTTCTTTTGCCAATGCTGTAACTTTTCCTATTCTAAGAATTGTACCCTCAAGAACCATATCCAGTTTATTTATTTTCAGAAAAAGCTCAAGGGCCTGATCCCATGGTACCTGTTTAAGTTCAGTAGAAATACGGCCGGTAACTCCGGGGTCTATAACTACATTGAGATTTGATACCTGGGCAATGAATTTAAGGACATTCTGCAGATCTGCATTTTTAAAAGAAAAGTCCATCGGAGCTCCGGTATATTCTTCCTTCCCCTCTTCGATGGTATTTTTCAAATAAGAGATCTGTTTGTTTCCCTGATCATCTTCAACACTTATAAAATTTTTAAAATCTTTATTAACTGCTTTTGATTTTTCTTCGGTAAAAAAATCAGGTTTTGAATTTAATTTTATCTTTCTTTCAGGCTTCAGATCTTCTATAACTGCAGGTGGTGCGGAAGAAATTTCCACTATTTTATTATCTGTTTTCAGCGGCTCCTCTTTAACCTTAGCAATTTTTTGCTCCTCTTTTGACGGAGGTGAGAATGTTTCGATCTTCTTTGAAACTGTTTTTGCAAGTTTTTCATTTTCACTGTTTTTCAGTTTCGGGATCTCTTTATTACTGAATTCAACTTCAAGAACATTGCCTCTGTATGAAACATTGTATTTCTTTAAATACCGGAGGTCAAAAACAATCCGGAATACATTGGGGGAGTTATAAGAACCCCTGACCCCTTTCACATTGAGGAGGTTGAAATTTTTTCTGATCTTTTTTGACCGGACATTAGGGAGGTCTATTGCAAGGCGTGCAGGGTTGTTCTCTATCGGAATAACCTTGAACTTAACAGGATTGGACAATTCTATACCGAATTTTACAATATCTCCGACCCTTCCATCCATCTTAACATCTTTTATGAAACCATTTTTTCCAAATCTTATATTTTTTTTCTCAGGTGTAGTTCTTTTTACCTTTTTTATAATTTTCGGCCTGCTTATTCCCTTATTCCCGGCCAGGCTTTTTACAACCGGGAATTCAATATAAAGCCCGTTCCTGTTTGTGAAAACCCTGTAATTGACCTTTTCTCTCAGAAGTATCTCAACATCAACATTTTTATCCTGGGGTTTAATATCAATTTCCCTGATAACCGGAGAATTAAAACTATATTTCTTTGTATCTCCAACGAAAGAGACATTATCAATTCTCATAACGATAAATTTAAAATTATCTTCGATCGGATAAAATAGGTCCGGAATCGGTAAAATAGAGTTGGTTTTAAAATGTAGCTGGACAAAATCGTCCCCTTTAAGGTATTCAACATCTTTTATTACAACCTTTCCATTGAGAAAAAAAGTCGTAAAAATTAAAATTATTATTAAGAGTAGTGTTTTATTGTTCATTTTTTCTCTCATCCTCCTCTTCGGGATTTAATCTTTTTATGATAGTTCTTTCTTTTGTACCGCCAAGGGCAATTGTCAGAATTTTTTTAAATTCAACTGCATGGCTGCTTATCTTAACGATTTCCCCATCATAAACATTATTACCCTCTTTTACGAGGTATGGCCTCCCGTCCGGGCCTTTCAGAAGGGCAATATATACTCCATTCTTTTTTACTATTCCCTCCAGTTCCAACTGATCTATATCAAGGCCTTCAAGCCCTTCTTTCCTTTTTTTCTTCAACTTTGAACTGTTTCTCTGTAAAAGATTCCAGAAAGGATCTCTTCTTCCCATCGGGTTATAAACAAACTCTCCGGGAAGGCTTTCACTTTTTTGTATCTCCTCTTTGGCAACTTCACTCTTTTTTACAGCTTTTTCACTTCCACTGTTCTTCTGCTGGGGAGACAGCAGTAAAGTACCAAGGAGAAATAATATTAAAAGATATCTCATTTAACCCCTCCTCCCCCGTCGTGAACCGGGGCGCTTTTTCTTAACTTTCGGTTCTCTGTAAATATAGGTGGAAGTTGTAAAACTTGCATTGATAGAATAATCACTGATCTTCTTTTTTATAGGATTAATACTAAGACTGTTCACTGTGAATATTTTTTTCAGCCTGGATAGTTGATCAAAAAAGACTCCCAGATTATGATAAGTCCCCGCCAGGGTGATCTGGTAAGGAACCTGAATGTATATCTCTTTTTTTGATTCTTTCTGCTTTACAAATTTTCCTATCTTAAGTCTTGCACTGGAAATGATCGATTGTATTTTCTTGATTATCTGACTAACCTCATTCTTTTCAGGCAGAATAGTCTTCAGTTCTTCAAGTGTTGCTTCATAGTTTGCTATTTCTTCTTTAATCTGTTTTAACCTTCCCTCTTCTCTTTCGGCTTTCCTTATCTTTCTTTCAACTTCATCTATATCATTCTCTACTCTCACTATGGTGTCCTGTGTTGGCGAATAGTGCAAATAATAGAAAAAACCGAACAGCACCGCTCCAATAAGGAGAAAAACCCCGAACTGGCCATACCAAGGTAAACTTTGAAGATCCATTTTACACAGCCCCCTTCTTATTCGATATGTCGCGGAAAGTACACTGGAATCTGAATTCATAAACATCAACGCCAAGTTTCTTTTTTCTCACTGAATCCTTAAAGCCGGTATCAATATTAAAGAAATAATTTGTACTTTTCAGATTATTTATAAAATCTGCGATCTGGTTATTTGAAAGAGCACTTCCACTAAGGCTTAATACATTATTACTATATTTGACACTCCTCAGCCATACCATCTCAGGAAGGGCTCTCGAAAGTTGGTCCATCATTTTGACCGTATGCTGTTTTTGTGAGTTAAGATCCTGGATTATGGTTACCTTTTTCTCCAGCATTTTTTTCGTTTTTTCCAATACTTTTAAAGTTTTCAGAACCTCATCAAGTTCGGCCAGCCTCGCTTTTCGCTCTTCAAGATGTTTTTTTACAAAGTCAAGTTTGTTAGTCTGCAAAACAAACAATCCGCCTATTATAGCCAAAGTTAAGACTGCAGCGCCGGCAATAGCAGGGACATTTACCTTACTTTCCCTTTCCTCATCGGTAAATACTGCAGTATCACCCTGAACGGATACAACCTCTTTTTTTTCAGGACTTAATAAATTTACTTTTATCATTTCCCATCTCCAGCGGCCCTGAGAGCCAGGCCCATTGCAACATTAAAAACCGGGGCCATTTCATTAATAAAATTAAGATCAAATTTTTTCTCATTGATCTCTATATTATTAAAGGGATTAGCAATTTCAAAGGGAATATCAAATTCCTGGGAAAAGAAATCGAGGATCGACTCCAGATTCGCAGTTCCCCCGCTAAGGAGAATATTATCTATACGGCCTTCCATTGTATTTGATCTGTAAAATTCAAATGTCTTCTTAATTTCATTCTTCAATTCACTGAAGATCAGGTTTATTACAGGTTTAACCGCAGCAGGAGATACACCTTCCACCTGCCTCCCTTTTTTAACTGACTCAGCTTTTTCATATTTCAGATTCAGTTCTTTCTGGATCAGGTCGGTAAACTGATTGCCTCCAAAAGCAATATCTCTGACAAATACAGGGTAGCCTCCTTTTGAAATTACAACATTAGTAATTGATGCTCCTATATTTATGATCGCAATGGTTCTATCAGCATACATCTCATAGTTCTTCATAACGCTGTTCAGAACTGCAAAAGATTCGAGATCAACCACTTCAACCTTTCTGCTTGCAATATCCAGAACATTAAGATAGTCATTGAGCTTTTCTTTTTTTACAGCTGCAAGTATAACCCCTGCCATTCCGGACTGAGAGTCCGCCGTTTCTATAATCTCATAGTCAATATTGACCTCTTCAGGTGTAAAGGGGATATGGGGACGTGCTTCCCATAAAATATGTTCATGCATTTCAGCAGGATTAAGCCTCTGTACTTCGATCTTTTTCACGATTACAGAACTGCCCGAAACGCCAAACGAAAGGCTGCTGGACTTGGATTTACTTTCATAAAAAACGTGCTGAATGGAATCCGCAACTGCTGCAGAATCCATGATACTACCCTCAACTATTGATTGGTAAGGTACAGGCTCGTAACCGAGGGAAACTAACTCATGAACTGTTTCCTTCCCCCTTTTCTTTGCCTTAACCTCAACCAGTTTTAAAGCAAACGAGCCAATGTCGAGGCCTAGTATTTTTTTTGATTTAAAACTGAAAAAAGACATACCATTCTCCACTTATGGTTTTTATCCATACTGGTATCTGTTCTAGCATAGTGAAAACGAAAAGTCAAGTCCCCCTGCCTTTTTTTTGCAGATATATAGGGAATGTCAGCAATGTAAACTCTCGAAACGCCCATCCCACGCGGCTTTTCAAATTCAGGTTAAAAAAAAATTTTTTTGCAGATATATAGGGAATGTATGCATTTTCAACTCCTGTAATGCCGGATATAAGCAGACTTTCGGATTTCTTCTTTTATATAGGACAATCAAGTAGGTTTTTTTTAAAATATTGGTTTTACATAGTCATTTGCAGAATAAAATTCAGTTAAAACTTGAAAACAAAAGGAGTTTATGGTATAAGAACATGATATAAAAAAAGGAGTGAACTGATGTTTGCAATACTTGAAAGTGGCGGAAAGCAGTATAAGGTAGAAGAAGGCGATATACTGGAAGTTGAATTATTAGAGCAGGAAAAGATTTCAAAACAGAATAAATATACATTTAGCAATATTCTTCTCGTAAAAGGAAAAGAGACCCTGCTGGGCACTCCTTTCGTAAAAAATGCAATGGTTACGGCATCTGTACTTGAAGAGATAAAAGCACCGAAGGTCATAGTTTTTAAGAAAAAATCGAAAAAACAATATAAAAAAACAAAAGGACACCGCCAGAAACTCCACAAGGTCCAGATAGATAAGATAGAGATCAAAGCCGAAACAAAGAAAAAAGCTGCTCCTGCAAAGGAAGAAGCGAAGAAAACCACACCAAAAAAACCTGCAGCAAAGAAAGCTGCTCCCAAAACGGAAAAAAAGGAGAAATAATTATGGCTCATAAAAAATCAGGCGGAAGTGCAAAGAACGGAAGAGACAGTATATCCAAAAGGCTGGGAGTAAAAAAATACGGCGGCGAAAAGATCAATGCAGGTTCAATAATTGTGAGACAGAGGGGAACAAAGATCAAACCCGGACAGAATGTAGGGATCGGTAAAGATGATACTTTATTCGCTTTATCTACCGGAATAGTTCAATTCGTAACAAAGAATAATAAAAAGGTTGTTGAGGTTATACCAAATTAGTCTTTCCACCCCGGGCCATGGCCTTCAATTCCAGTTCCCGGAAATCCCGAGAATTAATAAATTCATTTAATAAAAAATAACAAATGTTTGTAGATAGAACTATAGTTACATTTATAGCAGGAAAAGGGGGTGACGGATGTGTCAGCTTCCACAGGGAAAAATTTATCTCCAAAGGCGGGCCTGACGGAGGAGATGGAGGTAGCGGGGGAAGTATTATCCTCGTAAGCCGTATAAATGTTAACTCTTTAATTGATTTCAAGGGAAATCATACAATAAAAGCAGAGAACGGAAAGAACGGAAGCGGCTCCAACAGATATGGAAGGAGCGGGAAAAACAATATCCTTAATGTTCCTCCAGGGACAGTTATAAAATCATTCCCGGAAGAAAAAATAATTTTTGATTTTG
Source organism: Acidobacteriota bacterium (assembly GCA_039714255.1). Classification (GTDB taxonomy): domain Bacteria; phylum Acidobacteriota; class Aminicenantia; order UBA2199; family UBA2199; genus UBA647. The sequence continues at coordinate 101,191 of JBDLJQ010000001.1, forward strand.
GAAAAGAGGATGTTGAATTTGTTATAGCTGAAGGTGGAAAAGGAGGCCCTGGAAATGTTCATTTTAAATCATCGGTAAACCAGGCTCCCAGAGTAGCAAAAGCAGGAACCCCCGGGGAATCCATAAAAGTAATACTTGAACTTAAGCTCATTGCATTTGCAGGCCTTGTGGGATTTCCCAATGCGGGAAAATCCACATTAATATCAAAGATCAGCCGGGCAAAACCCAAAGTGGCAAATTATCCCTTTACAACCTTATCACCAGGCCTTGGTATTGTTTACCAGGGGTATGAAAGCATGGCAGTAGCTGATATTCCCGGGATAATAGAAGGCGCCCATAAGGGAGAAGGAATGGGGATAGATTTTTTGAGGCATATAGAGCGAAACAGAGTACTCATCTTTCTTATTGATCCCGACCCTTCCGCAGAACATTCTCCAAAAAAGAGCCTTGAAATATTGATTAATGAGTTAAAATCGTATAAAAAAGAGATAATGAGAAAAAAGTTTCTTGTTGCAGTTAATAAAATTGACCTGTTTGAAGAAACAGATAACCAGGAAAAACTTAAGGAACTGAAGGAATATTGCAGCGAAAATAAACTGGATTATATTGAGATCTCTGCTTTAAAAGAGATTAACCTGAATAAACTAAAAAACAAACTTTTTACCCTTCTAAATGAAAAAGCCTAAAAGAACAGGATTGCTTGGTGGAACATTCAACCCCGTCCACAACGGACATATTGATCTGGGAATTCGTGTTATGAAAGAGTTCAGACTGGACAGGATTCTCTTCATTCTCTCCGCAAGGCCTCCTCACAAATCAACAATTGACCTGGCACCTGTACATCTGAGGTGGAAAATGCTGAATGAAGCCCTGAAGCCTTATGATAAACTTGATCCCAGTGATATGGAGATAAAAAGAGACAGTTATTCCTGGACCATTGATACACTCACTCAGTTAAAGAAAGTTCATCCTGAAGAACAATTCTTTTTTATATCCGGAAGCGAAGGGTTCCTGAAAATAAAAACCTGGAAGCTTTATCAACAGGTCCTGAATTCCACAAATTTCATAGTAGTTATGAGGAATAAAAACCAGCAGAAAAAAGTTTCTGACCTGTTAAGTTCCGAAAAGATAATTCCCCGGACAAAAAACAGAGAAAACCCAGAAATCCCCTCTGTTTGTTTTTTCTCATATGCATCAGATAAACTTGACATATCATCAACAATAGTAAGGGAAAAGATAAAAAAGAGGGAAAGTGTAAAAAAATTTTTAAATAATGAAGTAAAAAACATAATAGAGGAGTATAAACTCTATGAATAATTCAGAACCTACAAAATTTTCAGAGAAACTTAAAAAATGGAGAATCCCCCCCGGGATCAAAAAAGCCGCATCACTTATTGCAGATAAAAAAGGTGAAGATATCTCAATTTTAAAACTTAAAGGGATTTCAGATATAACAGACTTTATGATAATATGTAACGGGAACTCTGTGATACAGAACAGAGCTATCTCAAGTGAAATTCAGAAAACACTGAAAAAGGAACTGAATTTAAAGCCACTGGGGGTAGAGGGAGTTAATTTCGGGGACTGGATCCTCATTGACTATGTTGACTTTATAGTTCACATATTCTCCCGTGAAACCAGGGGAAAATTTTCCCTGGAAAAATTGTGGATGGATGCAAAAAGATACGATCTATGAATTACTGAATAATTTACAAGATCCTTCTTCCATGGAGATCAGAAAAAAGATCGACATGGTAGCCAAACTGAATACCAATGTTCTATTTGTCGGAGAAACCGGAACCGGTAAAGATTTCTGGTCAAATTATCTTTTCCATAAGAGCGGAAAGGAGAATATCTTAAACCTTAACTGTGGTGATGTTCCGGAAAACCTTCTTGAAAGTGAATGGTTCGGTTATAAAAAAGGTGCTTTCACAGGAGCAGACAGGGATTATGAGGGCAAGTGGAAGAAAGCTGAGAATGGAATATTATTCCTGAATCAGATAGATCTGCTGGGTTTAAATATGCAGGCAAGGCTTTTAAGGATCATTGAAAGGAAAAAATATTTTTCTCTTGGTTCTCCAGTTGAAACAGGGATCAACTCAAGATTTATTTTTTCAGTCGACTTTGATATTGAGGAAAAAGTGAAGAGGAAAGAATTCAGGCAGGATCTGTTTTACAGGATCTCATCTTATATGATCTCAATACCATCATTAAATAAAAGAGAAAAAGATATAATACCGTTACTTGAATATTTTTCAAAAAAGAGAGGGCTGGCCATTAACCTTACGCATGCCGGATACAGATATATTACCGGATACAAATGGCCGGGCAATATAAGAGAAATAGAAAATTTTGTAAACAATATATCTATAACAAAAGATAGCATTGATGACCATGACGCAGCCCGGCTGGACAAAATTCCTGCGGGAGATTTTAACAATGAAAATGAGTCAACTTTAAAAGAGATGGAGCGGAAATATATAAAGCACCTCATTAATAAATATAAGAACAAGTCAAAAGTTGCAAAGATCCTCGGAATCTCCAGAAAGGCACTTTATGACAAACTTGAAAGATATGGGAAAAATTGACCTTCTCTGTATTGGAGAACAAAAATTCAGGAGCCTGAAAGAGCTTGAGAAAGATTATATAAAAAAGATCGGTTTTTTTTCCGGCTTTTCGGTAAAGAACCTTAAAGAGGTTAAAATAAAGGATGAAAAGATTCAAATGGAAAGAGAGGGGAAAGCAATATTGGAAAAACTTTCTCCTGGTGACCATGTGATAGCTCTTGACCGGAGAGGAAAGGAGATGGATTCCCTTAAGTTTGCAAACTATTTATCTGACAAGATATCATACAGCAACAAAAAACTGGTTTTTATTATCGGCGGGCAGATGGGATTGTCAGGGGAAGTATTAAAGAGATCAGATCTCACTCTCTCTTTTTCAAAAATGACATTTGCACATGATATATTTAAAATTATTTTCCTTGAACAACTGTACAGAGCATTTTCAATAATTAAGGGGACAAAATATCACAGATAAATAAATAGGAGAAAATATGAAAATAAGGACCTTGTTTTTTTTACTCTCAATTTTAATTATTCCTATTGTTTCTGCAACAGGAAATGTAACTTTTAATGAACATTATACCGGCAATACACTGCGGATCGATTTTTTTCACACGTGGGAAAAAACCTATGAGGCAGTAAAACTGGATGCAGTTTATAAAGAGGGGCCCTGGGCGGGAAACCCGGACAGCCTTCTGGATCCTTTTGGTTACGGCAGGTATAAGATAAAATTATTCACAAAAGATACTTCACAACTTATATATTCAAAAGGGTATGATTCGTACTTCGGAGAATATAAGACAACAAATGATGCCGCTGCAGGAAAAAGGAAAACATTCCATGAGACCGCTCTGTTACCATTCCCAAAGAAACCTGTTACATTTGTTCTTGAACTGATGAATAAAAAAGGGGGAACCGAAAAACTTATTTCACTTGATCTGGATCCCTCATCACCTGATATAAAAGAGGCCGAAAAAAAAGATGATAAAACAATTCTGCCCGTTCACAACACAGGCGATCCCTCGAAAAAAGTTGACCTTGTTATAATAGCTGAGGGTTACAGGGCCGAAGATGAAAACAAACTGAAAAGAGACCTGGAAAAAGTAAAAAAAACATTCTTCAGCCAGCAGCCATATAAAAAAGAGAAAGATAAATTCAATATTAATTGTGTTTTTAAACCTTCGAAAGATAGCGGGCCTGATGAACCCAGGCAGAAAATTTTCAGAGATACAGCAATTTCAGCAACCTTTAACTCACTGGGATCCTCCCGGTATCTCCTGACAGAAGATAACAGATCGTTGAGAAATATTGCATCAATGGTCCCATATGATGCTATTATTATAATGGTCAATTCAAAAAGATATGGCGGTGGAGGCATATACAATTCTTTCTGCACATTCACATCGGATAACAGACAGACCTCCTACCTGCTCCTCCACGAATTCGGCCATTCCTTTTCAGGGCTGGCAGACGAATATTATTCTTCGTCAGTAGCATACAACGACTTTTATCCAAAAGGATCAGAGCCTGTGGAAGCAAATATCACAGCTCTCCTGGACCCGGAAAACCTGAAATGGAAAGATTATGTCACTGAAGGGATAAAGATCCCCACTCCCTGGGGAAAAACCGAATATGATGAGAAAAGTAAAAAATTCAGAAAAAAAAGGGCGGCTCTGAATAAAAAGATAGAAAAAATGTCGAAGAACAACTTTCCGAAATTTGCAATAAAAAAAGTAAAAGCTGAACTGGATGAACTTATTGAAAAGAACAGGAAAGATACAAAAAGTTTTTTCTCTGATAATAAATTGAAGGACAGTGTCGGAGCATTTGAGGGGGCGGGATACTCATCCGAAGGGTTGTACAGGCCGATGCTGGACTGTATCATGTTCTCCATCGGACAGAAACCTTATTGCAGGGTTTGTGAAAAAGCTGTATCAGATATGATAAACTACTACACCCGCTAGAACAGGTCATATTATCCATTTTTCCTCCTGGAAAGTGATTTAGAAAAGTTACCCCGATCCGGTCTCTGACCCCTCCCCTTAAACATATTCTTCTTTCAGCTTAATTCTCAGGCAGGCTTATTTGTATGATACAATTGTACCTTTTAGATCAAAAACAGGATCAGGAATGTTGAAAATAACAAAAAAATCGTGGATATTTTATGCATTTGCTACATTTTTCCTTTTCGGTATAACAAATTTTGCCCTTGGATATATCGGAGAGATAACCGGAAAAAACATTAACTCTTCCGTTTCATCAATAATTGTTCTCTGGATCGGAATGGGGACTCTCGGGATAATGGCTCCTCCATTTTTAAAAAAGATCAAAAGTAGCATTAAAAAGAACCATCATTGTAATTTTTCCATTTTCGGGATAATCTCGGGTTTAACCCTTGCTCTGGGCATGCTGACATTAAAGATAGGTTTTGTTGCCGACCCGTTCTCCAAGGGGCCCATCGTCTCAATAGTTTCTGCCAACGCTATGCTTGTTGCCATTTTAGCCTGGATCATTCTCCGTGAAAAACTGAACAGATTTCAATTGTGGGGAATGACAATAATTATTACAGGAATCACATTGATCGCATCAGGAGGCAACTCTATAGCAAGCTTCAGAGGAATTCTTTTCGGAATAGCAACAATGTTTCTTTTCGGGGCAACAAATTTTTTATTAAAATATTCAGGAGAAAAAGGTGCTGATTCCATCAATATGTCTGTGGTCCTCTGGCGTTCAGCCGGAACTTTCGGCCTTCTGACTTTAGCGTTAAGTTTACTGACAGGAAGAGGTTTAAGCGGCCTTGATAATTCTACTGCAATTTTAATATCTTTTTTTGCAGGTTTTGCCCTGGGGCTGGGGATGCTGACATTAAAACTTGCAATGACAAAGGGCCCTGCAGGCCCTGCCATTGCTTTAGCAGGAAGCAATGCATTAATGGTAACTATACTTGACCTGGCCGCATTCGGGTATATACCTTCGGTTTTAAAGATCATTGGAATGATAACAGCCATATTGGGAATAATTATAATTGCCACTGCCAAGCCATCAAAGGTATCGGTTGTGCCAAAATAAACTTAAACTTATACAATACAGATCATAATATTATTATCTGGATATATTCATTCAAAAAATTATAATTCATAAAAATGTTTTTTCTCTTACCACTAGCCTCTAGCCCCTCGCCCATTTCTAATTTATTTTTTTTACAGAACATTTTTCCGATCTATACGTTAGCTTAAGTGAAATCATTTTCACAAGGAGCTAATGATGAATTTTAAAAAGATCTTATTGTTTATAACAATTATTACTTTATCTGTATTTTTATCCTTCGGATCGGTTAACAAATCCATCTCAACCACGAAAGGGGAAAAAATTGGAAAATCTCTCAGTTCCGTGAATGGAAGCATCACGGTCAGCCGGAATTGTAAAGTGAAGGGGAGAGTCGCCAATGTAAACGGAAGTATCCGTATAGAAGAAAATTGTGTGATAGGAAGTACTGTCAAAAATGTGAACGGCAGTATTAAAATTTATGAAGGTTGTAATACAGGTAACATTTCCAGTGTTAACGGAAGCATTAAAGTTGGAAAGAAAACAAATGTGGAAGGCGATATTGATTCGGTGAACGGATCTGTTTCATGTTATGAAGGAGTTGTTGTAACTGAAGATATTGAAACGGTAAACGGATCTTTTAAATTATCCGGAACCGAAGTAAAAGGCGGACTGGAAACCACCAACGGCAGGATCACTCTGAAAGATAGAAGTGTTATAAAAAAGGATATTATTATAAAGAAAAGTAAAGGTGGCTTTCTGCATAAATTCTTTGGAAGTAAAAAAAAGAGACTTGAGATAACATTAAAAGGGAAATCTGTTGTGGAGGGAGATATTATCAACAAAGATGACGACCGCCCGGTTATCCTCTATCTTGAAAAAGGTTCAGTAATCAAGGGAAAAGTAATTAATGTAAAGATCGAAAAGATCTGAATACAACCATTCAGCTATCAGCCTCGGTACGGATGTTATCATCCGCTTAACGCTGCTGGCTGCGGAGCGATCGGCATTCGAGTCGCTCCTGTAGTGCACGTGAGTGTGGATGGATGGCTACCCCTGATATTAAGTTTTATCCTTTGTTTGATTTACATTTGAATTAAAGTATAATTATCCAATGTCTGTTGAAATACAACATGTGGATATGACCAACCCGCACAGAAAGCAGTTTATCCATGCTGCAAAGATTCTAAAAAGAGGCGGGATAATAGTTTATCCTACAGACACAATCTACGGGCTTGCATGTGATGTTCTGAACAAAAAAGCAGTAGCCTCAATATTCAAGATCAAAAAAGCAGATAAGAACAAATTATTAAGCTTTATCTTTGCTGACCTGAACAAAGTTGCAGACTGGGCTCACATTCCCAATCATGCTTTCAGGATAATGAAGAGGATCCTTCCCGGAAAATATACCCTGGTACTTCCTGCATCCAAAAGTGTCCCTAAATCCCTTATAGAAAAACGGAGGACCATTGGAGTAAGGGTCCCTGACTGTGAGGCAGCAAGAAATCTTGTTGAAGAACTCGGAAGGCCTCTGTTAAGCACAAGTGTACCCAAAGGCAGTGATGATTATTATACTGATCCGGAGGAAATTGCTAAAAATTTTAAAAATGATATTGACCTGATACTTGACGGAGGTATAATTCCGAATATTCCATCTACTGTTATCGATTTCACTGTTGAACCTCCCGAAATAATAAGGGAAGGGGCCGGTGAAACTGAATCTCTTTTCTGATACGTTACTTGAAAAAAAGACTTCACGATGATAAAAGGTAATCATGAAAAATGCCCTTAAAAAATATCTGAAAAAAAAGATCGTAGTGGACACAAGTTCATCCTGGATCTATATAGGGAACCTGAAAAATATTGGTGAAAATTCGATAGAATTAACAGATGTTGATGTCCATGACAGCAAGGATACAACAACAACAAAGGAGATATACCTTGTTCGCTCTAAGGAGACCGGTATAAAGAGCAACAGAGAAAATGTTTTTATCAACCTGGATTATATTGTAAGTTTTTCACCTTTTGATAAAGTTAAACAATTCTGAACAATGGAATATCCCTTTCTTTTGAGATCTTCTGAAAAAAGTAAAAAGGCCCATGAAGGTAAGCCGGAAACTTCCGACAGGACAAAAACATCCAGGGAAAGATATTATCTATGTGTTTCGTGTTTTAACAGGATAACCACCGACAGGTTCAGGTCAGAGGTCATGGGTTCTTTTTCTCACAACTTTACAAATCCTGCCGGGATCAATTTTGATATTATCTGTTTTTCTACAGCAAAAGGATGTAATATGACAGGTATACCGTCCATGGAATTCACATGGTTCCCGGGATATTCATGGTGTTATGCTTATTGCAATTCCTGTAAAACCCACCTGGGATGGTTTTACAGATCCCCTGAGGATTCATTTTTTGGACTTATAAAAAACAGATTAAGATCAGATACAATTGCACACTGAAAATTTTTTTATCACATGGTGCCACGATACATTCCACCGTCTATAAGGATCGTATCTCCGGTAATATAGGAAGCAAGATCAGAGAGTAGAAAGGCTGAAAAAGCCCCGAACTCCTCAGGAGATCCGATCTTATTTACAGGTATCGCTTTTTTTAATTCACCTTTAACCTCTTCATAACTTTTCCCTTCTTTTTTTGCTTTATTATTCAGGATTTGAACAACCCTTCCGGTTTGTATATATCCGGGAGCAATAACATTTGCTGTTATATTAAATTTTCCCACCTGATCTGACAGGGTCTTAATATATGATACTACTCCTGCCCTCGAAATATTTGAAAGTGCAAGAGAAGGGATCGGCTGTTTAACTGAGATGGATGTGGATGCAAGTATCCTGCCCCATAATTCCCGGCGCATATAGGGGAGAAAAGTTTTTACCAGGTTCACTGTACTGAAAAGATTCAATTTCAATGCATTGTTAAGATCCTCTGTTGAAAAATCCTCCACTCCACCGGGAGGCGGCCCTCCTGCATTGGCAAAAAGAATATGACAAGTTCCCAGCTTTTTCTCTACTTCCTCTTTCAGTTTTAAAAGATCACCTTCAATTGTAACATCACAGGAAACAGGAAAAACATTTGCTTTATACTTCACCGAGATCTCTTCAGCCGCCTTTTTTATTTTTTCTCTATTCCGTGAACATATCACAAGATCGACACCTTCTTCTGCGAGTGATTCTGCCACAGCCCTTCCAAGGCCGCTGCTTGCTGCTGCCACAACACCTTTTTTTCCTTTTATTTTCAGGTCCAAAATTTACCTCCCTCAAATTATTTACTACTGTTTTTTATATTTTTCTTTTTCTCTCCAGATATAGATCTGATCACCTTTTCTGACCCTGAACGGAGTTTTTAATCCGGCCAGTTCTCCTTTCACAACAGAATTTATAACTTTGTGTTCCTGCTGAAGTTCCTCCACTTTCATAAACTCTGCCGGAGTATTCCGCCCTGTAATAAAAAGCTCATCTCCCACCGAAATCTTACCGCTTCTCATTAAGATCTCCGCAACATTTATTTTATTATAAAACTTAATGACCTCTCCGGCAAATATTTTTTCATACCGGTGTTGTAATTTTCTGCTTATCCACTCAGAAGGTTCTCCAAAATAAAAACCTTCTGAAAAACCTCTGTTGTATACACGGGAAAGTTTTTCCATCAATTCCTGTTTTTTCTCTTTATCAAGTTTATTTTCAAAATGGAGATCGATCGCCTCTCTGTATGAAGAGACCACTACTTTAACATATTCCAGTGAGCGCATCCTCCCCTCTATCTTGAAGGAGTGTATCCCGGCATCCACAAGCTCATCAATAAACAATATCGTATTAAGATCTTTAGGGCTGAGGAGATAATCCTTCCCCACAATATATTCTGCTTCTCCTGATTTATCCCGGATCTCAAACTCTCTTCTGCAAGACTGCCTGCACTCTCCCCTGTTGGCAGATTTCCCCCATGATAGAGAAGACAGGAAACACCTCCCGGAAATACTCACACACATTGCACCATGAATAAAAGTTTCTATCTCTACCGGAAGCTCTTCTTCCCTGATATGTCTGAGAATATCCTCAATATCTTCCAGAGTGGACTCTCTTGAAAGAACAGCCCTTTCAGCTCCCAGAGATGCATAGAATTTTAATGCTTCGATATTAGATATACTTGCCTGAGTTGAAATATGAATATTGAGCCCGATCCTTTTAGCGATGGAAAGAACTGCCATATCCCATAAAATAACCGCATCTACTCCGGCATTTTTTGCTTCTTTTAAAATATTTTCAATTTTTTCCAATTCACTGTTCATTACTACTACATTAAGTGCCAGGAATCCTTTCTTTCCATTTTTGTGGAGATAGGCCATTACTTTTTTTAACTCCATGGAGTCAAAATTTGAAGCCTTGGCCCTCATGTTAACTCCCCTGACCCCGAAATAGATACTATCAGCACCACTTTCAACCGCTGTAATAAGCGAAGGCCAGTCTCCTGCCGGACATACAAGTTCAGGTTTGGTTTTTTTCATTTTTAATAAAAGGCTCCCTTTTCCAGATGATTTTATTCAAAAACGGCGTTCAAGTCAATAAATACGATATAATTGCCCCCATAAAATTTCAGCTGTTGAAATTAAATATTTTTTTAAATATAATGTTCTATATAGTTGTGGGGGCACAGTATGGAAAAAAGAAGAGAGACCAGGCACAGGGTCAGGCAACTGGTAAATGTTTCAGACAAAGTAGGGGTGTTGAATGACATCTCAAGAAAAGGGGTAAACATTTCATTGACCTCTCTGCCGAAAGAGAGAAAGATCGACCTTAAATTAAAATTGGACGGAAAAGATATAAAGGTTTCAGCCATTGTGATGTGGGCAAAAAGAAAACTCAACTACAAAGAACATAATACAATGGGAATGATATTGGTAGATCCACCTCAGGAGTTGATAGAATACTGTATATCACTGGATAATAAAGTAATTACCGGTGCTGATTCTTAACTGATTCCTTCCTCTGTATCTCCCTTATCCGAGTTCTGAGTTTCCTCCACCCCTTTTTATTCCCGGACATTAAAAGTTTTTCTGCGATATCCTGAAGAATATTGATGTTTTCAACACTATCCTTTACAGCTCCCTTATCCCATATTGTAATAACTTTCAGATAAAGATCTCCTGCTTTTGAATAATTTTCTGATAACCTGTAAACCTCAGCAAGCTCATAAACATCATTGGCTGTCTCGAGACTCTCCTTTCCAAACTTTTTTTCCATAATATTTAGCTTTTGTTTAAACAAGTCCTTTGCATCCTCAAACTTTTTTGTCTCAATATACAGAATCCCAAGTTTCCTCAGAGTTTTATTAATAGCAACATCATTGTTTTTGGAATTTAACCTGAAAATATCAATTGCTCTTTTCAGCAATTCTGCAGAGCCATCAAATCTACCGGCTTTTTTTCTGATATCTGCAAAATGTTCAAGAATCACAATTAAATTAATATTATCTCTGCCAAATGTAGTTTCATATCTTTTTAAAATTCCCTTGAATATGTTTTCTGCTTTTGAATATTCCCCTTTCCATGCAATAAATGTCAGATAATAATTTGTAGTAGTCATAGAGTCCGGGAATGTTTTCAGAGGGAATTTTTTTGTTATCTTAAAAGCTTTCTCAAAAATTGTTCCCGCTTTTTTCATATAATCCAAAGCTAAAGCAATAACAGGAAGGCCAAACAGAATCTCATGACTTATATTCAAGTTTGGGAAAAAAAATATTTCTCCGGATAAATAGTAATAATATGAACCGAGATTATTTAAAGAACTCAGGATCTCATAGCTGTTTTCCCCGTATAATTTTTTCCTGTCCTCAAATATCCGTAAAAACAACCCTTCAGATCTTTTATATTCCCCTAACTTTTCATAGATGAATGCAAGGGTTGTCACAGCCTCATAATATATGGGGTCACCAGGTTCTGAAGGTACCGGCTCTATCCTCAATGATCGTTCGATAAACTGCTTCGCTTCACCAAATTTTTTCCACGAAAAATATAATGTTCCGAGTTCTCTTAATGTGGAAGCTATACGAGGATCATTTTCACCATACATTTTTTCTTTTTCGCGAAGGACCCTTTTAAAGATCGAATCCGTATATGTATAGATCTTCTGGGCATAATAGATCGAAGCCAGATTACTGAGGCTCCGGTACATAACCTCAGGGTTATTATCTGAAGATCTCAGATTTATGTCAATAACCTTTTTCATCAATCCCCTGGCTTCTGAATATTTTGACCATTTAAAATAAAGTGTTGCAAGGTTATTTAAATTTTTTGCTGTTTCCGGATTGTTGCGGCCGTAAATTTTTTCACTCAATTCCAGAGATCTTAACAAAAACTTTTCCGCTCCCTCAAGGTCTCCCTGTGATTGATTTGTAAGCCCAAGGTTGCTTAGGATAAAAACAAGATCTTTTTCATCTCCTTTCCCGAGATCAAGATTTAATTGAAGAGCTCTTTTTAATAGTTTTTCAGCCAGGTCAAAATCTCCATTTTTCCTGTGAATATTTCCTAGATATGAGATACTTCTCAAATATTCCTGATGATTTTTACCAAAAATATTAAATGAGAGTTCAACTCCTTTCTTAAAATATAAAATCGCTGAATTCATATTTTTTTTGGTTTCATATAAAAAAGCAAGATTTCTGGAATATTTTATTACATTTGCTGATCTTTTCCTTCCGCTTTTCAATTCCAGTTTAAGAGTGTTTTTAAAAAAAAGTTCTGCATTTTCCAGGTCCTTCATAGCTCTGTATATAACTCCGATATTATTTAAAGAAGTAATATAATTGGGATGGTTTTTACCAAAAGTTTTTTCTGCATTTTTCAAAGCTACTTTACCTATCTCAAGAGCTTTCTCATATCTTTTTGCTTTATAAAGTTCCATTACATGGTTATTCTGTACGTTCCAGATATCCTCCTTTGTACCGTACAAAAAGGCACTTAAGAAAACAAACATGAAAAATACCGGAAAAACTGCCTTTATTCCTTTGTACACTGAAATTGGAGTTTGTTTTGATGAGATTTTATTCATTTTGCATTTTACCACTTTAAAATGAAATGTAAAATAGAAAAATCCGGTTTCAGTAAACTTGATTATAAACCTGATATGTAATATTATTAACGCTTTCAGAGATAAAAAATTTAAAGGTCGATAATGGAAAGTTCAACAGGTCAGATAAAAGATTCAGTATTGTCAGGGCAGCCAATTATCCAGATAATTTCATATGAAGAAAAGAGGGTGGAAAATTATCTGGCCAAACTTTGTGAACAGATCTTCAGGACAGACAATATTGCTTTCTGGGATATGAATAACGGACTGATAAAAAAGGGACAGGCAGTGGAAAATACAATTGACCCTGTAAAAGCACTTGAATATATCACTAATGAAAAAGATCCGGGATTTTACATCTTCAGAGACCTGACCCATTATATAAAAACCTCTCATAATACGGTCAGAAAGTTAAGAGAAGCTTATCTTACATTAAAAAATACAAAAAGAGTGATCTTTCTCCTGTCTCCTGAAGACTTTTTTTCAGATCAACTGAAGAAGGAAGTTGACATATTCAGATTCGAACTTCCCGATTATAACGAACTTGAGGAGTTATTTAAAAGATTTCTCAGCTCAATGAAAAAATCGGGCAAAACCATCAACCTGAATGATGAAGATAAGAGGATGTTTGTTATTGCAGTTCAGGGACTTACCTATGATGAAGCATATAAGGCCTTTATGAAAGCTTTCCAGGGACAGAGTGAAATAAACAGAGAACTTCTGGATAAGATCCACCAGGAAAAAAAACAACTGATATTAAAAGAAGGAGTTCTGGAATATTATTCCCAGAAACTTTCCATAGATGATATGGGCGGCCTTGACAACCTCAAAGACTGGCTTACAAAAAGGGAGGGAGCTTTTTCAAAGGAAGCAAGAGAATATGGCCTTGAGAGGCCCCGGGGTTTTCTTGCCATGGGAATATCAGGATGCGGGAAAAGCCTCTCGGCCAAGATCACAGCATCTCTCTGGAACCTTCCGCTATTTCGCCTCGACATGAACCTTGTCTATTCCGGAATGGCCGGATCGCCTGAAATGGTATTTTCCAGAGCACTGAAAACCATGGATACAGTTGCACCGGCTATCCTGTGGATAGATGAAATAGAGAGTGGGATCACAGACAAACAGGGAGATAGTGCAAGTTCGAGAATTCTGGGATATTTTCTCACATGGATGCAGGAACATACATCTGAAATATTTATTGCCGCAACAGCAAACAGGATCGACCTGCTGCCTGCAGAGCTCCTGAGAAGGGGAAGGTTCGACCAGATCTTCTTTATCGACCTGCCTACCAGAAAAGAGAGGGAAGAGATATTTTCGATACACCTTAAAAGTAAGGGAAATGATACAAACAAGTTTAATATTCCCCAACTTGCACAGATAACCAAAGGGTGGTCAGGGAGCGAGATCGAGCAGGTGATAATTTCAGCAATGTATGAAGCCTTTAATGAGAAAAGGGATCTTGAAGAGGATGACCTCTTTGTAATATTTGGAAATACAGTACCACTGTCATTAACGATGGAGGAGCAGATAAAAAAGATAAGGAGCTGGGCACACAACAGAGCTGTGAGAGCTTCATCAGATAAAGAACTATATTAGAGATATCAAATAAAGAGGTAAAAATGGAAAAAATCAAGAAAAGTATTGAAATAATTAATTTATACAACAAACATGCAGAGGTAAGAGCAAAGAGCAATATCCCCCCTCTTCCCCTGAACCCTGAACAGACGGAAGCTGTCTGCAATATACTCGCCTCGGGAACAGAAGATCGGATACCTGAAATGACCGGGCTGTTAAAACACAGAGTATCTCCCGGCGTTGACCCCTCTGCAAAAGTAAAAGCAGACTTTCTGGGGAGGATAACCGGAGGAGAACTCTCAATTAAAGGCATTACGGAAAAGGAAGCGGTGGATATGCTGGGTACTATGATGGGCGGATACAATGTCAAATATTTAATAAGTGCATTGGGAAATGAAAAACTTGCAGAGAATGCAGCAGAAGCTTTAAGTAAAACAATACTTGTCTATGACGATTTTATCACTGTTTCAGAATTATCAGAACAGAATAAATTTGCTGAAAAAGTGATCAGGTCCTGGGCTGATGGTAAATGGTTCCTGGAAAAAGAGGAACTCCCGTCCGGTATCAAAGTTAAAATTTATAAAGTAGACGGTGAGATAAATACAGATGATTTCTCTCCCGCAAGTGATGCCTGGAGCAGGCCGGATATCCCTCTCCATGCATTGTCCATGGGAAGAAGCAAGTTCCCCGAAGGGATTGAAACCATCAGTAAATGGAGAGAGGAGGGGCATATTGTAGCTTTCGCCGGGGATGTTGTAGGGACAGGCTCTTCAAGAAAATCTGCAACAAACAGCCTCCTGTGGCATATAGGTGATGATATCCCGTTTGTTCCGAATAAAAGGAGAAAAGGGATCGTTCTGGGAGGAGTTATTGCTCCGATATTCTTCAATACTCTTCAGGATTCAGGAGGCCTTCCCATCACCACAGATGTAACAAAACTGAAAACAGGTGATGAAATTGTTATTAACATGGTTGAAGGAACAATAAAAAAAACGGGAAGTGAAGAGGTTTTATCTACCTTTGAAATCTCACCCGCTACACTGAGTGATGAATACAGAGCCGGAGGCCGTATCCCCCTTATTATAGGAAGGAGCCTTACGGAAAAAGCGGAACAGTTTCTTAAAACAGAAAAAAAGACAATATTCAGGGAAATAATTAATCCCGAACCCTCAAAAGAACAAAAATTCACCCTTGCACAAAAAATTGTGGGAAAAGCCTGCGGGTTTGAAGGTGTCCTGCCGGGAACTTCATGTGAGCCATTTATGACAACCGTGGGTTCACAGGATACCACCGGGCCAATGACAGCTGATGAACTAAAAGAGCTGGCATGCCTGAAATTCCAGACACCCATGTTCATGCAGTCCTTCTGCCATACAGCTGCTTATCCCAGGCCTGCAGATATAAAGATGCATAAAACACTTCCGGGATTTATAACAGAGAGGGAAGGAGTTTCCCTTAAACCAGGAGACGGAGTTATCCACACCTGGCTTAACCGCTTTTTGCTTCCCGATACGGTGGGGACAGGCGGAGATTCACACACACGTTTCCCCCTGGGAATATCATTTCCTGCAGGGTCGGGTCTCGTAGCTTTTGCAGGAGCCCTGGGTTTCATGCCTCTCGATATGCCTGAATCTGTTCTTGTAAGATTCAATGGAAAAATGAGGCCTGGTATTACTCTGAGGGATGTGGTAAATGCAATACCTTATTTTGCAATACAGGAAGGGCTGCTGACCGTCCCGAAGAAAAATAAAAAAAATATCTTTAACGGAAAGATAATTGAAATAGAGGGGATGCCGGACATCACAGTGGAACAGGCATTTGAACTTATGGATGCCACTGCCGAAAGGAGTGCAGCAGCCGGAACAATAAAACTTTCCGAAAAGAGTGTTGCGGACTATTTAAGGTCAAATTCCGCCCTGCTTTCAAAATTGATCGAAGACGGCTACAAGGACAGCAATACAATTCAGAAAAGGATCAATGATATAAACAGTTGGCTGGAAAACCCGGAACTTCTTTCAGCCGACCCGGGTTGTGAATATTCCGCAGTACTGGAAATAGACCTCTCCGATATTACCGAGCCAATCCTCAGCTGCCCCAATGACCCGGATGATGTAAAACTGCTGTCGGAAGTTTCGGGAACAAAAATTGATGATGTTTTCCTTGGTTCCTGCATGACAAATATAGGACATTTCAGAGCTGCAGGCAGGATATGGGAAAACCAGAAGAGAAATCCGGAAGTCAGAGTTTACCTGGATCCCCCCACAAGGATGGACCAGAATAAACTGAAAGATGAGGGATATTTCTCACTCTTTAATACAATGGGATCAAGGATCGAAGTACCCGGATGCTCTCTATGTATGGGGAATCAACTGAGGGTGCCGGACAAAGCTGCAGTTTATTCGACATCCACAAGGAATTTTGATAATAGGATGGGGACTGGAGCACAGGTGTTCCTCGGATCTGCAGAGCTTGGAGCCCTGGTTGCATTAAAGGGCAAGATACCTATGCCGGAAGAATATTTTAAAACCTATAATGAAAAAATTGCTCCACACGAGGATGAAATATACAACTATCTCCAGTTCGACAACGAATATAAATAGAGTTTTATTTTTTATATTTTTTCAGGGCTTCTTCTATCTTTTTTTCATCTGCTACATAGGGTAATGTAATATGGCCCTTTCCTCTATTTTCTTCATTCCACTCTGCTACTGTTTCCAGTGAATTTTTATTCCTTGCCCAGGCACGCCTTGCAACACCATTCATAACATCCCACTCCATTGCCGAGCGGATGATCTTATCTTTCAATTTGCTTCCATCCAGAACAAGGCCGAACCCTCCGTTAAAAGCTTTACCTATTCCAACACCTCCGCCATTGGAAAGGACAACCATTGACATTCCCCTCACGGCATCACCGGCAAAATTCTGTACTGCCATATCAGCAGTCACATTACTTCCATCCTTTATATTGGAAGTTTCCCTGAAAGGTGAATCAGTACCTGAAACATCATGATGGTCGCGGCCGATCATAACAGGGCCGATCTCTCCGTTCCTGATCATCTCATTGAACTTTAAGGCAATATTAACTCTTCCACCTGCATCAGCATAGAGTATCCTCGCCTGGGTGCCAACAACAAGTTCATTCGTTTCAGCATCTTTTATCCACTGGTAATTATCCCTGTCCATACCACGCCTTTCAGGATCAATCCGGGTCATAGCAGCAGCATCGGTCTTTTTCAGGTCTTCTTTATTACCGGACAGGCATACCCATCTGAAGGGCCCGTAACCATAATCAAAACACATGGGCCCCATTATATGCTCTACATAACTGGGATAAACAAATCCGGATGAGGGATCATCCGGGTTTATTGCAACTGATCTTTCTCCTGCATCAAAAACCGCTTTCAGGAATGAATTGCCATAATCCCAGAAATAGGTTCCGTTCCCTGTCAGTTCTTTTATTAATTTATAGTGTTTCAGAAGTGACCTGTCCACCTCTTCATTAAATTTTTCCTGATCATTTTCAAGCAATTTACGCCCTTCTTCAAATGTATAACCTGCCGGTGTATATCCTCCGCCATAAGCATCGTGGCAGGAAGTCTGATCTGAGAGAAGTTCTATTTTTATTTTCTTTTCTGCAAAATATTCAAGGAGGTCCACAATATTTCCATGATATGCAATGGAGACAGCTTCTTTTGAGGCCCTGTATTCTTCCATCCATTTTGCTATTTGACTGAGATCCCCGGAAACCAGTGAGACCCAACCCTGGTCCAGTCTTGTCTTTATCCTGGAATAATCCACCTCTGCAATAATCCCGATACCCCCGGTGATCTCAATTGCCTTCGGTTGTGCACCACTCATACCTCCCAGGCCTGAGCTTACAAAAACAACTCCACTGAGATCCTCATCCTGGGGTATGTTAAGATAAAGCCTCCCTGCATTCAGCAGGGTAATATATGTTCCATGTACGATCCCCTGCGGGCCGATATACATCCATCCTCCCGCTGTCATCTGTCCGTAATTAGATACCCCCATTGCTGCAGCTTTCTGGAAACCTTCAAGGTTATCATAAAGCCCTACAAGCATCCCGTTAGTTGAGATCACCCTGGGGGATTCTTTAGAGGTTGGAAAAAGGCCAAGCGGATGACCCGAATATATAATCAGTGTCTGTTCATCGGTCATCTCTTCCAGATATTTTTTTGTAAGATTATATTGCATCCAGTTTTGGAAAACCTGCCCGTTCTCTCCATAGGTAACCAACTCATAAGGATAAAGTGCTACATCAAAGTCAAGATTATTATCTATCATTACCTGAAAAGCCTTTGCTTCGACTATTTTCCCTTTGTATGTGTTAACAGGAGCCCCGCTGAGCTCTCCCTCAGGCCTGTACCTGTAACCGTATATTCTCCCCTTTGTAAATAGTTCATCAAGGAATTCCGGAATAAGATCATCGTGAAGATTTTTCGGTATATAACGAAGAGCATTTTGAAGTGCTGTTATGATCTCCTCTTTTCCAAGATTCAATCCCCGGTTGGGTGCTCTTCTAATGTCCTGCCTGAACTCTTTTTTTTCAGGTAATCTATCGGGTAAAGTAAAGTTTATTCCATCTTTTAGTTCCATAATTCCTCCAGGTTGAAATATATTCAAAACATCTGTAGTTGTCAAGGTTTTCTGTATGGCAATATTCTTTACCAATCTGTTCTTATATCGTATAATAAAAAAATCGGAGGCTAACATGAAAATATTAGTGATCGGTTCAGGCGGAAGGGAACATGCACTTATATGGAAGATATCCCAATCAAAAAGGGTAGACAAGATATATGCCCTCCCTGGCAACGGCGGAATAAGTGATCTTGCAGAGATCGTTGATATAGATGCATCCAATATTATTGAGATCGCAGATTTTGTTCAGGAAAAAAAGATCCACCTCACTGTTGTAGGGCCCGAGCTTCCACTATCACTGGGGATCGTAGACGAATTCAACAAAAGAAACCTTAAGATATTCGGCCCCACCCGTAAAGCATCTTTAATTGAAAGTTCAAAGGCATTTGCAAAGGAATTTATGAAAAAAAATAAAATTCCTACAGCAGGATATAGTATCTTCAGCTCTGCCATGGAAGCAGTAAATTATATTAAAACCTGTAATTTTCCGGTGGTAGTAAAAACAGACGGGCTTGCAGCCGGAAAGGGAGTTTTTATCTGTGAGGATATAAAAAGTGCAGAGGAGAGTATAAGGACGATCCTTATGGAAAATAAGTTTGGCAAGTCAGGAGAACAGATCGTGATCGAAGAATTTCTTAAGGGTGAAGAGATGTCATTTATAGTTATATCCGATGGAAAAAGGGCTTTGCCGCTTGTAACCTCAATGGATTATAAGAGAGCAGAAGAGAATGATAAGGGCCCCAATACGGGTGGGATGGGTGCAATATCACCTGCTCCGGGAATAAATGAAAAACTTTTTAATAAAATTATGGAATCAATAATATTGCCCACAATAGAAGGATTAAGGTTTGAGGGAAAAGAATTCAGAGGGGTTTTGTATGCAGGATTAATGATAACATCAGAAGGCCCCAAAACACTGGAATTTAATGTGAGATTCGGCGACCCGGAGACCCAGGCCATTTTACTCAGATTAAAGAGCGATATAATAGACATATTTGAAGGTGCTGTTGAAGGCAGCCTTCACGATGTGGAAGCAGAGTGGGAAGAAAATGTTTCTGCATGTGTGGTCCTTGCTTCTGAGGGTTATCCCGGACAATACGAAACCGGAAAAAAACTTGAAGATCTCCATAGGGCAAAAACTTCCGGAGTAGAAATTTTCCATGCCGGTACAAGAGTTGAGGATAAAACATATCTGACATCCGGAGGAAGAGTATTAAATGTTTGCGCAAGCAGCCCAACTTTAAAGGAGACAATGAAAAAGATCTATGATTCGATCCCTTTCATAAAATATGAAAATTTATACTACAGAAAAGATATTGGAGGAATTAAACGATGAATGCACAGATAGGAATAATACTTGGAAGCGATTCCGATTTTCCCTTTATTGAAGGAGGAATAAAACTTCTGAAAGAGTTTAAGATCCCTTTTATTATTGAGGTAAGTTCTGCTCACCGGACACCGGAGAGGACAGTTGAACTGGTAAGGGAATTTGAAGATAAAGGGGTCAAAGTCATAATAGCAGCAGCAGGAGGAGCGGCACATCTTCCAGGCGTGATCGCAGCACACACGCTTCTGCCGGTACTTGGTGTACCAATAACTTCTTTGATCTCAGGTATCGATTCACTTTATTCAATAGTTCAAATGCCTGGAGGAATTCCCGTTGCAGCTTTCAGCATTGGTAATTCCGGCGGGATCAACTCAGTCTTATTCGCAATGGAAATTCTTGCACTTGAGAACAGATCTATAAAGGAAATGCTTGTAAAATTCAGAAAAGAACAAAAAATAAAAGTGATAGAAAAAAGTAAAAGGCTGAAGGATAAAATTGGAAGTTAATGAAATTTTATGTCAATTATTTCGGATGCAGAGCAAATCAGGCAGAGATTCAGGATTGGATAATTGACCTTGAAAACTCAGGATACAGGCTGACTGACGATATTGATGATGCAGATTTTGCAATTTTAAATACATGCAGTGTCACTGAAAAAGCCGAAAAAGATGTATTCAGATATATAAACAAAGTTTATAAAAAATCGAATATCAGGTGGCTTATAGCCGGGTGTACTACAACAAAAGAACAGGAAACCCTGGAGAATAAATATAAAAATTATATCTTTCTGGATAATGTCAAAAAAAAGGGCATTGTCAGCATTGTTAAAGAAACATTCCCAATTGATGAAAATGTAATCTTCCACTCCTCTTTCAGGTCCAGGATATTTATGAAGATACAGGATGGATGCAGTTTCAAATGTTCTTTCTGCATTGTACCCTTATTGAGGGGAAAACCGTCAAGTTTACCCATTGAAGATGTGGTCCGGAAAGCATCCTATTATTCATCGCTTGGTTACAGGGAAGTAATATTAACAGGGATAAACCTTTCATCTTACGGATATGACCTGTTCCCCAGAGTAAATATACTTGACCTGGTAAAGGAACTGAACAAAATAAAAGATATTGAAATAATAAGGCTTAGTTCACTTGACCCCAGATACATTAAATACGGGTTTATAAAGGAGTTAAGTTATCTGGACAAAATTGCAGAAAGTTTCCATTTTTCATTTCAGAGCGGGAGCAATACGGTATTGAAGAGGATGAAAAGGAATAGTAATGTAAAAGATTACAGAAAGATACTTGATACTTTTCTCACATTTTTTCCTGATGCAAATTATGGCGCCGATATTATTCTTGGTTTTCCCGGAGAGACAGACAAAGAATATCTGGAAACCTTCAATTTTATAAAGAAAAGTGAATTAAATTATATTCACACTTTCCCATATTCCTCAAGAGGCGGAACAAAAGCAGCAGAACTTGAACCTGTTCCCGGCCTTCTTATCAAAAAAAGGGTAAGAGAGTTCCGGGATATGAATAAAGAAAAAAAGATCAGATACCGGGAAAAATTTCGTGGTAGAAAAATTGAAGGAATTTTAATTGAGGAAAAGGATAATTATTCCCTGATAATGACAAAAAATTATCTGACTGTAAAGGTCCCTCCTCTGAAAGGTTACAAAAAAAAGAAACTGACCGTTGAGGTAACAAAAATAATTAATGACAACATATGTGAGGGAAAAGTTGTTGAAAAATAAGCCCTTTATAATTTTTATATTTATTCTCTATTTTCTTTATACCGGATATCTATTTCCTTCAAAAGGGCCTGACAATCCTGCCACAGGGAAAAAAGCCCTTGAAAAATCACTGATATTTCCCGGACTCGGCCAGCTTATTGAAAAAAAATATTTTAACGGGATACTTTTTATTACCGGTGAACTTTTTTGTATAACAAATTTTCTTATAAACAACAGCAGAGGGAATGAAGCGTATGAAAATTATAAAATTGCCGACACAACTGAAAACGCTATAATATGGCGGGAAAAGGTGGAAAAATATGATAAAAAAAGAAATATTTTTCTGCTGGCCGGTGCTGGCATATGGATTTTAAATTTGGTCGATATATTTATTCATATAAAAAAAAAATATAAAAGGAATATCTCTTTATCCATAAAAAATGGCAAAAACAATAAAATATCTCTTGGTATTGGTTATAGTTTTTAGTTCTATTACCTCATGCAAGGATAGAATATTTAACAATCCTTTCGACCCTGACAAAGATGAACGGGGTTTTGAAATATTGTCTGTAATAAACATTGAGAACAGATATTCACCGACAGACATAACATTCTCGGGAAATTCTCTCTGGATCACCCCCAGATATTCCGGAGCTATCTCAATTAATTATAATTCCGGAGCTGTCATCCGGCGGCTTGAATTCAACAACAGGCCGGTTAACGGAATAGGATATGACGGAAGCGACCTGTGGTTGAACCTGAAAGATGCTGCCGAGGTGACAAATGTAAATATTGTGAATGGAGAAATAATAAAATCTTTAAAACTTCCGGAAGGAAATTATATTCATCTGGATTTTCACTCACCCAATCTTTACATTGCAGACAGACAGAGTAATTCTATCCTGTCCATCGATCCTGATAGTGGAACGATTTTAGATACTATCCGTGGGCCTTCCTTTACGATAGATGGAATATGCTTTGACGGTACCAGTTTCTGGATACTTGAATTATCCACACTTAAGATATTTAAGATCGATATTAACGGGGATATTGTCAACACTTACCGGTCTCCAACCGAAACTCCCTCAGGGCTATGCTGCAGTGACGGGATAATATGGCTTGGTGACAGTACAGGTAAAATACTAAAGCTCAGATTCCAGTGAAAAATAATATCTCTTTAATGATGATCTTCTTTATCCTGGGTACCTCCCTGTTGGTACAGGGCAAAAGCCTTGCTGAGATAGAGGGAAAATATCTGTTTTACAGCTATGATTTTAATTATATTTTCGGCAGGGGGGAGATCATACTGAAACTGGGTAAAAAAATGATCAAAGGAGAAATGATTGAAATTGACATAAAAAGAAGGAGAGGAATAATTTCCACAGACTGCAAAATCAGTGAAACAGGGGAGCCGGAGAAATTATCCGATATGGTTGAATTCAACCTGAAGGACCCTGCCATATCTCTTTTTTCATTTGGCAAAGAGGTAAAAACCTTTAAAATTCCGGAAAAGGGGAAAACCTCAGGCTTTATCAGGAAGGGGCAGAAAATGCTAAAAGATTCTCTTCTATACTTTGTGGGGCAAAAATTTATTATTAAAAAAAATTTTGATATCATTGGACAGAATGTGACCATATTTGTTGAGGGGACACCGTCATTATCATTAAAAAAATTCAGAATGAACAAAGGTTTAACCAATAGTAAAGATATTTTTAACCTTAACAACCTCTGGTATTACAATACAACCGGCCTCCGTGCCGACCTCTCTCTTCACTTTGATAAAAAGGGGGAAAAGAGATCCTTTGTCAACGATGAGAGCCTGAAACTGAATTATGATATTTTCGGAAAAAATCCGGAAAAACAAAAATTTTCCGGAGAGTTCAGGTCAAAAAGCAAAATAGATCTTTCCGAAAAAAGCAGTTTAAGATTTGAATTGTCCCACATAACCGAAAATATGACAGACATCAGGCTCGGCTATTCTTTCAAACCGAAAAAAATAATGGATTCATCTTTTTCTCTATATTACAAAAATCCCGATTCCGAGAGGGAAGAATTATGGTTTATGTCAGATGTGGGGTTAAACTTTAATAAATTAGGAAACATAAGGATCAGATATAATATTGAGAAAGAGAGCAGGTATAATGCAAGTCTCAGTTATACCAACAGGATCGGGAAATATCTTAATATCAACATGAATACAAACCTTACAAAGATCAATATTTCTGACTCAACTTTCAATAAACTATCAAATTCAAATTTTTCTCTCTCATATTCAACAAAAATATTTAATCTTTCAACAGAATATTCACTAAACAGGGATCTTTTATATGAAAATTCAAGATCATCTCCAAGGGTCAACCTCAACTTCACACCTTTCCGGATCTATGGGGGGTTGCTGAATATAGGCTTCTCTTCTTCTTTTATGATCAATACAATAAATAAAGGGGAACTGACGGAAGAATCCTTCCGGTCAAACACTTCCCTGACTGTTAATAGCGAAAAACTCTTTTTATTCAATAATACCTCAATAGATTTTTCCATGCGATTTGAACAATTCATAGACAAAGATCCGTTGGAAAATTTTACTTCTTCAGGAATAATTCTCACAGGTGAACACAAATTTTCATCCCTGACATCCTTCAGGCTTGTCTATAATTATTATTCCAGGAGGTCCACAAGAGGATGGCTGATAGCAGGAACTTCTACCGGAGATATAACTGCACTCTTCAAAACACGGCTTAAAAACGGCCTTGCAGATCTCTGGTGTTCTCTGTCATACGATAGTGCAGGAGGAAATTATACTTCAGGATTTGTTAATATAAATATAAATCTTTTTAAGAACTGGAAATTTCATTCTCAGGTGAATCACAATTTTGAATTCGGTAATACAAGTTATAATTTATATCTGGACAGGAAAGCCGGGAGGATCCTTTTAAGGGCTTCATACAGGTCTTTATCAAAACAATTTCTCGTTGAGGTGATCCCTAACTGAGATGGGACGTCAGAAGCTGGGGCAGCATTTTCTCGTAAACAGACATATAGCTCAGAAAATTGTAAAACCCCTTTTTTCCCATAATGGAAATATATTTGAGATCGGCCCGGGGAAAGGGATACTTACTGAATTGATCGTTGAATTAAAACCGGGAAAACATTTTATTGCAGTGGAAAAAGATCCTGCACTTTATGAAAACCTTAAAAGAACATTATCCAATAAAGTTGAATTTATTAATAGTGACATCCTCGATATCGATCCAGGCCAGCTCTTTAATAAAGGTCAGACATACCTGGTAAGTAATGTGCCATATAACATTTCAAAAGAACTGATCGATTGGATTTTGACCTTTAACAAATATTTCCCACAGGGTGTACTTATGGTACAGAAAGAATTTTATTTAAAAATGATTTCAGAGCCGGCATCAAAAGAATATAACCCCCGGTCAATACTTTTTAACATGATCTACAATATAAAAAAGATAATTGAGGTAAAACCGGGATCATTCTCACCTCCTCCAAAAGTTAATTCCACTGTTTTTATCTTTGAAGCAAAAAAGGATAAGATGATTACTGGAAAGATAAGTGAAGATTTTTATTCATTCCTGAAAATAATTTTTCATAACAGAAGAAAAACACTTTCCAACAATCTGGCCAGGTCATACTCTCCCGAAAAAATAAGATCTTTACTTCAATCACAAAACATCCCCTTAAACATCCGCGGAGAACAACTGGCAGGAGACATCCTGTACAACCTCTTTCTTCATCTTAATACCGATCAATAAAAGATCTCTCTTATATTTCAAATAGATCAAAAATTCAAATTTTACGGAATTCTATAGAGTGGCCATTCCGGTATTAAAATAGTCTTTCAGGATGGTCCAGGTGGGCCCGTTAAATCCCTCGTAAATCCCGGCAAGGGAGAAAATGATCAAACCGGCAAAAAGCAGGATTACGGGAATAAACATTGTCATTAGGGCCGCCTTTTTCAATTCACCATAACGGGAAAATTTTCCGGCTGTGATCATGAAATAGAACAGTCCAAAAGAGAAGACAGCTCCGAACCAGGCAAAGAAGTTCAGGAGAGGTACTCCCAGTATTAAATCTGCACCTTCTCTGTATAAAACCGGGTTCCATTTCCATAACCCCATTTCTGTAGCAAATGGATCCAGTTGAAGATCGATCAACAGGGCGGAAAACGGCACAAGGAAAATAGAAAGAAGAAGAGATTTTCCCTTTTTCAGGCGGGGGAGTGCCTCCATGATCTTTTCACACATAAACACCGTTATATAAAATGTCGAACTCCATCCCAGCATGGTGACAAGAGGTGCATTAAAAAAGGGGAGATAGACTGAGTAGTGGTTTTCAAAGAAAAAACCCATGGTTACACCTCCGCTTTCCAGAAAAAATCCATAGATAAGCGCAGGTATAATAAACATGAAAAAGTCCCTCTTTCTTCTGTGGAGATAACAGTGAATTCCTATAAGAAATTCCACCAGTAAAACCGTTAACTCAAAATATAATTTATAGTTTTTCAGATGGATCTCCAATGTATCTCCCAGCCTGACGGGAAATGCAAGAAGAAAAATGAGGATCATATTAACCGATAGTCCTAATAGCAGATTTCGGGCAAAATCCTTTTTCCTTTTTTCTGCAATGGTACTATCGGTATAAATCCTGGACAGATAAAAGGCAAAGAACAAAATTAAGGGGAAAATGAAAGTTGTTGCCCTGCCATACCGTTGTACAGGGGTTAATGAAATATAACTGAAGGTCAGGGATGTCACCCCGATGTAAACATACCAGGCAGGAAGATTTTCCCATATCTCCATCCCGGCATTTCGTAACATCCCTTTTATTTCACTCATAATTAATGATTAATAATACAGATAGAAAATGATTTTTTCAATTCCCGCTGCACGCCTGTTTCAGGTAAGAGTCCCTCACTCTCACCGTCATCTGTTACGACAATCCTGTTATATTATGACCCGATATATCAATATCGATCCCTTCGGCAGAAGGCACTTTTGGCAGCCCGGGCATAAGCATAATATCTCCGGAAACCGGGATAAGGTAACCTCCTCCGCTGGCAATATTTATTTTATTGATGTTCAGCCTCCATCCTGTGGGAACATTCAGTTTCTTACTGTTGTCTGAGAATGATAGAGGTGTCTTTGCGATACAGACAGGGAAGTTCCCCATCCCTAGCCTCTTTATAACCTTCAGTCTCCTCTTGGCTTCCCAGGAGAATATAACACCATCAGCTCCGTATATCCTCTTTGCAACTTTTTCTATCTTTATTTCGGGAGCATCATCGCTATTGTACACCCTGTGGAACTTACCATCAGACCTGTCAGCTGCAGTTGTCACCTTTTCTGCCAGTTTAATAGCTCCTTCTCCCCCCTTTGCAAAGCCTTCGCTCCTCTCAACTTCCACACCCAGTTCCCTGCAGTAAGACTCTATCACCTTAAGTTCCTCCTCTTTATCGTCTGGAAAAACGTTAACAGCAACCACAGGTTCAAAACCGAGATCCTTGATATTACCTATATGTTTACCCAGGTTCCTTACTCCATCTTTCAACGACTCAATCTCCTCTCCTCCACCCTGGTGTCTCAAAGCTCTCACCGTTGCAACGACAACCACCGCATGGATCTTATACCCCGCACTGGCAGATACCAGGTCCACATACTTCTCAAATCCAAGATCAGAGCCGAATCCGCACTCCGTTACAACATAATCACTGAGTTTTAATGCAAGCTTTGTGGCAGTGACGCTATTGGTCCCGAAGGAGATATTGGCGAAGGGGCCGCCATGTATCAATGCAGGAGTGTTCTCTATTGTCTGTACCAGGTTTGGCTTAATGGCATCCCTCATCACCGCTGCCATGGCACCGCAGACCTTGAAATCCCTGGCATATACCGGCTCCCTGTCCCTGGTGAATCCAACAAGGATATTGCCCAGCCTCTTCTTAAGTTCTTCTATATTCCTCGCCAGGGTGAGGATGGCCATGATCTCACTGGCAGCTGATATTATAAACCCGTCCTCTCTGGGGTAACCCTGACCCTTCCCTCCGAGGCCCACCACCATATTCCTGAGGCTCCGGTCATTCATATCCATGGCTCTGGTCCATACTATTTTCCTCGTATCCAGCCCCTTTTTATTGGTGAAGTGGATATGGTTATCCACCACAGCGGAGAGGAGATTGTGTGCCGTGGTGACAGCATGGATATCTCCAGTAAAGTGGAGATTAATATCCTCCATGGGGAGCACCTGGGAATATCCCCCTCCGGCTCCTCCACCCTTAACTCCGAATACCGGGCCCAGAGATGGTTCACGAAGAGCAACTATGGATTTTTTCCCCAGCCTGTTCATCCCCATGGACAGAGCTATGGATGTGGTGGTCTTACCCTCTCCATACCTGGTGGGCGTAATGGCAGTGACCACAATGAGCTTACCATCCTTTTTATCCTCCAGCCTCTTTACAGTCCTCAGGGATACTTTCCCCTTGTAGTGGCCGTAGGGCCAGAACTCAGTATCCTCTATCCCGAGACTCTCTCTGATTAACTCTATCTCTTTAAGTCTTGTTCCCCTTGCTATCTCTATATCAGATTTCATTTCTCCTCCGGAAAAATAGTATCAACGGGGTCTTCAATAGTCAAATCTTAACCATTCAAACACAGAATCCCCTTGACAAAATCGGGAAAATCTTATTAAATATACTATTCATTATTAGTAAATTATTGATTGAAGGAGAATCAGATGTTGAAAAGAACAGCTATAGCAATTTTTATTTTATTTATATTGGGCAGTTTTTTTATTGCCGCCGATGTGCATTCTGCTAATGAAACATCAGCAATAGAACACCACACCGAGGGCGAACATTCCGGAGGACATAATATCGGAGGAGAACTTCCGATCTGGTCAGCAATACCTTTTGTTGGTATATTGTTGTCAATAGCACTTTTTCCACTCATCGCTCCTAAATTCTGGCACCATAATTTCGGTAAAATTTCTTTCTTCTGGGCTCTGGTCTTTTCACTTCCATTCCTCCTTTTTTATAAAACAACAGCAATTCATGAAATACTTCATATATATTTTATAGACTATATCCCCTTTATAATACTCCTCTGGGCACTCTATACAGTATCCGGAGGAATACTTCTTAAAGGGTCCATTAAAGGAAATCCCATCACTAATCTTGTAATGCTTCTGATAGGAACTTTATTGTCATCATGGATAGGGACCACAGGTTCTGCAATGCTCCTTATCAGGCCGATAATCAGATCAAATGCAGATCGTAAGAACAAAGTACATATTGTAATATTTTTTATCTTCCTTGTTGCCAATATAGGAGGATCACTCACCCCCCTGGGGGACCCGCCCCTTTTCCTCGGTTTTCTTCATGGTGTAAGTTTTTTCTGGACCTTAAAACTGATCCCCCACATGGCATTTGTATCTGTAATTCTTCTTGCAGTATTCTTCGCCCTCGACTCCTTTTACTATAAAAAAGAGGAAGAAGACAGGTTGGAAAAATATGTTGAAAAAAAGAGAGAACCTATCCGCCTTCTGGGTACCCACAACATGATTTTTCTTCTGGGAATTATCAGTGGCGTCTTATTCTCCGGCAGTGTGAAACTGGGTGCCGTTAATATACTGGGTATTCATATGACCTGGGAGAATATCGCCAGGGACCTCTTTCTTGTACTTATGGGAATACTTTCATTAAAAACAACAAAGGACAGCCTGAGAAAGGATAACAACTTTACCTGGTTCCCGATCCAGGAAGTTGCAATTCTTTTTGCCGGGATTTTCATGACAATTATTCCTGCTCTGGCAATGTTAAAGGCCGGGGCACAGGGTCCTCTTGGTTTTATTGTGAATGCAGTTAAAGAACCATGGCACTATTTCTGGATAACCGGTGGACTTTCAAGTTTTCTCGACAATGCCCCTACATATCTGACATTCTTTAATACAGCATTAGGACAATTCTTCCCGGGTATCCCCGAATCAAAAGCAGTTCTTTCACTTATGTATAAAACACAGCCCCAGAATTATCCCCTTTATCTGAAAGCGATCTCAGCCGGTGCTGTTTTTATGGGAGC
Organism: Acidobacteriota bacterium; assembly: GCA_039714255.1. Lineage (GTDB taxonomy): Bacteria > Acidobacteriota > Aminicenantia > UBA2199 > UBA2199 > UBA647. The sequence continues at coordinate 131,268 of JBDLJQ010000001.1, forward strand.
CATGACATATATCGGTAATGCTCCGAACTTTATGGTCAAATCCATTGCTGAAGAAAATGGTATTCCGATGCCCAGTTTCTTCGGATATATGATCAAATATTCGCTTATTTTCCTGGTACCGGTATTTATTATAGTTACCCTGGTATTTTTTAAATAGAGCAGGTTTAGCTTTTTTTCAGATAACTTAACTCTTTTTTAAGGGATTTTTCTTCTTCGGTATAATTATACAATAAAACAAGAAGGTCGGGCTTGACAAGATCATCTTCCGGAAGATGGTCTATAAGATCTTTTATACTTCGGATCTTTTTCCCGGCCTCTTTTAATTTTTTTTTACAATATTCTCCCATCACCTTATCAGCACTTTCCTGTATCTCACTTATTTCATTATAAGAGATCAGGCCGGATTCATCGTCTTTTTCCATCTCAAGTAAATAATAACCTTATACTTTAAATTTTTCAATTTTTTAATTAAAAAACAAAGCACTTTTTCTGTTTCTGCTGACTTCTGACTTCTAATTAAAGTGCCTGTCCCCTTTTTCCCTTTTTTAAGATAATGACAACATCAATTTTTTGAATGACAAGTTCATAAAATTTCTAATGACATACCCGGAGGGAATAAATGACAATCTTATTAATTCCATCTTTGACATTTTTTTTTTGATTTGTTATAAGAGAATGAAGATAAAGGAGGAATTAATGGATTTTAACAAAATATTTCAACGGGCACTCGCAATAATCACAAAACCGGTGGATGAGTGGAAAAAAATAAAGGGCGAATCAGCGACAGTTGCAGACCTCTTCACAAATTATGCGATCATTCTTGCTGCAATTCCGGCAATTGCAGGTTTTCTTGGATATATGATGATCGGAAGATCATTTATGGGGATGACAATCAGACTCCCATTCGGAAATTCTATTGTATGGGCTATCATGATGTATATTTTTTCACTGATCGGTGTATTCGTACTCGCTTTTGTGATTGATACATTAGCTCCCAACTTTGGATCAAAAAAAGATATGGTTGCTTCAACAAAAGTTGCCGTATATTCTACGACCCCGTCATGGGTAGGCGGTATATTTCATATAATCCCGGCACTGGCAATACTGGCCATGATAGCCGGATTCTATTCCCTCTACCTTCTCTTCCTGGGAATAAAAGATATAAAAGAACCTCAGGGTGATAAGGCCACACCTTATTTTATAGTTGTAATTGTCACATATATAATTGTCGCATTCCTTATCTCTTTTATTGTGGGATCAATCGCATTCGGAAGAGCCGGGGGATTTATGTAAACAGTTTTTTTTCTTTTAAAAAAGAATAATTCTATTCAAATAAATATACAGCTCCCTTGATCAAAAGGGAGCTGTTTCTTCCGGGTTTTCCCATGATCATTTTCCATAATTGAAATAGTGCGGAAACTTTTATATAATTATGTTCCTGTGAAACTTTATATAAAAATTAAGCGTCATAGTTAAAATAGATATTTGGAGGATAGTATGAAAAAAACAGGATTTATAGCCGGAATCAGTTTTCTGGCCGGTGCAATTTTCTTTGCACTTGCATTCGGATATATTCAGAATTCTGACGGGACACCGGTAATAAAACAGGAAGAAGCTTTTGCCCAGTCAAAAACTGAAAATTCATTTAATTTTGTCTCACTTGTAAAAAAGGTAAAACCGGCAGTAGTAAAAGTGGAATCGGAAGCCATAAGGGAGAGAAGGTCAATGTTCAGAGATGACCTTTTCGACAGATTTTTTAACAATCCCAAGAGGAAAGAGAGAGTTTCCGGAATGGGTTCCGGATTTTTGATATCATCAGACGGTTTTATAATAACAAATAACCATGTAGTTAAAGATGCCATCAAAGTAACTATCTCCACAATAGACGGCAAAAAACATATAGCTAAAATAATAGGGACTGACTCTAAGACCGACCTTGCCCTTTTAAAAATAAAAGGGAAGAACCACCCCTATGTTGAACTGGGAAATTCGGAAAAAGTTGAAGTTGGTGAGTGGGTGCTTGCAATCGGGAACCCTTTCTCCCAGGATCTGACCGTTACATCAGGGATCATCTCTGCAAAAGGGAGAAGGATCCGTGCTGCAGAATATGAAGATTATCTCCAGACCGATGCAGCTATAAACCGCGGTAATTCAGGCGGGCCCCTGATCAACCTTAAAGGAAAGGTTATCGGGATAAATTCAGTTATTATCGCTCCTGCAGGGGGAAGTGTGGGGATCGGTTTTGCAATCCCATCCGATATGGCTAAAAAAGTAATAGGAGACATTAAGACCAAAGGGAGGGTAATCAGAGGCTGGTTCGGAATAAGTATTCAGGAATTCAATAAAGAAGATGCCAAACAATTTGATTATCCTGTCAGCGGACTTCTGATAACCCAGGTGGAGAATAACTCTCCGGCTGAAAAATCCGGATTAAAAAGGAACGATTTTATAATAAAATTGAACAATAAAAGGATCAGAAGCGGCCATGACCTTAAACTGAAGATTGCCAACGCAAATCCCGGAGAGATAATTCCGGTTACCATCTTCAGGGGAGATAAAAAGCTCAATATTAAAGTGAAGATAGGGGAAGCACCCGATACACTGAAATTCAGGACAAGAGGAGATGACGGCCGGACAGTTGACCTTGGAATGATACTTGTAGATAACAGCAGGTCGCTGGCAAGAGAATATGAGTTAAGGACATCTCAGGGAATAGTTGTTCAGAAAGCTGCCGGGATAGCCACTCGTAATGGTATAAAGGCTTTTGATGTTATTCTTGGAGTGAACAGAGCTGAAATAACTTCGGTTGAACAATTCAGGAAGATAATGGGTGAAAAAAAATCAGGATCATATGTTTTCCTCTATATCAACAGGTTCGGCCAGGAATTCTACAATAAGTTCAAATTACCTGAATGATCTTTTATAAATCATCTTCAGCCGGTAATAGTTTCCTTGTTATTGAAAAAGAAGAGCTGAAAAATAAGAACAAAAATATATCAGAATTTTCCCGGAATATCTGTAACAGAGAGGAGGGTGCCGGTGCAGACGGCCTTATAATTTATGAAGACAGAGGCAGTTCTGTTAAATTTTCTATATTCAACAGAGATGGCAGCGAAGCTGAGATATCGGGAAACGGAATGGCGGGATTATCTTCCCTCTTATTTTATCTGGGAGAAAAAGAGAAAGAAATTGTTCTTGATACAAAAGCAGGGAAAAAAACTATCAGCCTTATCAAAAAGGAAGGGAATGAATTTAACCTTATGGTTGAGATAGGGGTTCCCGATTTTTTTAACCTTGAATTCTTCCCCTTTCTGGAAGAGGGAAGAACATTTTATGAATATAAAGATTTTTCTTTTTATCCCGTCTCGGTGGGCAATCCTCATATAGTCCTTTTTCCTGAAACAAAACCGGAAAAAGACGAAATGATAAAAATAGGAGCCGAACTTGAACAGGGATCAATTTTTCCCCGGAGGACAAATGTTGAGTTCGTATTTCCTTTTAAAAAGAATATCACTAATACCGATACAGAGATAGATGCTTTTTTTTATGAGAGAGGGGCCGGAGAAACAAACCATTCTTCCACCGGAAGTGCTGCAATTTATTCTGTAATGAAGAACCGGAACCTTTTAAACAAAGATCTGTTAATAAAATACGGGAGGAAAAATATCAGAATTCGGGGAGAAAATAAGATTTATATTGAAAATTATACAAAAATAGTTTATAAAGGAGTTTATCTTTAACTATAATGAGAAAATTACCGGCTGCAATTCTATTATGTTTTGTGTTCACCTTCAGCATATTTCTATACGGTGATACACTGTATACAGTTGATAACAAAGTATACACGGGGAAACTTGTAGCTTTTAAATTTGACACCGTATATTTTAATGTTTATAAATTCGGAAAAATTTCAGAAACAAAAAGATTCCCGCTCTTCAAGATACACAAAATTGTATTTAACCCGAAGAAAGATATGATCGAATCCTCTTTTGAAATTGAACAAAAATATAAAAAGCTCAGAAGAGGCAAAAGGGTAAAAACCATAATACTTAAGGCCGGCACAAAATGGATGGATACAAATATTAAACTGAGGGAAAAACAGAGCATCCTTTTTTCCACAACAGGATCCATAGTGATCAAGGGTGAACAAAAAGTTTATCAATATGGCGAACTGAATGTCAGCTTTCATATGCAGAAACAACTTCCCACACAGCCTACAGGCGCAATAATAGCAAAGATCGGTAAAGAGGGAACCCCTTTTTATATTGGAGCAAATCTCGCTCCCTTCAAAATCAATAAAGCGGGAAAATTGTTTATAGGGATAAACGATTTTAATTTTGACGATAATAGTGGTAATTTTACAGTTAAAATATATTATTAAAAACTATAAATGGTTTAAATTTGTGAAGTTTAAGATCTTTACGGGCAATTGCCAGTAAATTGCCATCGTCATCAAATATTCTGTAATTTTCAGATTCACTCTTTGAAGAGATCTTAAGAATATCATTCAGTGAAAGTAATCCACCGTTAAGCACAACTCTCCTTCCATTATATGTTACTGTTATGGCAGGAAATTCAGGTAACATCAGCTCAATGGGCATGATACTTTTATGGATCCCTTTATCCTGTTTTATTGTTTCCAGTTCCTCTATATTTGAAGCATCATCCAGAGTAAAATCACCAACACCCTCTCTGACAAGTTTTTCAAGAAAAGCCCCGGCCCCGGTTTTTTCCCCTACATTATGGGCAAGGGAACGGATATAGGTCCCCGATGAAGTTTCCGCTCTGAACCATAACAGATCATTTTCCCTTATTTCAGTTTCCAGGGAAAAGATCTCAACTTCTTTCGGAGATATTTCTACTTCGATATCTTTTCTTGCATATTTATATAAAGGGATCCCTTTATGTTTTTTTGCTGAATATATAGGCGGATATTGAAGGAACTTTCCCCTGAACGGTGAAAGGACAGGTTCCAGATCAATTTTATTAAGGTTTATACTTTTCTTTTCCCCTGCTATTTTACCTTCACTGTCGTATGTTGTAGTTGCATATCCAAATTTTATCAGGCCTGTATAGATCTTGTTTTTTCCGACGAAAAAATCAAAAAATTTCGTTGCATTCCCCACACCTACAAGGAGAAGGCCTTCAGCCAGCGGATCCAGCGTCCCGAAATGCCCTGCTTTTTTTACCTTGAATATTTCTTTTACTTTTTTTACAACTTCATGAGAACTTATCCCTCTCTCTTTTGCAACTAAAACCATTCCATTGATCATAAATAATTCCCGGGCCTTTTTATTTTAATTGTTTTTTAATAAACTCTATAACACTCTTTTTTGCATCAGAAAAATTTCCGGGGAAAAAGAATCCAGCTGCATGATCATGGCCTCCACCGTCAAAATGTTTTGCCATTTCAGAAGAGCTGAAACTGCCTTTTGACCTTACCGATATTCTGTAATAATCTTTTTTGATCTCTTTAAAGAAAAGTGTCACAACTACTCCCCTGATAGATCTTACAATTGAAATAATATCTTCTGTTTCGAAATGTTCAAGAGCAGATTTGCTTAAAAAATCTTTCCGGAAATTAATAACAGCAATTTTGCCGTTTTCCTCCAGATCCAGAGTGGAAAGTATTTTCTGCAAAAGCTGTATTTTTTCAACAGGGTTAGAGTTGAAAATAAGATCACTTATATCATGGGGTGAAATATTTGATCTCTTTACAATTTCAGAAGCGATATTCAGGGATTTGAAAGTGGTGTTTGAATATTTAAATGAACCTGTATCTGAAGAAATAGCTGCATAAAGATTAAACCCTATCTCCTTTGTAAATTCAATTTCCAAAGCTACGCCTAATTCATACACCAGCTCTCCCACTGCTGATGCTTCCGGGTCTATCCAGTTTATATTTGATTCCATTGAACTTGTGGCATGATGATCTATATTGATGGTAAAATATTTATCCAGATTTTTTTGTCCACATCTCTCTTCACTACCCCCTTCAATAAGGAGCAACAGATCAAATTCATCCGGATAGATCTGTTTATGTTCTATGGAATCATAAGATGGAAATGCAGATATGGGAAAAGGTGCAATATCTATGTTTCGGTAGCTTACATCCTTCCCGAGCTGTTTCAACATAAGCATCAGGGCCAGTCCGCTTCCCACACAATCCGCGTCAGGCCTGATATGGGAACTAATTGCAATTCTTTTTGATTCAATTATTTTCTTCTTAATTTCATTTATCATGTTCCATTACCTTTTTTTGAAAAATTCTTCTGATCAAACTCAAATGCCGAATCAAAATAGAATTGTAACTCAGGAATATATTTAAGATGCATTGACCTCGATAACTCTTTTTTTATAAACCCTTTTGCTTTATTTAATTTTTTGAGTAATTCTTCTGTCTCAATACCTATGGTTGAAACAAAGATCTTTGCCAGTTTCAGATCCCTGCTGACGACAATATTTGAAATCGATACTATTTTAAGATCCGGATCATTAAGTTTATTTAATAAAATTTCTGCAAGTGAATTTTTCAGTGTACTGGAAAATTTTTCAACTCTAAAGGGCATCAGACAAACTCAATATCGGCTTTTATTATTTCAACAGGATAATTACTAAAAATAAACTCTTCGATCTGGTCAAAAATTTTCTGGATATATGACCTGGAGTTGGAAACCATTGCCACTGATATTTCTATCTTTTTCCATGTATTCTGGAATCCACTCTCAATTATTGAAATATTATACCTGTTCTTTAACTTCTCTTTTATACTGAGAACTATTCTTCTTTTCTCTTTTAAACTATGGGTATCTCTTGAGAACATTTCAATCTTCATAATACCGGTTATCATTCCTGCTGTTTTAATTCATAAGCTTCAAGGACATCTCCAATCTCTATCGAATTAAAATTTTTCACTTTTATGCCACATTCTGTTCCGGCTTTTACTTCCTTTACTTCATCCTTTATCCTTTTAAGGGTTTCTATCTCACCTTCAAAAACCAGATCATCATTTCTCAAAACCTTCAGTTTGGATTTGTTTGTAACTTTTCCTTCTTTAACTATACATCCGGCAATGATCCCGAGTTTTGAGATCTTGAATTTTTGAAGAACTTCAATTTTTCCGATCAGGGTTTCTATAAATACAGGCTCAATTTCACCTTTAATAGCTTTATCAAGCTCTTCCATAAGGTGATAAATAACATTATACAATTTTATTTCGACTTTTTCCCTTTTTGCCGCTACCAGTATTTTCTGTGGAGCTTTCACATTAAATCCTAAAATTATTGCACCGGAAGTTGAGGCCAGAAGTATATCGCTATCACTGATATTACCTATGCTTTTATGTATAAGGTTGATCTTCAGGTCTTTATGCCCCATTTTCATCAGGATCTCTTCAAGTATTTCACCCGAACCAAAATTATCTGTTTTAAGAATTATTGGAAACTCTTTTATCTTTTTTTCATCAAGTTTTTGAAAAAGGTTTTGCAGGCTGAGCTTTTTATCTGCTTCGATCTCATCTCTTTTATTCTCTTTTTTATGATGTTTCCTCAACTCAATAACTTTTTTCGCTTTAACAATATTGTCAACTATCTGCAGCCTTTCTCCGGCTTCAGGTACCACTTCAAATCCCATTATTTTAACAGGCCATGGCCTTTCTGCTATGTTCAGGGTCTTTCCTGTATCATCAAAGATAGATCTTATTTTTCCTGTTGAATTCCCGCAGATAAAATAATCTCCCCTTTTTACATCTCCCTCCTGTATCAGAACAGTCCCTATTGGGCCCAGTTTCGGGTCAAGATGAGATTCAATAATGGTCCCCCATCCCGGGACCCCACTGTAAGCTTTTAATTCCTGCATCTCGGAAACAAGATTAACCATTTCAAGCAGCGAATCAAGATTTTGATTCAGTTTTGCTGATATATCTACAGAAACCACATCTCCACCCCAATCTTCAACCACCAGATTGTGAGTAGTAAGTTCCTGCTTGACCTTATTCGGATCAGCACTATCAAGATCAATTTTATTTATCGCAACAATGATGGGGACATTTGCAGCTCTTGCATGATCAATAGCCTCTATGGTCTGAGGCTTAATACCATCATTTGCAGCGACTACAAGTATTACAATATCAGTTACCCTGGCTCCTCTTGCCCTGAGATTCGTAAAAGCTTCATGCCCCGGTGTATCAATAAATATAACTTCACCTTTTTTTGTTTTTAATCTATATGCACCTATACTCTGAGTAATCCCGCCTGCTTCACCGTCAACTACTTTGGTTTTACGTAAAGTATCAAGCAGGGTTGTTTTTCCATGGTCAACATGGCCCATGACCGTAACAATTGGTGACCTCGGGCTTAATTCTGATTTGTTCTTATTTATATAGTCTGAAAATATGGACTCTTCAAATCCGACTATATCAACCTCAACATTAAATTCTTTGCAGATTTCTTTTATCCCATCTTCATCAAGAAACTGGTTCGGGAGAAACTCTTTTCCCCGACTCCTCATTTTGTCTTCAATAAATTTCAATTTGATATTAAGTTTGTCACCAAGCTCTTTTAATGTAATAAAATCCGATGTCTGGATCAATTCCGGTACGTTTGTCAGGTCAGCCTCTTTTCTTTCAATTGTTGATACTTCCTTTTTTACTCTTTCAGATGCATCTTTTTTACTGTTTCTGTGATGAAATTGTGAATGTCTCCGGGGCCTGTTATATTTTGGAAATTGTTTTTTCACTACCGGCTTTGCTTTAGTTACAGTTGCTTTCTTTTCCACCGGTGTTTCTATATCAACTTTTTTTACTTCCGGTTTTTTTACTACCTCTTTTTTCTCCTCCGGTTTTATTTCAGCTTTTTTTATCACTTGTTCTTCCGGTTTTTTTATTTCCGGCTTCACAACTTTTTCTTCAACTACAACTTCCTTTTCCTTAATGATCTCTTTCGGTTTTTCAACCTCTGTAATTTCCTCTTTTTTTACTTCCTCTACTGCCTTTTCTTCTTTTTTCTTTTTCCCTTTTCCCAGATTCTTGAATTCTTTAACAATATTTTCAAATTTATCAAGATTCTGGGAAAAATCTCTTAATAATTCAAGTTGTTCCATTGATATGGCAGAAGAGTGGGATTTCACCGGGATACCATTCTTCTCAAGGAAGAACATTGCCAATTTGTTTGATATGTTAAATTGTTTTGTCGCTTCATGTAATTTAATATTCTGCAATTAAGCCTCCTACAGTTTTTTCTGAGTTACTTTAGTAAAATTTTCCATTCTGTTCGTAAGCTGGAGATTCCACCTGGTAAGACGGGATGCAAGCTTTATATTGATTCCCTTTTTTCCTATGGCGGCAGATAAAGTACTCTCAGAGACCGTTACTTCAGCCATTTTATTTTCTTCATCAATTATTTTTACTTTTGTTACTTCGGCAGGAGTTAATGCAGATGATATAAACCTTTCAACTGATTCATTCCAGGCTATAACATCAATTCTTTCCCCCTGCAATTCTTTGGTTATTGATAAAACCCGGTTTCCATTCATACCTACAACGGCTCCAACGGGATCCACAGATTTATCGGTTGAATAAACTGCTACTTTTGTTTTTACACCAGGTTCCCTTGCAATCCCGAATATTTTAACGATCCCTTCAGATACTTCCGGTACCTCTTTTTTGACCAATTCCCTGACAAAATCATTCATATAGCGTGAGCCAAGCACAAGGGGGCCCTTTCCTTCCGAAAAAACCCTTTTAACATAGAACCTGATAATATCTCCTCTGTTAAACTCATCTTTCGGAGATAACTCTTTATGGGGAATAATTGCTTCTCCGATCTCCAGAGCAGCTATTATTCCATTCTTTTCTATCCGCCTTACATCACCGGAAATAAGGGTATCGGTTAAATTAACATATTTTGAATAAATAGTATGCTGTTCTGCTTTCTGAACCTTATCCATAATAATATTTCTGGCGGTCTGAGCGGCAACTCTGCCAAGAGTTTCTCCGGGAAGAAAAATTTTTATCTCATCCCCGACCTTGGCTTTGGAATCGTGCTTCAAAGCCTCTTTCCAGGAAATTTCCGAAGAATCGGAAGGTTCATTTACAACTGATTTTTTTGTATAGACATTTATCCTGCCCTGCTCTTTATTGATCTCGACCTGAATATCGGCCTTGTGGTCAAAATATTTGTCAGCTACAGTGAGTAATGCTTCTTCTATGGCAGAGTAGAAAATATCGGGAGAAATACCACGCTCCCTGCTTAATTGTTCTATGCTTCTCAATAACTCTTCTGCCATGTATTTTCCTCTTCATTTTAAGTCACCGGTTATTATAAGGAATTTTTTCTTAAAAATCAACCTTAATCACCTTTTTAGAGCACCCGCAAACCATTCCCACAGTCTTTTATGAAATTTTAAAGATGACGGATCATTCATAAGAAAGCTTTTTAAAGTAAAATAGGGCCCATTTTCAGGATCACCTGTGAAGAATTGTATACCTTTATAGAGGAGATGAGGTTCCGGGTGAAATTGAACCCCAAGCACATTAGTAAATTTTTTGTGTTCCAGTGCTTCAATTACCTTTCCGTCCATAGACCCGGCAGCTACAAAGAGATCTTTACCTCTCTTTTCAACTGCCTGATGGTGGGATGAAAGTATATAAGGGATATTATTCACTCCCCCGTTTATATTTTTCAGAATAACCGACCTGTTCCTGATCTTAATTCTATGAAAAGCCGGGGCAATCATATCTTTGGAACCGGGAAACATCAGTTTTTTATAAACCGAACTGTGGATCTTATCCTCATCCTGTGCAAGGACCTCATCCACTGACCTGAACTTATAAATTTCAGAGGGGATATCCTGGTATAGTGTACCGCCGGCTGCTACATTCATACTCTGAGCTCCCAGACATATACCCAGTACCGGATACTCTTTATCTTTCTCCAGAAAAGGTTTAAAAGTTTTATTCTGAAACCCTCCTATCAAATGAAATAGGAAAGATACTTCATACATTGACCGTACCGGTGAAGTGGCAACGGTCAGCAACCTGTTCTTTTCACCGTAGATCACAGGTGGAATATCCATTCCTCCTGTAAAAATTATTCCGTCACTCTCATTAAAAATTGTATAGAACTGGCTGCTCCATAAATTTTTTTTAAAGAGATCATTTCCACTTACGTTCCCCCTTATCTCAATAAATTCTACCCATCTAAGGTTTTTTTTTGCTACAAAATCGAAAGATTTTTTATAGTCTGTAAGTTCATTACGGTGATAAACACAAAGGAGCTTCATGTCTTTTATATCGACTATCCCTGTCTCTCTCATTGCCACAATATTTTTTATCTGTGAAACTGCGGGCCTGCACATAACAAGATTTACACTTTTATTTTCAGTTTTTTCGACCGATCCCGGAAACCCGTAAACAGCCATAATACCGATTAGAAATAACAATAGAATTTTAGAAATAATTTTCATTTTACCTCCGGTTTTTCTTAAAAATAAGATAATAGAAAAATCAAAAAATTGCAAATTTCTGTTTATTGGAATCCTTATCACTCTATGATATTATTCAACCATGCTGAAAGCCTTTGATAAGTATGTCCTGAAAGAGATCGCATCTCCATTTGCCATAGGGTTGCTGATCTATACATTTACATTGCTGATCAACATGATATTTATTCTTTCACAGACACTTATATCAAAAGGAGCTACAACATTTACAATTGTAAAAATACTGGTTTACCTTTTGCCTGATATTCTCTCTTTCACTATTCCCATGGCAACTTTGATGGGAGTACTTGCGGGAATGAGCCGCATGAGCACAGACTCGGAAATTGTTGCCCTGAGAACAATGGGTGTGAATAACTTCAGGATATTCAGGCCCATTATAATATTCTCCCTGATCACATGGTTCATTTCCTCTATCCTTATAATGTATCTTGCCCCGGAAGGGAATTATCAATATCGTAAACTCAATACAAAGATCATGTTATCAAAAGCTATGTCAAGTATGAAACCGAGAACATTTAACTATGAACTTTATCCCTTTGTATTATTCTTTAATGATATTGATAAAAAGACAAATGAGTGGAAAGATGTATTCCTTTATTCCAGAAAAGATCCCAGGACTGACAATGTTATCCTTGCAAAACGGGGAAGTTTCATACAGCTTGAAGGGGAAAGAAAAAGCTATTTTTCACTGAAAAATGCAACTCTTCACAGCTTTGAAAAAATGAATCCCGGGAAAAAATATTTCACAACATTTCATAAAAAAACCTCTGAAGAGATAATGGAAACACTAACCGTAAAAAGAACCAGAAGCAGCCAGCAGCTGATCTTCCCCGAACTGATAAAAAAGATGAAAGAGAGACCGGATGATATTGGCCTTAAGAGGGAGTTTCACAGAAAATTTTCACTACCCTTTGCATGCCTTGCCCTGGGGTTCCTTGCCCTTTCACTCGGAATATCAACAAAAAAGGGAGGTAAGGTAAGTGGTTTTATTATTTCCCTTGGGATAATTTTCATCTATTATACTGCAATTACAACATTTCAGAACATTGTCATGAAAGGGATAGTCTCCCCTTTCTTCGGTATGTGGGCTCCCAATTTTTTCCTGCTCCTTTCAGGATTGATATTTTATTATTACAGCTCAAGGGAAAAATCAATAAACTGGGATAAAATTTTTTCCATCTTCCACAGGGAAAAATTTAAAGGAGAGAAAAAAAAAGGTAATATAGTTTTTTCCATCTCCATAAAGAAACCGCAATTAAGATTGTTTAAAATAATAGATGTTTATATTCTGAAAAAAATGGTGGCAATGCTGCTGTTTATATTTACATCTCTACTGATGGTCTTTTATATAGTGCGTATTGTAGAACTTATTGACACTATGATCGAGAACAATATTCCATTTGCCTATGTTTTAAAGTATGTATACTATAATACTCCGGAAATGATAAGCTTTGTACTCCCCGTATCCATATTAACAACTGTTCTTCTAACTTTCTCAATAATGAGTAAAAACAATGAAATAACCGCAGTCCGTGTCAGTGGTATCAGCTTATACAGAATTGCAGTTCCTGCAATAGTTGTTGGAATTTTTTTCTCTTTCCTCTACTTTTATATACAGGAAACCATTACCCCCGGAGCGAACAGAAATGCAGTGAGAGTCCTTAATAAAATCTATAAACGAAAGAGTGCTCCCGATCCGGAACTTTATAAAACCTGGATCTCCGGTAAGGATAACACCTTCTACTTTTATTCTCTGGATACAAAAAACCTGGGGAAAAAGTATAAAAATTTTAATATTCTCAAATTGAATAAAGATTTTTCAATTAAAGAGAGAATATCAGCACGCACTGCAGTATGGAAAAACAAGAAGGATATAGTATTAAGAAGAGGTTTTACAAGGGATTTTACAAATAATTCACCCGTCAGGTTTTCAACTTTTAATAAGAAAATTTTTAATATAGAGGAGGGCAAATCATATTTTTCAAAAAAAGTTTCATATGGCCGGCATATGAATATTTCCCAGCTTAAAGAATATATAAAATATCTGAAGAAGAACGGATCAGAAACTACCAGATATGAGGCAAAGCTGTTTTATCATTATGCTTTCCCGTTCTCCAGCCTGATAATGGTGTTGATCGCAATACCTTTTTCATTTAGGATGGGTAAAAAGGGGACTCTGTTCGGTATCGGTATTGCAGTAGCAATATCAATGGTTTTCTGGGCAATTTTCAGTATTTTCAGCGCAATGGGTTCGGCATCAGTTCTATCCCCATTCATTTCTGCTTTTGCACCAATTCTTTTATTCGCTTCCATTTCCATATATCTTTTTGTAAACATAAAAACATAAATGGAGTAAAATTCAAAATAATGGAACTTTTTCTTGTGTTTTTCGTCATTTTAAGTATGAGACAGGATAATTAGAAGTTGATAAAAAAAATTAAAGAAGGAGATAAAAGAGGTTGGAACATGCTTATAGATAAATATTCAAATTCTGTTTATAACCTGGCATATAACTTTTGTGGCAATAAAGATGATGCCAGTGATATAACTCAGGATATATTTATCAAGATATATAATAATATTGATAAATTCAATGAAAATTACAACCTCTCCTCCTGGATAATGAGATTATCAAAGAACCATTGTATAGACCATTGGAGAAAGAACAAAAAGAATGCTTTAAGGATCGATTTCGAAGAAAATCTCGCTGTTGAGGATGAGTCACCTGAAGAAGAATTGATCAAAAGCCGGGAAATTGAAGATCTCAGGGAAACACTGCTCAAATTGAAACCGGAGTACAGGGCTTTAATAATATTCAGGGATATAAATAACAATTCCTACCAGGAAATATCAGAGCTTCTGGATATTCCTCTGGGAACAGTTAAATCAAGAATTAACAGAGCAAGGATACAACTTGCAGGGTTATATAAAAATGAATAATAAAAACTTAGATTGTAAAAAGATCGAAGAATTATTATCCGGTTTTATTGAGAATGATCTGAGCCCGGATGAAAGACGTAATGTGGAACAACATCTTGCTTCCTGTAGCAAATGCAGTGAGAAGGAAGAGAACATACTCCATTTGAGATCTGTTCTTCCGGAACTAACTACCGATATCCCTTTCTTCATGAAGAACAGGCTTTATTACATTGCCGAGGCAGAGGAACACGAACCCGACAAGCAATGGCCCTATATAAAGTGGGTTGCTGCAGCAATCGGAACTATAATACTTTTTCTGAACCTTTTCTATTTCACAAATATATTTCCCGCTGCAAACAAAACATTACATACGGCTGTAGCGGGGATAGAAAAGTTTGTTGTGGAGACAGAGGCATTTTTTGAACGCATAAAGGAATCAAACAACAATTTACGAATAAATAAAAATGAGTCCATCTCAAAAAACGACGAAGAGGAAACTGAGAAAGAGACTACAAAAATGACTAAAAAGGGGGTTATTTATGGATAATGATCTAAGATCAACTGAAAAAAAACACCCGGGACTAGCTGCCGTAATATCAGCTCTGTTCCCAGGATCGGGACTTTTTTATGTGGGAAATTATGTTAAAGGTTTTTCATATCTCCTTATATTCGTACTTCTGATCGTCCTGCTTGTAAATACAGCTACAGATGGAAGGCAATCGATGATCATGGAAATTATTATCTTTTCTCTTCTGCTTGCAGGATTTTATGTTTTTCAGATCATTGACAGTTACAATGAAGCAAAGCTTACCGGAAGCTATCCGGATAAAGAGGTGAGTGATGATGTCAGATCGGAGATCTCGCTGACCGGTTCAATAATAATATTGATACTTGGAGTCCTTTTTTTAATGAGGAACCTTGAACTTATTTCTTATAGAAATATTATTAAATTGTGGCCTCTGTTCCTTATTGGTGTAGGCCTGAAAATAGTAATTGAATTTTTATTGGAAAAGGAGAATGATAATGAGCAAGAAAAATAGTGAAACAATATTCTGGGGAATAATTATAATTTTAATAGGAATAATTTTCCTTGCAAAAAATCTCGGTTGGACTGACCTTCACATTTGGGACATAGTTGGAAAATACTGGCCACTCATATTAATTTATATCGGAGCAAAAAATATAATTTCCTTCATTTCAAATAAAAAATGAAAAAAAAAGAGATCCTGTTAATTGCCGCTTTGATCATTTTCGGATTTGTCTATCATTTTTTTGAATCCGGAGAAATAGCTTTTATAAAATCGGGTAACGAAAATTCAAAGAAAATCATTGACAGAAACCATCCTAATTTTTTTACAAATGATCTTGTTTTTAGCGAAAGTATCTTGTCCTTAAAGATCATAAACCCTGCAGGGGAAATCTCTGTGGAACCCTCCATTGACAAAAGAACAACTGTAGAAATTACTTCTGTTATTTATCATAAGGATAAAAAAAAGATCGAAGAATTAAAGAGCCAATACTCCCTTAAAAAAACTGAAGTATCCGGGAAAGGTATAATTGAGGTAATTAAAGGAGAAAATACCTTCCCCTACAAGCGGGTAAGAATCAATTTTAAGATCAGAATTCCAAAAGAAATTGAAATTAAACTTTATAACCGGTTTGGAAATATAGTTATTAAAGGTACGGGAAAAAACATCTATATTGACGAAAAGTTCGGGGACATTCAGATCGAAGATATTGAATCAAAACTGAAGATCCTCTCATTACATGGAAATATTAATCTATCCAATATAAAAGGTGATATCAATCTTATTACAAAGTTAACAAAAACAGAGATCGAAGGTGCGGGCAATATAGAATGTAAGGCAAATCTTGCAACTCTTATTATTTCCGATATTCCACAAAGTAAAAAAATTGATATAAACGGGGAACATACAAAGATGATCTTTTCCGGGATAAATTCCGAACAGATCAGGATCGGTAATTCACATCAACTTGTCAGAATAGAAAACTCAAAAGCTGAATCCATTACAATAACAGCCAGGAACTGCAGGATCATCAGTGATACAATCAATGTTAATGAATTAATTGTAAAAAACTCCCAGAACAGGGTCAGGCTGGAAAAAATTTCAGGAAAAGATATCAGTGTTCTTCTCAAACATGGAAACCTTGTTATATCACCTGACAGGAATATTGAGAATATTAATATCCTGAACAGCTATTCAAATATAAAAGTAAATCTTCCCCGGGAAATAGACCCTGGATTCAACCTCTCAACTAAATATGGTGAAATTGTAAATAATACTAAATTTGATTTTAATACTATTAAAGAGAGATACAAATTAACACTGACCCGGACAGGGACAATACCTCAGATCGTTATTAATAACAGCTACGGAAAAATTATTCTGGAAACAGAAAAAGAAGAACCGCAAGACCAGTAGGGGTAGAAGTTACCCCTGTAATTGAGTTCAAACCTTGACATTATCCCCATAATCCTATAAATATAAGAATTACAGATACAAATTCAAAAGGAGCATAATGAAGGATCAGAAATTCGAAAAAACAGAACTTGCCATTATGGGGGGAAGCGGATTTTATGAGATGGAATCATTAAAAAACGAGAACTATATCCGGATTGATACTCCTTACGGATCTCCTTCGGAAAAAATATTAACCGGAGAATTAAATGGTAACAGGATCGCTTTTTTATCCAGGCATGGTATTGGGCACAGATTTAATCCATCGGAAGTCAATTACAGAGCAAATCTTTATGCATTAAAACTACTTGGTGTAAAGAGGCTCATATCTTTTACTGCAGTGGGATCACTTAAGGAAAAGATAGAACCAACCGATATTGTGATCCCCGATCAATACTATGACAACACTTTCAAGAGAGAAAAAACCTATTTTGAGGACGGTTTTGTAGCTCATGTTTCCATGGCCAAACCGGTGTGTCCCTTCTTTTCGGACAAAGTTTACAGAGCTGCAAAAGATCTGGGTCTCAATGTTCATAAAGGCGGAACATATTTTAATATGGAGGGGCCGCAATTTTCATCCATAGGAGAATCAAATGTTTACAGAGATCTTGATTTTTCCATTATCGGGATGACACAGGCAATAGAAGCAAAACTGGCACGTGAACTGGAAATGTGTTTTATACCGGTAGCATTTGTTACTGATTATGACTGCTGGCATCCCGAAACAGAATCTGTCACTGCAGAAATGGTTGTGACCAATCTTAATAAGAACATTAAGAGTGGAAAAATACTATTAGAAAAGATCCTGCCGGAGATCCTGTCTGCCAAACCGGATTGTTCCTGCAGCTCTTCACTGGAAAATTCATTCATGACAGATCCGGGCAAAGTTTCGGAAGAAACAAAGAACAGATTAATGCCGATAATAAAAAAATATTTAAACAGAGGAAACTGAATGAAAAACCTTATTCTCGTTATCAACACAGGAAATACCTCCACAAAGATAGGTATCTTTGACCTGGACAAAGAAATTTTTACAGAAACAATAAAACATTCCGATAAAGAATTAAGCAGATTTTCTGATATTAATGAACAACTGGAATTCAGGGAACATCTTGTGCTGGAATTTCTAAAGGATAAAAATATAGATATTAATACACTTAAAGCTGTGGCAGCCCGCGGAGGCCTTCTCAAACCCCTTGCAAGCGGGACCTATTTTGTTAATGAAGAGATGATCAAAGACCTGAAAGCAGGTAAGAACGGGATGCATGCGTCACATCTCTCTGCACAAATAGGAAATTCAATTGCAGAGAAATCATCTATTCACTGTTATATCGTTGACCCTATTTCGGTTGATGAATTTACCCCTGTGGCCAGATTATCAGGCCATAAACTTTTTAACAGAATAATGTTATCCCACGCACTTAATATGAAAGCTGTTTCTAAAAGATATGCAAAAGAGAACAACTTGAATTATAATGATCTTAACCTTATCATTATTCATCTTGGAACCGGAATTTCAGTATCTGCCCACCAGAATGGAAAAATGGTTGATAGTATTAATTCCAGTGAGGAGGGAACTTTTTCACCCGACAGAGCCGGCGGGATACCGGTTTTACAAGCTGCAAAATATATAATTGAAAATAAAATTGATTTTAAAACTTTTTCAAATCTCATCTTCGGTAATGGCGGCCTTCAGTCCTATTTAAATACAAAAGATTTTATGAAAATTGAAAATATGTACAAATCCGGCGATAAAAAAGTAATTGAAGTTGTAGATGCAATGGCTTATCAGGTAGCAAAAGATGCAGGATCAATGGCAACCGTTTTAACGGGAAAAATTGACAAAATAATAATAACAGGAGGAATGGCAAATTCCGAATTATTAGTTAACCTGATCTCTGTAAGAATAAATTTTCTTGCTACGTTATTACTTTACCCCGGGGAAGATGAAATGACAGCCCTTGCTGAAGGAGTAAGCCGGATACTTACCGGGGAAGAAGAAGAGATGTCATATTAAAATGGAAAGCATTGATAAAAAGAACAGCGATTTTGAAATTAGTTTAAAAAAGCTGGATGCACGTATAGAAAATTTAAAAGCTCAGTATAATTTGTTTTTTTCAGGAGAGCTTAGTATTCCCCCGGAAAAGGAGAGAGAGAATATGGAAAAAGAAATAAGAAATATCCTCTCTAAAGATCTAAAATCTTCCAAACTCTCTTTTCTTACACAAAATGTATCTTCCAAATTCACTCTATATAATAATATGTGGCTGAAAAGGCTTAATCAGATAGAACTTGGTTTAGTACAGAGAAAAAGAAAAACACCTTCGTATGATAATAATATTAAAAAAACCCCCACCAGAGAAAAAAGTTTGAATATCAGTCTTAATGATGAAAAAACATTTGACAATTTTTTCGATAATTATGACTCAATATTAAAGCAGAATAAATTAAAAACAAAAAAGTCAAAAGACGATATGATCAATTCCCTGAAATATAAACTTATTTCGGAAAACCTTATTGATGCAAATGTAAAATTATCATTTTCAAAAGGTAAAATTAAGATTAAGATCAAGTGATATTTTTATAAAATACTTATCGTTATTATTTCTGATATAAGATCTGAACACTGTCCTTGCCTGTCAGTTTTTCTATCTCCTGCTTCATTGTAATTGTAGGTTTCATATTTTCAACCCGGATAACAACCCTTTCACTGTCACCTTTATTGATGATCATAAAACATGGAGTAGAATCCCTGAATCTGGATATTTTTTTTGTTAATTCTTCTGAAAAAGTATCGCTTAGTTTGTCATAATTAATGTTTATCGTAATTTTCCGGGCTCTTCTTTTCAGGAAACTTTCAAGTTCAACAAGTTCTTCCACATAAATATTTTTATTTGTATCACCATTATCTGGTAGCTTTCCTTTAAGATAATAAGGAAAATCAAGTTTTAAATTATCCTTCAGATCTTCCCATACAACCCTCTCTTCAAATCCATTATTTCGGAAACCGTTTCTTTTGCTTTTTCCAAAAATAAGAAGTTTTATACGGCCTGTCAGATCTTCAAAATAAAGTTCCCCGTAAAAAGTCCCTTTCTTTGATTTTCTGGCTTTATAGGATGTTACAACTCCTCCGAGCCTTACTGTATCTCCGGAAAATTCATTTGAGTTGATCTTGGAGATTGAAGTGTTCGATATCTTTCTGATCTCCAGAAAAAATTTTTCAAGAGGATTATGGCTTATATAGACCCCTGCAGTCTCTTTTTCGCCCTGGATAATTTCAGCCTCATGCCACTCGGTAAGTGCAAGTTTTTCTTTCGGTAAAACTATTTTATCCATTTCTTCTTCGGAGAATAGTGACAACTGGTTTTTTGAACGGTGCTTAATAATTATGGATGCCTGTCTTATCACCTCTTCAATGCTTTCATAAAGAGATCTCCTTTTAATATTAAAACTATCAAAGGCCCCGGCTTTAATAAGGCTTTCCAGGACAGCTTTATTTGCTTTACTTAAATCAGCTCTTAAAATAAAATCGGAAAAATCTTTAAATAATCCCTCTTTCTCTCTTGTTTTTAAAAAACTTCTGATAGCTGCTCCCCCTACATTTTTTAATCCCTTCAGGCCAAACCTGATCGAATTTTTAGTCTCTGCACTGAACTTTTCAAAACTTTTATTAATATCCGGGGGAAGTATCTCAATATTCATCTTTTTACTTTCAGATATATACTGAATGATCTTTGAATCTGTAGATGTTTTGTCAGACTCAGCGCTCAGTAGAGCTGACATAAAATAAACGGGATAATGTACTTTAAGATAGGCAGTCTGATAAGCAAGGTTTGCATAGGCCGTTGAATGAGATTTATTGAATCCATATTCGGCAAATGTACTCATCTGGGAGAATAGTTCTTCTGCTTTTTTTTTGTTAAAACCACGTTTTACAGCACCTTCTACAAAACTTTTTTTAACCGAAGGTAATTTCTGAGTAAGTTTTTTCCCCATTATTTTTCTCATCTCATCAGCTTTGCTCATGGGAAATCCTGCAATTACCTGGGAGAGCCTCATTACCTGCTCCTGAAAAACAATTACCCCGAATGTATCTGAGAGGATCTCTTCTGTTTCCGGAAATATATATGAAACATTCTCTTTTCCAATCTTTCGTTTAACATAAGTATCAGCCATTCCGGTACCAAGGGGCCCGGGCCTGTAAAGTCCGTTTAACACTATCAGGTCCTCAAATCTTGTTGGTTTTGACCTTTTCAAGAAATCTCTCATACCTGAACTTTCAAATTGAAAAATACCATCTGTATGGCCGTCCTGAAATATCTTATATACTTTTTTATCATCAAGAGGAATATTGTTCAGGTCAACATCAAGTTTTTCCACTTCTGAAATTGATTTTAAAATATTTTTAATAATAGTTAGTGTTTTTAATCCCAGAATATCAAGTTTGAGCAATCCTATCTCTTCAACTTCCTCTTTTTCAAATTGTGTAACGATCTTGTCTTTGGCTTTATAAAGAGGCATAAATTCAGTTAGTTTTTTTGGCGCAATTACAACACCTGCCGCATGCATTCCGGTATTCCTGATATTGTTTTCAAGCTTTAATGCATAGTCCATCAGTTTGGGTGCTGCATCCATTCTTTTTATTTCACTCTGAAGTTCTTCATTTTTTTCAAGTTCAGCCAGAAGGCTGACTTTCGGAGTTTCAGGGATCATTTTTGCAAGTTTATTTACATCCCCCAGCGGAACCTCCAATACCCTCCCGGTATCCCTTATGGCAAGTTTTGCCTTCATTTTTCCGAAAGTGACTATTTGCGCAACATTTTCATCCCCATATTTATTCCTGATATAATCAATAACATCCTCTCTTCTTTCAGGGTCAAAATCGAGGTCAATATCAGGAAGAGAAATTCTTTCCGGATTCAGGAACCTTTCAAAAATAAGATCATAAACAAGAGGATCAATACTGGTTATTCCCATCACGTAAGAAACAAGACTTCCTACAACAGAGCCCCTGCCCGGGCCTATCAGGATATCATTCTCTTTTGAAAACCGGATAATATCCCAGACTATAAGAAAATATCCCGGAAATTCCATTTCACGGATCTTTTCTATCTCATAGTTCAGCCGTTCTTCATAAATGGAAATATCTTTTCCATCTTTTATAAGATCTTCTTTTACCCTTTCAAAACCTTTCCTGCATATAAGTTCAAAATATCCATCTATGGAAAACTCCTCCGGAACATTGAACTTCGGGAGGAAATATTCACCCAGTCTGAATTCAAAATTACATTTTGCGGCTATTTCCATAGTGTTTTCAATTGCAGATGGATAATCTTTAAATAATTCAACCATTTCTTCAGTGGACTTCAGATACATCTCATCGGTCTCTTTTTTCATATTCCTTTCAGAATTACTTAACACTTCGTTTGTCTGAAGGCAGATCAATATTTCCCG
The DNA here is from genome assembly GCA_039714255.1 of Acidobacteriota bacterium. GTDB lineage: Bacteria > Acidobacteriota > Aminicenantia > UBA2199 > UBA2199 > UBA647. The sequence continues at coordinate 153,620 of JBDLJQ010000001.1, forward strand.
GGCATCTGAATCTTCCCTTGTAAGATAATGAACATCATTTGTTGCAACCAGGGGGATATCAAGATCTCCGGCAAGGCTCACTAACCGGGGGAGTACCTCAACCTGTTTATCCAGGCCGTGATTTTGTATCTCAATATAATAATCTTCCCCGAAAACCTCTTTATACCATTCAGCAGCTTTGTAGGCTTCCTCATCTTTTCCCCGTAGAAGGAGAAATGGTATTTCTCCCTGGATACAGGAAGAAAGAACAACCAGGCCTCCGCTGTATTTTTTTAGATTTTCTTTATCGATTCTGGGTTTCCTGTAAAATCCCTCCAGGAATGAAAGAGTGATAAGTTGTGAGAGGTTTTTATATCCCTCTTCATTTTTTACCAGCACAACAAGATGATGATAATTTACTTCACCCTGGCCCTTTCTGGGACGATGATCGATAGTAAAGGGGGTGATATACATTTCTGACCCTATAATTGCTTTAATACCATTAGCTTTTGCTTCTTTAAAGAAGCTTACAGCACCAAGGATATTTCCGTGGTCTGTCAGGGCCACCGCAGGCATATTCAGGTTCTTTACCTTTTTTATTAATGAAGAGATCTTCTGATTTGAATCAAGAAGGCTGTATTCGGAGTGGAGATGCAAATGGATAAAACTTTTCATCTATTCCCACTCAATAGTTCCCGGGGGTTTCGATGTCAGGTCATAAGTAACCCTGTTTATTCCTTTTACTTCATTGACTATCCTGTTTGCAACAGATTTAAGGAAATCGTGTGGTGCAGGGAACCAGTCGGCTGTCATTCCATCAATACTTTCAACTATCCTTACAACTGCCACATTTTCATAGGTTCTTATATCACCCATAACTCCTACACTTTTTACCGGCAGTATGACAACAAATGCCTGCCATACTTTTTTATATAGATCGAAATTATCAAGTTCCTCTTTCAGAATTGCATCTGCTTCCTGTAATTTTTTTATCTTTTCTTTTGTTATTCTGCCAAGGATCCGAATTGCCAGTCCGGGGCCCGGGAAAGGATGCCTTTGTATGAACCTCTTTTCAAGCCCAAGTTCTTTCCCCACTTCCCTCACCTCATCTTTAAACAGTTCTCTGAAAGGCTCAACCAGCTTCCACCTCATTTTATCAGGTAGTCCTCCTACATTATGATGGCTTTTAATAGTGGCTGAAGGCCCTTTAACAGAAACCGATTCAATAACATCCGGATATAATGTACCCTGTGCGAAAAGTTTAACTTTTCCTATTTTATCTTCAACTGTACTGAAAATATCAATAAATGTTTTTCCAATTATTTTTCTTTTAGATTCCGGAGAACTTATATTCTTCAGGTTTTTTAAAAAGATACTTCCCGCATCTATCCCGGTTACATTAAGTTTAAGTTCTTCCCTGAATCTTTTCATCAGGGTTTTATACTCATTCTTCCTCAATAGCCCGGTATCAATGAAAACCGGTGTTAACTGGTCACCAATTGCTTTTTTTAACAAGAGGGCAAGTACCGTAGAGTCAACACCCCCACTTAAGCCGAGAATTACTTTCTCTTTACCCACCATCTCTCTTATGCTTTTTATAGATGCTTTAATAAAATTTCCCATACTCCAGTCGGGAACAAGTTTTGCTATGTGAAAAAGAAAATTGGAGAGGATCTTTTTTCCCTCTTCTGTATGAACAACTTCCGCATGGAACTGGATCCCGAATATTTTTCTTTCAATTGATTCAAAAACGGCAATCTCACTGTTTTTTGTTCTTCCGGTCACAATAAAATCTTCCGGATATTCCGTGATCTTATCGCCATGACTCATCCATACTGAAGATCTATTTCTGACACCTTTCAGCAATCCGCTATCCTTAAGAACTTCAAGTTTTGCAAGGCCATATTCCCTTTCATCAGCCGGATCAACTTTCATACCACCCAGATAGGCAATAAGCTGTAATCCATAGCATATTCCAAGAACCGGGACCCCAAGCTGAAGGATATTTTCTTCAACCCTGGGAGCATTTTTTTCATAGACACTTGAAGGCCCGCCTGAAAAAATAATTGCCCCCGGAGCTTTTTTTCTGATCTCTTTTAAAGGAGTATTAAAGGGCAGTATCTCACAGTAAACCTTTAATTCTCTTACCCTGCGGGCAATAAGCTGGGTATACTGGGAACCAAAATCTAAAACTATTACACTATTATTGTTCATTTGAATTCTAATTAAAATTATATAATAAAAAGGACAGTGATTAAAGTAATTTCAGCAGTCCGGAAGTGATCATTCCGAAAATAATTCTTGATGTATCAAAAATATTTATCCCTGATTCATTTGATATTTCAGAGATACTTCTACGTCCATCAATATTGGAAATTACCAGCCACTCAAGAGTGGAAAGTGATATTTTTCTACGTTCCCCTTTGTCTATTTCGCTGAATGACGGGACTGAATCAATGGATCCGATCTTTTTCCTCAGCAATTTCCATTCATCAATCCTTCTTGCAGAATCCATTAATAAAGAGGTTATCGATTTTGTTATTGAAACTTCCACATCAAAATTCTGTTCTTCAAAAACGAAATCACCCTTTCCCCATGAGATCAATGTGAAAACAGCATCTTCCCCTTTAAAGTTACCAACTTCAGAATGAGAAATTGCCCCTTCTTTTATATATATATATCCCTTCTCCCCGGTATCCTTTTCAAGGACAAAACGACCACTTTGTCTGGAATTAGAGACCAGTTGCATTATATCAGCTAAATTAATCGAATCAAGAGAACCTTTTAAACTCATTTTTATATAATTAATTATATAAATTTAACAGATTTTGTCAAGAACTATTCTCAATTTTATACAAAATAAAGATATATATTCAAATAATTATTCAAATTTTAGAGTTTAAAAAATTAAATTGAATGCAAAACCTTACAATAATACGGTTTTTGTTGAAAAATCTGACTTTATAATTTAAAATAGGCTCATGGAAAATAAAGAGATAGAAAACGTCGGAGATTTTTTTATTGAAAATAAAACAAATCTGACCCTTGAGGAGAAATGGGACAAACTCTATGAAAGCTGGATCAATAAAGTTGATAGCGAAAAACATATGCTCAGCCTTTTTGAATTAAAATTATGGTTGGAAAGTATTGAAGAATTTTTTTCCTCTGATTATCTTGAATCAATTATTTTTAAATTTCAGACAGTAGATTCCAGAGATTATTCTTTTTACCTTAATACTTTTTCAAAAATTCTGGGAAAGATACTTAAACAACTTAAGGACCTGGATTTCAAGAAGGATAAAAGGCTTATTAATTTTGAAGAATTTATTGTAGAAAAAGTTCTTGAAAAATCAGGCTCAAACAGATTTCCTTCTTTGAGGGATATAAATTCCCCGGAATCATGGTTTTTCAGCTTCAGAACATTCCTGCATAATATCAGAGTTATCTCAAATGACCTCGTTAAATCTGAGATACTTTCTCAACGGACCTTTTCTTCTGTAAAAAAACTTTACCACAAAGAACTTTTGAATAACCCGATAATCATTTCACTGCTTAACGGAAAATTCATTCCAAAAATGGATAAAATATACCAGAAAGATATTTCAGATATAATAAGTGAAATAGGGGAAAAAAAACTGAAAAAGAATATTGGTATTCTGTATATCCTCGCTTTCAGAACTTTGAAAGTCAATAACTTTATTGAGCTTAATATAAAAAAAAACAGGGATACAAATATTTCTATTCCCCTTATTCTTGCTCTGAAAAAACATATAAACAGTATAGATAAATTTTATCGGGGAAGGCTGAATGATACATTATTAGAATCTGAAATACCTCAAAAGCATCAGGCTCAACTCAGTAAAGCATTTAATTCTTTTCATCAGGAATACAAAAAAATATTCGAAACTGAATTTTTAAATTTTTTTCATACCGATCCGGAAAAATTCAACAAACGAAATCTGTTGAGGAATATAGTTTATATTTCCGATATAGCAATTCAGGAGTTGATCGAAAATATTTCAAAACTTTTTAATCCTGAATTTGAAGGTGTTACTATTTTTGAAAATTATCTTTCCCGCAACCAGAGATCTGTTGTTTTAAAAAAGAAGTTAATGAGCCTTCATACAAAAATAAACGATTTTTTTTCAAAAAAAGGTTCAATATCATCATCTGATCTTTTCTTTGAACTAAACCTGTTTATTGAGACCGACCTGAACTTCCTTCTTTATAAAGACTGGAGTGAGTTCCTGAATCACTATAATAATCTGCAAAAATCTGACTTTACGCCGGAATTTAAATTAAATTTAAAAGCATTTCATACTTATATAACAGAAATACTAAAAGAGATAGTCGACAACAAAGGCTGATCTGTTTATTAGGAGGTTCAATTTGAACACAGAAAAGACATTTGTAATGGTTAAACCTGACGGAGTCCAGAGAGGCCTGGTGGGAGAAGTAATATCAAGATTTGAAAAAAAAGGATTAAGGATAGCCGGGATAAAAATGGTAAATATCCACAGAGAACTTGCATCAAAACACTATAATGAACACAGGGAAAAACCTTTTTATGAAGACCTGATCAGGTTTATTACTTCAGGCCCTGTTGTAGCAATGGTCCTGGACGGCCCTGATGCAATCTCCATTGTCAGAAAACTGGTTGGTGCAACAGCACCTCAAAATGCGGAACCCGGATCCATAAGGGGTGACTATGTTGTTTTTACAACTTTTAATATAGTACATGCCTCTGATTCAACGGAATCTTCTGACAGAGAGATAGACTTATTTTTCACTGAGTCCGAGCTGACAGAATATAAACTTGATATCCAGAACAATCTATACTAAATAATAAAACTCTTATAATGCGGTCCGGAGAGAGGATTTTAGTTATTCTTAACCCTTCTTCAGGAGTCGTATCAAAAGATGTAGCTGCATCCTATATTTTTAAAAAGCTGACAAAGAGCTTTGATACCGTATCATTAATAAACTCGAATTCTCCTGAGGACGGTTATAATATTGCAAAAAAAGGCCTTGACAGCTTTGATGTTATTACTGCATTCGGAGGAGACGGAACTATAAATTCCATTGCCTCTGCTCTTGTAGGTACAGACAAAACCCTGGGAATCCTTCCCGGAGGATCGGGCAACGGGTTGATAAGAAACCTTAAAATTTCATTGTCGTGGAGAAGTGCTCTTGATACTCTTATCAACGGAAAGGATAAATATATTGATATAGGAAAAATTAACAATTCATATTTTTTTAATGTTGCAGGGGTAGGGCTGGATGGTTTTATTTCGAAAAAATTTAACCTTGAATCAAAAACCAGAGGGATCACTCCATATATTTATTATGCTTTAAAAGGCTATTTTGAAATGCCTTCATTTAAAGTAAAAATTAACAGTGATGATATTGAGTTTGATGAAGAAATTATGCTGATTGCTTTTGCAAATTTTCAGCAATATGGAGGTAATGCTATTATTGCACCTTTTGCCGATCCTTTTGACGGCTATCTTGATCTTTGTATTATTAAAAACTTTAAGTTCGTCAAAAGTGCCCTGAACCTTAAAAGGGTATTTAACGGTAATATTCATAAGTTCCCTTTTTATAACACCTTTAAGTTTAAAAAAGCACATATTGAAGCTATTGACATAAAAATCCCATCTACAATTGACGGGGAATACGGGGGAGAAGACAGGAAGGATTATTTAATTGAAGTTGTTCCCAAAAGTATAAAAATAAGAACTCCCGGGAATAAATAAAAAAGGGAGACTTAAAAAAGTCTCCCTTCTATTTTAGTAACTCTAATATACTTATTCTATAGACGTACCCTGCTCAGTTACCAGACCAACAATTTCTATCTGTGCATTTTTTATAAGGTTCATAACATCGACAACATATCCATATTCAAGATCAACATCAGCTTTCAAAAGTACTTTGCTCGCCCTGTCCTGAGCGTCTTCCATTATTGCTTCAATCTTGGAAACAAGGTCACTTTCTTCAATCACTTTATTATCAAGAAATATTTCTACAGCATTGGTAACTTTATTTAACCTCAGGGTTACTTCGGTTATTTTTCCCGGCTCAGGCTGAGTGTTATAATTTACCGACTCAGGCAAAGTAACATTTGCCCCTTTTTGAACCATTGGAGTAATAACCATAAAGATAATAAGAAGAACCAGCAATATATCACACAGGGGTACTACATTTGGTTCTGATTTTGTAGATTTCGACCCTGTATCACCGCCAGCCATAATCAGGCTCCTTTATTTTTTAATTTAATAAAGTGGTCTATAAGCTCAGATGAAGCGTTTGCCATTTCACCGGTAAAAATATCAACCTTGTTGAGCAGTGAATTAAAGAACCAGACAGCAACAATAGCAACACCGATCCCGACTCCGGTTGAAACAAGAGCTTCAGCAATACCGGCAGCAACAGTACCAATACCACCTGAGCCGGAAATAGACATACTCTGGAATGAATTAATAATTCCAAAAACAGTTCCGAACAGTCCAACAAAAGGTGCTGTTGAACCGATTGATGCCAGAGAGTTCAAACCTCTCTTAAATTCGTGAACACCCTTAATGGTTGCCCTTTCAATAGCTCTTTTTGCAGATTCAACCTGTTCCACATAAGATGCTTTTGCATCTTCCTGGAATTTTAACTCATTTAATCCTACTATTAACACCTTTGCCAGGTGACTGTTCTTGAATTTATTGTCTGAGGCCAATTTAATGGATTCCTCTATTTTACCTTCCTGCCAAAGTTTACCGATTAAACGTAAAAGGATATTTGATTGTTTTTTTGCTTTCTGATAAACGATCAACCTTTCAACTCCAACTGCAATTGTCCATACTGACATGAACAACATGATCATAACAACCATCTTCACTAAAAAGCCCATATGGCCCCAAAGATAACCTAAATCAAATGACATAATATACCTCCATAAGTATAATGTTTAATTATTGCCTTTGTAAATTAAATTTTATTATAACTGTAAATTTTACCGGTTTTGGAATTCCGTTAAAAATATATGGCTCATACATCCACTTGTAAATTGCATTAAGCGCTGCCTGATTCAGCAGAGGATGGCCACTAACGACCCTTGCATGCTTAACTCTTCCATAAATATCTGTAACAGCCTCTACAACTACATTCTGTTGAATCCGGGCTCTGAGAGCAACAGGGGGATATTCCGGTTTAACCTTTCTTATCAGGGTGGGTTCCTTAACTCTGGTTACAGCCATATTACTCATATCTGCCGAACCCGGGCTTCCCAGAACTCCTCCCACAACTCCACCTTCGACTCCACCTTCGACTCCACCCTCGACTCCTTCATCAAAACCGAAATCAGTTATCTCTTCTTCTTCGATCTCTTCAGGAATTTCGATTGGGGCAACAAGCCTTCCTTCAAGAATAGGTTTATTCACTTCTTCTCTGTCTTTTTTCTTTTTATCTGTTTTACTTTTTGATTTCTTTTTAGCTGCAGGTGGTGGCGGTGGTGGCGGTGGCGGCGGTGCTGAGGTCATAAACACATTAAATACCTTAACCTCAGGCAAATCGGAATCAGCAGTCATCAGAGGAACTACAATGATCATTATCAATAGAAATGCATGTGCCATTAACGAAGCCGGGAAAGTAACCCACTTTTTCGTCGGCTTCTTAGTACCGCTAGACTCTATTAAAGATTCTCCAAACATTTTAACCTCCCATTTAAAGGTTGCACAAAGATGAATATATAATAAAAACCTGTAAAATTCAAGTATTATTTACTTTTTTTTCCAATAAACCGACTTTCCCATATCTTCAGCCATGCACAGGATTGGAAGATAGAAGAATATGTACCGGTTATAACCCCAACTATCAGTGTAAATGAAAATGCATGGATCACTTCTCCTCCCAGGAAAAAAAGCGAAAGAACAGTAGCCAGGGTAGTCCCGGATGTAACAATTGTACGGCTGAGGGTCTGGTTAATGCTTCGGTCAAGAATTTTTTCCGCATTATCCTTCCTCATAAGCTTGAGGTTATCCCTTACACGGTCAAAAATAACAATAGTGTCATTAAGTGAGTAACCAACTATAGTAAGGATTGCAGCTACCACCTGAAGTGAAAATTCAATATTAAAGAACAATATGAATGACAGTGCGATAAGGATATCATGGAACAACGTTATAACAGCAGCTATTCCGAAAATGAACCTGAATCTGAACCCTATATATATCAACATTCCCATTAATGCCCAGATGGTTGCCAGTGTTGTCTGTTGTCTGAGTTTATAACCTACCTGCGAACCTACAAAATCACTACTCAAAAATGTAAAATTACCCAGAAAAGATTTTTCTTCAAAAACCGTTAGCACCCTTTTTTTAAGATCCAGGTTTCTGATCTCATCCAATGACAAGATAAGGCCTCCCGACTTTTGTTTCTTCAGATTGTCTATCTGTTCGGCACCTTCAAGGGCTATATCATGTGAAATACCCTGTGATGAAATAAAATCAGTGATCTTTTTCACAGAACTGTTGTTAATGTCGATCTTCCCCTGTGAAAGCATCTCTTTATCTGTATCTGCCCTGAAGGTTTCCTTAATGAGGTTTGTGATCTTTTCATGAGTACTCAGATCTTCTCCCTCTTCAGAAGACTTTAATTCTCCACCTTTTTCATCAAGGCTTTGAATTGTTTTTATGAAAAACTTATTCTCATTTTTTCCCACACGTGTAATTTCAGATTTTCCAAGCCCCACCTTTCCAAGGGAACTTCTAAGGTCCCCAACGCTCAGATTATTTTTAAAACTCACTTCCACCATTGTTCCGCCGGTAAAATCTATCCCCAGGTTAAATCCTTTTGTATAGAATGTAATTATTCCGGCAGCGATTATAATTCCGGAAAAAATAAAGGCTATATACTTTTTATTCATAAACTTAAAATCTGGATCTTTTTTAAATATTCTCATCATTCAGCTCCAATTAGATACTTATCTTCTTTATTTTTCTTTTTGAATAGATCAAATCAAAAATAACCCTTGAAACAAAAACAGCCGTAAACATACTTGCCACAATACCGATCATGAGGGTAACTGAAAATCCCTGAATAGGGCCCGTTCCAAACTGGAATAAGAAAACTGCAGCAATAATGGTTGTAAGATTGGCATCAAATATTGTAACAAAAGCCTTCTTAAAACCGGCATCAATCGCTGATTTAGGGGCTTTCCCCTGTCTGAGGTCCTCTTTTATTTTTTCAAAGATCAGTACATTCGCATCTACCGACATACCAATGGTAAGGATAATTCCGGCGATCCCGGGTACAGTGAGAGTTGCATTAAAGTAAGACATTACTCCCATCAATATCACAAGGTTAAATATAAGGGCAATTACCGAATTTATCCCGGCACCTCTGTAAAAAATAAGCATGAAGATCATCACAAGTGCAAGTCCGAAAGCCGAGGCATAAATACCTTTACGGATGGAATCTGCTCCCAGGGACGGGCCTATGGTCCTCTCTTCAAGATATTTTAAAGGAGCAGGCAATGCACCGGATCGTAATACCAGTGCCATATCATTTACTTCTTCTATAGTATAGTTACCGGTTATCTGGTTATCATAGGAGAGCACATCCTGAATTGTAGGTGCTGTTTCTATCCTCTCATCAAGAACAACTGCCATCCGTTTTCCGATATTAGCAGAGGAAAACTTTCTGATTTTACTTGCTCCCTGCGAATTGAGTGTAAAACTTACTGCAGGAGCTCCGTAACGATCCTGGCTCCGGCGGGAATTTTTCAGGTCTTTTCCATTTATAACAGTAGCTGATTTCAGAACATAATACCCTTTATCCATCCTCCGCGGATTTGTTTTAAAAATTTTCATATCGTTTGGAAGGACACCGGCATACTCTTTTAAAGCTTCCTCTTCGGTATTAAAGGGGCCGGCTACCACTGCTCTGAACTCAAGCATAGCTGTATTCTTTATCAGGCTTTTAACTCTCCCCGGGTCATCAACTCCGGGAAGTTGAACAAGGATCTTATCCCCGCTGCCAAAACCGATCTTCTGGATCGCTGCGTTGGCAACACCAAACTCATCGATCCTGCTCCTGATGGTTTCGATGGCCTGATCTATCGAAAGATCTCTCATCCTCATCTCGATATTGGGTATAAGTTTCAGGCTTATCTGTGTCCCTGCAAAAACATATTCCCAATCTTTATATTCATCATCAAGAATATCCTTTACCTTTCTCTCTTCATCAATCGAGACACCGTAGATCTCCATCTTATTGGTTTTGATCCTGATTATTTTTTCATATTTAATACTTGCTTCCTTGAAAAGACTCTTAAGTTGCTCAATACTCTGTTCTGTCTGGATCTCAATTGCCTTGTCGGCCTGAACCTCAAGAACGAGATGCATACCGCCTTTCAGATCAAGCCCGAGGTTGATCTTTTCATTGGGCGGGTAGAACATAAGTATGGAAAAACCCATTACCATTACTATAAGAATGATCTTCCAGGTCATTGTTTTATTCATTTTCTCCTCCAGAAAAGGAACTTTATTTTATAATTAAAAATAAAGTAATTGTCCTATTTAGTTTTTGTTTCTCCGCTATCCGGTTGAACAACCGAAGATATGGAAGATTTTGCTATCTGGATCCTGGTGTTCTTATCGATCTCTACCTCGATCCTGTCATCCATTACTCTTGTTACTGTTCCGAAAATCCCTCCGGCAGTAATTATCCGTTCACCACCTTTCAACGAATCCACCAGAGACTGATGTTGCTTCTGTTTTTTTCGTGAAGGCATGATTATCAGAAAATAGAAGATTACAAAAATAATCACAAATGGGATTAATGCACTTATCATACTGGGCTGCTGAGCTGCGCCGCCCGCTGCTTCCTGTCCGTATAAAAACATGATTATTCTCCTTTTTTATATTTTAGTAAGAATTTTTCCTTAAATGCTGAAAATTTCTTTTGCTCAATAGAATACCTTATTCGGGACATAAAATCAAGGTAAAAGTGGAGGTTATGAATGGTGTTCAGGATAGAGGAGTTGATCTCTCTTGAAATATAGAGGTGCCTCAAATAGGCTCTTGAAAAATTCCTGCAGGTATAACAATTACATTCTTTTTCCACCGGTTCCGTATCAAATTTGAATTTTTCGTTCTTAATTGAGATTTTTCCGGAGAATGTAAACAGCGAACCATTCCTTGCATTTCGGGTAGGCATTACACAATCAAACATATCTATTCCTTTATCTACTGCATAGAGGATCTCTTCAGGAGTTCCGGATCCCATCAGATATCTCGGTTTTTGTTCCTCCATCTGAGGGACGATAAAAGAAATGATCTTTTCAAATTCATCCCTTTTTTCACCTACACTTAATCCCCCTACCGCATAACCGTCAAACCCGATCTTTTTCAGGGCCCCAAGGGATTCCTGCCTCATCTCCTCATCCAGCCCGCCCTGAATTATGCCGAACTGAAAATTTTCTTTATTTGTTTCCAGAAACCTGCTTCTTGCCCTTTCTGCCCATATTCCGGTTATCCTCAGAGCTTCCCTGTTCTCTTCAGGGGTTGAGGGATAGGAGGCAAAATTATCGAGGACCATCTGAATGTCAGAATCAAAAACATTCTGAATCTCAACCACTTTTTCCGGTGTCAGGAAGAATTTACTACCGTCCAGGTGTGATTTAAATTCGACTCCTTTTTCACTTACCTTTGAATTACCTTTTAATGAAAAGATCTGAAATCCGCCGCTGTCAGTGAGAATTGGTCTGTCCCAGGATATAAAATTGTGCAAAGAACCGTACTTTTGAAGAACCTCCGGCCCGGGCCTCAGGAACAGGTGGTAAGTGTTACCCAGTATTATACTGGCACCAATGCTTTTAAGTATATCCGGAGTAACACCCTTTACAGCTCCGGCAGTACCCACAGGCATAAACACAGGTGTTTCGATATCACCACGCCTGGTTCTGATCCTGCCCCTCCGTGCAAGGCTTTTTTCATTTCCGGTTTCAATCAATCTAAACAATCAGAACCTCCTTTCCACCGGAACTTTTTCTCCGGCCATTATATCGAATATTTTCGCAGCTGCTGCCTCCGGCTCTATCAGCTTATTGTTCTTTGCTACAATTTCGGCCCCTGCTAATGAGACAGGAGAATACATGTTGAATCTAATTTCAGGATAAAGATTCCCATATGATAGAGTTAAAAGCTGAAGGCTGTTCTTTCCCATTGCATAGGACAGTATTTTTTTATATATTTTCGCTTCTCCCAATGTTTCAAATCCGATATTCATCACATATTTTAATTTTGTATTCTTTAATAAAAAATCTGTTATCTCTTTGACAGTTATCACATTTGAAAAAAATACATCCATCAGATCATCAGAGCTCAGATCTTTACTGTCTTTGTAGATAATGGGGCCATAATTATTTATCAGATATTTACACTCATTTAAATAAGATGAATTATCTGACAAAAATTCTCTTATTGAAGTGATTGAGGAAAAATCTCCATATATCCACTTACGGTTTTCACCGGGCTTCCTCTCACTCTTATAATAGTGGGCAAAAACAAAGTAACCCTCATTTGAAAACTTTTCCACCAGGCTTCTTCCCAAAAGCCCGGATGCTCCGGTTATCAATATTTTTTCAGGTTTCCTGCCACTATCCATATTTTTTTCCGGTTTTTCCGGTATTATTTTTCCAAAACTCTTTTTTTATATAGATTTAACGTATTTTGCATCAGCATTGCAACTGTCATCGGGCCGACACCTCCCGGAACAGGGGTATAAAAGGAAGATGCCGTAAATGCTTCTTTACTGATATCTCCGGTCACCGCATAACCCTTACTTTTAAATTTTTCCAGCTGGTTTTTGTCACATAATTTTTCCGCATCTTCATAAGTATCGATCCTGTTTATCCCCACATCTATAAGTATTGCTCCATTTTTCACCATATCACCGGTTACAAACCCCGGCCTGCCCAATGCTGCAATTATAAGATCGGCCTTTTTCAGTTTTTCTCCGATATTTTTTGTCCTTGAGTGGCAGATGGTCACTGTAGCATTTCGGTTGGTAAGCATATTTGCTACAGGTTTGCCCACGATAAAACTTCTCCCCACAATTACACAATCCATTCCTGAAACATCTATTTTATATTCGTCAAGAATTCTTATGATGCCGGCAGGAGTGCATGGAAAAATATCACTTCTGTTCACCATTATTTTTCCAAGATTCAGAGGATGAAACCTGTCGACATCTTTATCCGGATCTATGGTATCAAGGATCTCCCATTCGTTGAACTTATCAGGCAATGGTAGTTGAACAAGGATGGCATCAACCAGTGGATCCTGATTCAGGCCTGCTATTACCTTCATTAATTCTTTCTGAGATATTGAATCACTTAAACGTATTATTTCAGACCTGAACCCCAGTTTTCCGGCTTTTTTATCCTTTGACCTTACATATATCTCAGAGGCAGGATCTTCTCCCACAATGACCACTGTAATTCCGGGGGGCCGCCCTCCTGAAATTCCGATCTTTTCAATTTCCTCTTTTATCTCTTTCAGAACGACTCCGGAAACCAGTTTCCCGTCAAGTATTTCCATTTTTGCCTCCATGGTAGGAATAATATATCGGATTATAACATTTTCAGAACTTTGCAGACAGGAATTTTAATTATATAAAAATCACAGATAATGTTCAGTCAAGCAGATGTGTTACAAGCCCTGATTTCAACTTCGGCTCAAACCAGGTTGATTTCGGAGGCATAATGTTACCGGAGTCTGCAACATTAAAAAGTTCTTCAATTGATGTCGGGAACAGTGAAAATGCCGCTTTAAACTTTTTGTTATCCACATGAGACTCAAGTTCTTCCGTACCCCTTATCCCTCCGACAAAATCGATCCTTTTATCTTTTCTGGGGTTATTTATACCAAGGACTTTTGACAACAGGTTGTTCTGAAGGATCGCCGCATCCAGAGAATCTACAGGATGATCTTTATCATAACTTTCCTCTTTTGCTTTTAATAAATACCATTTCCCGTCAATATAGAGACAGAACTGGCGGTTTTCTTCAGGTGCTTTCAATTCAGTTTCCTCATAGGTAAAGTTTTCAGAAACTTTCAGGAAAAATTCAGCCTTGCACATTCCATTAAGATCTTTAACAACCCTGTTGTAGGGCAGGATCTTCATCTGGTTATGAGGGAAGATAACTGAAAGAAAAAAATTATATTCTTCATCACCTGTATGATCACTATTGTTCTTTTCCCTTTCGATCTTTATGTTTGTAGCGGAGGCAGATCTGTGGTGGCCGTCAGCCACATAAAGAAAATCAATATTTTTAAATTCATTTTTTATGGAATCAACAAGTTCCGGTTCAGCAACTACATAAAAAATATGCCTTACTTCATCTGAAATAAAATCATACTCCGGTTCTTCTTCCATTGCCCTTTCAAAAAGGGACATTATATCCTTGTTCTCTTTAAAGGTCAGGAAAACCGGGCCGGTATTTGCGTTCAGGGTCTGGATATGGCGCATTCTGTCCTTCTCTTTTTCCTCACGGGTAAGTTCATGTTTTTTTATAACATCATCCTGGTAATCTTTTGCAGAGGCACCTGCAACAAGGCCCACCTGGACATGATCTTTCCACACCTGCTTATAGATATAAAAAGATCTCTCTTCATCCTGTATCAGAACATTATTCTTCAAAAATTTACTGAAATTTTCCCTGGCCTTATCATAAACAGCATCAGAATAAAGGTCCGTATCTACCGGAAGGTCTACCTCCGGTTTTACAATAAGAAGAAAAGAGAGA
>JBDLJQ010000002.1:0-102666 GCA_039714255.1 Acidobacteriota bacterium
AATGGTCTCTTCACTTAATCACCTTGTTATTTCTTTCGGAGTTATCATTCTTCTTCTTTTTGTTTTTCTACTCTGGAAAACAGATAAATTTTCCTTTACAAATTCAATAATTCTGCTCATAGCCATTTTTGTATTTTTCGGAGCATTTGAATTTTTGAGGGAAGCCGGGAGGAAACCTTTTATTATAAAAGACTACATGTATTCCAATGCAATCAGGGTAGATCAGGTTGAAAAAATGGAGGGAGAATCCTTTCTAAAACATTCCAAATGGGTAAAGAACAAAGAGGTCACAGAGGATAATGAAATAGAGGCGGGAGGAGAAATATTCAGGACACAGTGTTATGCCTGCCATTCACTGGGGATAAAAAATAATATAAATAAAAAAGCAGCTTTATGGGACCTGAAAAAGATCAGAAGGATCGTGGGAAGCCTGAAGGGGATCACACCTTTCATGACAGGTTTTGTCGGAACAGAAGAGGAAAAAAATGCCCTTGCAAAGTGGCTCTGGTATGAAACACATGAAGGAGAACCTGTTCCCGGAGAAGACTCATCAATACTTTCGGGAGAAAAATTATTTGAAAACTATTGTTCTGACTGCCATGAGACCGAGACCGATGACCCTGCACTATCAGGTTTGAATAAAGCAAAGAACCTGGAAGAGATCATGGAGATCCTCGGCAGACTTGATATCCTCAATGAAGATATGCCTCCTTTTGAAGGGAGTGAAGAGGAAAAAAAGATCCTGGCAGAATATTTAGACAAATTAAGGAGTAAAAAATGAACGAACTTATAAATATTATTCCAAACCCGGATCCTTTACCGGTGGCATCGGGATGGTTTCACTTTCTTAATTATCTGACCTACTACCTTCACCTTATAAGTGTGGGTATTATGTTCAGTACCGCTGTATCAATGACCTTCGGATATTTTAAGGCAAAATCCGATCCCAAATGGGAAGCTTTTGCCAAACAGATGTCAAAGATCCTCCCCTTCAGTATCGCCTTTGCAGTAAACCTTGGAGTTGCTCCCCTCTTGTTCATACAGGTATTGTACGGTAACTTTTTTTATGCCGCATCCATATTGATCGGAACTGTGTGGATACTTCTCATTGTATTTTTAATTCTCGGATATTACGGATCGTACTGGCTGGTATTTAAAAAAGAGAAAAAGAATGGTAGCAGGAAATATATGTCAATTTTTATTTCACTTGTCCTTGCATGGACAGGTTTTATCCTGGTAAATATCAACACCCTGATGATGACACCCGGAAGGTGGAAAAGTTATTTCTCACATATGGGAGGTACTTTTCTTAATATAGGTGAACCCACTTTATTCTCAAGATATATATTTTACCTCTTTTTTCTAATGGCGATCGGGGGGCTGTTTATCGCAGGTTTTTATAAAATAAAACCGGAAAAGTCCGAGTCTAAGGCAGGAACAGCATTTGGTTCAACACTTTCAGGATATTCATCTTTTCTTGCACTACCTTCATTTATTATATTTATGAGAACCCTGCCCGTAAACATCCGAGATACCTTCTTCGGGGGAGATCTTTTGTGGACAGGGATCTGTGTTGTTTTTCTGCTGTGTATGATCGCAACAGGTTACCTGAGCCTGCAGGGAAAAGTTACAGCCGCATCAATAATATTGATCCTGAACCTGATCATTTTTGTTGTTCTCAGGGGACATGTAAGATACCTCTATCTTGAAAGATTCAATGAAAAGATATCTGTTATGGGGCACAATACACAATATGGGGTAATGGTACTTTTCTTTGTAACGCTTGCAGCGGGCCTTGGCCTGGTCTTCTGGATCCTCAGAAAAGTTTACAAAGAAGTTAAGGTTTAAAAAGGGTTTGTTCTCTCCTTGACCGGGGAATGGTCATATGATAATTTTAATTCATGTCTGATGATAAAAGTATCCGGGTAGAAAAAGCATTAAGGGAAATAACGGACCTGAAGAGCCACAATTATGGATCAATAAGATCCATAAAACTTGAAAAATTTGAAGGAGAATTTCTGAACTTTCCTGATAATCTTTCAAAAGAGATAACCGATATATATAAAAAGAAGGGGATAGATCAGTTATTTTCTCATCAGCACAGAGCTATAAAAGAGATACTCAATGGTAAAAATGTTGTTGTTGCAACACCCACTGCTTCGGGAAAAACTCTGATCTACAATACGGTAGCACTTGATTCACTTACAAGGGATAAAACATCCAAATCACTTTATCTATTCCCCACAAAAGCACTTTCCCAGGACCAGCTGGCAGAACTATTTGATTTGAACAAACTTCTGGGTGATAAACTAGGGTTGTTTACGTATGACGGCGACACTCCCCAGACCACAAGAAAAGCGATAAGGAAGCAGGCCCAGATAGTTATTACAAACCCCTATATGCTCCATTCAGGAATCCTCCCCCACCATACAAAGTGGGTAAATATGTTTGAGAATCTTAAATATGTGATCATAGACGAACTCCATTATTATACAGGTGTTTTCGGGTCTCACCTGGGAAATATAATCAGGAGGCTGAAGAGGATCTGTGAATTCTACGGTTCTTCACCTCAATTCATTATGTCCTCGGCAACCATCTCCAATCCGGAAGATCTTGCTGAAAAAGTAACCGAAGAAGAGGTTACCCTGATCGAAAAAAGCGGAGCACCACGGGGGGAGAAACATTTAATATTTCTCAATCCACCGGTGGTCAACAAACAGCTGGGGATAAGGAGATCCTATATTTCACTGGCACGTGAGATCTCCGGAATATTGATCCGCAACGGCCTCTCAATAATCACCTTTGCCAATGCAAGGCTGATAACAGAAATACTTGTAAAGTATCTTAAAAGTGATTTTGAAAAGAATGTAAACCAACAGGGATTGATACGAGGATACAGAGGAGGATACCTTCCAAAAAAAAGGAGGGAAATTGAAAAAGGGTTAAAGTCGGGAAAAATAAAGGGTGTTGTCTCCACGAATGCCCTTGAGCTTGGTATTGATATAGGTTCGCTGGATGGAGTTGTACTTGCATCATACCCGGGGACTATTTCTTCCACATGGCAGAGAGTGGGAAGGGCAGGCAGAAGATCATCCAAATCGGTAGGAGTTCTGGTCTCATCATCTTCCCCGATCGACCAGTATATCGTCAATCATCCGGAATATTTTACAGGTAAATCACCTGAAACCGGAAGGATCAACCCTGATAACCTGACCATACTAATAGATCATATAAAATGTGCCTCTTTCGAACTTCCATTTGTAAAAGGGGAAAAGTTCGGAAGTGAGAACCTGGAAGAGATCCTTGAATATCTGGCTGAACACAAAGTGCTCCTCAACAGAGGCGATAAATGGTTCTGGACGGAAGAGGGATATCCCGCGGATGCTGTTAGTATAAACAGGGTATCCTCTGATAATTTTATTGTGGTTGACAGAACATCCGGCGAAAGAGTTATTGCTGAAGTCGATTTTTCATCCGCTCTGGAAACCCTCCATGAGAAAGCTATCTATATACTTGAGGGGGAACAATTCGTGGTGGAAGAACTCGATTTTGAGAACAGAAAAGCTTTTGTAAAAGAATCAAATTCAGATTATTATACCGATGCAATAACATATACAAAAATAAAAATCCTCGATATTTTTGATGATACAAGGCATAACGGGTACACTTTTTCCCAGGGGGATGTTCATGTATTTTCCCAGGTTGTGGGATTTAAAAAATTAAAATTTTTTACAAATGAAAATGTCGGTGCCGGTGACCTGCAGCTCCCACAGCGGGAAATGCATTCTACCTCCTTCTGGCTGACAATAAAAAAAGAACTCCTGGATTCAATAGAAATAAATAATGAAGATAAGATCGAAGCAGTGAATGGCATTTCGTTCCTTATGCGACATATAGGAGCTGTTATGCTTATGTGCGATGTGAAAGACCTGGGTGTTTCAGTTGAAGATAATATCACAAAGAACGGGATCACTGCTAATACTGCAAAAAAATTAGCAGGGCAGGATGGACCTTCCGAGGAGTCCGGATTTGAACCGAATATTTATATATATGATAATTATCCTAACGGGATAGGGTTTTCGGAGACCCTGTATGAGCGGGCAGGTGAATTGTTAAATGAAATACTGGAGTCCCTGAACAATTGTTCATGTTCAAGGGGATGCCCCTCATGCATCGGCCCTCCCATCAGGAATGACGGGAACCATAAAGAAGCGGCCAAATTTATTATCAGATCTCTCCTCGGTGAAGTATATAACTAAGAA
Organism: Acidobacteriota bacterium; assembly: GCA_039714255.1. Lineage (GTDB taxonomy): Bacteria > Acidobacteriota > Aminicenantia > UBA2199 > UBA2199 > UBA647. Next base: position 4,263 of record JBDLJQ010000002.1, read on the forward strand.
GCCAGGAGTCAGAAAAAAATAAATCCGAAATAAGAAGCACGAATGTCGAAACAAATTCAAATTTCCCAAGCACAAATGTCCCAAACCAGAAAATTAATAAAGTTTTTGTTTTTAAATTTTGAACATTCGGGTTTGGGTTTTGTTTCGGGCTTAGGATTTCGTGCTTCGGGTTTGAGTTTGTATATTCTTTGCTGAATGCTGTACGCTGAAGGCTGATGGCTGCAGGGTGCCCGGAGGGTGAAAGCTGTTACTCCATCACCGGACGAAAACCGGTACCTCCGGGAACACTATGATATATATTACTTGTTTCTCTGCTTGAACATCTGAGTGATTCCTGACTCCAGTCAAAAGATCCTCCTCTTGCTGTCCTTGTTTGTCCGCCTGCAGGCCCCGGAGGATTTTTATAAGGAGAAACACTATAATAATTTGCATCATACCAGTCATCACAATATTCCCATACATTGCCGGCCATATCGTGAACCCCATATGGCGATTTACCCTCAGGCCTGCTGCCTACAAGTACAGGTGTGCTGATCTGGCCATAAGGGCTCCAGTTGGTATAAGAATAGTTGGGAGTCTGATCACCCCAGGGATAAGTTCTCTTATCAGTTCCACGGGCAGCTTTTTCCCACTGGGCTTCTGTGGGTAGATGTATGTTTCTGCCGAGTTTTTGTGACAACCATTCACAATAGGCATTTGCATCATCCCAGGTCACATTAATAACCGGGAATTTTCCGCGAGGGATAGCTTTTGTAGGAGATATTATATTACCAGGTTTTTCCCTTCCCGTCTCATCACAAAATTTGTCATATTGTTCAAATGTCACTTCATATTTCGATATTGAATATTCATCAAGATAAACCTTATGAAGGGGCCTCTCATCCGGTTCTCCTATATTTTTATCATCTCCCATCCAGAATTCTCCGGCCGGTATGGTGATCCATTCAACCTCCCTGTAAGGTTCTTCTTCTGTTTCATCTTTCTTCTTTTTAAAAATTGCAATCGCAATGATAATGGCTATTATTGCACCACCTATTATTTTTACAGCCAGTTTTTCACCTTTTTTTGTTTTTCTTACACCTTTTTTTTCTATCAGCCTTAAAACCCTTGGTTTTTTACCCTTAAATACTTTTTGGTACTCTAACAACCTGGATGGATTTAATTCTACAACATTCTGATCAGAATCGGTTAAATATATGGAAGGTATCCCTCCCAGTTTTTTTTTCTTAATATGCTGCTTCAGAAGACTAAGGGTTTGTTCGGATTTTTCACTATTTTTGAGCTTTGTATGACTGGCAGCAAGGATCAATAATATCTTTGCTTTAAAAACCGGTTTTTCAACAGGCACAAGCTCCAGGGATGAATTTAAATGGAACACTGCATCTTCATAATCCCCTTTTTCATATGCATTTACAGCATTTTTATAGAAGGTTTTTAATGCCTTTTCAGAAGGTATTGATATTTCCGGAAGTAAAATTAAAAATGACAAAAATAATGCAATGGCTTTTATTGATCTTTTTTTCATATCTTCTCCTTATTACATTCCATTATATAAAACTTTCTTATTTTAAAGTAATAAAATATATCTTAGTTCCTGTACTTGTTTTTATCTTACTTCTTACTTTTATATTCTGGTTTCTGTCTAAAAAAAAATTATTTTAACTCGAGGATGTCTTCCGCTTCTTTTATGGCTCTCACCTTTCTTAACAATATTTTCATCTCTTCTTCACTTGCATAATAAGGAAGCAGAATATACTCACTCAATTCATTATTGATCTTGATCCGCATCAGGTCCTCTCTGGATAAAAGAGCGAACTTAAGGATCTTCTTCTCATCGATCTCAAAATATTCGATCGGGATCATCTTTCGTTTAAGACAAAGTTCAGTACCGATCCTTTCTACTAATTCCGGATTAGGGAGAACATCACCTATTTTTATCTCTTCAATAGCTTTCTGATCCATCAGGCATAATTCAAGGTCCTCGGGGGAGATAAACCCCATCTTTAAAAATACTTCACCAAGTTTTTCATTTGTTATTTTTTGTTTTGCTATGGCAATTTCAAGTTCTCTTTTATTAATTTTCCCTGCATTTAACAGGATCTCCCCGAGTTTAAGTTCCTTGCCCCCGAGAGATAATTTTCTCCAATCAATATAATCCTGAGGTGCATTCTTTATAATATTTGCTTTATGTTCTTTTGATGAATCACAGGAACATCTGAAACAATAAAGGCATAGAGGAGTGGGATCAAAATGTCCGCAGAAAGAAGTTTCAAATACATTAAAAGATGCCCCGCAATGCCAACAGGGTATAAAATAAACACTTTCTCCCGCCATTTTTTCTCCATTAAAAGTATAGCATATGAAAAAAAAAAACAACAAAAATTATCCCGCCAATGAAAAAAGAATTGATAATGACAGGATTTAATATTATAATTTTGGAGAACAATTGACAGGTGAAAATATGGAAGAAAAAATTTTTGAAGTTGAAATGATATATATTCAAAATACATCAGATTCAAATTATTCGGTTGAGTGTATCAGCAGGAGAAAAAAAACTTTAAAAATGAATTTTAAGAATGTTGAAGGTATCGAAATAAATGCCATCAAACCGCTTGAAATAAAAAATTCATTTTTACGATTCGGAAAAAATACAGACAATATTTGGAACCTTAGATTTAATTATCCGGCTAACATTAAAATTACTTTTATGGAAAAGATAACCATAGAAACAATCTGAAGGAAAGATGATCACCGAAGAAATCTTAAAAAAGATCAGAAGGATCGAAATTGTATCAAAAAAGAGTTCAAAAGAACTCTTTGCCGGAGAATACCACTCCGCATTTAAAGGGAGAGGGATGGAATTTTCAGAGGTGAGAGAATATACTCCGGGTGATGATATAAGATTTATTGACTGGAATGTTTCATCCAGGCTGGGGAAGCTTTATATAAAACAATTTGTAGAAGAGAGAGAGCTTACGGTGATCCTTACCGTTGACCTTTCTGCATCATTGAAATTTTATTCCGGAACAAAAAGCAAAAAAGATATAGCAGCTGAAATATCAGCAATAATCGCATTTACCGCCAGCCTTAATAAAGATAAGGTGGGGCTTTTGATCTTCACAGATAAAGTAGAGCTTTTCATCCCGCCAAAAAAAGGGAAAACCCATTTATTAAGAATAATACGGGAAATATTGAACTTTGAGCCGGAAGGGAAGAAAACCTCAATTGGTTCAGGACTGACCTACCTTAACAAGGTAATAAAAAAAAAAGCCATAGTTTTCCTTATTTCCGACTTCCTGGATACAGATTTTTCAAAACCACTGAAGATCTCAGGTAGAAAACACGATCTGGTGGCAATAAATATTTCAGACAGAAGAGAACAAAAAATTCCTGATTCAGGTTTTTTTATCATGAAGGACTTTGAAAGCGGTAAAGAGTTTTTTGCTGACTTTTCATCGCCCGAAACGGCTGATCATTTCAAATCAGTTCTCACTGAAAATTCCGGATATCTTACAGAACATTTCAGGAAATACAATATAGATTTTATAAATATTACAAACGATGAAGATTATGAAAAACCTCTCTTTAACTTTTTCCTGCAAAGAAGAAAAAAACACTTACGATGAAACAATTATACATTTTTTTTCCGGCTTTGTTTTTTAGCCTGTTTATATTTTCTCAAACACAGGTTTCCATCTCTTCAGATTCCAGCTGGGCTACTATCGGGGAGAGGATCAGGATAAAGATCATAGTAAAGACAAACCTTAAGAGTGATAATATTATTGCTCAAACAGGGGGAAAGAAAGAATTTGAAATAATACATGAGTATGAACTCAAAAAAAGCCTTGTAGACGGATCTACCCTTTATGAAAAAAATATCGAAATAGCATTCTTTAAAACCGGAGATTATAACATCGGCCCGGTCAAAGTAAAAATTGAGATGGAAGGCGAAACACTGGAAGAGAGAGAATCAAATACTATTCCAATTAAGATCAAATCAGTTCTTAAAGAAAATGATAAAGATATAAATCCTTTAAAAGACCTTGTTGAAATAAAGGGGAATCCGCTTTATGTATTAAAATATTTCATTATTTTCCTTTTTTTCACGGCTGTTATTTTATTTATCATTTACCGGATAAAAAAGAAAAAAGAACAACCTGAAATACCATTAATTCCGATTCTCCCCCCCATTGAAGAATTTGAAAAAAGGATAAATTCCCTGAAAGGGAAAAATTTTATTGAAGATAAAAAGATCAAAATATTCTTTATTGCACTGACCGAAATATACAAAACTTTTCTCACCAGATTTTATGATATCAATGCAGAAGATCTTACTTCATATGAAATAATCCGCATTTTAAAAAAGAGGGAAGAAGATCAATCGATCCCTGAAAATTTCAACTTGATCTTTACAACATCTGACCTTTCCAAATTTGCCAGATTTATACCGGGGCAAAAGGACATAGATGATCTCTATATAAGAATCTTTCATATAATTGATGAATTAAAAAAAAGAACAATAAAAGAGGAAAAAGATGTGGCACTTCGAACATAAGATATTCCTGACACTTCTCCTGTTATTGCCTCTGCTGGTAATGTGGGATCTGTTTATAAAAAAAAGGGGAAAAAGATACATTTTCTACTCTTCAAAGAAACTACTTGAGATCCCACAAAAAAAGATCAAACCTTTTCTTATAAGGAATATGGCCTATATTAAGCTCATATCGCTTATTTTATTCATAATAGCTATGGCCCGCCCCCAGATATTATATTATTATGATATTGAAAGTAATAAAGGGATCGATATTCTCCTTACTCTTGATATTTCAGGATCCATGGCTTCACTTGATTTTAAACCCAGGAACAGGCTTGAGGTAGCAAAGGAAGTTATAGAAAATTTTATTAAAAAAAGGGAAACAGACAGGATAGGATTTGTGGCATTTGCAGGTTCGGCCTTTACAAAATGCCCCCTCACACTTGATTATGATATTTTAAGATATTTTCTCAATAATGTTTCCATAGGGGAACTTGAGGATGGAACTGCAATGGGAATGGCATTAGCAACTTCCGTAAACAGGATAAAACATTCAAAAAGTAAAACAAAAATAATCATACTCCTGACAGATGGTGTGAACAACAGGGGTGAGATTGATCCCGGTGATGCAGCAGTGATCGCAAGGGACTTTGGTATTAAAGTTTATACAATAGGTGTGGGAAAACGAGGTAAAGCCCCTTTTCCCGTAACAGACTCATTCGGAAGAAAACAGCAGATAATGGTTGATGTGGAAATCGATGAAAAGGTTTTAAGGGAAATTGCCAACAGCACCGGAGGATTATATTTCAGAGCCACAGATAAAAAATCCCTCGACCGGATATTTTCTGAGATAAACAAATGGGAAAAATCAGAAATATCCGTAAAAAGATTCTATAACAGGAAAGAACTTTATCACTATTTTCTTTTAAGCGGACTGCTACTTCTTTTGATCATTGAATTTTCCAAGAGAAGTTTCTTAAGAACTTTACCGTAGGCAGGATCAGACCAGGCTCATTCCAAGCTCAATAGCCTTTTCATTAAGAGGGATCAGCTTGTGATGTCTTTCAGGAAGGGTCTCTTCCAGAGCTACCAGTAACGATTCTTTTTTTACTATATTATTGATCTTTACGAGTGCACCAAGGATAAGCATATTCATAACCTTGACATTTTTCAATTCAGTATTTGCTTTCTCTACAGCAGGAATAGGATATATTTTAATATCTTTTCTTTCCGGAGGGTCTTTAATAGTACTACTCTCCCATATAAGTATACCGTTCTCTTTCACACTGGGTTCAAATTTATTTAAAGAAGGAAGGTTCAGAGCAACAACAACATCATATTTGGTAACGATAGGTGAAGATATCGGATTTTCACTTACATTAACCATACAATTAGCTGTTCCTCCCCTCATCTCCGGGCCATAGGATGGCATCCAGCTTATCTCTTTCCCTTCTTTCATAGCAGCATAGGCAAGGAGTTTTCCCATTGACAAAACACCCTGACCACCAAATCCAGCAAAAATCATCTCATTTAACATCATTTTCTCCTATTTTCCCGGTTCTTTAAATACACCAAGAGGATAATATGGGATAGACTTATCTTTAATCCACTCCATTGATTCAACCGGTGTACATCTCCAACCCGAAGGACAGTTGGAAACAACCTCAACAAACTGGGTCCCCAGATCCTGTTCCTGGATCTCAAGGGCTCTCTTAAGTATCCTTTTTGTTTTTCTGACATTTGCAGGTGTATTGCAGCTAACCCTTGCAGCATATGCAACACCTTCCAGATCTTTGACGATCTCGGTCATTTTTATTGCTGCTCCGGAATCTTTTGTCTCCCTGCCATAAGGAGATGTGGTTGTTTTCTGCAGGTTAAGGGTTGTGGGTGCCATCTGGCCTCCCGTCATACCATATATTCCATTGTTTATGAAAATGAACAAAAAGTTTTCACCCCTGTTGCATGCATGGATCGTTTCAGCTGTTCCTATAGCTGCCAGATCACCATCACCCTGGTAAGAAAATACGATCCGGTCGGGAAGCATTCTCTTTACTGCAGTAGCTACAGCTCCTGCTCTTCCATGGGCTGCTTCCTGCATATCAACATTCATATAATCATATGCAAAAACAGAACATCCTACAGGGCAGACACCAACAGTCCGCTCCTGAAGATCCATTTCTTCAATAAGCTCCATAAATATTTTATGGACTATCCCGTGTATACATCCCGGACAATAATGCATCCTGTTATCTGTCAGGGTTTTGGGTTTTTTATATATAACCTCATATCCTTCTTTCATTAAGTTCTCCTTGATCCTATACCTTTGTTTTTATAAAATCTATGATCTCTTCCGGAGTGGGAATAATTCCCCCTGTCCTTCCATAGAAGTAAGTAGGTTTTTTCCCGTTCACTGCAAGCTTAACATCCTCTACCATCTGGCCTGCACTCATCTCTACCGAGAAGAAAGATTTCACTCTATCCGAGGCTGCCAGTTCAGAAATCCTTTCCTTTGGAAAGGGCCAGAGTGTAATCGGCCTGAGAAGCCCCATTTTAATTCCACCCTCTCTTGCAAGATCAACAACTTTCTTTGAGCTTCTTGAAGTAACCCCGTATGCTACAATTATTACTTCAGCATCTTCTGTTTTATATTCTTCATATCTGATCTCATTTTTTTCGATCAGGTCAAATTTTTTCTGCAATTCAATATTCTTTTTTTCCATATGTTCGGACTGGATATATAGAGAAGTAATATAATTTCTTTCTCTGTCATGAGTCTTTCCGGTAGTTGCCCATGGTTTATCAGGATTATATTGTTTTGGTTCCGGTAAAACCACTTTTTCCATCATCTGCCCTATGGCACCATCTGATAAGACCAACACAGGAGTTCTGTATTTATCAGCAAGATCAAATCCGAGAATAGTAAAATCGACCATCTCCTGAACAGAGTTGGGAGCAAGAACTATTAATCTGTAATCTCCATGGCCTCCACCTTTTACAGCCTGGAAATAATCTCCCTGTCCCGGCTGGATAGTACCGAGGCCCGGGCCTCCCCTTGCAATATTTGCAATCACACATGGAAGTTCGGCACATGCAATATATGAAACCCCCTCCTGCATCAGTGAATATCCGGGGGAAGAAGTTGTGGTCATAACCCTTGAACCTGCTGCAGCACCTCCATAAACCATGTTAATTGAAGCAACTTCACTCTCAGCCTGAAGTAAAGTATAATTGTGATTAGGTTTTTCCGCAGCCAGATATTCAATAACCTCTGACTGTGGAGTGATAGGATATCCAAAATATCCCTGCATCCCTGCTCTTATCGCTGCTTCCGCAAGAGCCTCATTTCCTTTCATAAATCTTATTTCACCCAATTTTTCCTCCATTTCCAGGTCACCCTGTCTTCTTATAAACGGTAATAACCGAATCTGGGCACATAACAGCACAGTTCATACAGGCAATACACTTATCCTCATCTGCCATATATGAATAATGATAGCCATAACTGTTGGTATCATCTTTTTTCAGGTCAAGACATTGTGTCGGACAATTTGTAACACACAGGCCACACCCTTTACAGGCATCAACTATTATATCAACATAACCTTTAGCAGGCATTTTGTTCCTCCTTGCAAACTAACATTCTATTATTTTATAGTAAAAATTTCAAGAGTGATTGTCATAAAAATAATTATATTTAATAGTAAAATAGTATTCAGATCACAGTACTTTGAAAAGATCCCCCTTCCTTCCTGACACTTCCACAAAATAACTCCGGTATGATATACTGAATAGCATCATGAAAGAATTCTTTTTAAAAAATTTAAAAATCTTTTTAATTATTTTAAGTGTTATTATTACAATACTCATAGGCTCCCTTACAGGGATCCTTCTGGTTTATCAGAAAGGGCTGCCTCAGATCACAAACCTTGAGGATATAAAACCTGTTGTAATGACACGAATATATGATGACAACAAACAACTTCTTAAAGAATTTGCAGTAGAAAAAAGGATTATACTGAAACACAAAGATATACCGCAAATATTGAAAAATGCTATTATTGTGGCAGAAGATGCTAACTTCAAATCTCATTGGGGAATCAGTTTTACAAGCATTTTCAGAGCTGTATCCGGAGTTCTGTTCGGGAAGAACCTGGGAGGCGGCAGTACAATAACAATGCAGCTGGCAAGAAACCTTTACCTGTTTGAAGAGAGGAGTAAAAGAACTTTTTCAAGGAAACTGAAAGAGATACTCCTGTCCATCCAGATAGAGAAAAAATATTCAAAAGACCAGATCCTGACTTTTTACTGCAACAAGATCCCCTTTGGAGGCCCTGCTTATGGAGTGGAAGCAGCCTCGAAATATTATTTCGGTAAATCAGCAGGTAATATTAACCTTTCGGAAGCTGCCTTATTAACTTCCATTATTCCTAATCCAAATGGAAAATATAATGTTTTTAAAGAACCTGAAAATTGTCGTAAGAGAAGAAATATGATCCTTAAAAAAATGAAGGTTCTGAAATATATTTCAAAAGATGATCTTGAAAGAGCCCTCAAAGAAGAACTTCCCAAGGAACCATATAGAGAAGATAATTATCTTATCGGTGCTCATTTTATCGAAGATATCCGAAAATATCTGGAATCAAGATTCGGAGACACATTGCTCTATGAAGGTGGATTGAAAGTATATTCAACTCTCAATAGCGAGATGCAGATATGGGCTGAGCAATCTCTCAAAGAAGGTTTGAGAGATCTTGATAAGAGGAGAGGATGGAGACTGAAGAAAAAATATTTTAATGTCCTGAAAAATAAACTTGATATTAAAACATATCAGGCAGATTCCTGGAAGAGGGCAAAAATAGAAACAGATAAGATAGTGGAAGGGATCATAAGTTCCATAAACAATAAGAGGGCAATTGTTCAGATAAAAGATTATAAGGGGATCCTGACTTCAAAAAATGCCTCCTGGACAAAATGGAGGCTTACCAGAATTCTAAAAAGGGGGGACCTGGCTTTATTCAGAATAAAAAAGATCGACGAAAAAAAGAAAGAACTTGAATTAGGCCTTGAGCAGGAACCGGAAGTGGAAGGAGCGTTGATCGCCATTGATAACAGGACGGGATCGATCAAGGCAATGGTGGGGGGATACAGTTTTGAAAAAAGTAAATGGAACAATGCTATACAGGCTATGAGGCAGACAGGATCTACAATAAAACCTATTGTATATACTGCAGCTATTGAAAATGGGTTCTCACCATCTTCTATTATACTGGATGAACCAAAGATCTTTGAGAACAGATGGACACAGGAACCATATGAACCGAGAAATCATACCGGGAATTATATTGGCCCTGTTACATTCAGAATGGCACTGGAAAAATCAAAAAATCTTGTAACAGCAAGAATAGTGGAAACTATTACACCACCTAAAGTAGTTGAGTATGCAAGAAAGTTCGGGATCACATCCAAACTTATTCCTGTTATGTCGATCGGACTCGGCTCTCTGGAGATCACATTGAAAGAGATGGTGGCTGCATATTCTGTATTTCCTAATTATGGGCTCAGGGTAAACCCATATTATGTAAACAGTATCCTTGATCAGAACAATAATATTGTGGAGGAAAACTTTCCGGATAAAAAACAGGTAATTGAACCTGCAACTGCTTACGTTATGAATCATCTTCTTCAGGGAGTTGTAAAATATGGATCAGGTTTCAGGGCAAGGGTCCTTGAAGCTCCGGTAGGAGGCAAAACCGGGACAACTAATGGATTTACCGATGCCTGGTTTATTGGTTATACTCCGACTGTTTCTGTTGGAGTATGGGTTGGCTATGACATAAAAAGATCACTTGGTGAAGGTGAGACCGGCTCAAGGGCTGCAAGCCCCATATTTGTAAATTTTATGCAAAAATATCTTGAAAAATATCCGGAGATGAAAAGGTACAGAAAGCCATCCGGGGTTATTATGGTAAAGATCGATAAATATACAGGAAAATTATTTTCCCCGGACTGTCTTTATCCCTTTATGGAATCATATCTGAAAGGAAATGAACCCCTGGACTATTGTACGGAAGAAGATCATATGAAAATCATGGACTATTATGGAAAAGATGAAAAGAGAGTTGAAGTTGAAGAAGATGATGAAGAAGATAATTAATGGTTTAAATAATTAAGCAGCGGCGAACTGTTGTCCGCCCCCGCACTATTAAAATATGGCTGCCTGTTCGGTTAACTGCTTTTCTCTGATTCGTCCTTTACAACCTTTTTAGTTTCTTTTTTCTTCAGCAGAAAATATCCAAAGTAAAGATTATCCGGTTTTGTCACTTTGATCCTGAAATATTCATATCCCCTCAGTAACTCTTTTCTGACCCGATATCTGAATTTTTTGAATCTGCTTTTATTCTTCTTTACTATTGCCAGATCCTCAAAAAGAAACACATTTTTTTTATCCAGAACATTAAAATAAGGAATTCCATCCTTTTCTGTCAGAACTACTTTATAGATTCCTCTTTTGAAATCCTTCCCTTCATGAACAAAAGCCCTTGGAAAATATATCCTTCCCAGTGATATATCCTCTTTTTTAACCTCTGTTTCTTTTGTTTCCGGAACAGTTTTGACCTCTTGTTTGACTTCTTGCTTTACATCTTGATTAAATACCATGAAAGTGAAGATCAAAACAAATATAACTATAATTACAAGTTTTTTCATAATCCTCTCCTCATCAAAGGGAAATAAAAATGATCAATAATCCTATCGCTTTCATTCAGATCATAATTAAAATGACTCACAGCCAGAAGTTCCGATATCATTACTATTTCCCCTTTTCTGTGAAAATTATAGTTTAATGAATTTTATAAAGTCAAGTGAAAAATCTTTTTTTTGTATTCTTGTTTTTTAAAATCAAAAATATTATAATTTTTTAAAAGATCTAATATTCCATAATTAAAATAAAATGAATATCGATAAACTGAAAGAATTCTTTAAAGAAAAGTATGAATTCATGGGGCTGCTGGGGAGAGGAGGCTTTGCTGAAGTTCACCTTGCAATGGATAGACTGCTGGAAAGAAAAGTTGCAATAAAGATACTTCTTTCACAACATTCAACAGATCCGGATATCGTCAAAAGATTCATCAGAGAAGCACGGTTATATGCAAAACTGGAACATAAAAACCTGATAAATATCTATGATACCGGCATTGCTGAAGGAAGCGCATTTATTGTAATGAAATATATAAAAGGGAAAAACCTGAAATATTTCATAAAGGAACCAAAAAATATCCGCCTTGAGATAGCCCCGAAAATAGCCATGAACATGAGTAAGGTACTCTCATATATACATAAGAACCAGATAATCCACAGAGATATAAAACCTGCAAATATACTCATTGAAGATGAGACACAAAAGATATACCTGGCTGATTTTGGAATCGCCAGGTCGGCTACGAGCAAAACTCTTACTCAATCAGGATCAATAATGGGGACGCCATATTATATTTCCCCTGAACAGATAAAAGGGAAAACTGTTGATCAAAGGTCTGATATTTATGCACTTGGAGCAACACTTTTTGAACTGGTAACGGGAAAGCCGATCTTTACAGCAGATTCATCCATCGAGATACTATACAAACATGTTAATGATAAACCTGAACCCGTGGGAAAACTGGTACCTGAACTTTCCAGAGAGTTAAAATATACTATTTCCAGATGTCTTGAAAAAAAACCGGAACAGAGATTTCAAAATGCTCTGGAGATTGCTGATGTTTTTTCCCGGAAAAGGCCTCCTGCAATAACCAGATATTTCAATGAAAAAAAAGAAGAAAGCAGTGGGAGGAAAAGGAATTTATTTTTCCTTATTTTCTCAATATTTGTGGTTACTGCCATATTGGTACTTGTCCTGAAGGATAAGGAAAAAAGTATTCTTAACAATGAAATAATAGAGACCCCGGTAAAAATTGATACCGGAGAAAAAAAAGCCGGAAAGAAAAAAGATACGGAAACAGAAAAGAAAACAGAAAATAATATTGAAGCACCTCTTAAAAAAGAGATAAAAAATGAGTATAAAGAAGATAAAAAAAATATAGAACCGGACAAGAAACAGAATAATATCCGGAAGGCTATAGTAAAAAAACCTGAGAAGAAGGAATTAATAGAAAAAGAGACAACCAGAGAAGAAATCAAACCAATATCTACTGAAAAGGGAACCATCCGTTTCAGTTCCTTTCCTCCCGCTGATGTGTTCTGGAATGACATGAAACTGGGTAACACAACGCAGATCTTCAAAAAAAAATTCCCTCCCGGAAAATATACTTTCACATTTAAGATCAATGGATATATGTCTTTTAATAAGGAGATCACAATAACAGGGGGAAAAGAATCTCCTGCTCATTACCGTTTCAAACCCTTCGGTTTTTTAACCATCACGGCAAAACCTTTTGCTAAGTTTTTTATTAATGACATTGATTATGGTGAAAATCCGATCTTTAAAAAAAAGTTTCCCATTGGTAATTATAGGATAAAAGCTGTTAAATCCGGATACGTTACAGATGAAAGATCGATCAAGATAAATCAGATGAAAAACAGTGTCATAAGCTTTTCATTAAAGAAGGAGGAAAAAAAATGAAGTTTAATAAAATAACAACCTTTTCAACTATTTTCCTGTTCCTGTTCTTTGTTATTTCCGGCTCATATTCAGGTGTTTTTCCCGAGACAGAAAAGGAAGATAATGATATCTCAAAATTGTTGAAAAATGCCGAAGAGAACTATCAGACCGGAAATTTTAAAAAAGCTATAGGTATCTATGAACAGATAATATTCAAGCTAAATAAGAAAAAGGAACTTGTTGAGACAAAACAAAAATTATTCCGGACAATGATTTCCCTTTCCCTGACGCTTTTTACAATTCAGGAAACAGATAAAGCACGGACACAGCTTGAGAAACTCATTCAGATCAATCCTAACCAGACACTGGATAAAGAGATATATCCTCCCAATTTTTTATCCATCTTTAAAGAAGTTCAGAAAAAGAACCTGGGCAGTATGGTCATAAGTGCCGTGCCTCTGAAAGCAGTTATATCAGTTAATGGCAAGAGCTATGGTAATTCACCTGTAAAGATAGAAAATTTCATAAAAGGCGAACATATAATTACGGCTTATGTTAAAGGATACAATCCCTATTCACAGAAGGTAATAGTTAAAGAAAACAGTGAAAATAAGTTTGATATTCAACTTGTAAAGAAAAAAGGGGAAAAAATAGTTGAAAAAACAGCACAAATAAAACCAAAAAAAAAGAAAAAGAGCTCTGCACTGTTGATAGTGGGAGGAGTTTTGGCCCTGGGGGCGATACTGCTTCTGGCACTGAAGAAAAAAAAGGAAGATCCTCCGGCAGTTTTAGTCAAAGAGTTCTATAACGGCGAAGCTACTGAAATTCTACCATGGCTCCCCTCAGTTTCATTGCTGGAAGTTTTCGGAATACACGGGCGGGTTGAGAATGTCGAATTTGAGGTACGTGTCAATCACCCGTCAATTGAAGACCTTTCAGTAGCACTTGTGGGTACTGACAACAGAACTGTCTTCAGTATCTGGAACAAGGGAGAACACAGAGATGGCGGAAGAGTTTTTACAGGATCAACTCAAATATTCAACTCAATTGAACCGAATGGTAATTGGAAGATAACTGTGAATAACTCCGGTGCCAGAAATTCCGGTGCCATTGTGGAATGGGGTTTGAGAATACATTATGTTGAAAATCAATAGGGGAATTTAATGAAAAAAATACTTTTAACTTTATTTATTATTACACTGACAACTTTAATGATTCAGGCCCAGGAGGATCCTTTAAAAAAGATCACCGGATTCGAAACCAGCCTGACAGACCTTAAAGCAAAAATATTAACACTTGAAGAATTTTCACCGGGCAATTTTCCGGGATTTCAGGACCTGGAAAAAACGAACCAGTTGGTAGAACTTCTTGATTTTAACAAGAGAAAATTTAAACTTCTGCTGGAAAAGTTCAATTTGATCACAGACAAAATTTTTCCATTCCTGACAGACTATTCCAAATCTGAACCGGGAAAAATAAATCTGATATTGTCAAAACTGAATAAGTTCTCGGGATCCGGGGACAACAGCCTTCTGAAAGTCCAGAGAGACCTTAACCATGTCCTCCTTAAAATATCAAGGATCGAAAAAGAGATCGAAATGGTCCAGATGAACAAACGCAGTAAAGAGATGGCAAAGGATCTGGATAAAAGATCGATGGGATATGACAGCTCTCTTCCCATAGGGCAGAGGATCAGCCTTCTCAGTGATGAAAAAAAGAGTCTTGAAAAGGAACTGAATGAACAGAAAGAAAAATTAAAGGAATTGGAAAATAAGGAAGCAGAAAAGAGCAAAAAAATCGATGAAAAAAATAAAGAGATCAGCAAATTACGGAAAAAATCCCGCTCCGGTTTGAACAATGTGGAAAAGCTAAGCAGCCTGATCCTTTCCAGAGCTGTTAAACTAAGGGTCAACGGCCTGGAAATTCCGCAGTTAAATACTACAAGAACCCTTATCTATTTAACAAAGACAAAAACGGGTACCCTTGAACAAAAAATTTCAAACCTCGACAGAGATATAAATCTTCTTGAAGAAAGGAAAACAAAGGAGATGACAAGCAAACTTATAAAGGGTGTTATTGTCATTATTGCAGCTATCATGTTTGTCCTTTTTCTGATCAGAATATCAAGAATGATCAGTTCAAAAACATTAAAAAGGATCGAAAAGAGCGAATCGATAGATCCTCACAGAAAGCAGAGATATCAGACCTTATCTTCAGTTATACTCTCCTTTATTAAGATCGTCCTCTGGATATCTGCAACCGTTTGGGTATTGGGGGTCCTTAATATCGATTACGGCCCGTTCCTTGTTGCCGCCGGTGGTATTTCTCTTGCAATAGGTTTTGGAGCCCAGTCACTGGTTAAAGATATTGTCACCGGTTTTTTCCTCCTTATGGAAGAACAGTTTGCCCTTGGTGATGTAGTAGAGATCAATGGAAAATCAGGTACTATAGAAAAAATATCATTAAGGACAATAAAATTCCGTTCACTTGACGGAACTCTTCATATTATACCAAACGGAGAAATTTCAATTGTTTCAAATTCAACCTATCAGTGGTCACGGGCAGTTATCAATATCGGAGTTTCCTATGATGTTGATAGTTCAAAAGTGATGCAGGTCCTGCAATCTCTGTGTTCATCCATACACAGCGATCCTGTATGGAAAGACAAATTGCTCGGTGAGCCGGTTCCTCAGGGAATAATTTCATTCGGAGATTCCTCGGTAAATTACAGGGTCCTTGCAAAAACAAAGACAGGTGAACAATGGGGAGTTGCAAGAGAGTTCAATATAAGGCTTCAAAAAGCATTTAATGAGAGCAACATTGATATTCCTTATAACTATATAAATATTGTTAATGTGAATAAATAACATTGTTGATGAATATTTAATTAAAAAAAAAATTTTTTTATGTTTCAGGGTTGATTAACTCTGTAAAAAGGTATATTTTTAATTCTAGATATTATTTAAGGAGGCACTAATGTCGAAGATTGATTTATCACTTACTAATTTGGATGTTTTATTCCCGGATAATTTTACTCAGGAACAGATAGCCAAGGGGAAAACACTTTTTCTAAAGGAGCTTTCGTACTCCACTCACAAATTCTATGGAGGGAAGATCCAGACAATGCCTAAAGCAGGTGTTTATGGTTTTAACTGGTTCAATGTCTGGTACACTCCCGGAGTCTCAAAAGTATCAACTACTATCAGGGATGATAACAGTTGTTCTTTTGAACTTTCCAACAGAGGTAACCTTGTAGCGGTTGTTTCAGACTCGACACGAGTACTGGGTGACGGTGACTGTACACCTCCCGGAGGCCTGGGAGTTATGGAAGGGAAAGCCTTCCTTATGAAATATCTCGGAGGAGTTGACGGTGTTGCACTTTGTGTTGACAGTTATAACGAAAAAGGTGAACACGATCCCGATAAAATTATTGATTTTGTAAAAATGGCACAACCAAGTTTTGGTGCCGTAAACCTGGAAGATATCTCTCAACCGAATTGTTATAAGGTATTGGATACTTTAAGAGAAGAAGCCGATATTCCTGTATGGCATGATGATGCCCAGGGTACAGGCTCAGTTACACTGGCCGGGCTTATCAATGCACTAAAAATAGTGGGAAAAGACCTTGATAAAGTAAAAATTGTTTTATATGGAGCAGGCGCGTCAAATACAACTATTGCAAGGCTTATCATTCTGGCTGGAGGAAACCCGGAAAATATGATCCTCTTTGATTCGAAAAGTTCGCTTCACCTGGGAAGAGATGATATAAAGGAAGATACCAGGTTTTACAGGAAGTGGGAACTCTGCGAGCAGACAAATCCGAAAAGGATAACAGATATGGATACTGCCATGAAAGGTGCTGATGTACTTATTGCACTGAGTAAACCGGGCCCGGATGTTGTTAAACCTTCCTGGATCAGTTCTATGGCTGAAAAATCAATTGTGTTTGTATGTGCAAACCCAGTTCCTGAAATATATCCATACGCTGCAAAAGAAGCAGGAGCTTATATAGTCGCAACTGGAAGAGGAGATTTCCCAAACCAGGTAAACAATTCTCTTGGATTCCCAGGTATTCTCAAAGGGTCCCTGTTGGCAAGGGCAAAAAAAGTTACAGATGAAATGGCAATAGCTGCTTCCTATTCTGTTGCAAACTTTGCTGAAAAGAAAGGTATCAATCCGGACTATATTATGCCCACAATGGATGAAACAGAGGTATTTGCCCACGAAGCCGCTGATGTCGCCATGGAAGCAGTAAAGAATGGAGTTGCAAGAATAAAACTTGACTGGCAGAGTGTTTATGATAAAACCCTTGCTGATATAAATGAAGCAAGAAGTTCAATGAAATTATTAATGGATCAGGATTTTATAAAAGAACCTCCCGCACATATTCTTGAAGATGCACTGAAAAAAGCAATAGAAGGTGTAAAATAGTTTAAAACAAGCAGGAAGTTTTACCCTATTTGTAAAGATCCATATTATAGTTATAGAACCATATATAATAGTTGACAATTCTAGGCAACTATTATATTATAGTATGGATGAACTTTACACTAAAAACAGAGTATGCATTACGGGCCCTTCAGGAGGTCATAAAGGCCGGAAAAGGAAAGGCAGTAAACCGTAAATTCATATCAGAAAAACAGAATATTTCTGAAAATTTTCTGGAAAAGATCTTTATTGATCTAAAAAAAAATAATATTCTGAAAAGTAAAATGGGCCCCGGAGGGGGATTCATCATCACAAAAGAACCGGAAGATATATCATTCTGGGATATTTATACAGCTGTGGACCTTCCCGGAGGTACATTGGATTATTGTCATCCGGTAATAAAAAAAGCATGCAATATGGAAGAAGACTGTCAGGTAAAAGATATCTGGTTCAAATTTAACCTGAAATTGAGAGAGGCAATGGAAGATATAACATTGGCTGATATTACCTGAGGAAGGCTGAGATAATGGATAAAGATAATACCGATAAAAAAAATAGTGATAAAAAGCTTCTTAAAGAACTTGAGAACCAGGAATATAAATATGGTTTTGAGACCGATATCGAAATGGACACTTTCGGAAAGGGACTGAATGAAGATGTGATAAGAATGATCTCAAAAAAGAAGGAAGAGCCGGATTTTCTTCTCGATTTCCGCCTGAAAGCATTCAGATACTGGGAAACAATAAAAATGCCTGATTGGGGCCATTTAAAAATTAACCCCATAGATTTTCAGGATATTGTATATTATGCAGCTCCAAAGAAAAAAAAAGAGTTGAAAAGCCTCGATGATGTGGACAGTGAACTTCTTGATACTTTTAACAGGCTGGGCATATCTCTTGATGAACAGAAAAAGCTGGCAAATGTTGCAGTGGATGCTGTTTTCGATTCTGTTTCGGTGGCAACAACATTCCAGGATAAACTGAAGGACCTTGGAATAATATTCTGTTCATTTTCAGAAGCAGTAAAGAACCATCCGGATCTGATAAAAAAATACCTCGGCTCTGTTGTCCCTTACCGGGATAATTTTTTTGCAGCACTTAATTCTGCAGTATTCAGCGATGGTACCTTCTGCTATATTCCAAAAGGTGTAAAAAGCCCGATGGAACTATCAAGTTACTTCAGGATCAATACAGCAAATATAGGCCAGTTCGAAAGGACGCTTATTGTTGCTGAAGAGAGCAGTTCTGTCAGTTATCTTGAAGGATGTACAGCTCCCATGAGAGATGAGAACCAGCTTCATGCAGCTGTGGTTGAACTTATAGCTCTTGATAATGCAAAAATAAAATATTCCACAGTTCAGAACTGGTATCCGGGAGACAAGGAAGGTAAGGGCGGGATCTATAATTTTGTCACAAAAAGGGGATTATGCAAAGGAAATAATTCAAAAATTTCATGGACACAGGTGGAAACCGGATCAGCCATAACCTGGAAATACCCAAGCTGTATTCTGAGAGGAGATAACTCTGTGGGGGAATTTTATTCAGTTGCCCTGACAAACAATTATCAGCAGGCTGATACAGGCACAAAGATGATCCATATTGGAAAAAACACTAAGAGTACGATAATTTCAAAAGGGATATCCGGTGGATACAGCAATAATTCATATCGGGGCCTGGTACGAATGACACAGGGAGCAATAAATTCCAGAAACTTTTCTCAATGTGATTCATTACTTCTGGGAGATAAATGTGGTGCTCACACATTTCCTTATCTTGAAGTTCAAAAAAATAACAGCTCCAGTGTTGAACATGAAGCAACAACTTCCAAGATCGGTGAGAACCAGCTCTTTTATCTTCAGCAGAGAGGTTTGAGTATGGAAGATGCCATATCAATGATAGTTAATGGTTTTTGTAAAGAGGTATTTAAAGAACTTCCAATGGAGTTTGCAGTCGAAGCACAGAAACTTCTGGAGATCAGCCTGGAAGGAAGTGTGGGGTAAAAGGAAAAATATGGAGGAAAACAGAATGCTGGAAATAAAATGTCTGAATGTTGAAATTGAGGGAAAAGAGATACTTAAGGGTATTAACCTGAATGTAAACAAAGGGGAGATCCATGCCATAATGGGCCCCAATGGTTCGGGGAAAAGTACTTTAACACAGGCAATAGCAGGAAAAAAGGAATATAAAATAAGTTCAGGTGATCTTATATATAAAGGGAAGGATCTGATAGAGATGGAACCTGAGATAAGAGCACGAGAGGGGATCTTTGCAGCATTCCAATATCCCATAGAGATACCGGGTGTTAACAATACATACTTTCTCAGGACTGCCCTTAACACAATAAAAAAATATAAAGGGTTGGAAGAGATAGATGCAATGGATTTTCTCAATATGGTGAAAGCTGAGATGAAAAATATCGGTATGAGTGAAGAAATGTTAAAAAGATCCGTTAATGAAGGTTTTTCAGGAGGAGAAAAGAAAAGGAATGAGATACTCCAGCTTTCAATTCTTCAGCCTGACCTTGCAGTTCTTGATGAGACCGATTCCGGACTGGATATAGATGCACTTAAGATCGTTGCCGACGGGGTTAACAGATATTTTACTCCCGAAAAAAGTATTATACTGATAACTCATTACCAGAGGTTGCTGGATTATATTAAACCTGATTATGTTCATGTTCTTGCCAACGGTAAGATCATCAAATCCGGAGGAAAAGAACTTGCACTGGAACTTGAAAAGAATGGTTATGACTGGATAAATAAAATCCCGGAGGATGGAGGAGACTGTAAGTGAAAAATACTTTACCGGGATTTCAACTTATTTCACCTTTAAAAAAGTTAAAGGAAGGGATGTGGAAAAATGATGAAGACTGGATTAATTCCATCAGAAATAAAGGCGAATCAGATTTTTCAGCTACAGGATTGCCGGGAACAGATGAAGAGGAATGGAAATATACAGACCTTTCAACTGTATTAAAATATAATTATAATTCTCCGGAAGAAAATACCAGCCCTTATATAATCTCAGACGATGTAAAAAAAATTATCCCTGAAAAATTATCACCCTTCTATTTGATCTTTCTTAACGGTAACTTCAGCCCGGAATTATCCACTTCTTCAAAAAAACCGGATGGGATCAGGTTTGAAAGTATAAGAGAAGAACTGAACCGGGAGAATAATGAACTGAAAAAATTTCTTGAAACATATTCCCCTGAAGGCAGGAAAAACAGTATTGCAGCATTGAATAGCGCATATTTAAATGATGGAGCTTTTATTAAAATAGAAAGATCTGTAACTCAGCCATTACCACTCCATCTGATATATATAAATACAAATATTAAAGAGGCAACTATAAATTCACCGAGAAATATAATCATAGCAGAAGAAAACAGCAGTGTTTCTGTCATTGAAGAATATATCGGGGTAAAAAACTCAAAATATTTTACAAATTCCAGGACTGAAATACTTTTGAAAAAAGGTTCATCTCTTGATCATTATAAGATTCAACAGGAAAGCAAGATATCATTTCATATAGGTACGATTGAAGTCCATCAGTCAAAAAATTCAAGCTTTACCAGCCAGACCATTTCTTTTGGTAGTAAAATCTCAAGGAATAATATTTTCTCTTCCATGGAAGGTGAAAAGTCTGAAAGTTTACTGGAAGGTATATATTTTGTTAATGAAGATCAACATATTGATAATCATACAACGGTATATCATAAGGATCCCTCCTGCAAAAGTATAGAAAATTTTCATGGAATTCTGGATCATGAAGCCAGAGCGGTCTTTGACGGAAAAATATATGTGGCAAAGGGAGCAATAGGAACCGATTCTGTTCAATCCAACAGGTCTCTTCTCCTTTCAGATAAAGCCACGGTGGATTCAAAACCCACACTTGAAATATATGCAGATGATGTAAAGTGCGCTCATAGCGCAGCAGTGGGACAACTTGATGAAGAGTCGGTCTATTACCTCCGTTCCCGGGGAATAGGAGACAAAGATGCAAAAAAGATTCTTACCACAGGGTTTGCAAAAGAGATCACTGACAAATTTAAATTAAAAGGTGTAGCTTCAAAAGTGGAAAAAATTCTCCAGAGAGAATTAATAGGGAGTTAATATAGTGAACAATACAGAAATGATAAGAAAAGATCATATGGGTTTTCCTGACATAAATGAGATAAGAGATGATTTCCCCATACTTAATCAGAGAGTGAATAATAAAAGGCTTGTATATTTTGATAACGCTGCAACTTCACAAACACCTTCACAGGTGACAGAGAGTATAAAACAATATTATGACCAGAAGAATTCAAATATTCACCGGGGAGTACATACCCTGAGCAATCTTGCAACTACTGAGTATGAAAATTCGAGGGAAATAATAAAAAGATTTATTAATGCAGAAGACAATAAAGAGATAATTTTTACAAAGGGTACAACAGACGGGATCAACCTTGTTGCTCAGAGTTATGTTCTTGACAAATTAACAGAAGGTGATGAAATAATAATAAGTGCAATGGAACATCATTCCAATATAGTACCCTGGCAGATGATCGGAGAGAGAAAAGGTGCGAAACTGAAAATAATCCCAATGAACAATAAGGGAGAATTAAAAGTAGAAGAATTTGAGGGCATGATAAATGAAAAAACCAGGTTTGTAGCTATATCACATATTTCAAACGCACTCGGGACTGTTAACCCTGTAAAGGCCATAATTGATACAGCACATAAATACGGGATAAAAGTTCTGGTGGACGGTGCTCAGTCGATTCCTCACACAAAAATTGATGTAAGGGATATGGATTGCGACTTTTTCGCATTTTCAGGACACAAAGTTTACGGCCCCACAGGTACTGGAGTCCTTTATGGGAAAGAGGAATTGCTGGAAGAGATGAAACCATACCAGGGCGGCGGAGATATGATAAGAACTGTCACTTTTGATAAAACAATATATAATGAACTTCCATACAAATTCGAGGCAGGGACCCCGAATATATCCGGGATGATCGGCCTGGGTAAAGCGATCAGATATGTAAAAGGGCTGGGGATAGAAAATATAGAAGCATATGAAAGTTCACTTCTTAATTATGCAACTGAGATGCTTGAAGAGTTTGAAGGAATAAGGCTTATAGGGAAAGCCGGAAAGAGAGCGGGAGTTATCTCATTTGATATATCAGGGATCCATCCTCATGATATTGGTACCATACTGGACCAGGAAGGAATTGCCATAAGGACAGGCCATCATTGTGCACAACCGGTTATGGATTTTTTTAAAGTTCCTGCTACATCCAGGATCTCATTTGCATGTTATAATACTATCGAAGAGATTGATATTTTTTCAATAGCTTTAAAAAAATTGTACGAGGTATTTAAATAATGTCGGAACTAAAAGAACTTTATCAGGAAATTATCCTGGATCACAATAAGAACCCGAGAAATTTCGGAAAACTGGAACATCACACACACAAAGCCGAAGGTTATAATCCCATGTGCGGTGATCACTATTCCATCTATCTTGAGATAAAAGATAATAAAATTGAGAATGTATCATTTGAAGGTGCAGGATGTGCTATTTCAAAGTCTTCAGCTTCAATGATGACGGCAAATTTAAAAGGGCGTACTGTGGAAGAAGCAAAAAAGATGTTCGGTGAATTCCAGAATATGATGACCAGTGACAAACCCTGTGTCAAGGTTCCTGAAGATATCTGTAAAGCGGAACCCCTGCAGGGTGTAAGAGAATTCCCCACCAGAATAAAGTGTGCAACATTGATCTGGCATACAATGAACAATGCAATAAACGGGAAAGATAATACTTCTACTGAATAATAAAAAATGGAAAAAAATTCCGGACTGAAAAATAAAGTAATAGAAAAACTTAAAACCTGTTATGACCCCGAGATCCCGCTGAATATCTATGAGATGGGACTGATCTACGGAATAGAGATTGATGAAAAACAGTGCGTGAAGATAGAAATGACCCTTACATCGCCCAATTGTCCTGTTGCCGATTCTCTCCCTAAAGAAGTTGAAGATAAAATAAGATCGATCCCGGAAATTACATCCGTAAAGATTGACCTGGTCTGGGACCCGCCTTTCAGCAAAGATATGATGTCAGATGAAGCAAAACTGTTACTGGGTATCTTCTAAAACATCTTCCAAAAATTAAATGAGTTGATATAATTGATAAAAAAAAGGGCAGTGAAAATACTGCCCTTTTTTATTAATATTAATATCTTACTTTATTTCTTATTCAACCCTTTTCTATTTTCGTAAAAACAATGATTACTCTATTTTTTTAAGAGTTTTTAAAGCTGTTTCGGCCATTTTGTTCTGGAAAGCTGCATACTCTTCAGCAGTGTGTTTTTTCTTTAAAAATTTTGCTGTTGCTTTAAAAATATATTTTTCGGTTTTCAATAATTCAGGGAGGAAACCTTTACCATCTTTATTTACAAGTTTTGTTACATTCATATAATCCTTCTTTGCTCCCTCAGTGAAGGGGTGGATGATCTTTTTTATTCTCAGGGCTTCAGAGCAAATGGGGGCTGTTTTACCTTCATATAACGGCAGTGGAACCTTTCCCGCTTCTACCCATACCGGGACTGCAATTGATGTAACCGGCTCTCCGAGGATAGCCCAGAGTGTCGCTACTGAATCCTTTTTATCCGGCTGCTTCCCGTTAATGATCACAACTCCGGAAGTACTTGGCCGGCTGATACAATTGCTGCTATGTATCCACAATGGATCATTTGAAGGAAATTCTTTTAACTCATTAACAGTAGGATGTTTTACCAGTGTATGGCCGAAATCCCTGGAGATATTCTGAAAAATATATTCATGGGTAATACCTTTTACAGGAATCTTTTCAAACAATTTTACCGCCCGTTCAAATCGGAGATAACCGGCACCTTTACCTTTTTTCCCTGTACGTGAAAAATTGGTATTGACAAAATATTTATCCGGACTTTTTATGGTATCCAGTTTTTTATAACCGTTATTATGTACTTCAAAGATTTTTGAACCTCCGTATGCATCAATTACACCAAAATTCGCCCAGCTACCCAGTGTGTCTCCAAGATTTTTTTTGATATAATTCTCAAAATCATCTACTCTGCTGCATGTACGAAGAGCTTCAGCCATGATCTGCCCTTCCAGGTCATGCATTTCATCACTGACTTTCGGCAGATTGTAAGCAACTGTATTGATAATGCCAAATCCTTCTGAATTCAGGCCGGCATATACAAAACGGCCCGAAGTTTCATCTGCATTAACAATACCGATATAGCTATAGGGAACCTCTTTTACATAAATGATCTTATTTGAAAGAGTACCGGTATCCCTGTTTTTCCATAACATGGGGACCTTGCGGAGCGAAGCATCACTACTGACTATTGCAGTTGTACATCCATCCAGATCTTTAAAAGAAAAAAAACCAGTTGTTAAAATTATTGTCATTAATATAAATAATTTAATTTTCATTCATATACTCCTTACACAATTATTCCTGTCTGATATATTTAATTACAATTAATTACTTTTACCCTGTTTTATATCCATATAGTCTTTATAAAGTGTATTCCAGTAGGCTGGATCTTTTTTCAGCCATTTATCGAACCATGCCATAATTGTCTTCATCCAGAACACCCGCTTTTCATATTTCATTATCCAGTGAGACTGGCCATCTAAAGTAACCAGTGCAACCTCTTTACCAAGAAGCTTTAATGCGGCAAACATCTGATAGCTTTCACCGGGAGGGACATTGTTATCAATATCACCATGTAAAAGCAGGAGAGGTGTATTTATCCTGTCAGCCATAAACAGGGGGCTGTGCCCTACATATATATCTTTCCTGTTCCATGGAAAACTTCCGGCTGTTGCAACACCACTGTATGTATATCCCCAGTCACCTACCCCCCAGTAACTTGAGAGTGCACTTATACCTGCATGAGAAATGAATCCGGAAAATATATCGGTCTGAGTTGCAATATACTGGGTAAGAAATCCTCCGTATGAAGCACCCATGGCTCCCACTTTTTCCGGATCAATAAATTTATGTGTTCTCAACAATTCCTTTGTCGCTTCAATTACTTCGGCTGAAGTAGTTTTTCCCCAGTCATTAACATGGACAGCCGAAAATTCCTGCCCGAACCCTACAGCACCACTGGGTTGAAGAACATAAACTATATATCCGTTTGCCGCATACCAGTTAAAAGGATATCTCCCTCCAAAAGTCCTCTCAACCGGAGAAGTACCTCCATAATAATAGACGATACAGGGATATTCCTTTAAAGAGCTGAAATTACCGGGATAATATAACCTTCCCGTAATCGTTTTTCCATTTCCCAATTTGACATTATAGTTTTCAATTTTTCCGAACTTTACATATTTGAAATCTTTACGGTTATAATCTTTTAAAAGTACAGTTGTTCCCGAATTCAGGTTTGTTTTGTATAGCTTATGGGGTAACGTTGAACCGGACCCCTGGAAAACCGCAATATTAGTATTCTTTGCAAAAGATATCCTTCCGATCACATCAACAGGCGTTTTAATTTTTCTGAAATTCCTTCCTGCAATACTATATTTGAAAAGATTAACATATGATCTGTCGCCAGCTTTTATATAGATATATTTCCCGTTCCTGCTCCAGTGAACAGAATTAACAGAGGGTTTAAACGTTTTTGTAATGGGATCAATGTTTCCATTCAGTAAATTGTAAATAAAAACCTGAGTATCATATTCATTTGGGATAACCCCTTCTTTCACATTTTTTCCAACAGAATTAAATGATGAAGGGCCACCGGTCATCAGTATTTTTTTTGAATCCGGTGACCATAAAGCCGGAGAAACAAAATTGCTCTCAAAAAGTTTTTTTTCATCAAATGACCCAAGGTCAATAAGATAATATATACTTTTATAATAGGGCCTGTTCTTATGATCGGCCACACTTTTTCCCAGGATCGCCTTTTTACTGTCGGGACTTATAAGTACTGAAGAAAAATTGTCGTTATTTGTACTTATCTTATGTGTAACACTCCCTTCAGGGTAATAAAGATACATTGAATAGGTATAACTTCCCGATCTGGCCCTTTCAGGAATATTTTTGATATATCTGAACCCCTTCCCCATCTTTTTTTTCTTATAGGTTGTATAGATAATAAAACTGTTATCGGGAGACCACCAGTGATCTGAAAGATCCTTCACATTACGAAGGATAATTTTTCTTCTTTTATTTTTCAGGTTAAACCGGAAAAGCGATGTTTTTCCCTTCCTGGAAATAGAATAAGAAAAACTTTCAGAATCCCTCAGCCACGAGAAACCACTCAGTTTCCCTACACCCTTTGTTGTAAAAATAACAGATCCATCTGAAACTTTTACAATTTCACTCCATGAGGAAGAATCTCCCGTTTGTTCAGTTTTCTTTAATGATAGTGCTGCAAACCTGCCATTTGGGGAAACCTTCACATTGGAGACAGAGATCATATTAAGGATATTCCTGAAATTCACCCGTCTGTAAAGAGAATCTGAAATTTTCAATTTGCCGGTTTTTACCTGTTCTCCATTATCAATAAAAGCATTTAATCTGAAACTTTTATTTGCAGGTACAAAAACCTTAAGAAGGAGAATATGTTTTTCATTAAGGATATCAAGTGACACCTTTACCTTTGCTTTTTTATTATCATAATCTTTTTTCGGTGCCCTTCCATCAAAAAAGATATCAACAAGGGATTCTTCCAGCCCTTCAACTATCAGTTTGGATCTTAAAGTGCTGTAAGCATCAAGAAAGGTGGCAAAATAATATATAGAGTCATAACTGCTCCTTGTGCTGAATTCACTGACTTTTGTCCAGCGAAGGGTCTTCCCTTTTTTCCATGTAACTCTTTTACCCGCTTCAGGGATCAATGCAGATATATCCAGATAGCGGTGGTTTGCAATATCTTTATTATTCTTATATATCTTTCTTTCAAGTTTTGTTACCGGAGCCGGGCCGAGTTTCAGCCATTTTGTTATTTTTATCCTGTCTCCTTTTTTTACATTCTCCGCTGAAACCAGGGTTAAAGAAAACATCAACGATACAATTATCAGTAAACTTTTAATTTTCATACTACCTCCTGAACAATTGATCTTCTTCCATTAAATGGTGATTGAACAATTATAATAATAAATTATATACGCAAATAAAACTATTTTGTATAAAAAAAAAGCCCGGTGAAGACTCACCGGGCTTTTTATATTTTAAGTTTTTAATCTTCTTTAGTTTATACTTTCCTTTCTTATTAGAATCTGAAAATAATTCCGAGGAAAGCTTTAAGTCCTGAAAAGTCTATATCTTCAAGTCCGCCACCAACTTCCATTTTATTTATGTCATAACGGAGATCTACCATAAAGTCCAGTCCCGGAGTTATCTCATAATAAATTCCTCCCAGGACAGTAAATCCCATTGAATCTTTATAAGCTGTATGAAGATCGATCTCGTCACTATCTTCTTTCACCGCAAGCCTGTTCATTGCAATACCGATAAAAGGTAATGCTTTGTCACCTCTGGCAAACAGATATTTAGCCCCTACATAAAATGAATACATTGTAAGATCAACCTTGCTTACGGAAAGAGTTGATCCTGCTTTAGGCATATACATAATATTGGTAAACAATTCGACCTTGTTCTTAATAACAAAACCGATGTCAAACATTCCACCCATACCGCCTGCTCCGTAAACATCCTTGAAGATCTGATCTGATACTGAGTTATATGCTCCTCCAATACCTGCAATAAATTTTTTCTTTAAAACCTTATCCCTCTTCAGGTCAACTACACCGGGTTTACTCCTTGCAACAAATTTATCCTTATTGCTGTCATAAACCAGAACTTTTATTTTTTTGTTATTTTCAAGACAGTCAAATCCGGAAATGATCAATTCATCACCAGCTTCCAACCCGGAATCTATTAATACCAGGTTACCCTTCTCCGGACCGGGTTTCAGATAAACCTTTTTTGCTTTATCATTATTAACTATATAAGCAAAATATCCATCTGAATCTTTCAGGAATTCATTTTTTGAAAGAACAATGGTATCTCTGAAAGACCTTAAAATATTAACCTTTACCTTTTTTCCCTTTTCCAGTATTCCGCGTACATTTGATAAGATCACTTCAATTTTTCCATTTACTTTACTGATCTTTCCGGTAAGTTTTTTATTCAGCCCTTCTACTCCCAGTTCAACTTTCATATCTTCATTATAAAGTGACGGATCATCAACTTTCACGGGAATCTTTATCCTTGAATTATCTGTTACACTCAAAAGGATATCCCCTTCTTGTACTTTATCGCCTTTACCGGCTATGGAACCAACAATTCCATCTGAAGAAGAATATACTTTAGAGTTAAGGATACTGCTGTTCAATCTCGGGATAAGGAGAGAAACTTTTCTGATCTTTTCTTTAAGTTCATTTTCAAGTTTTTCACTACGGTCAGTCCAGGTTTCAACATTGGAAAGTACCTTTTTCCACTCTTCAAGCGATCTCTGTGCTTCAACCTTTTTTGTTTCAAGATCATTTGAATCAAACTCAAGGAAGAGCTGCCCTCTCTCAATTTTGTCACCGGCAGATACAAAAACATCAGCAACAACACCACCTATCTGTGACAATACATTTTCAATTGCACCTGATCCTATAAAAGAATCTATTGTTTCATATCCGAAGAAATTTTCACTTTTTATCTTTTTAGTTTTAACTTTAACCACTGATGGACAATAATCAAATTCACCCCACTTACTTTTTTTCTTTACTTCTGCAACTTTGATCTCATCTGTTACTTCCTGCTTTACTGTCTCTTTTTTTTCAACCTTTTTCTCTGTTGCAACCTTTTTTACTTTCTTTTTCAAAACTTTCTTTTCAGTTTTAATTTTTTTCGGAACTGTTACATCAAAATTTAATTTTTTTCTGTCCTTAAGACAGTTATCTTTTGTAGTAATAAGTTCTTCATCAACATTCAACCCTGATAGAATAATTGTTTTACCCATTTCAGAGATCCCGGTTTTGAGATAAACTCTTTTCGCCCTTTTCTTCTGAACTATATAAACATATGTACCCAGATCATTTTTTAAAAGGTTTTTCTTTTCAAGGACAATAACATCTTCATGTACTTTATAAAGAACTCTGAATTTTGCCTTATCTTCAGAATTGAGAAAAAAGTCTTCATTGTCTATCAATATTATTACATTGCCTTCCTCATTTATCACTTTTCCTTCATAACGGCGGTCTGTCCTCTCAAATGAGATATCAACTTTATTGATATTTTCAAACAATTCTTTTTCATCATCCCTTACCTCAACTTTCAGTACAGAGTTATTCAAAACTTTTGCAACTATATCACCTTCACTAACAGTTTCACCTGATTCCGAGATAAAAAGTAACTGCCCCTCATTTTCAGAAGATAAAACAGCTTTTTCTTTATCTTCTTTAAGGCCGGTTATTATTTCTTCAAGCTCTGATATCTTTCTTTCAGCCTGCTGTTCCGCCCTGGGGCTTTTTACCTTCCAGCCTCTCCTTTTTCTCAAGGTTATCCTCCAGTCTTTTAAAGAGGATTCAGATTCGCTGATACTTTTATCAATATCCGATGTATCAAAACTAAGCAATATCTGCCCTTTTTCTACCTTTTCCCCTTTTTTTACAAAAACTTTTGTAACTTTAAAGGTTTTTGGTGATACGGAGGAAACCTGCCCGCCGTCTTTAAGCCCTTTTTCAAAATATTTAAATTCATTTAAACTTTCTTTTTTAACTTTTTTTGTATCAACATAGACTTTACGGGGACACTTGATTTTTTTAACTTTCGCAGTACTACTCTTTTCTGAAGTTTTTGTGGCTTTCCCGAATATTATAAAAAATGTACCACTGTTAGAATCACCATTCTTATAATTATACTCTTTATAATTAAAATCACTGATATTTTCTTCCAGTTTCTTTTTTGTTTCTTTACCACAATAGACTCTGACCTCAACCCATTTTTCATGTTCAAATGAACCAAATGATTCATAATTCAGAGATTCTTTATTTTTAACAAGAAAATCAATAAAATCCTGTAAACCTTTCTTTTCTATTTTCTCCTGAGCAGGAATAACTCCTGAAATCATTACAAAAATAAATATAAATATAACAATAAACACATTTAGCTTTTTCATTAGACAACTCCTTAAGGATTTGAAAATTTTAAAGGAAATTATACTTTAATATATACATTATTGTCAACCAGTTGAAACCCATCGAACAATATTCACGTATGTAATAATGCAGAGTCTTAAGATCATTCAGCAGGGATTCTTTAATGATCCTGCTTTTTATGTTAATATCTAACACTCATGCAATAATTGACATATGAAACAAGGAGAATAAAATGAAAAGATCAATTTCAGTATCAGCAATTTTTGTTTTTGCTCTGGTAATGATTTTTGTTACAGGATGCGAAGATAATAAGGCCGGGGGTATTTCTTCAGACAGTGGAACACTGGCCCTGTATAAAATGATCCCGGAAAATGCTACCGGATTTTTTGCAATAAATGTAAAAAAACTAACATCCCTTTCTGTTTTTGACAAAATGACAAAAGATCTTGAAAGAGATGAAATAAGAAAAAAAATGGATATGTTTGAAAACTATCAGGATTTTGTGAATAAAACAGGTATTGACCCAAAAAAAGATATAGGAGGAGCAGTTTTTGTTTTTTTCAATGAAATGGATTCAAAGAACCAGGATTTTTCAATTTTAGCAAATATTTCAGTTAACAAAGAAAAAATTCTTCCCATCATTAAAGAAAAAAGTAAAGAGTCTTCGGAACAGGAATACAAGGGCCTGACAATTTACACATTTAAAGAAGATAAGGGAAAAGAAGGCGGGTTAGTATTCATGTCAGATAATATTGCTGCCGCAGGGACAATAACCGGCCTTAAGAAGATCGTCGATCTTTCAAAAGGATCCGGGGAAAATATCTATTCAAATAAAAGGATGATAGATTATATGGAAAAAGCAGGGACATCTTCCATTATGTCATTTGTTTTTGATTTTCCTCAAAAAATGAAAGGAAAAACAGGCAATGGAATGTTCAGTGCTGACCTCTCTAAAGCTGAAGCTCTTTATGGAAATGTTAACTATGAAGGAAACAGTTGGACAGGTAATGTAATTCTTGTTTCTCATAATGATGAAGGGAACAAACAACTTGCAACAACAATAAACAGCTTTAAAGGGCTGGGCGCAATGGCAGGCCCCGAAGTTGCTGAGCTGGTAAACAATATAGACATTTCTTCAACTGCGGAAAGCCTCAAGCTTTCTTTCACTATCTCCAGTGACCTTCTGGAAAAACTTAAAACAAAAGCTGAGCAAAAAGTGAAAAGTTATGGAACTAAACCTCCTCCACCACCCCCCGGAGAACACTAAGTTCAGTTTCTAAATTCTTTTTATTAACCATAGTTCAGAAACATCTGTGAATGTTGAAAAAAAGGTTTTTATATGTTATAAGAAATTAAATTAAGAAAGGAGAAAAATATGAAAATTGAAAAAAGAAAAAACGGCGAAGTTGTAGTCCTCGACATTAAAGGAAAAATACTGCTTGGAGAAGGTATTGATGAACTAAGAAAAACCATTGACACAGTTCTTGAAGAGAATGAAACCAAACTGCTGCTTAATTTTGAAAGTGTCCCCTACCTGGATTCAACCGGCCTTGGTGAAGTTGTCAGATCATACACTTCCGTAAAAAATAAAGGGGGCGTTGTAAAGATAGTTAACCTGACAAACAAAGTTAAGGACCTGCTCTCAGTAACAAAATTGATAACTGTTTTTGAAACTTTTGAAGATGAGGAGAAAGCAATAGACAGCTTTTAACCCGACTTCCGTAAAATGGTTCTCTTTTTGTGACTGATAAAAATATCAAAGCCTTTTTTATACTTTTATTACTCTTTCTGATCTTTTTTTCCTTTTCTACTGATATTCCCACAAGACAGCGGGGAGGTTTTTTCTCTGATGAATCCAGTTACTTTTCCATCACCCAAAGTATTGCACATGATTTTGACCTGAAATATAAGAGAGAAGATATAGTAAGGATAAAGAAAATATTCAGAACTGGCCCGGCCGCATTCTACCTGAAAAAATCAAAGGACGGGGAACTTTCATATGCAAAATTTTTTGCATATCCGTTATTTGCAGCACCATTTTATAAGATTTTCGGTGTACGCGGTTTTCTTCTGTTCAACGGCCTTATGATCTTTCTTTCTCTCCTTATGGGTTACATCTTTTTAAGCAAATTTCACCCGAAAGCAAAAAGCTTCCTGTTTACACTTATTTTTGTCCTTGCAACCGTAATACCTGTTTATATATGGTGGATCACTGCAGATCTTTTTAATTTTTTTATTATGTTCACCGGCCTTTTTTTCTTCTTTTATCCATTTACAAACAAAAAATGGATATACCTTTCTCCGGTTTTTTTTGCTACTGCTGTTTTTTCCAAGCCCACCACACTTTTTCCAATAGCAATAATATTTTTGATCATACTTTTCAATAAAGAATGGAAAAAATTCATTATACTCTCGCTTATTGCCCTGGTTATATCTTCGGGATATCTTGCTATATATTATTTCCAGAGCGGCGAGATAAACCCCATGAGCGGGGACAGGAGAAGTTTTCATTCAAAATTCCCTTATGAAAAACCCGAATATTCCTTTGAAAAAGGGTTTAAAATGAGCCTGGATAATTATGGAAAAAGATTCTTCCTCAGCCTTGAAGTAGCTGTTCTCAATCTGTTTTACTATTTTTTTGGAAGATTTACAGGAATGTTCATATATTTTTTCCCGGGCGTTTTTATCCTTTTCTTTTTCTTCTTCCAGAAAAAAAAGAGGGAAGACTGGTTTATTCTTGCCTCCATAATAACAGGAATTCTTGTATTTATTCTTTTTCTCGATCCTGTGAATTATTTCGGAGGAAGCGGTTCAATCGGGAATCGCTATTTTTTCACACTATTTCCGCTATTTTTCTTCCTGGGGTACAGGGGCCGGATATTCAGGTTTCTTTTAGTTCCTGTTGTTATCTCAATAGTATTCCTGTCAGGAATTTATATGGACATGAGCTATCATTCCTCCTTTTCCAGGTATGCAGGGCTTTCATTTCCAATAAACCTGTTTCCCCCGGAAAAGACCCAATTTGATAAACTTCCCACAAATGAAAACCCAAGAGCTTTCGGAAGGCTTATCAGGGATGGAAAAGAAAAATACTGGGTATATTTTCTGAATGATAATTATCATCCCATTAATGAAAATTCATTCTGGACCTATGGCAAAAGGAGCCTGGAACTATTCCTCGCCACAGAAAAAGAAGTAAAGGAATTTGTTTTAATGCTGAAAAACAGCCCGGTACAAAACAGTGTTGTATTTAAGATTGAAAACGAAAAAAGAGAAATTTTTCTTAAACCGGAACAATCAACCATAAAAACCCTGAAAAATATACGGGGATTAAAAATGAGCAACCGTTATGTTTATTATTTAAAATTTAAAAGTGATAATTCATACTGTCCCTATTTTGAAGAAACGAACAGTGAAGATAAAAGAAACCTGGGGATAAAGGTTCATATCGGGATAAAATACTGAATGTGCGGAATTTGCGGTTTTTTCCAGACTGAAAAAAGGGGGGACGAAAATATCCTCAAGCTGATGAATGACCAGATCATTCACAGAGGCCCGGATGATGAGGGTTTTTTCTATAACGGCCATATCGGCCTTGCCGCAAGAAGATTAAGTATAATTGACCTGAAAACAGGCCATCAACCCCTCCACTCCCATTCAGAGAACAGCTGGATAACATTTAACGGAGAAATATACAATTTCAGAGAATTGAGGAAAGAATTGGTCTCTCTTGGATATAAATTCAGGACAAAGGGAGATACAGAAGTTATAGTAAATTTGTATGAAGAGTTCGGAACAGAATTTGTATCAAAATTGAGAGGAATGTTTGCACTGGGGATCTACGACAAGAAGAAGGACAAATTGATACTTGCTAGGGACCATATCGGGATAAAACCCCTCTATTATCAAATATCAGAAAATTCTGAAAACCTTATTTTCGGTTCTGAAATTAAATCCATTTTAAAATATCCCGGAATCAACAGAGAAGTAGACCATTCCGCACTGGATATGTTTTTAACCCTGGAATACATCCCTGCCCCCTACTCAATATTTAAAAATATCAGAAAGCTGCCTGCAGGACATATACTTATATTTGAAAAGGGGAAACATACAATAAAAAAATATTGGGAAGTACAAAAAAAGTTCTTTTCAAATGATCCTGATGAATTAAAGGAAATATTTCACTCAATTCTTAAGGAATCGGTTAAAATGAGGATGATCTCGGATGTACCACTGGGTGCATTCCTATCAGGAGGTATAGACTCAAGCGCAATAGTGGCTATTATGTCAGGCCTCTCCCCGAATAAGATAAAAACATTCTCCATAGGATTTGAGGAAAAATCTTATAGTGAACTGAAATATTCAAATATTGTGTCGGATAAATTTTCCACAGACCACTATACAAAAAGTCTATCCCCCAATATTGAAGACCTTGTTCATTATCTTACAGATTTTCTTGATGAACCGTTGGGAGATTTTTCCAACTTTCCCACATACCTGGTTTCAAAAACAGCCAGAGAAAAGGTGACAGTTGTACTCTCAGGCGATGGCGGAGACGAAATATTCGGAGGATATGAACACTACATTGCCCAGAAGCTGGCGGGAAGTATCGATTTCCCCCTGTTCCGGCCATTCCATAAACTTTTTTCAAAAACAACCCACCTTTTTGCTCCCTCAGAGCTTAAGAAAGGGTTTGTAAACCGGATAAAAAGGTTCAGTGAAGGACTTGAGAACAGCCCTGCGGACAGACATTTCCGATGGATGATCTTCCTCTCAAAAATACAGAAACAAAAATTATATTCCGATGATTTCATGGACAGAGAATTCCTGAAGAACCTTAACAAAAGAATTCCTTTTGAAGGATATTTTGAATATGGTAATATTTTTCCCGGGATCAATAAAGACCTTTACCTGGACTTTAAAACCTACATGGTTGATAACATTCTGGTTAAAGTTGACAGAATGAGCATGGCCACATCGCTTGAAGCCAGGGTGCCACTTCTGGATCATAAAATGGTCGAATTTGCTTTTTCACTTCCCCCTGCCCTTAAATTAAAAGGAAATACTACAAAATATTTTTTTAAGAATGCCATGAGAGGAATACTCCCCGATGAAATAATTGACAGGCAGAAAGAGGGATTTTCCATTCCAATCAAAAACTGGTTGAAAACTGACCTCAAAGGTCTTATGTCAGATTATCTTTCAGAAGAAAAAATAAAAGATGCCGGATTTTTTAATTATAATTATGTTAATAAGATGAAGAATGAACACCTCAACAACAAACAGAATCATGCTCACAGATTATGGAGCCTGATACTTTTTAATATATGGAGGGAAAAATTCCTGAAATAAAGGAAAAACAGTATAAATGTAAATCATGCGGAGGTATCCTTGAATATGATCCGGAAGCCTCATCATTAAAATGCCCGTTCTGTGGAAAGATAAATAAAATAAAAAAAGGGAAGGGTAAAATCGAGGAAGAAGGATATCTGGAATATCTGAAAAAAGCTGAAAAAGAAGAGGTTTATGAAGAAAAAAGATCGGTAAAATGTGATTCCTGCGGATCAGAATTCGGGATAAGGCCGGAAATTATTTCAACAGAATGCCCTTTTTGTGCAACTCCTATAGTATTTTCCGGCAAATCAAAAAAAACTATCCGCCCGAAAGCAGTTCAACCCTTTAAAATATCAGAAAGAGAAGCTAAAGATTTCTTTAAAAAATGGGTAAAAAGCAGATGGTTTGCCCCTTCAGAATTAAAGGAACTTGCCTTTATAGATGAAAAAATTACGGGGATCTATCTCCCCTACTGGACTTTTGATGCAAATACAGTAAGTTATTATACCGGGGACCGTGGTGACAACTATACAACAAACCAGTCTTATTCTGCATTTGAGAACGGGAAAAATGTAACAAAAACAAGGTCTGTGACCCACACAAAATGGACATCTGCATCAGGAGTAATATTTAACCCTTTTGATGATGTACTCGTCCCGGCCAGCAGGACACTTCCCGAAAAATTTACGAACGGCCTGGAACCATGGAACTTAAAGAGTATGGTTCCATATAAGGAAGAATATCTCAGCGGATTTACTGCCGAAAGCTACCAACTGGAAGTGGATGAAGGATTCGTCCTGGCTAAGAAAAAAATGTCTTCCATAATCTGGGATCTTGTCAGAAAAGATATTGGTGGTGACAAACAAAAAGTTTATGAAGTTAAAACAAACTATGACAAAATAAAATTCAAGCATGTCCTCCTTCCACTCTGGATAAGCAGCTACAGATTCGATAACAAAGTTTTCAGATTCGTTATCAATGCCGTTACCGGTGAGATTCGGGGAGAACGTCCATGGAGCTGGATAAAGATACTTTTATTTATTATGTCTGTAATTGCAATAATTGCATTACTTGTAATTATTTTGTAAAACTTTAAACCATTGAGTCTTCGGCTCCGGAATCTTTTGCAAACATACATGAGGTTTTAGTTATTTCAACTATTTTGTGCATATTTTCCAGATCCATTTTTCCGGAAATACCAAATATATTCACATCGGCAGGGGGAGCATTCTCAAGAATGTTAAAAAAATCTCCAACGATCACCTTATATTCCAACCCCGACGGGAGGCGTGACTCATCTGCTATCCTCCGGAGGTCATCCATCTCCGCTTCATAATCTTTTTCATTTCCCGTAACTCTTATCAGCCTGAGATATTCCCATGAATTGTACAATTCCACTGTAAGAAGGGTAGCAAGATTCTGGTTCGGACTTTTATCCCTGAGCCACAGGTTGATAAATTTTTTGTCCCCGAAAGCCGCCCTGGCATGAAGCCCCATCACCACCAGGCCTAATTTTTCCTCAATTGATATGGCAATTAGCTGTTCAAGCCTTTTATCCTTCTCCCGTTCTCTGCTCATGGTCAGGAACATAATGTTTGGCGGGAAGAACATCCCTTTCATTACCTGGGTCACAATATGGAGCCCGTCAAGGAATCCCGGGGCTTCCACCACCATTGAAGTGGTGAAAATTCCGACATTTTTCACCGGTAATGTGAGCTCTTTTAACTGATCCTCCAGCTCTTTTTTCCCGGGCCGTTTCTCTTTTGAAAGTTCACCCTTTTCTTTCTTAAAGAATATTCTGACAATACTGCTTGTTTTTTCAGTGATACCCCCTTCAAGTGTTA
Source organism: Acidobacteriota bacterium (assembly GCA_039714255.1). Classification (GTDB taxonomy): domain Bacteria; phylum Acidobacteriota; class Aminicenantia; order UBA2199; family UBA2199; genus UBA647. The sequence goes on from JBDLJQ010000002.1 coordinate 42,149, forward strand.
ATATGGAAAAAACTCTCAGTGTCCCCTTGGGAAAAACTATATCCTTTATAAACCCCATTAAATAATTCCACTCCCTGGGATCTTCCACGGGAATCATAAGATTGGGTTTCCAGTTCTTTGCGGTCTGCGGCATTCTCGATGATGTTTTGGCTGCCCACTCTGAAATAGCATTGAACAAGGCACTTCTTATATCACCCCAGGGGGTTTTTAATCCCCTCTTTACCTGAACAAAATAAAAAGCAATGAACAATGAAAAAGATATCAGCGCAAAAACTGTATTGATCAGGAACATAATGACAAAACACCAGATACCTCCGATAAGGGAAACTGTCTTGGGTACTTTAAGGCTGGGCCTGAAAGACGTGATCCCGATAGCTTTCTCAATAAATACAGCAAAGTTGATCATTCCATAAGTGATAAGGAAGAACATGGTAAGAAGAGGAGCAATGGAGTTAAGGTCTCCCAGAAGAATACTTGCTTCAACAATAAGTGCAGTAATAAATAGTGAATACCTTGGTTCTCCACTCCTGCTCCTCTTTTCCCATATTTTTGAAAGAGGGACCATACGGTCCTGCCCCAGAGCCATCAGGATCCTGGGAGCACCCATAATACTCCCTATGGCGGAAGATAATGTGGCACCCATGATCCCTGCCACAATTATCCACTCCCATCTTGCAAGATCTTTCATAATGAGGGTGTTTGAAACAAGTTCATCCGGAGTTGCATGAATGTTCAGCCAGAATGCAGCAAAGATATAGAGAACAAATCCCACTCCAACAGCCAGTAATATTCCCAGTGGAATATTTCTTCTCGGATTTTTAAGTTCACCGGACATTGCAGCCCCGGCACTTATTCCGGTTACTGCCGGGAAAAAAACAGCAAAAACAGTCCAGAACGGGACAGACCCGTCTTTTCCCCATAAAACAAGATTATAACTCCCTCCCTCATTACCCAGAAAAAATGATAAAAGTGAAAAAGCTATTACTACCATTATTATATATTGAAACCTGATCACAACACCGGCACTGATATAAGCAAGAAAAACTATAGCAAGTAATACAATGGTTGCTACAAGTTTTGGATGATGGAAAGGAAAAAGATTTATCCATAATTCTGTAAAACCCACAATATACAATGCCACTGATAGTGCCTGGGAAATATAGAGAGTTATCCCGATAGCACCGCCCACTTCAAGGCCCAGAGAACGGGAAATAAGTGAATAAAAACCACCGTCACCAATATTTACATTGGTTGTCATTGAGGCCATGGCAAGCCCTGTACTTATTGTTGCAATATGAGCAAGTGTTATTATGAGCAATGCACCGAGAAAACCTGTATTGCCTACAACCCATCCGAGCCGGAGGTACATGATAACCCCGATAATTGTGAGGATGGTTGGAGTGAACACCCCGTCAAATGTCCCGAACCTTTTCTGATTATTGTTCATATTATAATTCCTGATTAAATATGATCAATTCATTTTCCTGTCATGGAACTTGAAATTATACGGTTAAAGATTATATTATCCACTTCTCTTTCCAATGGAATGGAAACACTGTTTATCTCACCTTTTTCATTTACAAAAAATTCAAATTTCAGCCCTTTGAATATCCCGCTTTTGATCCTGAAAATGTTATCTTGATAGTGTTCCAGGGGTTCATTGAACTTATTAAATCTGAAAAATAATTCACTATCATTTATGCCTATGGTTAACCTGCCATATGCAGGGTCTTCAAACTCACCTTTATACCGATCCAGAGTACAGGTTGGTTTTGTATCTTTTTTCCTCGATTTTTCCTCTTCTTTATCTTTATCTTCTCCCATTTTTTTAAACTTTCCGACAACCTCCAGGAACCTTTCATCCCATGGAAGGGGTTTTTCCCCAAGCAGCCTGTCAAATATCCGGAATGCAGATGTAAATGTAAGGAAATTCCGCCCTCTATTAGTAAGGATCACCACACCGGATTCAATATCGGGCATTAATGCAACCAAAGCAGAGAATCCATCGATATTCCCGCCGTGATGTATCAGGTTATGGCCCCGATAATGGTTAACAAACCAACCCATCCCGTAATTCAGATATGATATCTCCTTAAACCTGTTGAAAATTGCAGCAATTGTGCCTCCCGCTATAACCTGGGGAGTATGAATCTCTTTTAATGTAACTTTACTTATTAACTGTTTACCATGCCTTTCACCATTATCAAGATGTATCTTCATCCAGCTCAACATATCATTTATATTGGAATTTATGGAACCGGCCGGGCCTATTCCATCCATTTCCTTATAGAAAGGTATCACTTCTGTTTTCCCATTCTCATCTGTTCTGTAGGGCAGAGAAAAATCGGAACTTTTTAATGATGTATCAATAGAAAAATTCGAGCTTTCCATTTCAAGAGGTTTAAATATTCTTTCTGTAACCGCTTCTTCCCATGAACTGTTATTTAATTTCCCAACAAGGAGGCCCGCGGTCATATACATCAGATTCTGATATTGAAAGGTTGTTCTGAATTCCCTGTTGTTCTTTAAATATTTAAGTCTGTTAAAAATTTCCTTCCTTGACCTTTTGCTCCCATACCATATAAGATCATGCCTTGGCAGGCCGGAATTATGGATCACCAGATCTCTTGCCCTCATTTTCTCAGTTGCATATGAATCATATAATTTAAAATCCTGCAGATATTCCCTTACTGGTTTATCCCAGGACAATTTATCTTCATCCACCAATTGTCCCATAAGAAAAGTGGTTAAAGCTTTAGTTGTGGACCCGATAGGGAAAAGTGTTTTTCTTGTGACCGGAAGTTCTTTTTCAATGTTTCTGAAGCCAAATCCTTTTGCATGAATGATATATCCTTTATGGATAATACCTATGGCAACACCGGGAACCTTCCATTGTTTCAGAGCTTTATTTATATATTTCTCAAATTTTTCCTGTGAAAATTTTGATTTTGATTTCGGATAAACAGATAAAATCGATACAGTGAATAACAAAAGCAAAAATGCCACAGGTATTCTCTTTTTATTCATGAGTTCCTCCAGAAAAATAATTATACTACGAACAAAAAATTTTTATCCGATTAATTATAAGGAGCATCAAAACGGCGGTCAAAGACTTTATTCTTTTTCAGCATTCCGTTCCAGTAAAAATTTGTTAATCCGGTTTTTGAGAATAGCTTAAACATAAATATACCGAATGGTGACATTTTCTCCGGAGTAGCCAGTTTTTTAATAAGTTCCGCATTTAGCTTTTTTGTTTTTAAAAATTCTTCACCTAACCCCTGCAGAATTTTTTTTGTTTTTTTTACCATCATGGGGGGCATGATTTTTAATCCTTCACTTCCCCCTTTTATAATAGTACCAAGGTAAACTGCATCCAGTTTTCCGGTTAACACCTGAAGATATTTTTCAACGGTTCTGGACTGAACAGGTTCGGGAAATCCTGAATGGACCATAAACATAATTTTAAGGCTATTTAGTTTTCCCTGATAAGGCTCCAGAGAATCTATAAATAATTTAACAATACCGGGCATTGCATCGGTGTATAGAGGGAAGGCAAATAGTATATATTCTGAGTTAATAAATTCTTTGGCCATTTGGGAATGTTTTTTCTGATCCTTTAAATAAAATATCTTCAGATCTGTTACTCCATTTGATTCCAGAGGTTCTTTAAACCAGTCAACAAGCATTTTGGTATTCCCTTTGGAACCCCGGGGGGACCCGTTAAATATTGTTAATTTCATCTGTTATCTCCTTTGTTGGAACTGAGGGATCGGCATAGATCCTGAGATCCGATTTAAAATTCAAGGCATATCTCTCAAAAAAAAGTTTGGTTAATTCTATTTCCTCTCTCGAGATATTTTCCGGCCCTGAAATGATCATCCCTATCTTTGGATAATTTTTATACCTTTTTCTGTGATGATTCTCTCCCTGCACTATTTCAATATAGGGATGAACCAGTGGAATCGTTCTGTCCATTGCTAATTTCATTTTTCCTGAGACATAACCCATAACAAGTGGTGAATAAAAAATGGCCAGATCAGAATTGATCATATCTTTCAGGATCAATTCCATATCATCTTTCTGAAAACATTTTCCCGGTGTTTTTACCCAGCACCCCCAGCATCCTGTACAGGATCTTATATCCATCTCATCCAACTGGAATAATTTTACCTGATTACCGGTCTGTTCCAGCTCAGCAACCAGTTGTTTCTGTTGTTCCGGAATAAACCGGTCTTTATTCAATGCTGAAATAATAGTTATCTTCATTTATCCGCTCCTTTTTTATGTAATTCCCGGAAAACTTCAGGGTTTTTTTGAAATATAGTTGAGCTGATCACATCTCCTCCTGTCCGGCCTAAAAGATTTATAATATTTTCATCACTGTCATCATCCATATAGCCGTTTGAGACAAGAGTAGAGAGTCCATGTGTGAATATCCACATTTTCTGCAATATATCCATCCGGTCTTCCTCGGAAACATATTCAATAATTTTATCCGTTTTCATCTGGATGTTTGTTGCTTCATGAAATCGTTCCACCATTTTTTTGTATTTGCCTGATTGAGTGAACAAAATGTTATAGAGCTTTTTATGTTCTCTGGCAAAAAAAACAATTCCAACCCCGATGTTTAAAAAAATATTTGGTGTATAGGTTTTTTCCGTATAGCTTATTAAAATGTCAATAATATGTTTAATAAGTTTAGTTTCCAGATTTTTCATCGATTTAAAGCTTGAATAAATCGGGGTTGTGGAACATCCCAAAAATCCGGCAATTTTTCTGACTGATAGTTCTTTTATCCCGTCCCTGTCTGCGATCTTTTTTGCCGCTTCCAGGATCTCTTTTTTACCATACTCTTTTTTTGGAGGCATCATTTATCTCCTTTTTTCTATTCTACAATAACACTTGTTATATAACAGTCGTTATTTTATAATTTGAATTAGAATATGTCAAGTTTTTTTTATGATTAAATAATTATTTATGAATCAACAAATACTTTATCACCTATTGAAAAATATGCTGAAGAAAAAACAAAAACTACAAAATAAGTTTACACTATTGACAATTAAATTCTAATGGGCGTCCCCGTTTATCTAGTTACATTTACCTTCTGGTGGATAACCCCTTTATAGTTTTAGTGTTTCCAAATTGAAAATATATATGTTTTTTTATTATTTCTTTCATTAATCTCATTCACATCATAATTACTATCAATTTTTACCACAATCTTATAAGCCGTTTCAAACTGAAATTTATATTGGAGATGTACCCAGATACTGTTTGTAGATCCAATTGAAGGAATATCTATCACCTCATTAATCCATTCTAACCACCTATCCCCATAATGATGCATGTTTATTTGTTTAATATCTAAATACACAATATAATTTAGCTTACAGGGATTTGAAGACTTTTCTCTATAATTGCAAATATTACTTATTTTTGTTTTTAAAGTTACAATATCATTTCTATAAGCAGGATTTGGTACTGCATAAAGCATTTTAACTGTTAAGTCAGATACTTTAGTCGTTTTTAATTTAGAGTTTGATAAAAAGGCTTGGGGTATGATACTGCTTTTTATTATTGCACTCCCAATTCTGACTGGTAGTTTTAGAAAAACCTGTTTTTTATAACATTTAACATCAAAATGAAATTGGTTACTTTTTACTTCACCTTTAGGTAATTTTACTAATAGTTGTACCCATCCTTTGAAATTGTTGTTGATTTTCCATATAAAAGGAATTGTTTTTGAATCTCTCCCATTGAATAAAACATCAGTTAAACGGGTTAAAACTCCGTCACTTCTTAAAAATTGATATTTTAGTTTAACAGACCCCGAAGATTTGATTATTCCATTAATTTTCACTTCCACTGGACAAACACCTTCATAATGTTTTGCCGGTGATTTCATTTCTGCAGAGACATTTAACTTCATCATCAGTTTTTTTTCTGACACTCTAATTTGACCACCGAAAGTGGATAAAGAAATAACAATAAAAAGAACGATAAAAAAAGATGATATTTTGGTGCTATTCATTTTATTTTCTCCTTGCAATTTATTCTTTTTCATTTAATAAGTTTATAGAGGTCTAATGATTATATATGACTTATGAGAATATATCTCAATTATAATATATTTTTTGAGGATGAAAATCTGGTGCCTGTCCCCTTTTTTTCTTCATATCTCCTTAATATAAAGAAACGATTTTACAAAAACAGGAAATCAAAATATCGATTCTATAATATTATCTCTCAAGATTTATTCTACTCCCAAGAAGTAGGAAAATCAACAATATGATTCACATAAGGGGCATTATGGGAAATGAATTGTAAATCACAATTTCTTATCAGGAATATAATTCCTACTTTTCAAAATCCCTTGGGAAGAAGGATTCTACTTATACATTGAAATACTAAATGGTCAGTATTCTCTTTGAGTTACATTATCAGGAATATAACTTCCCCATTCAATATTTGCATTATCTTTATTACTATCATTTATCAATAAATGACATCACTTCACAACCATGTCCTTCAATGAACTTTTTAAAGTCCTCATGATATATATTTTGACTTGTCTGAAAATCCATAATCATTGTTTTATTATCAAATGCCTTATAATAACTATTAGATATACTATAATTTTCTTTTATTGTTCTAAACACTTCTTTCGCTGATTTGTCTTTTATATTAATCAATGAAACATATGAGTTAGAAGACAGTCCAGATAAATGCACTCCTTCACCTCTCATATATATACTTGTAGAACCAAATTTCGTAACTAATGATTCTATTTTTTCCAACCGCTCCAAAATATATTCTTGTGTATTATCATTTTTCACAATCTCTTTCATTATATTTGATTCCATAACCCTGTATATTGGATTATCTGGTTTTTCTTCTTCCATACAGTTTTCAATTCCTCCAGGAAGATCATTTCTAAGGTCTTCAGCTCCAGCCATGTCATCAGAAAAAAAAATTGCTCTTTCATCATAAATATCAAATGGAAGTTTTGTGCCATTTTCAGCAATAATTAGAACTGGAAGTCTTACAGCATGACGTACAGCTAATTCATACATAACATTTGGATTTAAAGTTGTAAGATTTGCAATAACTAAATCTGAGTTTAGAAGGTTATCTATAACTTGCTTTGTTATCGAACCAGGTGAACTCATTTCATGTGAAGCCATTGCTTCAAATCCGTGATCAGATAAAACTGGTCTCAAAACATTGTTAATTAGGCCATCCGTAGATCTTCTAATTGCTGAATCATTGCTTCCTATAGGTGTTATAATGAAACACAGTTTTTTCTTCATTTTTCCTCTCTCTCACATAGTATACTCTAAATTTGCAATAATTTAAGATGGACGTTTTTGGTTCCATTACTATCGAGACCTCAACGCGAAACTGTTTACTATTTAAGAATTTAATTTCTTTTCCAGTTCTTCTATCTTTTTTGCCTGTTCTTTGATCTTTTTTGCCATGGTGGGGAGGTTCCTGATATGTATCTCCTCTTTTATCGCTTTCATATGGTCCTTTGCTGGATAACCGGAAACAATTGTTCCTGCAGGGACATCTTTGGTTACCCCGGCCTGGCCTGCCACCTTTGCCCCGTCACCAACATTTACATGCTGTCCGAATCCTGCCTGCCCTCCGATAACAACATTATTGCCTATATTGGTGGAACCAGATATCCCGGCCATTGATACAATTATTGTATTTGTACCAACCTGAACATTGTGCCCCACCTGGACCAGGTTATCAATTTTTGTACCTTTTCCTATCTTTGTTGTTCCCATAACCGCCCGGTCAACACAGGAATTCGCACCTATCTCAACTTTATCTTCAATAACAACCGATCCGGTCTGGGGTATCTTATCAAGTCCCGCTTTTCCCGGTATAAAACCGAAACCATCCGCTCCGATCACAACTCCGGAATGAAGTATTACTTCATCACCGATTTTTGAGTTATCCATTATAGTAACATTGGGATAAAAGATACAATTCTTTCCGACCCTGCTGTTTTTTAAAATAACAGTCCCGGAGCCGATAACAGTTCCATCTCCCACCGAAACTCCTGCACTGATTGAAGCTTTGGGGCCTATGGAAACATTCTCCCCTATCTCAGCACTTTCATCGACAAATGCAGTTTCATGGATCCCCTCCGCAATATCGGAAGTAGAACGCTCATTAAACAAATGTAATACTTTAATAAAAGAGCTATAGGGATCATCCACATAAAGTGGTATCACTTTATCAGGTACAGTGAACTCTTTTGATGTAATTACAGCTGCAGCTTCTGTATTCTCAAGGTATTTTAAATACTTTTTACCGGACAGGAATGTAATATGCGATTTTCCTGCAGCCTCTATCGGCTTTACGCCATCAATTATAGTATCTTTTATATTATCCGGGATATCAGCCCCGATCAGGTGTATTATTTCCTTAATCTCTTTTTTCACTTGGTCACCCCTTTTATATTAATATTCTAAAAAACAAACTATCCTTTCAGAACTTCAAGGTGTTCGAGGAGGATCTTTCCTGTTTTATTACTGAAATATTTTTTAAGGCCATCCTGCTGGGATTTTAAAATTTTCTCTTTCAGCCCGGGATCACTGATAATTTTATCTATCATTGCCGCAGCTGAAAGATATTCTTTTCTCTCCAGTAATATCCCGCCCCCATTCATGGTCTCTTTAACGGCACCTTCATTAAAAGCTATTACAGGAATATTCAGATAATAACTTTCCGGGATGGGAGCACAAAACCCTTCATGTTCACTCATATGAAGATAGATGTCGGCAATTTTAAAATATGATATTAATTCATCCTCCGGAATATGGCCGGTAAAAAGAACATTTTTCACCTTAAGTTTTTCAACCAGATCAAGGATTGCCGAATAGTATCTTTCAAATCCCCGGCTCTCCCCCACAATAAAAAGCCTTGAATTCTTATTAAAATATTTTTGATATAAATGGAAAGTTTTAATAACATCCTCAACCATCTTGTTGGGTATTATCCTCCCCACATACAATATATTTGTTTTTCCGTCCCTGAACATTTCTTCAAAAACAGGCAGAACGGGAACATCAAATTTTGAAAAGTTCATAACCAGCGGGAGTACACCGGTATTTTTGAATCCGGATTCAATAAGTTCTTTTTCGTTATAGATAGAATCACCGAGGGCAAGATGAACCTTATCACTGAGGCTCCTCAATTCTATTCTTCCTTTATAACAGTCTTTGGCCAGGATCCTGTGATAATCCAGAAAAAAATGGTGTGGAGTAATATTGTGGTAAATTATGACCTTTCTGTCCGGCACCCTTAAAAATTTTTTTGTAATTTTAGACCCGATGGAAAAATGGTAAATAACAATATTGTCCGGATCCGAATATTTATCGTAATCGAGATAATTAATAATCTGGTCTGAATATTTTGGATGGTAGAATAGTGCAAAAATATGAGATTCAACCCCCTGTTCCCTTAAATAATTTCGTATCTCAAGTGCTTCATTACCTATGGCATCACCGTAGGAATAGGATGTCAGGAATTGATGGATCGCCATTATTGGTAGAGCTTTTTCTCTATTGCCCTTTCTCTGTTCTCAAGGAATTCCATTTTATCTTCCAATACTTTAATTTTGGTTTTTAATAGTTCCTCTTCGATCTTAAGTTTTGACAATTCAACAATAAGATTATTCGAGGTATTGTGGAGAAGTTTTATATATTCTATCCCGGCTGCAAACTGATGAATATATTTCCTGTCAATATTTATCTGGGCCTTTAATTCATTGTTGATAGGCCGCACCATGCTCCTTATAAAAGGCATCAAAGGTTTTCTTATGATCCTGAAAACCTTTTTCATCAATCCTTTAGGTCCGCCACCTCCATCAGATTCCAGTTCTATGGAAGCAGGGTCATAATTCTTTATTATATCTTCACTGAAGAGGTGCTGTTCATAAACATTCGGGATCTCAAGAAAATCGGGGAGCGGTTGAAGCTCCATATTTTCTATCTCATCTATCTCTTTCTGTTTTAATACCCCTGATTCTTTTTTCTCATCTATCCTCTTTTTAATATGCTCCATTATCTCATTAACATCAATATCTTTTCCTGCTGAGATAAAAGGTGAGTTACTATCGTTATTTTGTTCAGGCATGGGAACTCCTTAAAAACGCGCCTGGAGGGATTCGAACCCCCAACCTATCGATTCGTAGTCGAGTACTCTATCCGTTGAGCTACAGGCGCATATATAAAATATTATATATTGATTCTCCTTACATTTCAAGATTAGCAGAGGGTCATTTATAATTTATAGATAAGTTCTGCCCGATTTGATAAAATAAATTATGCTCATTTTAATACCGGGATGTTCGATCAATGAATAACTCTTCACCCAGATTGATCAACGGCCCTGTAGGAAGTACCCTTATCCGCCTTACATTTCCCATGCTGATCGGTATTTTCAGTATAATTGCTTTCAACCTTATGGATACCTGGTTTGTCGCAAAGCTAGGGACCATTGAACTTGCTGCAATGAGCTTTACTTTCCCTGTTGTAATTGTTATCGCGGGCATAGCACAGGGAATCGGAGTTGGAACCGCATCGGTTATTTCAAGGACCATAGGCGAAGGTGACCATCACAAAGTTCAACGTATTACTACTGATGCACTGACCTTATCACTGATCATAGTGGTTTCTTTCCTGATCACCGGTATTCTTACTATTGATCCGCTTTTTCGTGCCCTTGGAGCATCTCCGGAAATATTACCTCTGATAAAAAGATATATGATAATCTGGTATCCGGGAGTAGCATTCGTATTTTTTCCAATGGTGGGTAACAATGCTATCAGGGCAACAGGAGACACAAAAACTCCTGCACTCATCATGATAATATCAGCAATAATCAACCTTATTCTGGATCCATTATTGATCTTCGGTATCGGCCCTTTTCCCCGGCTGGAACTGGAAGGAGCAGCAGCATCCACTGTTTTTGCCCGTTTTATTTCCATGATAATATCGCTCCGGATCCTTCATTTCAGAGAAAAAATGCTTACATTTGCCAGGCCGGCAATTAAAAAAGTACTGGAATCATGGAAAAAAATACTCTATATAGGACTTCCCGCATCAGGAATTAACCTGATCATCCCCGTATCCATGGGGATAATAACAAGATTTGTTGCAGAATACGGGCCTGAAGCCGTTGCTGCATTAGGTGTTTCTCTCCGGATAGAAGCTTTTTCCCTCACTATCGTAATGGCCCTCAGTACCGTACTGACACCCTTTGTGGGGCAGAACTGGGGAGCAAAAAAAATTGACCGTTTAAAACTTGCCGTAAAGTACAGCGAGAGATTTGCATTATCATGGGGATTACTGCTGATATTTATTTTTATCTTATTCGGGGAAATAACTGCCGGTGCATTCAGTAATAATCCTGTTGTAATGGAAACCATAAAATTATACCTGTTTATTGTTTCATTATCCTACGGATTCCAGTCACTTCTTATGCTTTCAGGGTCAGTGCTTTATGCTTTGAACAAACCATTACCTTCTGCAATACTTTCACTTATAAGGATGATAGTCGTGTATGTCCCACTGGCATATATCGGATCTTTTCTTTTTAAATTACCCGGAATATTCTGGGCTGCTTCAATTGCAAATGTAATTTCCGGTACTCTTGCATATTTATGGGTCAGAAAAATTCTGAAGAATTTATAAATAGCCGTTGAATAAAAAATTTTTTTTTTTTAAAATAAATTTTCTTAAATCACAAAAAAGGCCGAACCGGCCCGGGAGGTTCTATGAAAATTAAGAAGGATCAGACGAACAATTCAATAAACAGAAGGGATTTTATTAAAAAAAGTACACTTCTGGGTGCAGGTGCGGTCCTTTCCACCAGCTGCTCCACAGGAACACGGGACCTGAAAACGGAACCGACAGTTAAAAAAGCTGCCCCAATGGATACAGTAAGAATAGGTTTTGTTGGCGTGGGAGGAAGGGGATCCGGACTTTGCAAAAACCTGCTGAAAGTTGAAGGTGCGGAAATAAAAGCGGTCTGTGATATTGTAGAGGAGAGGGTTGAACGGATCCAGAGGTGGTGTACAGATGCCGGTTTTGACAAGCCCAAAGGTTATTCAAAGGGAGAATACGATTTTGTCAGAATGTGTGAAGAAGAAGATCTTGACCTTGTTATGACAGCAACTCCCTGGAAATGGCATATACCTGTCAGTGTGGCAGCTATGAAGAACGGAAAACATGCAGCTACGGAAGTACCGGCAGCTGTTACTATCGATGAAAGCTGGCAGCTTGTTGAAACCGCTGAAAAATATGAAAAATATTGTATGATGCTTGAAAATTGTAATTATGGAAATAGCGAACTGACAGTTCTGAACATGGTGAGAAAGGGGATGTTCGGTGAACTTATTCACGGGGCATGCGGATACCTTCACGACCTCAGGGGATTAAAGTTCAGTAAAAAAGGGGAAGGGTTATGGAGAACCGATCATTCAGTGAAAAGGGACGGTAACCTCTACCCCACTCACGGGCTGGGGCCTGTTGCAGAATACATGGATATTAACCGGGGTAATAAATTTGAATATCTTATATCCATGAGCTCAAAATCAAGAGGACTTCAACGCTTTGCAGAAGAAAAGTTCGGGAAGGAGAGCCCTCAGGCAAAAATGAAGTTTGCACTGGGTGATGTCAATGTAAGCCTTATTAAAACATACCGGGGAGAAACCATAACACTATACCATGATTGCAATCTCCCGAGGCCATACAGCAGAATAAATATGGTTCAGGGGACAAAGGGAATATTCGAAGGATATCCGGACAGGATCCATATTGAAGGTTTAACAAAAGGACACAGATGGGAGCCGATGAAAAAATATGCAAGAGAATATGAACATCCGGTCTGGACACAGAATAGAGAAAAAGCATTGGGATCAGGCCATGGAGGAATGGATTATATAATGATATTCAGGCTTATTGATGCCCTGAGAAAAGGGAGGTTGCCCGATATGGATGTTTACGATGCTGCAGCTTTAAGCTGTGTTTCGGAATTGTCTGAAATTTCAGTAGCATCAAAAGGGCGCCCTGTGGATTTCCCCGATTTCACCAGAGGAAAATGGAAGACCAATAAACCTGTTCATATGGTGGACTTTGAATATTGAATAAAAAAAAGTTTAGAAGATCCATACTGATTTTTTTAGTACTGATATTCTTTTTATATTTACAGGGAATCACACAGGGGACAAACAACAGGGACAATCATTATACCCTGATCATAAATATCGAATTAGATAAAAAAATATACGATTATTCCGATTATGGAGAACCTCCGCAGGTAGCAATATGGCTGGAAGATTTGGAAAACAATGAGATAAGAACTATCTATGTTACAAGGAGAACAGCTGAAAATGACTGGTATGGCAAGACCGAATGCCCCGTATCCCTTCCACTCTGGCAAAGCAGAAAGAAAAAGAATTTACCTGACGGAGTAAGCGGAGCAACAGAGAAAAATTTCATAAAAAGATCATTACAGATAAAAAAGGACATAACATTTAATATTTTTATCGAAGTGAATGTTGCAGGTGACTATAACAGAAACTTTCCTGCAAATTTTGAAAACGGCTCTCCTGACCCTCAGGGAAACGGCCAGCCTTCTATCATTTATAGGGGGAAAATTAAAATTAATAAAGGCGAAAGAACTATTCCGGAAGTTATTGGAAGAAGTATGCAATTAGATCCGGTCAAAGATGTGATAAGTGATATGAAAGGGATAACATCAGCACTGAAAGTAATAAAAAAGATCGAAGTATATATTAAATAGATCAGGGGCGCCAGGATAATTGTATCTTGAATATTCCCCTGTCCATTATTGTGTTGAACCTTGATGCCGGGTCCCATGACCTTTCCCAGTTCTTATTATAGACCAGGTATATAATATTTCCGGGTGAGATCCTCCATTTCAACCTTATATTTGCTCCCAGCTCTCTTGAATCATCGTCATATTGTATAAAACTCATCAGGCCGATATCCGGATTCAGAAAAAAATCTCCCTTTATCCGGAAAAGGTTCTTCCTGTATCTTCCCTGAGGGAAATCACCCCTGAGAAAAAGGGCACCAATATTAAAGTTAATATTTCCCTTATATTTGAATGAAGTGCCAATATCAAGTTCCCCGAGTTTTCCGGAATAAAAATTTCCAAAAGTATATCTAATAGAAAGATCGATCTTTCTGTGAGAAGCCGAGTTGATCATCATCCGGTACCTTGTAAAGTCATACGAACCGGGTGCAAATACTACATCATCTGAAAGTTCAAATACTTCCTCCAGCACTTCTTTCTCATGGATAATATTAAACTCAAAATGGTCACCCCCTTCGGTCCTGAAGTTTACCGGGGCGGTAAATATTCTCGATGAGATCACATTTCCATCAAGATCAAGATATATTGAACCGAAAAACTCCAAATAAAACTGCCTTATGAGCTTCCCGATAAATCCGTTCTTCGGCCTCGGCTTGAACATTATCATCGGCCGGATTACCTGTACATTGTTCCTGGGAAGATATGAGAGGCCGGGTTCAAGAGAATCACCGAAATAACTGTAGGTAATAGCTGCATCCCACAGATCATTGGGATAATCTATCTTAAATCCATAACCATAATGTTTCCCTTCCTCTATAGTGTTCCAGTTATAAACCCACCATCCTCCGGCTGAAAAATTTTTATTCTTTAAAAACTTTGAACTTGAATAATTAAAGTCTATTCCTAAAAGTGAATTTGGATTTTCACTTTCCGGATCACCTTTTGTAAAGATCAACCCCACTTTGCTCTGATCAAAAATATTCTGATAGATCCTACCGGCAATAAAACTTTTCCCGTTGACACTATCGGTAGATCCTGTCCTGACATTCAGAAGGCCAAGGTTTGTTTTTCCGATCTTTCCATAAACTTTCATCCCATAATTAACCGGAACAAACTCTTCATCAAATATTCCTATTTTCCTTGAGAAGAACGGGACAAATGTCCTGTAAAGGCCGGATCCGAATGTGAATATCTCCGATCCTTCCAGAAAAAAAGACCTTTTTTCCGGATAGAAAAGAGAAAACCTGGTTAGATTTATTTTCCTCTCATCCACCTCAGTCTCAGCAAAATCTGTATTATAAGTAAATACACCTGTAAGATTTGGAGTAAAACTCTTATAGAGGTCAAAACCACCATCGATCTTCCACTCTCTTTTTCCTCCGTTTTCAGTATCTTTGGAAGATACAAGTGTCATATATGGTTTGAATGTGATTCCAAGCCCCTGTTTTATATTGTTTATTCCGTTTAGATATGAAGCTTCTGCCGGATTAAAAAAAAAACTATCTTTGCTGATTCCTGAAAGCCTGATGGTTTCCATCTTTTTTGCAATATACCTTTCTACATTTATTCCCCACTCTTTCAGTCCGGAGTTAAATGAGAGGGTTTTAAAAGGTATCTTTATCTCGACATTCCAACCTTCTTTATCTATCCTTGCTGAAGCATCCCATATCCCGTCCCAGTTTGTACTGTAATGTTCACCGGAAGCAAGGCCGTCGGTCCTTGCTCCTTTGGGATTAACAAAAAAAACATAAGCATTCCTCTTATCCAGGAAAGGATCAATTAAGATCTTTATCAGGTCATCACCTCTGGACCTCCGTGAATGCTGATCGTGCTTAAGTGTATTAACAGAGATATCCCCGATATTATTTGAGAAACACCTCACTCCAATATACATATTAGATTGATCATATAAAACTCTCAGTTCTGTTTTCTCCGAAGGTTCAAGCCCGGTCTCAGGCTCAACCATTTTAAATCCGGAAAAAACCTCTGAATCACTCCATATCTTTTCATCAAGGACCCCATCGATCTTAACAGTTTCTGAAACTTTTGCCGCCTTCAAAACAATATCTGCAGAATAAATAGAATAAGAACCGGTTAAAATAATTGAGATCAATATCGGAATAAATTTCAGCTTTTTCATGATCAGGTATTTTAACACATAAATTCCACATAAAAAAAACCATCCAGGAATTTTAAAATTTGACTTCATTCATAGATAGATGAAGAAAATGTTGATATTTGCAGTAGCGATCACAAGGCGGTATATTGCATTTATCATATCGCTGATTTAAAATATAAAAATGGAAAAATTAATAGAAGTATCCTGCCCCAAATGTAACTCCACTCTCTGGATAGATGTGGAGACTAAAAGTGTTGTTCAACATAAAAAAGGGGAAAAGATAAAAAGTTCTTTTAGTGATCTTCTCCAGAAAGAGAAAGAAAAAAAAGAGAAAGCCGACGAAAAATTCCAGTCCGCACACGAACTGAGAAAAGCAAAAAAGAAAAAAGCAGAAGAGCTTTTCAACAAGAATTTCGAAAAATAGAACACAGGATCAAAATGAAAAAAAAAGTTTTACTCATCCATACAGGCGGCACCATTGGTATGACAAGGGACAGCAACAGCGGTATCCTTAAACCTGACCTTTTTTATGACAGCATTATGAAATTCATCCCCGAACTTTCCCAGATTGCAGATATCGAGGTTAAGATCCCTTTTATTATTGACAGTTCGGAACTAACTACAGATCATATGAAGAAGATCGTATCAATTATAAAGGGAGATTCTGATTCAGTTTCCGGGGTTGTTATTTCTCATGGAACAGATACCCTTGCATACACCGCTTCTGCACTTTCATATATGCTTATGAACCTTACATTTCCCGTGATCCTTACCGGAGCACAGAAACCTTTAAGTGAAATAAGGAGTGATGCACGTTCAAACCTTATAAATGCAATAGAACTTTCAACAATGAACATAAAAGAGGTTTCCATACTTTTTGATGATAAGCTGATGAGAGGCAACAGGACTATAAAAAGCAATATAAACCAGTTTGACGCATTTTCATCACCTAATTATCCCCTCCTGGCTAAAACAGGGATAAATATTGATATTTACAGACGTAATATTCTTAAGCAGGAAGGGCTCTTTCATATATTTAATAAGTTTGATAATTCAGTATCAGTTCTAAAGATATTTCCAGGATTTTCCCATAACTGTTTTGACCCCGGTGATGAAACAAGAGCAATTATAATCATAGCATACGGGGCGGGAACGGTGCCTCTGAAAGACAAAGGGTTTCTTAAAAAAGTTGAGAAGTGGGTGTCAGGAGGAAAATTAGTAGTGCTTATGAGTGAAACCAGAACAGGTAAACTGCAACCTGAAATGTATGAGTCTGGAAAAATATTGTCTGATATCGGGGTCATGAATTCAGGAGATATGACATTTGAAGCTACTGTTACAAAGATAATGTTCCTTCTGGGGCAGTATAAAAAAATATCAATAATTAAAAAGAATTTCAGAAAATCTCTGGCCGGGGAAATAACATCCACCTGACCTTATTTATCAAGATATTTTTCCTTTATAAGATTTACAAGTTTTGCATTGTCCGAATGGCCTGTTTTCTGGGCAACGATCTTTCCCCTTAACGGCCTTCCCAGCAGATAAAAATCTCCGATAATATCAAGGATCTTATGCCTTACGATCTCATTATCAAACCTGAGTTCAGTATTAAGTACCCTCCCGTCATCAATAAGGATAAAATTATTCAGCCTTCCGCCTTCTGCAAGTCCCATCTGTGAAAGCTTATTGAATTCATTAACAAAACCATAGGTCCTGGAAGGGGCAATTTCCCTTTCAAAATCTTCCGCTGATGTCATTGTAAATTCATAACTTAACCTTCCCAGAGGTTCCGGATAAATAGCTGTATAATTGATACTGAATTCATCAGAAGGCTCAATTTTAATGAACTTGCTCTCCTCACCCTCTTTACCTATGATCAGGGGATCATCTATTACGATCTCGGGAATGAGCTCATCCTGTTCAACTATTCCGCTGGCCCGTATAAAATCACAAAATTTTGTAGCTGAGCCATCATCAATGGGGACCTCTTTATTGATCTTTATAGAAAGATTTGTTATTCCGAAAGCATAAAGTGTGGCCATAAAGTGTTCAATTGTTTTAGCGACAACACCATCTTTTGAAATAGAAGTGGCATAATCTGTTGTATCAAGATATTCGACACGGGCCGGGATATATCCATGAGCTGAAATATTTTCAAACCTTATACCTTTGCCGGCAGGAAGGGGGCTGATCGACATCCCGGTTTTTTCACCGGAATGAAGTCCTATACCATAAAAAATATTGCTTTTCCCTACTGTTTTCTGTTTTTTAGAATATTTATTATCTTCAAACTTGAATTCAGTGACACCTGTACTCTCTCTCACTATATTCTTCTTTATATCCTCATCATCCATATTTTCACTGAGAATACTTTTTAAGCGTCTGTTCTCGTCAAGTACTTTTTTATAGTTCAACCCTTTTCGCACTGTAAGCATTACCTTATCAAGGCTTAATGGTTTTTCCAGAAAATCATATGCACCCTCTTTTACAGCCTGTACTGCTGTAGCAATGTTTCCATGGCCGGAGATCATCACAACAACCTGAACAGGATCTATTTCCAATATCTTTCTCATTGTTTCGAGGCCGTCTATTCCAGGCAGCCAGATATCAAGAAATATTATATCCGGTTTCAGATTCTGATACTTTTCAAAACCTTCTTCTCCTGTTGACGCAAAAAAAACCTTATAACCTTCATCTTCAAGAATTGATGCCAGGGACACCTGGATATTTTTTTCATCATCTACTACCAGAATCTTATTCATCTTTTTTCTCTCTCCGCTTTTTCAATGTTTTCATATTTTTGAATATTATAACTTTTTCCCTTTTTTATTGCTTTTGAACCAAGATCCAGAACAACCTCTTCCCCTGAGAGTAAACAGTTTACGATTTTCTTTTTTTCCCAGTCTTCATTCAGGGAAAGGTGAGCAAGCTTTTCCAGAATAACATTCTTTATGACCCTGGAAATATTTCTGGCCCCGTATTCTTTTGAATATCCTTTTTTGATAATATAAGAGATGACCTCATTTGAGATATTCAGTTCCCTCCCGTCTTTCCTCAGTTTTTCCCTCGTACTTTCAAGTTGAATATTTATTATCTTCTTTATGTCTTCTTTTGTAAGATTATTAAAAACAACAATCTCATCGATCCTGTTCATAAATTCAGGAGAGAAATATTTTTTTAATGCTTTCTGGAGAGTATTCCGGGTAACATCTTCACTTTCATCTGCAGGCTGATATCCCATCTTTGATCTGGAAAAAAGTGAAGTCCCTATATTTGAGGTCATAATTATTGTTGCATGAGAAAAATCTATAACATTTCCACGGGCATCAGTAAGCCTTCCCGCATCAAAAACCTGAAGAAAAATATTCAATAACTGGTAGTCTGCCTTTTCTATTTCATCAAGAAGAACAATTGAATAAGGGTTTTGCCTGATTTTATCTGTAAGTTGTGTAGAGTCATTATACCCGACATATCCGGGAGCAGCACCGACAAACCGTGAATATGTAAACCTCTCCATATATTCGGACATATCTATCCTGATAAGGTTCTCTCCGGAACCATAAAGATATTTTGCCAGTACAAGAGCTGTTTCGGATTTACCTACACCGGTTGGGCCTACAAACAGGAAAACGCCATCAGGCCTGTTATCCTTAATATCAAATCCAAGTTTGGATGCTATTATGCCCGATGTCAGTTTTTCAATAGCTCCGGGCTGGCCAATTATCTCATTTTGAATATTATCCTTAAGAGAAATGAGCCTTTTTTTCATTGAAAATGAGACATCTGATTCAGGTAGATTAAGCAGATCGGCCAGGACCTCAAGCAGATCTTCTTCAGAGACTCTTATATTATATTCATCTTTACCATATGATTTTAGCTTCACCTTGGAAATACACCTTTCATAGATCATCAATGCTGAGTCCGGTAATTTTTTCCCGAAAATATTTTTCCTGCTATTCTCAATTATCAGATCAATGATTTTTTCAGGAACAGCAATGTTTTCACTTTCCATTGTTTCCCGGGCTTTATTTTTGAGGATCTCTGCTGTACTGTCAGGAGAAAGTTCCTTCAGGATGATCCGCTGAAAATATCCCATAAGAGAACTGTCACGTTCTATCACATTCTTAAATTCCTCATATGTTGTGGTTGCAATTACCTGGATCGAATTTTCTCTTAGAAATTGTTTAAGGATATTTACAAGATCCATTGCAGTTCCACGGGCTGTCCCCGGTGATATCATCAGATGAATATCTTCAAGAACAAGAATACTGTTCAGAAGTTTAAATTCATTTAACAGTTTAACAACTTTTTCTTCAAACTGGCCCCTGTATTTTGTTCCTGTTATCAGGGAAACAAAATTGATCTCCTTCAACCTTTTGCCCTTTAAAGATTCCGGCCCCTCACCGGTAAGTATCTTTTTTGCTGCCAATCTTATTAACGCACTTTTTCCGACACCGGAATCTCCGATTATTATGGGATTTTTTTTTGATCCTGAAATAAGGATCTCAAACACCTGTCGAATTTCATTTTCCCTGGATACAATTTTTTCTTCAGTATCATAGACAGTAGCTGAAATATCAAAAAATGAACTACTTTTAAATTTGTTTTCCGGGCGTTCTCTATTTTTATTAAAAACCAGTTTGATCTTTTTAACCCGGTTAGCTATCTCTTTACTTTGAATGATATTTAAAGCTTTTTCATAATTTGAGTTTGCCAGTTCGGGATTTTCCTCTTTTTCGTATAGTTTCCCCAAAAGCTCATATCCCTGATAATAATATGGATAATGATAGATAAGTTCATTTAAAGCTATTTTCAGATTAACATCATCTCCTGTTAATGCCATATTTTCTATCTGCACAAGAAGTAGAAGAGGGATCTCCATTTCACCCAACGAAAGTTCTTTCAAAACAGAATAACTTCTTTCATATAATTCCTGTTTATGTAACAACAGGGCAGATTCGATATGATTAAAATTCTTAACAAAGATACTGGCTCCGTCATATGAATCTCTGAAATTTTTTGCCTCTTTAAGCATGAGATTATGGAGAAAGAATATGAATAACTCCTTTTTTTTGTTTTTATCCCTTACAATGATTTTTTCATCTTTTATCAGGTCACTGTAAATAAGGTCCCCGGAATCTATATCCGTCAGGAATAACTTCCTCTTCCCGCTTTCCATAATAAATGGTGAAAGGGAAAAAGAGTTCATGGGAGTGGAGAAGACCAGATCATTCTTTTTTATGTGCTCAATATTCCTGGTTTTTACATTTTTTTCATTTTTCAAAGAGGAGCCGTTATATACGAAACCGTTGATCTTCTGATTGAACATTTTAAAAAGGTTTTCCACCCAGAACCTGTAGTCCAGGAAATAACTCTCTTTATCTTTTTTCCTTGAGTAATTATCTACATTTTTGAAATATTCATTAATATTTTCTATAACAAATAGAAAGGTCTGACGTTCGGTTTTAGTAAATTTAAAAATATTTGAATCGAATTTCTGAAGAGAAAGTGAAATATTCTCAATTAAGCCTTTCACTGTTCCCGGGAAAAACCCTCTGCCTTCAGGAAGTTCTAAATTTTTCTTTTCCCTTAAATTTTCACTTTTTAAAAGAAGGTCGATTATATGGACAAGAAAATATACTATCTCTTCAGAAGAATTTCTGTCCAACTCACCCTTTTTAATTTTATATGTCGGGAAAAAAAAAGATAAAAAAGAAAATATTTTTTTTAATTCCGATATTTTAATATCCATAATATTTAATATTATTCAAATTACAGAAAACAATCCTTCTGCAAGCTATATCCCATGTTGAAATTATAAAATTTAATAGATATTTTGTCAATTTCGAACCTGTTGAATAAATTGATTTTTTTATGTATGTCTGATATAATTTTTTCCATATGGACAAGATCGCTGACCTTATTAAAGAATATCCCTTATTAAAAATTGCCCTGATCTTAGCAGTTCTGGGAGTCATTCTGAAAATCACTTATGAGATACTGAAAGTTACCAAGGTCCTGAATATTCAGGATAAATCATTTTTTGATGCTTTCTATTCAATTTTCTTTAAAAGATCATACATTACCTCCCAGGCAAAAAAAGCAATAAAGCAGGGACAATACTTCAAAGCAGGAAAGATCTATGAAGATATTGGGGATTTTAAAAAAGCACTGAATGCTTATGAAGAAGGCAAAGAATATAACACAATGGGAGAACTCTACGAAAAGTTAAATAAGGAGAGCCTTGCCATTGAAATTTATAAAAAAAGTGGTAACTTTGACGGCCTGGTCAAATTGTATGTAAAAAGGAAGAATATAGATGCTGCCGGGAATTTACTTGAAAATAACAGCAGACATCAGGAAGCGGCTGAACTCTATTATAATCATGGAAAATTTGAAAAAGCTGGCCAGATCTATGAAAAAAAAGGATTCTATAAGAAAGCAGGGATCATTTATGAAAAAGCAGGAGATAAGAAGAAGGCCGCATTGAATTTTGAAAAATGGTTTCGTTCAAATGCAGATACAGTAATTGGATACCAGGGGCACAAGGATCTCGAAGAAGACCTCATTAAAGCTGCAACGATGTGGGAAGAGACCGGGGACCTGGAAAGAGCATATGAATTACTCCTTAAATATGAAAAGTTTGAAAAAGCCGCAGATCTTGCTGTAAAGTTAAATAAATATGATGAAGCTGCAAGCCTTTTCGAACGTGCCCAGATGCCACTTAAAGCCGCCGCGATCTATGAAAAACTGGGAAGTAACAAAAATGCTTTCCAACTTAGAGGAGAAGAGTCCTTTGCAAGGGGAAACACTACAGGTGCAGCAGAATGGTTTCTTAAAGGTGAAGATTTTATACGGGCAGCAGAATTATTTGAATGGAACAAACAATTTGATAAAGCCGCTCATTGTTATTTTATGAACCAGAATTACCTTGCTGCTGCAGATAACTATCTTAAAGTCGGAAATGAAGAAGAAGCAGCAAAAATGTTCGAATTGGGAAAAGAATGGAAGATGGCTGCTGACCTTTCTTTTAAATACAAAAAATATCAAAAGGCGGGAGAACTTTACGAAAAATCAAATGATTTTTATAATGCCGGTGTATCTTTTCTCCGGGTTGATGAAGAAAAAAGAGCTCTGGCTAATTTTCAAAAAGTTCAGATCAGTTCACAGGGTTATGAAAAATCGATAACTCAAATGGCTAATATATTCCTGAAACACAGGAAACCTCAACTTGTTGTGGAAAAAATAGGAAAAATGTTATCTAACCAGACTATCAATAAAGACAATCTGGAATGGTTCTACCTTATGGGCCAGGCGGAAGAAAACCTTGGCAACTTTAAAAAAGCATTTGAAATATATCAGGGAATACTGACCGAAGATTATTCATTCAGGGATGTTCATCAAAAATTGAAAGAAGTTGAAAAATTAATAAAAAAATACAAAGAGATGGATCTTGTATCAGATGATTCTTCCGGGAGATATAAGATCATACGAAAAGTCGGAGAAGGGGGAATGGGTGTTGTTTTTAAGGCAGAGGATACAGTACTGCAGAGGATAGTTGCCTTAAAGATCCTTAACAAAAACCTCATAAAAGATAAGATAAACCTTGAACGATTTTTTACTGAAGCCCGCTCAACAGCATCATTATCCCATGCAAATATTGTTACTGTTTATGATGTTGGGCAGCTGGATGATGATTATTTCATTTCAATGGAGTTCATTGAAGGTGAAAACTTTATGACCATCTTAAGGCGAAAGAATAAATTTTCAATTCCCCAGATACTTTTTGTTACTATAAAATTGCTAAAAGCTCTTGATTATTCTCATAAAAAAGGGATAATCCACAGGGATATAAAACCCCACAATATTATGATAACAAGGCAGAAAGAGATAAAAATAATGGATTTCGGACTTGCTGTGATAAGAGGTGAACAGAAAAAAGGTGAAACAGGAGTTGTGACCGGAACACCATATTATATGTCACCTGAACAGATCCAGGGAATAAATGCAGACCACAGGACTGATATATATTCAACAGGTGCAACACTTTTCCATCTGATCACCGGAAGAGTTCCTTTTAAAGGAGAAAATGTCTTCTATCAACATCTTTTTGAACCTCTCCCTTCAATAAAAAAACTTGTTGGAGATGTACCCGACAAACTTGAAGAGATAGTAACCAGGTGCATGGAAAAAAAGAGGGAAGACAGATATCAGAGCGCCCAGGAAATATTGAACGATATAAAATCAATAAAAATATAGGAGATGATTAATGAATTTTGCTTTAGATGAAGAACTACTTGAACTTAAAGAGTTGACTCACCAGTTTGCAAAAAATGAAATCAGGCCGGTAGCAGGGGAATATGATGAAAAAAATGAGTTTCCTCACGATATAATGAAAAAAGCTTTCGATATAGGTTACCTTACTTCTAATATTCCGGTTGAATATGGTGGAATGGAGTTTAACACCATGCAGAATGCAGTTGTATGTGAAGAGCTTGCATGGGGTTGTGCAGGAATGTATACCTCAATAATGGCAAATACTCTTGCAACAACACCAATTGTACTTTTTGGAACCGATGAACAGAAAAAAGAATTTTTGGAACCACTTACAAAAGAGATTGGTTATGCATGTTTCGGACTGACAGAAAGAGAGGCCGGATCAGATAATTCAGTTATAAAAACAACTGCTAAAAAAGATGGGGATTATTATATTCTGAACGGATCAAAAACATTTATCACTAACGGCGGGATATCAAAGACCGGAGTTATTTTTGCCTCAACAGACAAAAACCGGGGTGCAAGAGGGCTGTCTGCATTTATAGTCCCGATGGACCTGCCTGGAGTAACAGTAGGTAAACATGAGAATAAGATGGGGCACAGAGCATCAAATACAACCGAACTATATTTTGATGATGTAAAAGTACCTGCAAAAAATATATTAAAGAGAGAAGGTTTTGGTTTTATAATTGCAATGAAAACACTCGATTTTGCAAGGCCTGCTGTAGGAGCCGGCGGCCTGGGAGTAGCAAGAGCAGCATATGAGGAAGCTCTCAAATATGCACAGACAAGGGTTCAGTTCGGAAAACCAATTGCTTCTTTCCAGCATAATGCATTCAAACTGGCAGATATGGCTACAGAAATAGATGCAGCGAGGTTGCTTGTATACCGTTCATCCTGGATGCTTGATAATAAGATGAAAGCTTCCAAGGAATCAGCAATGGCAAAAGTGGTGGCCACTGATGTTGCGATGAAGGTTACAACTGAAGCTGTACAGATACTGGGAGGATACGGTTATATGAAAGAGTATCCGGTGGAAAAAATGATGAGAGATGCCAAGCTGCTTCAGATATACGAAGGAACGAACGAGATCCAGAGGCATGTTATCTCCCTTGAAATACTGGGATCACTTAAAAATATAAGCTGAATTGAACTCTAAATTTGATTCTATAATAATTGGCGGAGGGATAATCGGGCTCTCCATTGCCTATTTTCTTACAAAAAACGGTTTAAAGGTTGCAGTACTGGAAAAAAAATATCCAGGATCAGGATCTACAGGGAGGTGTATCGGTGGAATAAGGATGCAGTTCTCAACCGAATCATCCATAAGGTTGATGCAGGAAAGTATGGAACACTTCAGAAATATGGAAGAAGAGTTCGGCTTTTCTGTGGAATTTTTTGCCGGCGGATATCTTTTCCTGGCCCATACTGAAAAAAAACTGGCAGCCTTCAAAAAAGTAATGAAACTCCAGAAAGAACTGGGGTTAAATGTTTCAGTTATCTCCCCTTCCAAATGTGCTGAACTGGTACCCGGACTTAATACCAAAGGCCTGAAAGGAGGTATTTATTCACCTGATGATGCACAGGCATATCCATTCAAGGTTATAAAAGGTTATATAAATGGAATAAGAGAGAACGGGTCAGAAGTAATTTCCAACATGGAAGTAACCGATATAATAACTGAAAAAAATTCTGTATCAGGTGTCAAACTGAAAAATGGTGATACTGTTTTTTCCTCCGTAATAGTAAATGCGGCCGGCCCATGGGCAAGAGAAGCGGGAAAAATGGTGGGAGTAGATCTCCCTATTTTTCCGGAAGAACATGAAGCCCTTATAACTGACAGGAATGATCACCTGTTCGACCCGATGGTTGTGGATTATAGAGCTGACGGATGTTATTTTCAGCAGATGGTAACCGGCCAGATCATAGGATGTTACACCCCTGTCCCCAACAAACCCGGCAAGGATACAGGATCTTCATCGGAATTTTTACTGGAAATGTCAAAAAGGACCATCCGTCTCATTCCAAAGCTTAAAGATATTAATATTTTAAGGCACTGGGGAGGAAGTTATTCTATGACACCGGACGGAAGCCCCATTGTGGATAAAACAGAGGTAAAAGGGTTTTATGTTGCTGCAGGTATGTCGGGCCATGGATTCATGTTCGGCCCTGCCATTGGAAAATATATGGCAGAGATAATAACCACTGGTAAATATCCGTTCCCCTGGAGTGAATTCAAACTGGACAGAAATTTCTCCCGGGTGGAGATAATGAAATAAAATGACCGGAAACCTGATAATGCTGATACTGGGTGCAATCCTGATCATTGAGGGGTTACCTCTTTTGATTTCTCCCGGTAGAATAAAAAAACTCTATAAACTACTGGAAGAAACAGACAGTGGCACACTCCGGATTATTTCATTAATAATGATCTTAGCAGGACTAATAATAGTATATCTTTACAGATCAAAAATATGCCCCTGAAACTTTCAGTACTGTTACCCTTGATAATCCGGCTAAAATATATTAAATTTAATTGATCATGTCATTTTTAATAAAAAAGATACTTCAATTCATTTTCCTTATATTCGGGATCTATTTTGTATATAAGGTAATAATCAAAAAGGAAAAACTTTTCACTTTCAGATCCGGGAAAAAAGAGAAAAGTGAAAAAACAGCTATGGAAGAGATGAAAAAAGATCCTGTATGCGGAACATACATTCCGGAAAAAAATTCATTAAAATTGAAATCCGGAGGTGAGACATTCCATTTCTGCTCCGAAAAATGCCGGGAACATTATATAGAAACAATAAAGAAAGATAAATAAGGGAGCAGGCGACAGGCTGCAGGTGTAAAGTCCTGCTACTCCATTACCGGGCGGAAACCAATGCTTCCCCTTTCATTACCAACAGTATTACTGCGTCTGAATGAGCTTCTTACCGGCCCTTCTTTCCTTCTGAAACTTCCTCCTCTTATGGTATTCCAACTGCCATTTTGAGGGCCTTTCGGATTTTTATAGGGAGAAATACTATAATAATTTTCATCAAAAATATCACTGCAGTATTCCCACACATTACCTGCCATATCAAAAACACCATATGGAGACTTGCCTTCCGGATGATTACCTACCGGCTGTGGTTTATTAGAAACATCCAGAGTATTCCAGTTTGTCAGTGTAAAGGTCGGAGGCTGGTTCCCCCAGGGATAGGTCCTTTTATCTGTCCCCCGCGCGGCTTTTTCCCATTGGGCCTCGGTTGGTAAATGAATATTCTTCCCCAGTTTTTGTGATAACCAGTCACAATATGCTTTTGCATCAAACCAGCCTATATTAACCACAGGAAATTTTCCCCGGCCTACATATTTATTATAATATATTTCATTACTTGGTTTTTCTCTATCTGTCTCATCACAAAATTTGTCATATTGTTCATAGGTCACTTCATATTTTGATATTGCATATTCATCAAGATAAACTTTATGGAGGGGCCTCTCACACGGTTCACCAATATTTTTATCATCACCCATCCAGAATTCTCCGGCAGGGATCGTGACCCACTCTACTTCTCTGTAAGGTTCCTCTGGCTCCAACTCCGATTTCTTCTTTTTAAAAATGGCGATCGCAATAATAATAGCTATTATTACACCACCTATTATTTTTACTGCCAGTTTTTCACTTTTTTTTGTCTTTCTGACTCCCTTTTTTTCGATCAACCTTCTTACTCTGTATTTATTATCCTTGAATACATTTTTGTATCCGGCCAGTCTGGAGGGATTTAATTCCACAACCATTTGATCAGAATCGGTTAAATAGATGGAAGGGATGCCTCCCAGTCTTTTTTTCTTTATATGTTGCTTCAGGAGGTTAAGGGTTTGCTCGGATTTTTCAACATTTCCCAGCTTTGAATAACTTGCTGCAAGTATTAATAATAATTTTGATTTAAATACCGGCTTATCTGACGGAACAAGCTCCAGGCATGAATTTAATTGGACTACAGCTTCTTTGTAATCCCCCTTCTCATAGGAATTTACAGCATTTTTATAGAAGGTCTTTAATGCCTTCTCGGAAGGTACTGATATTTCCGGAAGTAAAAGTAAAAAAACTAAAAATATTGCAATAGATTTTAATGAAGTTTTTCTCATTTTTCCTCCTAAATTAATATTCAACAAATCCAGTATATAACATAAAAAAATGGATTTTCAATGGTACTTTTGTACTATTTGTATAAAAACAGTACAGATATACCTTAAAATGAAATTTAATTTGTAAATTTGGATATTTAATTATATTAAGTTCCGAGAGATTGTAATTTGTACCCCAGGGCACCCTCTCTTCGCTGATGCGAATTCACCTTGTACCCCAGGGCACCCTCTCTTCGCTGATGCGAATTCACCTTGCCCCCCATAATCCCCCCCTAAAGGGTGGAGGATAAGGAAGTGCTTTAACTCCCCTTCAGGGGCTGGGGGCCTTTTAACTGATTTAATTATATTGCCCCCCATAATCCCCCCTAAAGGACGAGAATTTAACTCTCAAGGGGACAACGATATTATCAGCGGTCCCGTAATAAATCAAATTGATAAAAAACAATTTGATATATCATCAATCAAGGGGCCCCGAGGACTAAAGGGGACAGGCAATTGGCGATGGGCGATAGGAAATAGGGCAAGTGTGTGAAGAACATGCTTGTAATGCAGATAGCTGAAAGCTATATCTGTCAAACATTGAAAAAGATAGTTTATTTTACTAAAATAAATTATGAAAAAAATCATACTATTTACAATATCAGTTTTTTTATTATCATTTTTTCTTGTTTCAGCCACTGATTTTTTTGTTACTGACAGGGAATACAGAAAAGAAGTAAAAAAACAATTTAAGATCCGGAAAGAACTGGCAGCAGGAAGATATGATAAAACCTTTAAAATATTTGAAAGAGACCTAAGTATTAGAGAAAGGGGTGCATTAGAATATCTCTATGCCTTTATGCCTCTTAGCGATCTTGCTGACTATACCGGGGAATTTTTTCTGGATTCAGTAAGAATATCTTTAAAAGCCAGAGAAGAGATGCCATGGGGAACTAAAATTCCGGAAAACATCTACCGTCACTTTGTCCTTCCCGTCAGGGTGAATAATGAAAATCTGGACAGGTTCAGAGAAAAAATGTATAGAGAGATTAAATATAGAATAAAAGGGCTTTCCCTGAAGGAAGCAGTGCTGGAGATAAATCACTGGTGCCATGAAAAAGTGGAATACAGAGGAACAGATATCAGAACCTCCTCGCCTATGAATGTGGTAAAATCAGCCTTTGGAAGGTGCGGGGAAGAATCAACCTTCACTGTCTCCGCTCTCAGGACTGTTGCAATTCCCGCAAGGCAATGTTATACACCGAGATGGGCACATACCGATGACAACCATGCATGGGTAGAAGTGTGGATAAATGGAAAATGGTTCTATCTGGGGGCCTGTGAACCGGAACCCGATCTGAATATCACATGGTTTGATGAAAATGCAAAAAGGACAATGCTGGTACACACAAAAGCATTCGGAAAATATAAAGGCATTGAAAAAACATTAAGGAAAAATAATCGTTTTGCAGAATTGAACCTGCTGGATCATTATACAAAAACTTCAATTTTAAAGGTTAAAGTCTTAAACACAAATCTGGAACCGGTAAAAAATGCCGCGGTCAGATTCCTCCTTTACAATTATTCGGAATTCTATCCCCTTGCTGAAAAATATACCAATAACTATGGGATCACATCTTTTGAGACCGGTTACGGTGACCTGCTGATATGGGCAAACAAAAATAACACCTTCGGATTTAAAAAAGCTTCACTTAATTCCGGAAATCTCTTCGAGATCATTTTGGATAAAAAAGGGACGGAAGAATATACAAGGGACATCGACCTGGTTCCTCCCCGAAAAGATCCGGCTCAGGAAACAGCCCGGAAAAAGGACCCGTTAAATGAAAAAAGGTTAAAAGAGGAGGACAGGATCAGGGCTGAATATATTTCCACATTCAAAAAAAAAAAAGATGCTTTTCTCCTTGCCGGTAAATTAAATCTTGAGAAAAACCAGGTGTGGAAAATAATCGAAAAAAGCCGTGGGAACTGGAGTGAGATAGAACATTTTCTACTTTCCGTTAAAATTTCAGATATAAACTCTGCATTAGTATTTCTCAATACTATTTCTGAAAAAGATCTTCGCGATACCTCTGCTGAAACTTTAAAAAGCCACTTTGAGAATGGGAAAAATTACAGATCAGATTTTAATTACAAAAAAGATCTCCATATTCCATATGTTCTGAATCCCAGGATCGACACCGAACTGATAAAGCCTTACCGGAATAAGATCAGGAATAATTTCACTCCGGATTTTATTAATATGTTGATAAAACAACCCCTGCTTATCGGGAAGTGGATCAAAGAAAATATCAGAGTCAAATCAGAGGAAAATTATTATGAAACACCTATAACTCCGGCAGGGGTATTGGAACTGAAGGTTACAGATATCAGATCAAAATATATTTTCGCAGTTGCTATCTGCCGTAGCATTGGAATTCCCGCCCGGCTTCAACCCGGAACAAAGATCCCCGAATATTATTCCCGTAATCAATGGAACCCTGTGTTCCCCCATGAAAAAAAGGAAAATACCGGTTCCGGAACAGTAAGATTAATGAAAACAGACCCTGTGAAAAATCCTGAATATTATAAAAATTTCACACTGGCAAAATTAACAGATGGATTTTATAAAACACTGGAATATGAATATGGGAAAAAACCAGACAGTTTTGACAAAAAGTTAAAATTGAAAACAGGACATTATCTCCTCGTTACTGGAAACCGGCAGAAAAATGGCAAAATATTGACCAGGTTAAGATTTTTTAACCTTAAGAACGGGGATAAGATCGATATCCCGATAACCATAAGAAAAAATAAAAAAATTATAAAAAAGGATATAAAATGAAAAAAAAGTATGGATGCCCGAAAAGTGATCTGGCCCGTTACACTGCCTTATATACTGAAGAACCATTAAAACCTGATGCCCGCCTGGACAACCCGGTATGGCAAAGGGTGGTAAAATCACAACCCTTCGTAGATATGGTATCGGGAATTCCCGGATTCCTCGAGACCAGAATGGCAGCTTTGTGGGATAAGAACTACTTTTATGTTGGATTCTGGATCCAGGAACCAAATGTAAAAGCAGAATTAACAGAAAGGGATTCTTATGTTTATAATG
This sequence comes from Acidobacteriota bacterium, assembly GCA_039714255.1. Taxonomy (GTDB): domain Bacteria; phylum Acidobacteriota; class Aminicenantia; order UBA2199; family UBA2199; genus UBA647. The sequence goes on from JBDLJQ010000002.1 coordinate 73,642, forward strand.
AAAATGATGTGGAAGTGTTTATTGAAGGTGAAGACTGCTATTATGAATTTCAGATAAATGCCCTGGGTACTATCTATGAGGTTTTTTATATATGGCAGGATGCTCTCAAACCCGGAAGCAGATTTGACACAGGGGAATTTGATCTAATGTCACGAAATGTAGACGTACTGGGAGGCTTCCAGGATATCACAAGAAATGGAAAACATCCGCGGGGCAAAAGATGGGCATTTATGGATTGGGACCTGCCCGGCCTTAAAACCGATGTTTATGTGGATGGAAAAATAAACAAACCTGAAGTTATTGACAAAGGATGGAAGGCCATGCTTGCGATTCCATGGGAAGGGATGAAAATACTTGCCGGTAAAAGGAATCTGCCTCCCAAAGACGGTGACTGCTGGCGCATGGACTTTTCCAGATTTGAAAAGCTTGAATATAACGGTGTAAAAGCTGAGCCTCATCCCGGATGGTCACTTAATAAACACGGAGTTTATGATTCTCACATCCCTGAATGTTTTTCCATTGTCCACTTTTCCGAACAAAAAGTTTAATACATTTTCTGGAACCCAAATGGAACATGTAGGTTCCTCAGGGCTTTCGCCATCATCTACTTCGCTCCCGCGCCAGATGCTCTCATCTGGCTAAGCTGCCTGTCCTCAGTCCTGTCGATATTAGCGACAGTCCCTGCGGGGCCCGCGACAGCAGATAGATGGCTACGCCCTAAATTGAGGTGGCCTCCTGTGTTTTGTTGCCTGCTCGTAAGCATATGCAATTGAGATCAGGGCCGGCTCTGTGAAAGCTTTTCCGAAGAAGGAGATTCCAACAGGCAGTTCATGAACAAATCCGGCAGGAACTGTAATATTCGGATATCCGGCAACTGCAGCAGCAGATGAGCTGCCTCCTCCAAAATGGTCCCCGTTAACGTGATCAGTTTTCCATGCAGGGCCGCCGGTGGGTGCAATAATTGCATCCAGTTTATATTTATACATTGTTGCATCGATCCCGTTTTTACCTGCCAGTTCTTTACATTTTTTCAGAGCCTGTAAATATTTTTTGTCTGTGAGAGGCCCCTTTTTTTCAGCCATAATAAATATTTCCTGTTCAAAATAGGGCATCATTTTATTTTTATACTTTTTGTTAAATCCAATAAGGTCAGTCAGGGTTTTTACCCCTGTTTCCGGTGGAGAATTTCTCAGGTATTCATTAAGCCCTGCCTTGAATTCATATAAAAGTACATCATATTCTTCCTTATTAAATTTCCCCTTTGTTTCAATATTTGCCGGGTCCACTATAACACCACCCATTTTTTTTATAACTTTAATTGCATCTTCCATCAGATCATCAACTTTTTCGTGAAAACCAAAATAATTTCTGGCCACACCGATACGTTTTTTATTCAAGCCGTTATTATCAAGGAATTTTGTATAATTGATCGGCTTTACATTTCTGATCTTCCCGGAAGCCTGGTCTTCCTGATCAAAACCTGCCATAACTGTTAATAAGATCACTGCATCGGAAACAGTTCTGGCCATGGGCCCGGCCGTGTCCTGAGAGTGGGAAATAGGGATAATTCCGTTACGGCTTACAAGGCCGATGGTTGGTTTTATTCCTACAATACCATTAGCATTAGATGGGCAAACTATGGAGCCGTCTGTTTCCGTACCGATCGCAATTGCACACAAATTTGCTGAAACTGCGACACCGGAACCGGAACTTGATCCGCAGGGATTCCTGTCCAGAATATAAGGATTTTTTGTCTGTCCGCCCTGGCTGCTCCATCCGCTTGAGGAGCGGGTAGACCTGAAGTTCGCCCATTCACTTAAATTGGCCTTTCCTAAAATAACAGCTCCTGCCTCCCTTAATTTTTTTACTATAAATGCATCTTCCGGAGGAATTGAACCTTCAAGTGCAAGGGAACCGGCTGTTGTGGTCATTTTATCGTGGGTATCAATATTGCCTTTTATCAAAACGGGGATACCGTGAAGAGGGCCTGTCAATCCCTGGTCTTTAAACTTTCTGTCAAGTTCATCAGCTATTTTTAAAACATCGGGATTTATTTCAAGGACAGAATTCAGAGCCGGGCCGGTTTTATCCATTTTTCTGATCCTGTCAAGATAAAATTTACATAATTGTCTGGAAGTCAGTTTACCGGTTTTAATTTTATTCACTAAGAAATTGATATCTTTTTCTATCAGGCTTACGGAATTTACGGACTGTATTTCTGATAAACCTGCTTCAGATCCAGACAAAAGACGGGATGCCATAAGTGTTGACCCCAAACTTCCGATCTTAAAAAATTCTCTCCTTTTCATTTTCCACCTCCTATGATTTAAAGTAGTATATTTTTTAATATTTTATACTTCGGGCCGTCCGGGAAAAGCTCACTGCTGAATATCTGGAAAGAATTTACTTTTAGCCTTGAAATTGGAACATCTTCAAGTTCCTTCAGTGCCTTAAAAAAACTCCCGCTTTTAAAAAACCTGTTATTACGCCCAATAGTAATATGGGGAGTGTAGTCCCTTAATTCTTTTTTTATTCCAACTTTTTCAAGCCTCTGCTCTATCTCAAAATGAAGTTCTTTTAATTTTGACCCATCTTCTATACCAGCCCAAACGATCCTTACCTCCCTCTCCCTGCCAAAAGTCCCTAATCCTTTGATTATAATTTCAAATGGTGAGGTTACCGGTTTTTCATTAAAAAGGCCCATAATCTTATCTGTTTGTTTCCTGTCCGTTTCCCCTATGAACTTAAGTGTAATATGGATATTTTCCCTCTTTACCCACCTGACAGGGGTTTTTTCTTTCTTTAACGGGATTATTGCTGCTCCGATCTTATCCAGCACCTCATCATTAAGTTTGATCCCGATAAATAATCTCATGACAACCCAATACGATGATATTTTTTAATCTATTGTTTGTTCTTTTTCAACTCCCCTTCCCATTTAAGAATATTTTTTTTCAAATCTTCTTTATCCTTATCACTCTTTGCAATTTCCAGTGCTTTTTTCTCAACTTCAAGGGCTTTACCAACATTACCCATTTGATAGTGGACCGTTGCAAGAGTATCCATTAAATTGACATTTTCAGATAATTCAACAGCTTTTTTTGCAATCTCAAGGGTTTTCTTATCTGCTGCTCCGGCTTCACAAATTGCCCAGGCCATGCTGTTATAATAATTTGGTAAATAATTTTTCGGGATATGTTTCCAGAATTTTCCATTATTATAAAAAGAGTAAATAAGCTCCTTTCCCTCTTTAATCTTTTTCTTTTCAAATAATTTTTTTGCACCCTGAGTAACAGAAAATGTGATTCCGGAAAAAAAATTTAAAAAATATTTTACCTTTTTCAGTTCAGGTTTTTTATCGACCATCTCTATTGAATAATCGATCCATTTTTTTGCAGAGTTCATATCTCCGGAATTAATATAACCTGAAATTCCTTGGACGATGATCCTCATATCTTTCCCCGGATCCAATAACTTCCCTTTCCTTTTTAAAAAATCCTCAAAATAATAAACAGACATTTTTGAGTTTTCTGTTCTGCCATACCAATCCATAATTAAAGAGATTCCTCTGTCTCCTTTCAGTGAATATTCAAATTTATCAGGATAATAAGCCTTTATTATTTCTTCATAAAAAGGATCATTGTTTTTTTTATAGTTTTCTTTCTCTTCAGGTTTTCCTTTGTATGGATAACCAATAAACATATTGTAGGCAAGATCTTCATATGCTTTTTTTGACAGTTTATTTTTATAATCCGGATTTAATTTTATCACCCGTTTTAAATATTCTATTTTTTTCTTTGTTTCACCCCAACCCATCTTTCCTGTAATATCCATCAGCAATTTCCTGTTGTCCGGGTCTTTTTTCAGTTTCTGTGACATAGTATAAAAATTATTTCCTCCCTTAACATCATCTATCCACTTTGAAAAACCTTTTACCGTCCTCTCCGGATGTCCGGAATCAAGCATAATTCCATCAGATGCAAAGATCTTAAATGTGGGAAAGGCCTTGATATTAAATCTTTTGTTGTATTCCGTACCCTTTTTTGTTGTCTGTTCCACATATAGAAGTACAACTTTATCTGCTACTTCTTTAAATTCATCTTTCTTAAAAACATTTTTTTTTACATGTTTACAGGGAGAACACCATGTTGCAGAAAAAACTGCCAGTACCGGTTTTTTCGCCTTTTTTGCTAAAGCAATAACCTCTTCAAAAGTGTTATCTTCAGTAAGCCATTCATATTTTCCAATTTTAAAGGTTTTACTACCTTCTCCCAACAAGGATAAAGTGAATGTTATAACTAACAACAGAATTAAAAGTTTTTTCATTTTCTCTCCTCAATAATTAATTGAATTTTAAATTATTAAAGAAACAAAATATTAAGTCAAATCTTAATAGGCCCCAAAATCCAACCTGGGCTGGGCCGGGGGCCTTATCAGTGTTAAGTGCCTGTCCCCTTTTTCCCTCCCCTCGCCCTATGGGAGAGGGGCCGGGGGTGAGGGTTAAAATCTAATTAGTTATTTTTATTGTTCAAAATCAAATTATTTGTTACTATATTCAATTAATTAAAATGAAAAAATGGAAAATAAACCTGTTTATTGCTTTATGTTTCCTTACCTTTACTGGATCACCTGTCCTTATTGAATATCTTACTACTCCCGAACCTGTAACAAGAAATATACATATAGAACATTTCAGATACGGGATGGATCCCTCAATAATACGTGTTAACAGAGGGGATAAAATAAATTTTACCTTTTCCACCCTTGATACAGGACACAGTTTTTTCCTTCAGGATTACGGGATCGATGTAAAGGTAAGCCCTGCTTCAGAGAGGGTAAAGGTTTATGACCCTTTTAATGCAACCGAAGACCCTTATACCACAGAAAGTGTGAAGATCACTGCAGGGCTGAATGGAACATTAAAACAATTTGTATCATTATCAAGATTCAGATGCCATGTATATTGCGGAAAAATGCACGGCTTTGAACAGGGTGATCTTATCGTCCGGCCCAACTGGTTATTTTCAGGCTCTATAGGTTTTATCTTTGCATTCTTTTTTTCCTGGTATATCCGTATGCGATGGGGAGAGCTGAAAGAACCAAAACAATTAAAAAAAATCGAGTTGAACAAAAAGAACGGAATATTAAACAAACTACTCAAGTGGCGCCCTTTACCATTTATTTTAACCGTTCCCCTTATAGCTGTATTTTTTATTCTGATCCTTGCCGGTTTGTTCGGAACAAAAGTGGGTGGTAGAAATATAGCTGTTATGCTGACATGGGCAACATGGATGTTTGCCCTCACAGTATTATTTGTCCCTGTGGGTGCAAGGTTATGGTGCTCCATCTGCCCCATCCCCAGTTTGGGTGAATATCTTCAGAGGGGTGCCACAATAGGTGTAAGAACAGAGAAGAACGATAAGAACAGGAACAGATATTTCGGGTTTGGGCAAAAATGGCCGGATAAATTAAAAGGGCCATGGATAAGGATATTTCTATTCCTTATAATCGGTTCTTTCAGCGCTTCACTTGCAGGGCAGCCGAGATGGACAGCAACTGTATTTGTAATATTGATCTCAACGGCAATTATAATGTCCCTGATCTGGAAGAACAGATCATTCTGTATCTATATATGTCCCGTATCAACCTTTATCTCAACATACAGCCCCATCGGCAGAATTAATATCGGAGCACGAGATAGCTCCATCTGTAAAGACTGTAAAGAAAAATCATGCCTTAATGGAAATGAAAAAGGTTGGGCGTGCCCTTACGGACTGCTTGTACCTGCAATAAACAGAAATATGGATTGCGGTTTATGTGGAGAGTGTTTTAAAAGTTGTAACTATGATAATGTTTCCGTTTTTTTCAGGAGAGGAGAAGGCAAAGGGCTAAAACTTAAAAATTATGGTGAAGTCTGGCAGATATTGATAATGATGACACTTGCAATGGCTTATTCTTTAACACTTCACTCCCCATGGTCAAAAGTTCGTGATATTGTAAATATGGTTGATAAAGCAGACTGGAACAGTTTTGGTATGTATATATTTTCTCTCTGGATGACAGCTCTGGTTATTATTCCGGGAATATTCCTCCTTTTAAACAAACTCGGAAAAGTATTAACAAAAACAGATATAAAGAAAAGTGATCTTGCAAAAAGAACTGCTCCTGTATTTATTCCTCTGGGAATATCATTATGGGCATCTTTTTTTATCGGTATGTTCATGCCGAACTTTACCTATATACTTATGACCTTATCCGATCCATTCGGATGGGGATGGGATCTCCTTGGAACTGCAGGAAAACCATGGATCCAGATATTACCATGGATCATCCCATGGCTCCAGGTTATAATAATAACAACGGGTTTTATTTTCAGCCTGAAAAAAGGTTTCCTGATATGGCATTCAATTACCGGTGTTAAAAGAGATGCCATTAAAGGATTTTTACCTCAAAGTATTTTTGTATTGATGATTACATTATTTATGGTGACATATTTTTCATATTTTTAGGAGTATAAAATGAAAAGATCAACAATAATATCAATTCTAACTTTCATATTTATTTTTATAATAATACCTCTGATCATTATCAATGTTCAGGCAAAGAAAAAGGGACTTTCAATGGGTGAATTCATAAACCAGCTGATCAGCAGGGCAAAACATGGTGAAGCAGGCGTTGTAGATGAAGTTAATAGTAAAAAGAAAGAGGGGATATTTAAGGGAAAAAATAATATTGAATTTCAGAAAAAGCCGATAGGAAACCCCATAAAGGATAAACCATGGATAACGCATCTGTGTATAAATGACCTCAATATGGACGGCCTTAAAGATGTGATTATATGTGATGCTAAATTAAACGAGATACGCTGGCTGAAACAAAATAAAGATAACAATTATCAGGAACTTGTACTTGGAAATAAAATAATGGGCCCTGCACAGGTGGCAGTCTGCGATATTGATAAAGATGGTGATAATGACCTTTTAATTGCAGGTATGGGAATGATCTTTCCCAACAATGACAAGATCGGCGCGGTAGTGGTTCTGGAAAATGACGGAAAACAAAATTTCAGGAACAGAACTCTTGTAAAAAATATAGCCAGGGTAACAGATGTACGGCCGGGAGACTTTGATAATGACGGAGATATCGATCTTGCTGTCGGCCAGTTCGGTTATGATGACGGGGAGATAAGATGGCTGGAAAATCTCGGTAACTGGAATTTTAAAAGTCATATTATCCTTAATCTTTCAGGAACAATAAATACACTTGTGGATGATATTGATAAGGATGGCGATCCGGATATTATTGCCCTTGTTTCCCAGGAATGGGAAGAGATTTATATTTTTGAAAATGACGGCAAAGCAAATTTCAGATCAAAGTTGATTTACGGATCAACCAATGAAGATTTTGGAAGCAGCGGGATCAGCCTCTCCGATATGGATAAGGATGGAGATACCGATATACTTTTTACCAACGGAGATGCCTTTGATTATATTCCTCCGGCACCCAGGCCATGGCACGGAGTTCAGTGGCTTGAGAACAGGGGAAATTTCGATTTTAAATATAATCTGATCGGAAAATTTAACGGTGCATTCAGTGGAAGAACTGCTGATATTGACAATGACGGAGATCTTGATGTTTTTGCAGTAAGTACATTCAACAAATGGGACGATAAAGAATCATCATCATTTATCTGGTATGAGAATGATGGAAAGATGAATTTCTTCAGACATAATATCACATCAGATCCCACTCACCTGTTGATAGTTGAACTGGCAGATATGAATGGTGACGGCCTTGTGGATGCTGTCACCGGAGGGATGCACGCCTACCCCCCTTATGACAGAATGAGCAGAGTTTTGTTGTGGGAAAATATCAAAAAAATAACGGTGATGAATGAAAAATAAACTATTCTTTTTAGTAACAGTTATTATAGCTCTTACTATAACAGGCCTTGTAATTATTCAGTTCACAAAAACAAGTGTAGAGATCATACTTCCGGAAATCCCTGAAAAAATATCGAAAAATATAGTATTAAAAAAAAATATCGAAAAATTATTACTGGAAATAAAAGAAGATCACAAAAACGGGGAAAAGATCGGTGAGCTGGGAAAACTCTACCATGCCAATATGTACTTTTCGGAAGCACTTGATTGTTACAGGCTGGCACAAAAAATTGACAATAAGAACCCCTATTGGAAGTATTTTGATGCCTATATCGGGCAGAAGATGGGGAAACTGGATAAAAATGCCACTAACCTTCTGCAACAAACCATAAAAATAAGGCCGGATTATTTTCCTGCTATTTTAAAGTTGGGGGATATATTTTTTAAACTGGGACAATTTGAAAGGTCCGGGGAAGAATATAAAAAAATATTGAATAGTGACGATATTTCCCAATATGCATATCTGGGGCTTGCACGCCTGGAGTTGAGGAAAAAGAACTGGGATAAGGCAAAAGAGCTCTTATTAAAATCTACCGGAATCGACCCGAAATTCGGGATTGCTTACCGGCTCCTGGCCGAAGTTCACAAACAGTTCAATGAAACAGATCAAATGAAATTGTACAGATCCAAATCCAAGGCATACAGGTTTTCAGAAGCACCTGACCCCTGGGTGGATAGCCTGGTAAATTATTGTTACGATGAGACAGAGTTGATAAGGCTTTCAGATTCATTATTTAAAATGAGAAAAATAGAGAGGGCAATTGAAATAGCTGAAAGAACAGCAAAAATATTCCCGAAAAATCTGGAAAATTATAGAATAGCAGGCAGTGACCTTTTAAGCCTGGGATATTATGAGAAAGCAGCAGAATATTTTGAAAAGATCATTCAACTTAACAAAAACGATGTTGAAGCTATGGTTAATAAAGGTGCTGCTTTTTTGAGCCTTAACAGGCTGGAAGAAGCCGGAGAATTAATATTCAAAGCATTGAAGATGAACCCTGAATCATCACTGGCTATGTATAATGCAGGTTATCTTTTTTTTAAAAAAAGAGATATAAAAAAAGCTGAAGAATATTTTGAAAAAACAATAAAAGCAGATCCGAAAAATGCAAAAGCATATTTTAATATGGGAATAATTAAGAAGGGACAAAAACATCATGCAGAAGCAACATCCCTGTTTAAAAGTGCTCTGAAGATAAAAAACAGTATGAGAGGTGCCAACCTTCATATCGCTTTGATGAATTTAATGGATGGAAATAAAGAGGAAGGGATCAAATATTTATTTGAAGAGCTGGATATTAACCCTGAGTCATTTACAACCTGTTATTTTCTGGCTAATGAATTCTCAGATCAGGGAAATTTTGAAAAAGCAGAAAAATATTACAAAAATGCGATCAATATCAATCCCGATCTTATTGAAGCCCGTGCAAACCTGGCTAATTTATATGAACACCTGGGAAGATCTCAAAAAGCAGTAGAACAATATAGAGCTCTTGTATTAATAAATCCAAATGAGCTGAAATGGAAATATCTGTTAGGGAAATCATTATTGAGCGCAGGGAATAATTCAGAGGGAATTATAACCTTAAAAACAGTACTTCAAGCTGCAAGGGAAAATAATAATACATACCTTGCAGAAATAATTGAAAAAATAATGACAAAAGAGAGATGAAAAAGAAAAAATTATGTATAATACTTTTTAATATTAATTTCCAAATACAATATTATTACAAAAAAAGGAGGACCTAATGTCAATTGTTTTAAACGGATCAGGACTTACCGTTGAAAAGTTAGTGCGGATTGCACGGTTTAACGAAAAAGTTGAGCTGGATAATGATGCAATAGAGAGGATCAATGTATGCAGAGCAATGCTTGAGAGAAAGATTGATGCCAATGAGATCATGTATGGTGTTAATACCGGGATCGGTGAATTCTCCGAAGTAGTTTTAAATGATGATCAGGTAAAAGATTTTCAAAAATATCTTATTTATAACCATGCCGCCGGGATCGGTGATCCGGCACCCATTGAATATGTAAGAGGTGCAATGGCCGGCAGGATCAATGTTCATGCACACGGTAACTCAGGATGCAGGCTGATAATAACACAAACACTTGTGGAAATGTTAAACAAGGGAGTTACCCCTTTTGTATGTCAGAAAGGCTCTGTTGGAGCTTCAGGTGATCTTGCACCAATGTCACAGATAGCACTTCTTCTGATGGGTGAAGGAGAGGCATATTATAAAGGTGAGCTGCTTGACGGAAAAGAAGCAATGGATAGAGCAGGAATAGAAATACCCGGACTTGAAGCGAGAGACGGACTTGCAGCAATTAACGGCTCAAATGTGCTGACAGCTATGTCAGCGATCCTGTTATATGATGCAAACAATTGGCTGAAACAGGCCGAGATAGCGGCAGCAATGTCACTTGAAGCATTAAAAGCTAATATGAAACCATATACCCCTTTGCTTCATGAAGCAAGAGGATTTAAGGGTGCAATAAGAAGTGCAAATGCAATAGGTAAGATGGTCAAAGGCGGAGACCTGGTTGATGGAAAGATCAAGTGTAAGGTTCAGGATGCTTATTCTATGAGATCAACACCCCAGGTTATCGGAGCGGCTCATGATGCGCTTGTTTATGCTAAATCCCAGGTTGAAATAGAACTGAACGGTGTCGGCGATAACCCTATATTCTTCCCCGACAAAAACCTCCAGCTTTCAGGAGCAAACTTTCAGGGATCACCTGTTTCTTTGCCCATGGATATGATAGGTGCTGCAATAACCATGATAAGTGTCTTATCAGAAAGGAGAATGAATCGGCTTAACCATCCCGCACTAAGTGTCGGGCTTCCTGCTTTCCTGACAAAAGGGGCAGGTATGTTCTCCGGATTAATGTTGTCACAATATACAGCAGATATGCAGATCGTGGAACAAAGAATACTCTCTGTTCCTGCATCGATACAATCTATTCCTGCCGCTGCAGATCAGGAAGATTTTGTATCTATGGGAATGAATACTGCAATAAAGAATTTTCAAATACTGGACAATGCTTACGGAGTATTGGGAATTGAATTTATGGCAGCTGCCCAGGCTCTGGACTTCAGAGAGTTCTCTTTCGGAAAAGGTGTAACAAAAGCAAAAGAGATCATCAGAAAATATGTTGATTTTCTTGATATTGACAGGCCTTTATATCCGGATCATACAAAGATGAAGGAACTGGTGAAATCCTGTGAGATCCTTGAAGAAGTTGAAAAAGAGATAGGAAGCCTGGAATAAGCCTGATCAGAACCGGTAGATAACTCCAGCCCGAAGGGTAAGATATTGAAAATCCTTCTCTTTAAGGGGATATTTGTATAGAATAAAAGCCTGGAAACCAAAGTGCTCCAACTGGAAATACTGAGCACCAATTCCACTTATAACGCCCCAGAAAGAACTGTCCTCAAGGCCTATTGCCTCATCTCCTTTGAAGGTATAATAATTTATCCCGAAGGCCAGGATCATTTTCCAACCGTTCTTAAAAGAGAAAATATTATAATTCAATTTTAATTCGCCACTGTAAATATAGAAAAAATAATTATCTTTAATATCAGAATCACTTGCTTTTTCAACCATGGAAAATTCATAGTTCTGGTGTCCGAAATCAATAGCAAAACCGGGTAAGACCGATAATTTTTTTGTTATCGGAATATTTATTCCCAGATTAAATCCCATGCCAAGTTTATTCCTTTTGTTCTCAAGATAGTTATATCCGCCTGAAACATAAAGGTTCTCAGTTCTTGAAAAAAAATCAGAGTTTCCTATATTATAGTTTATATTAAAGTTAAGTGAATAATCGGAAGAGAGCGCCGGTATGATCAAAAATGTAACCATTAACAATATTGCTGATATTTTATTCATAAAATTCTCCTTTAAATTAAGAATAGATAATATACATACGAAAAAAAAATTTTTTTGTTTAAAAAAAATAACCATTTAAACTTTTTTACTGAGTATTCGTATAGAATAATATTGTTTGAGTTTTTACTCAAATCAGGAGGGTCCATATGAAAAAAGCTTTAATAATTTTGATAACTCTGGCACTATTTTTATTTGTATCTAACTGCAAAACTTCGGATACCGAAGTTGATCTGTTTCAGATCCTGACGGTAACAGGATATTCCCTGTCAGATTCAGCTGACAGCGGATTAACAAGTATTAATCTCTTTTTTTCCATAAAGAATAAAAGTGATAATCCCGGAACCATAACGAGCTGGAATTTTAAATTAAAGCATAATATTGTTACATTGCTGGAAATAAATAATAATAATTATAACGATTTCAACCTTGAATTCTCCGGAAACACCACTGTCCCGGAAGGTGAAGTTATCGAATTCTTCGTTAATACACCACTTCCCTTCATTGAAAATGCTCTTGGAAAAGATAAACTCTCTTTTGACCCGTATACACCCAGCGAAGTTGTGGTGGAACTTCAGATCACAGATAATGAAGGGAAAACTCACATGATCTCAAAAAGAGGATCATATACATTTGAATACGGAAAAATAAACAGTGATAAGTATAATATTCTCGGGAACTGGGAATTTAACAGAACAATTAACGGTAATGCGAAAGCAAAACAGAAAATAACCTTTGTAGGGACAAAAACTTCGGGAAATTTTGTGATCTATAATTTTAGTACAGGAAGAGCTGAAGGGTCAGGTTCTTTTTCCATATCGGGGGTCAAGAATATCAGATTTAATTCATCAGAGGGTACATCTTACTGGGGTGAATTTTTAAATGAGGCCAATTTGACCGGAACATTGTTGAAAGGAAATGATACCGGAACCTGGAATGCAAAAAAATTATAATATATTGTAAAACAGATCTTATTCCTGACAGTTTCCCGTACATCCCGGGCAGGAAGGGGAACTGTCTTCATTCTGTATGAATACTTTATTCTTTTCTTTTTTATATTTTGTACGGACCTTTTTATAATTCCCGAAGAACATACCGGCCAGCATTATAACAAAAGCAACAAGTACAAAAAGAAAAATTATTAATATTTTAATCTGATTCTCCTATATTTTCTAAAAATATGTTTATCATTATTTTTACCTTTTTTCAATATTAAAGGCCGGGAATGAAGGAGTTTTCTTTTCAAAAAAACCTTTTTCATTTTTAATAATAAAATAAGCAGCCAAACCTTCCTTAACGGCCAGATCAAACCCTTTTTCAGGCCCCAGAACATTAATTGCCGTTGCCAGTGCATCTGCATTCATACAGTCGTTATGGATCACGGTCACAGAAACAAGTTTATGTGTGACAGGATATCCTGTCAAAGGGTCAATTGTATGGGAATAACGTTTCCCATCCTCTTCAAAATAGTTGAAATAGTCACCTGATGTAGCCATTGACTCATCACTCAATTCAATTACCTGCTTTATATTTCCGCTTCTGTCAGGTGAAAGTATCCCGAGTTTCCAGGAGGTTCCTGCATCATTTTTCCCCCTTACCCTTATCTCACCTCCAATTTCCACAAGATAATTATAGAATCCTTCACTATCAAGGAACATTGCCACTTTATCAACACCAAACCCTTTGGCAATGGCAGAGAGGTCGCAGGAAATATGGGGAATATTTTTCTTTAATGCAGGAGGATTTTCACGTATGGTCAGATTTTTATATCCTGTTTTTTTCTTCATTATTTGAATTTGTTCCTGAGAAGGTATCTTTTGAGGTTTAAATTCACTTCCAAATCCCCAGAGCTCTACCAGGGGGCCAACGGTTATATCAAAGCTTCCCCCGCTTATCCGGCTTATTTCGAGTGAATGTTTCAGAACATACAGGGTATCTGGAGAAACATCATACCATTCTTCCCCTTTCCAACTGTTAAATTTTGATATTTCAGAATCTTTAATATAGGTTGACATTTTATTGTTAACATCTTTCAGAACATTATTAATACCATCTGTAAGTTTTTTTACTTTTTCCGAAACATTACCCAGAAGCAGAAAATTATTTCTTACAATTTTGACGGTATAGGTAGTCCCCATTGTATTCCCCTGAATGATCTGGAGATTTGACGGTTTTTTCTCCCCGGAACAAGCTGAAAAGAAGAGGATCAGAAGAGGTAGAAAAACAGAGAGAACTCTCTTGTTTATAACAGAATTGAACATTAGTTTTATACCTTTTACTTTATCAACCGAAATCGTCGAGCATTATATTTTCAGGCTCAACTCCCAGATTTTCCAGCATCTCAACAACAGCTGTATTCATCATCGGAGGGCCGCACATATAATATTCACAATCTTCGGGAGCTTGATGGTTCTTCAGATAATTATCATAAATAACCTGATGAATAAAACCTGTATATCCTTCCCACTTATCTTCAGGGAGAGGTTCGGAAAGCCCGATATGCCAATTAAAATTATCATATTCTTTTTGAAGTTTATCAAATTCTTCCACATAGAACATTTCCCGAAGGCTCCTTGCACCATACCAGAATGTCATTTTTCGATTACTTTTAAGCCGTTTCAGCTGGTCAAAAATATGTGACCTCATTGGTGCCATACCGGCTCCGCCTCCAATGAAAACCATTTCCGCTTCGGTCTCTTTTGCAAAAAATTCTCCATAGGGGCCGGAAATAATAACTTTGTCACCCGGCTTAAGATTAAAGATATATGATGACATCTGGCCCGGAGGGACATTAGGCATTGAAGGTGGAGGTGAAGCGATCCTTACATTTAAAAGTATCACATCCTTCTCCAGGGGAAAACTTGCCATCGAATATGCCCTGATAATATCTTCACTGACCTTTGACTCATATTTCCACTGGTCATATTTATCCCAGTCATCTTTATATTCACTTTCAATAATAAAATCTTTATAACTGACCTTATGAGGAGGAGCTTCGATCTGAATATAACCACCGGCCCTGAAATCAATAGTTTCCCCTTTTGGAAGTTCAAGAACCAGTTCCTTTATAAAAGTTGCAACATTATGATTCGATCTGACAATACATTCCCATTTTTTCACACTGAATACTTCCGGCGGGATCTCAATTTTCATATCCTGTTTTACAGGAACCTGACATGACAGCCTTACACCCTCTCTGGCCTCCCTTCTGTTTATCTGGGAAGTTTCAGTAGGCAGGATATCACCGCCTCCTTCGAAAACCTTAACGGTACACTGGCCGCAGGTGCCTCCTCCGCCGCATGCAGAAGAAACAAATATCTTATTATCAGAAAGTGTATTTAACAACTTTCCACCTACCGGAACGGTCAGGCTCTTTTCAGGATCGTCATTTATAAGGATATTGATATTCCCGCTGGCAACAAGCCTGGATTTTGCAAAAAGAATTATTGCCACAAGAGCCAGAACAACAAAAGTAAACATAAAAACACCAAGTAATACTATACTTAATCCACTCATAATATCCTTCCTTATAGTTGAATTCCGGAGAAAAGCATAAATGCCATAGCCATTAATCCAACAGTAATAAATGTTATCCCCAAACCTCTCAGGCCGGGTGGAATATTGCTATATCTCAATTTTTCCCTTATACCTGCAAGTACAACAATTGCAAGAGCCCAGCCCACACCTGAACCGAGGCCATACACAACACTTTCGGAGAATGTATAATCACGCTGTACCATCAGCAAAGATCCACCTAATATGGCACAGTTAACCGTGATCAGCGGCAGGAAAACACCCAAAGCGTTATAAAGCTTGGGGAAATATTTATCCAGGGCCATTTCAAGTATCTGAACCATGGCCGCGATCACACCGATATAGGTTATCAACCCGATGAAAGTAAGATCCACATTAGGCAGCCCTGCCCAGGAAAGTGCACCTTCTTTCAAAATATTATTGTAGATCAGGTTATTGACAGGGACAGTTATTGTCTGGACTACCACAACCGCGATTCCCAGGCCGAATGAAGTATCAACCTTTTTCGATACGGCAAGGTATGTACACATGCCAAGAAAAAATGCCAATGCCATATTCTCAATAAAAATAGATTTAATAAAAAGACTTAGATAGTGTTCAAACATTTTATTATCCTTTCTCTATTTGATCTTTTTTGATCGTTCTAACAATCCAGATCAGAAAACCGATCAGGAAAAACGCACTTGCCGGAAGAAGGAGCATTCCGTTTGAAACATACCATCCCCCTTCTGTTGTTAAAGGAAGTACTGAAAATCCAAGTAGTTTACCGGCACCAAACAATTCCCTTACAAATCCGACAACAACCAGTACAAATGCATAACCAAGGCCATTTCCTATGCCGTCGATAAAACTCATCCCGGGAGGATTTTTCAGAGCATAAGCTTCTGCCCGGCCCATAATGATACAATTTGTAATTATAAGTCCGACATATACTGACAATTGTTTACTTACATCGTAAAAATAAGCTTTAATAAACTGATCGGCAATTATAACCAGTGATGCAATTATTGTCATTTCAACAATTATTCTGATACTTCCCGGAATATGATTCCTGATAAGGCTGACAGCCAGATTGGAAAATGAAAGAACAAAAACAACTGCAAGCGACATAACAAGTGAAGTTTCAAGTTTGGAAGTAACAGCAAGAGCAGAACAGATACCCAGAACTCCCAGCATAATGGGGTTATCACTTATTATCGGATCAAAAAGTGTTTTTCTAATATTACTCATTTCCCATCTCCTTTAAATTGCTGATCAGTTTTTTTATGTAAGGGCCGTATCCGGTAGTTCCCCACTCTTTCCCGTCAAAACCGAGCCAGAACCTTACAAGGTTATTTATCCCTCGTGTGGTCAGAGTGGATCCTGAAAGTCCGTCGATCTTTGATTCAGACCCGGGTTTCCCTTTCTCAACAATACCTTTAATAACCTCAATTTTCAGATCTGTTTTATCTCCGGTCAAATGAAATGCGACCTTATCTTTCCATAATCCTTTCCATCTGGGGTTATCAACTTCCCCTCCAAGCCCGGGAGTTTCCTCATGTTTATAAAATGTGAATCCCCTTATGGTACTCATGTCTTTATCAAGAGCAAGGAGTCCGTACATGGTTGACCATAGTCCGCGCCCGTACATTGGAAATATCCGTTTTTCAATACTGCCTGTACTGTCGGAATTTTTCACATTGTAAACTATCATATAATCAGGCCTTCTTTTAATATCAGCCATATCTTTATCTGCAGGAATTTTACTACTGAACTTCGGGTCTTTTGCAAGAGTCTCAATATCAAAATTATCAGGTTTGATCTCTTCACTTAATTCAGTAACAATATCACCTGTTTTCAGTTCAATAATTACAGGTTCTATACGATCTTTATAAAGTTTTCTAATATCTGTTTTTCCATCTGTTTTAAGTCCGCCTGCTTCAAGTATGTTCTTCAGTTTATCAAGTTCCGCATTTTTATCCTGTATCGGCTTTAATTGAACAAACGCAAGGGAGACAAGTATCGAAGAGACAAGACAGACTCCCAATGCCACACCAATTGTCTTTTTTATTGTATCAGTTGCCATTTCGGAGTAACCTCCTCTTAATATTTTTATTTATCACCATTCTGTCTATGATGGGAGCAAAAACATTTCCAAATAGAATGGCAAGCATCATCCCTTCCGGGAATGCAGGATTGATCACCCTCACAAGAACCACCAGAATTCCTATCAGCAGGCCGTAATAGTATTTCCCCCTGAGGGTCATTGCGGCACTGACCGGGTCAGTTGCCATAAATACCATTCCGAAAGCAAAACCTCCGAGGACAAAATGCCACTCGGGAGTAACAGAGAACATCGGGTTAGTAGAACTGCCTATCAGGTTTAACAACAGTGTGAGACCCACCATTCCACCCATTATACCGGCCATTATCCTCCATGATCCGATCCCGGTGGCAATAAGAATAAAAGCTCCGATCAGGCAGGCAATAGCTGATGTTTCACCCATGGAACCGGGAATTGTTCCAATAAAAGCATCAAGCCAGGAAACATCCGGTTGGGGAAAATTTTCTGCAAATTTTGCCAGTGGAGTTGCTTTGGTAACTCCGTCAACTGCAACCCAGACCGCATCACCGGAAATTTGTGCAGGGTATGCAAAAAACAGAAAAGCTCTTCCGGCGAGGGCAGGGTTGATTATATTCATACCAACTCCTCCAAACACCTCCTTTCCGATAACGATACCGAAAGATATACCCAGAGCTACCTGCCACAGAGGTATACCGGGAGGAAGGATCATAGGGAAGAGTAAGCTGGTTACGAGGAAGCCTTCACTGACCTCATGTTTCCGAATAATACCGAAAATAATTTCCCATGCAGCTCCTACGGCAAAGGAGATAAAATATACAGGGAGAAAGAACAACAGGCCAATTGTCACATTGGATATCAGGCTTTGAGCATCATACCCGGTACCGAGGAATGAAATGATCCCTGCTCTCCATCCTTCGATAGCAGTTTTTCCCGCCCCGGCAAGTTCAGCATTTATCTGAAGCCCGGTATTGTAAAATGCAAAAAGGACTGCGGGTATAAGAGCATAAACAACTATCATCATCATCCTTTTCAGATTTAAAGCATCTCTTACAAAAGCAGGTTTTTTTGCAACTTCTCCCGATGTATACAAAAAGAAATCGACAGTTTCAAAGAGGGGGCCGAATCGTTCAAGCTTCCCCCCTTTTTTATAGTGCCGTGAATGGTTATCTAAAAATTTTCTTAGAAATTTCATTATCCTTCCTTCTCTATTATTGTTAAATTACGCCTCAGTATGGAACCATAATCATTTTTTGAGGCACAGACAAAAGTACATAATGCGAGATCTTCCTCGATCAGTTCAAGGCATCCCAGCTTTTCCGCCTCTTCAATATCATCTACAGCAAGGGCTCTTAAAAGATATGCAGGAACAATATCAAGGGGCATTACCGCATCATAATTTTCTACTGGAATTATTGCCCTTTTCCCCCCTTCCATTGAGGTTGTAAGGTCAAACTTTTTTCTCCTTAACAATGAGGATATCAAAATATTTTTAACTGAAAAAGAATTGAACCCCAGCCCGAGCCACCCGAAGAATTTCCGGTCTTTTCCTTCTCTCAAAACGGTGATCTGCTGATGAAACTTTCCCAGATATCCTACATTACCTTCTGCTCTTCGTCCTTCAAGGACAGAACCTGAGATAACTGCATTATCTCCTTCTCTAACTTCTCCGGCGATCAGGCTTTCAATATCAGCTCCAGTTCTGGTTCGGATAAGTTTCGGGCTTAAAGCAGACGGGCCGGATATTGATATGATTTTTTCAAAATATAATTTTCCGGAAAGAAATAACCTGCTTATTGCAATTACGTCCTGAACTCCGATATGCCATACTCTCTTATTAGGGCCAGCAGGATCAAGGAAATGGATATGTGTTCCCGGTAATCCTGCAGGATGTGGCCCGGAAAATTCTTCAACACAAAGAGATCCTATGTCAGGTAAAGCGATATTCAATTCCGGATCTTTACAGAAAAAGATCTTTCCATCAGTAAGTAATGACAATATTTTCAACCCGTTTTCAATATCTTTTTCTTTCCCTTCAATTATTTTTACGATTGAAGGAGCAAGGGGATTTGTATCCATTGCAGTAACAAAAATTGAATTAGGAATAACTTCCGGATCTGCAACTTTTCCATACGGACGTTCTCTGAGAGATGTCCATTGTCCGGATTCCAGAAGTAGCTCCTTGACATCATCCCTCTTAAGAGAACCGAGCTTATCTTCACCGAAAGATTTGAAGTTAATATATTCATCACCTTCCAGCCTGATAACAATGGATTCAAATGCCCTTTTAAGTCCACGGTTAATAGATATAACTTTTCCTGTTCCCGGAGATGTATAATTGATACCTTCCATCTTTTTATCAGTAAATAAAAGTTGGCCGGCTTTAACATCATCCCCCACTGCAACTTTCATCGTGGGTTTCATCCCCGGATAATCATAACCGATCAGCGCAACCTTATCTACCGGGTGTCCGTCTGAAATGACCTGTTCCGGCTCTCCTTTCAAAGAGAGGTTCAAACCTTTTTTGATTTTGATTGTTCCCATTTTATTAGTTCCTTAATTTTTTAATTAATAATAATATCATACATAAAATTTAAAAACAATAAAAAATATGAATTGAATATTTTATCCTGATGTGCCTATATAACAGCATTTATAACGTTTTATTTTAACGATTTATTGTCCCAATTGATAAAAGTTTAACACTTTAAAAAAGTTATTGTTAAAATCGGATTTATTAATTGTTAAAAAACTACCAGACTTTACCCATTTTTTCCAGTTCCTCTATCGCATACTTTCTGAACAGGATCTCCCATTCACGGGAGCCTTCCGGAACTGTTTTTTTCTGGGACCTGACACGTTCTTTGGCAAAATCTTCTATCTGATTAAATGACCTGAGCTCATCCATGATCAGATGAAATACCCTGAGACGGATATTACCAATATCACCATTATAATCAAGGTCATCATTATCCCTGATATAATCAGTTATAAGTGTAGCAAGGAAATTAACTTTGTTTCTGGAAAGTTTAAAATTCATAATATAATTTCCTCTTGCTCGGCAAGTTTGGATTTTACCATTTTAAACATTTCATAATAGTCTATATTTGTATTCCTTATCTCATTCAGTTTATCTTTAAGGATCTCTTTTACTTTTTCGTCCAGCAGATCTTCTTTTTCCAGTTCAGTTGTGATTATATTTCCTAATTCTGAAACCATTTTTTCCTTATCTTCTGTTAAAATAAGATTTTCAGAGAGCAGTCCCTTAACTATTTGAAATGCCATCTGCTCTATCTGCTGTCTGTTAAGTCTCATTGCATAACTAATATAACAGACTTTATTAAATAAATCAACTTTAACCATTGATACACTTGCCGATCCCGGCCTCTTAAGATCCTGCAATTATCACTGTTCTGAAGGACGGAAATATTATTGTTTTCAGAAAAAAAAACCGGTATGTATAATTATTTTATTGTTAAAATTATTAATAAAAAGTATACATTATTACTTTTTCCGATAATGTTTTCTTTTAACTTCGGGAATAAGTTTATTTAATCTTTCAACTCTCTTTTCGGGTGCAGGATGAGTTGACAGAAATTGAGGAACCTTCTTCCCCCCCTTTTTTGCCATTCTTTTCCAGAATTCCGGTGCAGCTCCGGGATCATATCCGGCACTGGCCATAAGGACAAGCCCGATATGATCTGCTTCACTTTCATGTGTCCTGCTGTATGGGAGAAGAAGCCCCAGTTGTGATCCTACTCCATAGGCAAGCCTGAACAGGTTCCTTGTCTCATTGGGTTTGTTCCTTGTAGCTACATCCAGAGCAACCCCGCCCAGTTGAACAAGAAGCAGCTGGCTCATTCTTTCATTCCCATGTTTCGCAATAGCATGAGCAACCTCATGGCCCATAATAACAGCAAGGCCTGTTTCATTCATGGCTATGGGTAAAATTCCGGTATAAACGGCAACTTTTCCACCGGGCATACAAAAGGCATTTACAACTTTGTTATTTTCTATAAGATTAAATTCCCATTTGAAATTTTTTAATGCTTTCTCAAGCCCTTCCTCTTTCATGAATACTTCTGCTGCCATTGCAATCCTTCTCCCTACCCTTTTCACAAGCATCACCTTTTCCCTGTCTGTTGACAACCGGGATTTGTTCAGCAGTTGCTTGTAGCTTTGAAGTGCCATTGTTGCCAGATTTCCGGCCGGAAGAAGGGCAACTCTCTTCCTCCCGGTAATTGGAACGGTACTGCAGGAAGATATAACCAGAAATATAAAAAGTGTAAATATAACTATTATAATTTTTTTCTTTTTTAACCAGGACATAATGACCCTCCTCTATAAAGTAAATTAAAAATGCAGACTATAATTAACTTTATATAAAATAACAATAAAAAACAACCATTCAAATCATATTTATCCGGAAAAATATACTTAAATGGCTCTCACCGATATCTCTTTTGTTACCGCGAAAAATGCTCTCATTTTTACAAAAGTGACTCCTTGCACTTTTGCCTTCGGTTCCATCGCTATGCTCAGTCATGAAGATTCGCTTTACGCCGAATCTTTCCAGCTGGTGTATTAGTTGTTTCTCGATATTAGCTCGAAACTTCCTCATCACCCACATAAGTGATAATCGGTTACGCCATTATATTAAATAACAATTCCCAAAGGATGCAAACTACAGTGAAATGCTTCTCAATTTAAAAAATAAACATTTCATTAAAAAATTTAAGTTTTAACCAAATTTATTATAATTCATTGAACTTTACTATTTTTTTTGATATTGTATCTATTTTCACGGAGGATTGTTTATGCATAAAATAGTTCATAAAGAATTACTATCTGAAAATGTCGTAAAGTTGGTTATCAAAGCTGAACGAATATCAAAAAGCAGGAAAGCCGGCCAGTTTGTGATCGTAAAACTGGGAGAAAAAGGGGAAAGGATCCCTCTCACCATTGCTGATGCAGACCCGGACAAAGGGACAATTACCCTTGTTATTCAGCAGGTTGGCGCCACATCCCATAAGTTTTTTACCCTTAACAAAGGTGATATTGTCACCGATATAGTAGGGCCTCTCGGGCTTGCTACCAAAATAAAAAAAATAGGAACAGTTGTTGCAGCCGGCGGCGGTGTCGGTATTGCCCCGTTATATCCTATTGCAAAAGCTTTCAAGGAAGCAGGAAACAGACTCATTGTTATCCTTGCAGCCAGAAATAAAGACCTGATAATTCTTGAAAAAGAGATGAGGGAATTTGCAGATGAGGTGCTTGTTTATACCGATGATGGAAGCGCCGGAACAAAGGGCCTTGTAACTGCAGGTGTCGAAGCTGTCATCAAGAGAGAAGAAGTGAATGAAGTTGTTACCATAGGCCCGGCTGTAATGATGAAATTTGTCAGCCTTCTGACAAAAAAATATGACATTAAAACCCTGGCAAGCCTCAATACTATCATGGTGGATGGAACCGGAATGTGTGGAGCCTGCAGAGTAACAGTGGGTGGAAAAACTAAATTTGTTTGTGTTGACGGCCCTGAATTTAATGCTCATGATGTTGATTTTGATGAAATGCTTCAAAGGCTGAGCGCTTATGTCACTGAAGAATCGGAAGCATATGAAAAAACACTGAAGGAAACTGAAGAGGGGGTAAAATGGGCGTAAATTTTAAGGAACTGAAAAAGGACAGGGCAAACCAATGGAGAGTTGATCTGAGAGCAAAATTATCCGCTAAAGAGAGAATAGACAGTGTAAGGGTAAAAATGTCGGAAAATGATCCCATGGAGAGGAATAAGAACTTCTTTGAGGTTAACAACGGCATTTCACTTGAAGAGGCAATAAAAGAGGCAAGAAGATGTCTCGACTGCCCTACTCCAACCTGTATCTCAGGCTGCCCGGTAAATATAAACATTCCCGGATTTATAAAAGAGATTGAGAAAGGTGACATGCCCAACGCGGCAAAGGTTTTAAAGAATACCAATGCTTTGCCTGCAATATGCGGCAGGGTATGCCCGCAGGAAACCCAGTGCGAAGAACTATGCATGTATAACCGTATCGGCAAAAAACCGGTTGCCATTGGTAACCTGGAACGCCTCACCGCTGACTATGAAAGGGAAAGCGGAAACATGTCCATACCGGATGTTGCAGAACCAAACAATATAAAAGTCGCAGTTGTAGGTTCCGGGCCGGCAGGGCTTACCGTTGCAGGTGAACTTGCGAAACTTGGATATGATGTAACTATCTTTGAAGCTCTTCATGAATTCGGGGGCGTTCTTGTTTACGGGATCCCTGAATTCCGTCTTCCCAAAAAGATCATGAGGACAGAAATAGACAATCTGAAAAAAATGGGGGTAAAATTTGTTAATAATTTTATTGTCGGCAGAACTGCTTCATTTGAAGATCTTAAAGCAGAAGGTTTTAAAGCCTTTTTTATCGGAAGCGGAGCAGGCTTACCCAAATTTATGAATATTCCCGGAGAAAACCTTATAAACATATTCTCCTCAAATGAATATCTGACAAGAGTAAACCTCATGAAAGCATTCAGATTTCCGGAATATGACACTCCCATAATAAAAGGTAAAAATGTTGCCGTGATCGGCGGAGGAAATACTGCGATGGATTCGGTTAGGACAGCAAAGAGGCTTGGTGCCGAAAGAGCAATGATCATTTACAGAAGATCTGAAGAAGAGATGCCTGCCAGGGTCGAAGAGATACATCATGCCAAAGAAGAAGGAGTTGAATTCCTTAACCTGAATAATCCTGTGGAATATATCGGAGATGAATCAGGGAAGGTAAAACAGATAAAGGTATTGAAAATGGAGCTGGGAGAACCCGATGAGTCGGGCAGAAGAAGGCCGAGGCCGATAAAAGATTCCGAATATCTGATGGATGTTGATGTTGTTGTTGTGGGTATCGGAACCGCTCCGAACCCGCTTATTCAGCAATCTCTTCCCCAACTTGAAACAACCGCTTGGGGAACAATTGTTGCGGATGAAAATATGCAAACTTCTATGCCGGAAATATTTGCCGGTGGTGATATAGTGAGGGGTGGTGCTACCGTTATCCTTGCAATGGGTGACGGAAAGATCGCAGCCGAATCAATGCATAATTATCTTCAGAAATAATTAGCCTGTAGATCCGGAGAGCTTTTGCCGGGGTTTCAGTTTCTTATCTGGAAGATAAAATTTTCAAGTAATACTTTAGCCGAATTTTCACCACTGGTTTTTGATTCATAATCCAGTTTGTATATTATCTTTAAAATGTAACGGAGCCTCTCATCTGAAAAATTTTTAACCAGTGCCATAAACCTGTTCAGGAGAAAAGCCGGCTGATTAAGTACTTTGCCAATATCATTAACGTGAAAATTTCTTTTTAAAAGAAATTTTGCAGTAAATATCTTGTTGTAATGTGTAACAAGAGTCCCGATAATAAGGGTGGGTTTAATGCTGTTTGTGAAAAGATAATTAAGGATCTTAAGATACTTTTCAGTATCTTCTTTTTCAATAGCTTCTGTCAGATCCCATATGGAATGTGATTCAATACCGGTAATTACTTTTTCAATATCTTCCGAGTCTATACTCTTTTCTTCAATACCGGAAATTACCATTTTATCAAGCTGGTGAAGAATAGAGACAAAATCATCACCTTTTATTTCAAGTATCTTTTCCATGGCACTGGCTGTAATTGATACACCACTCTCTTTCAGATAAGATTTTATATATTCCTTTACCTCTCTTTCGCTTATTCTGTCAAGATCAACTATATTAATTCCGGTAGATCCGATATTGTTTAGAAATTTTGATATTTTTCCCTTTTTTATCTGTTTAAAATCATCTTTGATAAGGTTCAATGAAATATATAAAATAAAGATAGTATCAGGATTAGGCGCTTTCAGGTATTCCATAATTATTTCAAGGTCATCTTTTGATGGTATGACCTTTTTCTGGTCCCTTATAACTGCAACTATCATCTTCCTGGACTGAAGGAAAAAGCTTGAACTTTTTGCCTCTTCTATAATATCCTGCCACGATACATTATTTTCATCATCAAAATAATATCTCCGGAAATTAAAATCATTTCTGTCCTCCAGAAAATTCGAAGATATTCTTTTTATCAGGAGTTCCCCGAGAAATTCATTAAAACCGTAAAAAAAATTGAGGGGCAGTTTTATATCCGGATCATTAAGGGAGTAATAATAATTAAAAAATGTATATGAAGGCATTAGAAATTTTCAAGAATTGCCGAAACAACGCCTGAAGAGAATTTTTTAGCGATCTTTTGGAGCGACTCTGTTTCCTGGGAGAAAAAATCAGCTGTACCTATCTCATAATTTTCCACAAAACTCATACTCTTTTTTTCATAGATGATCTCATTATTCCTGAGATTTAAAAGCCTTACATTGAGATATATCAAAACCGTATACTGGTTCACTGATCCCAGCGAACTATATGCAAGAGGCTTGACATCAAATTTTACTATCTCTCCTTCCAGCAGTGCATCTGCATCCGAGATCTTTTCCACAAGTATCATGGAACTTTTTTTTATAAATTCATCTCTTATGGCAAATGTCACAAATTGTTCCGCCTGATACCGGGTGGTCCGGTTCTCAAAGTCAGGAATTGCTATTTTTTTCAAGTCCTGTGGAATATATTTTCCGGAACCGGAAACTTTATACCCGCAGCTGTATAGAAAGATCACGGGCAATACAATTATTAAATAGCTGAATTTTCTCATTTTATTACAAAACTTAACATCCTGTTCTTAATAAATATTACTTTAACTATCTCTTTACCTTCAATATACTGTTTTATCTTTTCAGAATCAAGTGCTGCTTTTTTCAGGTTCTCTTCAGTTTCATCAACAGATGCCGATATTTTATCCCTGATTTTTCCATTGATCTGGATCATAATGTTTACACTTTTTTCAACAAGATAATCTTCGTCCGGGATCGGCCAGCCCTCATTTTCCAATATTTCAGTTTTCCCCATTTCAGACCATAATTCATTTGCAAAATGTGGTGCAAAGGGTGAAAGCAGCTTTAAAAAGATTTCAATGCTGTATACAAGAAGGCCCGGGTTTTCCTTTTTAATCAGATCGATCGATCCGCTCAACTTATTAAAAAATTCCATCATTGCAGCAATAGCAGTATTAAGATGAAAGCTAAGCTCAATATCTTCCGTAACCTTTTTTATGGTTTGATTCAGTTTTATATAAGTATCTTTTGTACTTTTTTCTTCTTTATCAAGGGAAAAATCTCCCCTGATAATTTCAATATTGGAATGGAACAGGTTCCAGATCCTCTGCAGGAATCGGTTTGCCCCTTCAACTCCCTTATCACTCCATTCAAGCCCCTTTTCAGGTGGTGCAGCAAACAGGATAAATATCCTGACAGTATCAGCACCATACTTTTTTATCAGTTCATCCGGATCAACTATATTTCCCTTTGATTTGGACATGGCACTTCCGCCAAGTGTTACCATTCCCTGGGTCAGTAAATGGGGGAAAGGTTCGGAAATATTTGTCCATTTGAGGTCTCTGAATACCTTGGTAAAAAATCTTGAATAGATAAGGTGAAGGATCGCATGCTCTACTCCTCCGATATAGAGGTCAACAGGCATCCAGGCCTTTGACTCCTCAGAATCAAAAGGTTTCGAATCAGAGATACCGGAATATCTGAAAAAATACCAGGATGAGTCAAAAAATGTATCCATTGTATCTGTTTCACGGGCCCCCTCTCCGCCACATTTCGGGCAGGTTGCCTTTTTAAATGAATCGCTCTTTTCAAGGGGGGAACCTCCCCCCGGAGTAAAATCAATTTCCCTGGGCAACTTAACCGGGAGATTCTCGAATTTTTCAGGTACAACACCGCATTTGTCACAATAGACCATCGGAATAGGTGTTCCCCAGTATCTCTGTCTTGATATACCCCAGTCCCTTAACCTGAACTGTGTCGTTAATTTTCCAAGTTCTTTCTCTTTTAATACTTCACCCATCTCTTTTACGGCAACTTCTGTTGTAAGCCCGGAATAATCACCGGAATTTATCAGATAACCGGGATCATGGAATACCTCTTCCACTTCTTCAGGTAATTCTTCCTTTGGATCTTTCACTATTACCCTTCTTATGGGGATATTATATTTTTTTGCAAACTCAAAGTCTCTATCGTCATGAGCCGGGACAGACATTATTGCACCGCTTCCATATTCGATCAGGACAAAATTTGCAAGCCAGATCGGGATCTTTTCTCCGTTAAAGGGATTAACTGCATACTTTCCGGTAAAAATTCCCCTCTTTTCGGCCTGTTCCCTGTTATTTCGGGAATCCTGTTCAACCTCTTTAATGAATTTTTCTATTTTATCTTTTTCGGGATTATCAGCAATCAGCTCTTTTACCAGCGGATGTTTTACCGACATGGCAAAAAAAGTTGAACCGAAGATAGTATCCAGACGGGTGGTAAATATCTCTATTTCCCTATCCATCCCGTCAACACGAAATGTTACTTCAGCACCTTTGCTCTTTCCGATCCAGTTCTTCTGCATTGAGAGAACTTTACCTGGCCACTTCTCAAGATCTCCGTGAGAAGCAAGAAGTTCATCTGCATAGTCAGTTATTTTAAGGAACCATTGTTCAAGCTTTTTCAGATCAACTTCAGAATCACACCTCCAGCAGCCACCGTCCACTACCTGCTCATTTGCAAGGACGGTTTTACATGAAGGGCACCAGTTAACTTCGGATCTCTTTTTATATACAAGTCCTCTCTCATACATTTTTATAAATATATACTGATTCCACTTATAATAATCGGGGTCACAGGTTGCAACCTCCCTCTCCCAGTCATATCCGAAACCCATCCTTTTCAATTGTTCTTTCATGTAGGAAATATTGCTTTTGGTCCAGTCTTCCGGATGAGATTTATTCTTAATTGCAGCATTTTCAGCAGGCAGGCCGAGTGCATCCCATCCCATTGGATGTAGCACATTAAAACCCTTCATCTGTTTAAATCTTACTATCACATCTCCTATCGAATAGTTACGGACATGCCCCATATGGATCCTTCCGGACGGGTATGGGAACATTTCAAGGCAGTAAAACTTTTTTTTATCACCTTCTGAACGGGCCTTAAATGTATCTTTATCTTTCCAGGCCTTCTGCCATTTTTCTTCAATTTTTTCAAAATCATATCTCATCTTAACTCCATAAACTGTGACAAGGATTATACTCTAATACCCCCCCCGGTTCAAATAATTAAATCCGAATTCCGAAACACGAATATCGAAACAGATTCAAATTTCCCAAGCACAATTGTCCTAAACAAGAAAATTAATAAAGCTTTTGTTTCCTCTCGCCTATGGCCAATCGCCAGTTTTCTGTATTCCTGTTTCCTGATGATATATGTATAGTTTTATTATTTCAACTGAACTGATATTGAATGTGTTTCCTCTGGTTCAACAACCACAAAATAATATCTTTTATCCTTCTCAGTCTTTATTCTTACCTCTTCAGTATCTTTAATTAATATATTTTTTCTCTTTTTTATATCAATCTTCATGGTCGCCGGGTCTTCGGTAATAATATAGATGTCAGCATGTTTTCCTGTT
>JBDLJQ010000003.1:0-96569 GCA_039714255.1 Acidobacteriota bacterium
AACTGATTTTCCCATAAGGATAAGTTTTATATCACTCCCGGTATCATCAGAGAATTTCATGAAATGTCTGATCAGTTCAGGAACTCCCTTATTTTCATCCAGTCGCCCGATGTAAAGGATATATTTATCATTGATCCCGTATTTTTTTCTAAATGAATCAGGATCAAATGAATCCGGGATCTCTGACCCTACTCCTACTACTTTTCCCGGAATTTCCTGATTTCCGGACACTTTATGAATAAGTTCTTTTTCCTCATGAGAATTATAGATAATTGCTCCGGGCAAATTGAATAGATTTTTGAATATCCTCATATAGATCACATCGTCATGCTCCGCAGTAGGGACCAGGATAGATTTTTTTTTGAACTTTAATAATCCATGGTAGGAGTGATAATAACGGTATGAAAAAAAAATGAAATGTTCAAATTCATTTTCACGCTTTTCCAGTTCATTCAATAATGAAGGCACAAAAGGGCCTTCTTCTTTTAACCACTTAAGTTCATCATCAAAAGTATGCTCATCTTCAAATATTTTTTTCTGGATCTTGCCGAACCTTTCAGGATCCCTCTCTTTTTTAACAATGAACCTGTTTACTTTAATGTTATTTATTATTTCATTTTTATTTTTATAAAAGTGCGTCCAGGTTATATAATCGAGCGCTGTTGTTGTGAAAACTTCAACATCAAAATATTTCGATATCTTTTCTGCGATAAGACGGGCATGATATTCTGCACCACCATTTATTTCAAGTCCGTATCTTTGAACAATTATGCCAATTTTTTTCATAATAATTAATTATATCATGAAATATATGAAGCTGTCCGCACTTCTTTATCCAACACGTTATCTCTCAAAATTATTCTTGACTTTTCACTGTATTTTCGTTATAAATTAAAACTAAATTTTATTTTCCGGAGGTTTTAATGAACATATTTGTACTGATAAAACAGGTTCCTGATACTGAGGCAGTTCTTGCTGTCAGGGATGGAAAGACAATAAATGAAGACGGAATAAAATGGATCATAAGCCCTTATGACGAATATGCAATTGAAGAGGCTATTAAATTAAAGGAGCAGAATGAAGGCTATAAAGTTAACATTTTGACTCTCGGGCCTCAACGTTCTGAAAGTGCGATCAGAAGTGCTCTTGCCATGGGGGCAGATAACGGAATTCATATTGAAACCGATGAACATCCAAATGCAAAAGAAACAGCAAAGATACTTGCTGAAGCAATAAAAAAAGAACCTGATCATGGAATAATATTTATGGGCAAACAGGCAATAGATGAAGATTCAAATCAAATTCATATATTAGTTGCAGAGTTTCTGGGACTTCCTGTTGCTACAAATGTTACCCGGTTTACTATGAACGGAGACAAGGTTGTAGTAGATAGAGAAATTGATGAGGGAGCCATTGAAACTATTGAGATGGGCATTCCATGCGTTATCGGAGCTTCAAAAGGATTAAATACCCCCAGATATGCTTCACTTATGGGAATAATGAAAGCCAAAAAGATTCCTCTTAAGAAGATATCTCTTTCGGATCTGGGATTTGCAGAATTATCCGGTTCTGTTTCAACAGAGAAGCTCTATTCTCCCCCGGAAAAGCCAGAGGGGAAGGTACTTGAGGGAGAACCTGAAGAAGTTGTTAAAGAACTTGTAAGATTACTCAAAGAAGAAGTTAAGGTTTTATAGGAGAATAAAATGGCGAATATTGGAATATATATAGAATTAAAGGATAAATATTTTAAAAAAAGTAACAGGGAGATAATTTCACTTGCTACTTCAGGTTCAAATACAACAACTGCAATTATTTTTTCAAACGATATTTCAGATTATAAAGAAGATCTTAACGGTGTTGATAAAATAATCCAGGTAAAGGGTGATGAACTGAAATTTCACCCGGATAACTATGCAAACACTCTGGCAGCAATTATTTCAGAATCAGAGTTTGATTTTATGCTTGGTGCGTTCTCATTCCAGGGTAAAGATATTTTTCCCCGTTTATCCGGCAAGTTAGACAATTCAGCATTGATAAATGATTGCACAAACGTTGATTTTGATAATAATCTGGTTACAAAACCGGTTTACTCAGGTAAATTATTACAGGAAAAAAAGATTTCCAGCCGGATAAAGTTAATAACTTTGAGGCCCAATGTGTTCCCTGTTGAAGATAGAGATTCGAAGAATACTGAAATTTCTGAATATAATTTGATTACAGATAACCAGAGAATAAAAATAATTGAAGTGAAAAAGAGTGAATCTAAAAAAATTGACTTAATGGAAGCTGAAATAATTGTTTCAGGCGGAAGAGGAATAAAGTCAAAAGAAAATTTTTCAGTGCTTGAAGAATTAGCACAACTGTTAAATGCAGGTGTGGGTGCTTCCAGAGCTGCTGTTGACTCAGAGTTTGCCACATATGACATGCAGGTTGGCCAGACCGGAAAAGTTGTTAATCCAAAATTATATATTGCTTGTGGTATTTCCGGAGCTATTCAACATTTTGTGGGAATGAAAACATCGAAAATTATCGTTGCGATAAATAAAGATTCTGAAGCCCCGATATTCAAGAAAGCTGATTATGGCATTGTAGGTGATCTTTTTAAGATAGTTCCACTGCTGAAAACAGAATTGGAAAAAGCAATTTAACTTAGATCAACTGTTTATAATTTTTTTTATATCTTTTTTTATTTCTTCCCATGAATTGTCATCCAGCTTGGCACCTATTACTTCAACTATCTTTCCGGCAAGAAGTGAGCCGATATTACCGCATACATCTAATGGCAATCCCAGGACAAGCCCATAAAAGAATCCTGACGCATACAGGTCACCTGCACCGGTAGTATCTGCAGGAACTGCACTTATCGGCTCTATTTTATATATCTCATTATTTTTACTTTTTATTAATGATCCCCTGCTGCCGATCTTAACAACTGCAATATCACAATATTCAGAGATCTTTTCCAGAGCTTTGTCCGGATCGGTATATCCTGTAAATGCTTTTGCTTCATCTTCATTTGCAAATACTATATCAATATATTTTTCAGTCATATCTATGAGAAAATCCCTGTTTTCCTCTACAATGTTAAAACTTGCCAGATCAATGGCAATAAGTGCTCCGGCATTTCTTGCAAGCTCAAGGGCTCTTTGAACAAGTTTATGGTCCTGTACCATGTAACCCTCAAGATAAAAATACTCATAATTTTCAAATAGTTCAGGATACAGATCATCAGGTCTTAATTCAATTGAAGAACCCAGGTATGTAGCAAAGGTTCTCTCGGAATCTTTAGAGATCATACATACGGCAGTACCTGTTCCTGCATTTCCTCTGAATAGTTTTGCATTTATATTATTATCTATCATACATTGATTGAAAAATTCTCCATTTTCATCATTTCCTACTTTCCCCAGATAACCGGTCTTAACTCCCAGCTTTGCCAGGCCGTTTATGGAATTTGCTACAGATCCGCCTGTTATAAGGCTTTTTTTTATATTTCTGGTCTTATCAATAATGTTTTCCAACATCATCTTATCAATATGGTTCATACTTCCTTTTTTAAATCTTAGATCCTCTACAAATTTATCATCAACTTTTAGTAATACATCAACCAATGCATTTCCAAGTCCGAGTACTTTTTTCATTCATCCTCCTGATCATTTTTGTCTGCTATTACATCTCTTTTATAATATTCAATTACTTCATCTGTAATAGATTTAATAAGCTTTTTATTTTTCTCGTCTATTGCATTCATTAAATTTTCAGACAGATGCGAGCCTTTATCATATCCAAACACGCTTGAAACTCCCTTCATATCGTGAGCAATCTTTCTCATTTCACCATAATTTTCTTCTTTAATATATTTTTCGAGTTTTTCTATGCCTGATATTACATTTAAAAAGAATTCATTTCTAAGATCTTTCAGAAATATTTTATCTGAAATTTCGCTTGCAAGGTCATCCATTTTTTATATCCTCAATTATTTTTATAATATTATTTATTTTACCTGAAGATGAAACAAGATAAATCCCATCGGAAATATTTTTGATTTTCCGTCCCAGTTCAACAGCAACATTTATTCCGGTATCATTACTCTCTTTTGATCTGAATCTGTTTATTAAATCTTCAGGTATGGAGAATCCGGGTACTTCATGTTCAAGAAACATTGCATATCTCAGATCCTTTATCTCCATCAGGCCTGCAATAACAGGGATTTTTGTTTTATCCAGTAACTTTTTGAAATTTTTAAACTTTTCCATATCAAAAACAGGTTGAGTAATAATATAATCTGCCCCCGCATCAATTTTCTGTATAACACGCCGGACTTCACCTTCAGGATCTTTACTCCCGGGATTAGCCGCAGCACCGATCAGGAAATCGGTCTTATTTTTCATTTTATTTCCGGTTATATCTATCCCGTTATTTAAATTTTTTACGATCCTTATTAATTCAAGTGTATCAACATCATAAACTGTTGTAGCCCTTGGGAAGTCTCCCATAATAGATGGATCTCCCTTAATTGCAAATATGTTTCTTATTCCCAATGCAAAAGCACCCAGAAGATCCGATTGAATTGCCAGGAGATTCCTGTCCCTTAAGGTAAAATGTAATACAGGTTCAATTTCTGCTTTATCAAGAATGATCTTTGAAAATGCAGATGGGCTCATTCTTATTTTTGCCAGTGGGTTTTCTGTTACATTTATTGCATCAATATCAATATTTTTTAATTTTTTTATTTTTGAAATGCTCTTTTCATAACTGAGACTTTTTGGTGGGGTTATCTCAACATTATAAACAAACTCTTTACCGATCTTTTTTTTAAAATCAGATTCTTTGAAATCCGGTGAATATAAAGGATATTTCTTTTTATACACCGGTTTAAGCTCATCAATAACTTTCCGCATCTTTTGCGTATGCATGGGAGTAGTACCACAACATGATCCAATTATCTTAACACCGCTTTTTACATAAAGTTCTGAATATTCTTTAAAATATTCAGGATTTGACAGGTAAATTGTACGGTTGTTAACAATAGCAGGGATACCTGCATTAGGCATTACTGAAACCGGAATTGAATTCTTTTTCAGGAAGTCTGTAGTCAACTCATAAGTATCTTTCGGGCCCAGATAACAATTCATTCCCACTATATCCGCTCCATTGGAATGAATTTCAATAAGGGATTTTTCAATCTCATCCCCAAGTATTGAAACACCGTCAGTATTAAAGGTCATTGATGAAATTATGGGAATATCTGAAAATTTTCTCACAGCATTAACAGCAGCCTTTAATTCAAGCAAACTGGAAAAAGTCTCAAAAACAATGATGTCCACTCCGCTGGATATGAGTACTGAAGTTATATCTGAATAAATATCACTCATTTCCTGAAACGTGAGAATTCCATAGGGGCGTAACAATATACCTAAAGGCCCCACTGAGCCGGCAATATATTTCTTTTCCCCAAAATCAGTTAAGGCCTTTTTGGCGAGAGATACTGAACCGGATAAAACTTCTTCTACAGAAAATTTTTTACTTTTTAGTTTAAGGTGATTTGCATCAAAAGTGTTGGTTGTAATGATATCAGCACCGGCATTTAAATATTCAAGGTGGATCTTTTTTACAAGTTCGGGCCTTAAAACTGACTGTAAAGATTTATTTTCACTTTCATCTACACCTTTTTCTACAAGATATGTACCTATTGCACCATCTGCAAGAAGGATATTCTCTTTGAAATAGTCTCTAAAGTTTTCCATCAAGAATTTTGCTTATCTCATTATTATTACCAATAATAAGTATTTTTGATTTGAGAGAATTCAGTTCTCTTTCATCGATCAACCCATAGGCTGCAATTATGATCTTATCACCCTTATTGACAAGGTGGGCTGCAGCTCCGTTCAAAGTGATCTCACCACTCCCCTCTTTTCCCAATATCACATAAGTCGAAAATCTGTTCCCGTTTGTAATATTGTAAATATCTACTTTCTGAAATTCTCTTAAACCGGCTTTCTCTACAAGAGATCTGTCAATAGAAATACTTCCTGAATATTTAATGTTTGTCCCGGTTACTGTAGCTTCATGAATTTTTGAAATTAAAAAAGGTATCATCATTTTATATATCTCCTAAAATGAAATTATCAATTAATCTTACTCCATCTATATTGATTGCAACTGCGACCAGAGTATTGTTCATATCTATTTTTTTGATCTTTTCTAATAGATCAAGGGAAACAATCTCTATATAATCAATTATTATCGATTTTTCCGATTCTATCATTTTTCTTATCAGTTCTTTTATTAAATCAGGGTCAAATACCTTATTATTAACTATTGTTTCTTTTGAAATCTTCAAAGCTCTGTTAAGTATATTTGCTGATTTTCTCCCTTTTTCAGAAAGCCTTATATTTCTTGAGGACATTGCCAGGCCATCTTTCTCTCTTACAACAGGTATACTTTTTAATTTAACATCAAGATTCAGGTCCATTGTCATTTTTTTTATAATGATCAATTGCTGTGCATCTTTTTGTCCAAAATATGCAATATCCGGATCTATTATATTGAATAATTTCATAACAATTGTAGTTACCCCGTCAAAATGTCCCGGCCTGCTTGCCCCGCATAGAACATTATCTAATTCTGATACTTTAACTGTTGTATTAAAATTTTCCGGAAAGATCTCTTCTTTTTCAGGGTGAAATAAAATATCGACACCAAAAGATTCAAGCAGTATTGTATCCTTTTTTAAATCTCTCGGATATGTACCAAAGTCTTCTTCAGGACCAAACTGTATCGGGTTTACAAAAATTGAAACAATTGTAACATCATTTTCGCTTATACTTTTCTTTATTAAACTTAAATGTCCCTCATGTAAAAACCCCATTGTAGGGATAAAACCTGTTGAGGACTTATCATCATATGTTTTAAGAGATTCCCTCAAATCAGATATTTTCCGTATTAACTTCATTTTAAAAACTCATCAATGTTTTTATTTAAAAAATAGGATTCCGATTTCCCGGGAAATTTTCCTGATTCTATTTCATTTTTATAATCAGAAACAGCTTTATACATAATTGAATTTATATCAGCAAATTTTTTTACAAATTTTGGCATATAAAGATTTGTGAAACCCACAAGGTCATGAAAAACAAGGATCTGTCCATCACAACTCTTTCCGGCTCCAATTCCTATTGTAGGTATTTTCAGGCTTTCTGTTATTTTTTTACCTAATTCCGCAGGAATTGATTCCAGGACAATTGCAAAAACACCAAGTTTTTCCAATTCAATTGCATCTTGTAATATTTCTCCTGCCTTTTTTTTCAGTTTACCCTGAACTTTAAACCCACCGAACCTGTTAATTGACTGAGGTGTTAATCCCAGATGTCCGAGAACCGGAATTTCTGAATCAATTATGGCCCTGATAATATCAAACCTCTTTCTTCCACCTTCCAGTTTTACTGCTTCTGCCCCACCCTCCTTAACCAGCCTTATTGCATTCTCAACTCCCTTATCAATATTTCCGTGGTAGGAGCCAAAAGGCATATCAGCAACTACGAGTGATGATGGATTTGCCCTGGAAACCATTTCGGTGTGATAACAAATATGATCCAGTGTAACTTTCAGAGTATTTTCATAACCCTGAAGAACCATTCCCAGGGAATCCCCTACAAGGATCAGGTCAATTCCTGCATTGGATGCAATTTTAGCTGTAGGAAAATCATAGGATGTTATTGCTGATATTTTCTCCCCGGCCTTCTTTTTTTTTATATCTAATACAGTTTTTTTTTTAAAGGGGAGCGTAATATTTTGTTCCTTTTTTATGTTCATTTATCTCACACAATAGATTTTTAACATCCTTTTCATTATCAAGGTCGATTTTTTCAATATTTATAACCAGTAATGGTGATGCTTTATAATTAAAAAAATAATAATTATATGCTTCAAAAAGTTCTCTCCAGTATTCATGCGGAACATTTCTTTCAAATTCATTATCAGAATTTTTTATACGTTTCAGCATCTCGGAGAATGATATTTGTAAATATACAACAAGATCAGGTTTTATTATATTTTCAGAAAAAATATTGAAAATCCTTTTATAGATCTCAAGTTCCTCATCATTTAAGACCAAATGTGAATAAATACCTTCCCTGAAAAAAAGATAATTACTTACCATGGTTTTATGAAATAAACCCTTTTGTTTCATCTCTACCTGCTGTGTATATCTGTTCAAAAGAAATATAAGCTGATTTTTTAACCCGAATCCATTTTCTCCTTTTGCAAGTGAGTTATAGAAGTCATTTATAAAAGGATTGTTCTTATCATCAACAATTAGTTTTGCATTTAAATTCTTTGAAATTATATTAGAAAGTTTTGTTTTCCCGGACCTGACCAAACCTTCTATGATAATGTAATTTAAATTTTCCACGGGTGGAAAGTATATCATTTATTAACCGGATTGTAAATTTGAATATGAGGGAGACAATCTGAATAAAAGCTTTATTTGTTTAAAAAAAAACTCTATTTTTCAATACTTTTTATAATTTTTCTCAATGATATTAAGATATCGGAAGGAGATATATAACCGGTTGGATTAAATTCTCCATTCTCTCCTGTTTTAAGGATCTGCGATTTAATAAGGAATTTGATACTTTTATAATTCTTAAATAGAGGAGTCATATCAACAGGCTCAATATCTACTGATAATGGAGTAAATTTTAAAGTCATCCCTTTTTTCTCAAGAAATTTAATAAGAGAATTGAGGATAACTGCATAAGATGATCTTGTGATAACCGGAAATCTTCCGAAAGTATGGTCAGGCCTGCTTTTCATTATCCCGGTAGAACAAACTTTTATTATATAACCTTTCGCAAAAGACCCTCCTATATCGGTAAGAATTTTCGGAGTTCCTTCATATGTAAGATATTTATCAAAATAAAAACCGATCAGTGCCGCCAACTCTTCCCTGTTCAGATTTTCTTTAAAGAAAATATCCTTAAACTTTACAGGGAGATTCACTTCATGGAACTTTATCTTAAGATCATTTACCCGGTTTGTTAAATCTATATCACCCGGCCTTATTTTCAATAATCTTTTGTAGAAAACTATGGA
Organism: Acidobacteriota bacterium; assembly: GCA_039714255.1. Taxonomy (GTDB): domain Bacteria; phylum Acidobacteriota; class Aminicenantia; order UBA2199; family UBA2199; genus UBA647. The sequence goes on from JBDLJQ010000003.1 coordinate 9,097, forward strand.
AGAATCATATTTCTCACTTTTTTCATAGGTTTCAGCAAGTTTTTCAAGAATTGTTGTATTATTTGGCTGATTTTCCAGTGCATTCTCATAAAACATTATGGAGTTTTCAAACTCACTATTCTCAAAATAGTGATCACCGATTTTAAGTTTAATATCTGTTAGTTCCGGAGAATAATAAGATGCTTCCTTGAGATTATTCACATAATTATCACTCTCGCCTTTCTGAAGGAATTCTTCTGCTTTTTTTAAATATATTTGTGTTTCAGTAGATTTAATAAATTCATATCTTACTTTTATCCATGGATTTTCCGGATATTTCGAAAGTAAATTTGAATATATCAGGAAAGCATCTTTTTTTTCTTCTAAAACCTCATGAATTGTTGCTAATCCGGCAGATGCCTGAAAATCATCAGGCTCTATTTCAAGAGATTTATTAAAGTTTCTTTTTGACATACCAAATTTTCTTTTCATCAGATAAACATATCCGAAAGCTGTATAAAGTTTTTTATCACTGGAATTACTTTGTCTGAAATTTTCATATGCAAGATCTACTTTACCCTCTTTCAGGTTAGCCCATCCATCTTTAAAAAAAGGGTCACTATAATCAGTGTTGTCAATATCAGGTATATTAATATTTATCAATTCTCTCTTTCCCGCTGTACATCCTGATAAAATAATGATTGTTATAATTATAAGTAGTTGAAAATATAATTTCATTTCTTTTCTCCTTCAATTGACGATCTGAATTTTAACATTTTTTCATTACTAGACAAAACTTCAAGGTGTACAACATTTTTTTCATATTTAATTTTACTAACTATTGCCCACTTTTTAATATTATCAATCTTTATATCTTTTGCAGGAAATGTAATATTAAACTTTTTAAAATCACTGAAATAGGCATTAAATATTTTTTTTTTTAAGTCATTTATTCCCGTTTTATTCTTTGCAGATACATATGAATAGCTGACAGCCATTGGGTCAATTTTAGCGGCAAAATTTCCGGTTATCTCATTCTTATCAGTTTTATTGTATACCTCAATGATCTTTTTGTTTTTAATGTTCATTTGGTGTAAAACTTTGTATACCTCTTTTTTATGGCTAAAATGATTTTCATCGGAAATATCTATAACGATCAATATTATATCTGACTCCATCACCTCTTCAAGTGTTGCCTGGAATGATTGAAGCACCTCTTCCGGCATATCCCTTATAAAACCCACAGTATCTGACAATAAAAAATAGTATCCGTTTCCATTTTCTTCGAGTTCAACTCTTCTCATTAGTGGATCCAGTGTTGAAAAAAGCTGGTTTGTTACAAAAACATTTTCATTTGCCAATGTATTAAAAAGAGTTGATTTTCCGGCAGAAGTATAACCGACAAGAGAAACAACAGGTGCAGGATCTGATTTTCTCTCTTTTCTCTGTAATTCCCTGTTCTTTCTTACTTTGATCAGTTTTTTCTTTATAATAGAGATCCTTTTATTAATAGTTCTCCTGTCAACCTCAAGTTTGGTCTCTCCGGGCCCTCGCGTCCCGATACCACCCCCGAGCCTGGAAAGTTCGATCCCCTTTCCGGTTAATCTTGGAAGTAAATAGAGCAACTGAGCAAGTTCAACCTGCAGTTTCCCTTCAAGCGACCTTGCTCTTAAGGCAAAAATATCAAGTATAAGCCTTGTCCTGTCTATTACTTTTATATTAAGATAATTCTCAATATTTCTTTGCTGAATATTTGATAAAGGATTATAAAATAATAACATATCAAATTTCTCATCAAGTAATGCTAATTTTAATTCTTCAATTTTACCTTTTCCCAGCAAAAATCTTTTGTCCTGCTTTTCTTTTTTTTGATATATAATTTTTTTTGAAATACCACCTGCACTATTTACAAGTGAATCAAGTTCCATGAAAACTGAATTTATTTCATCATCTTTATGCTCATTTTTAAATAATCCTGCTAAAAGAACTTTTTCCATTTTAATAACTCAATTTTTCTTTAATAAACTTTAAGATCTCTTTAATATCATCCGGACCGAACCAGTTGATATCCTTTTCCTTCCTGAACCATGTCAATTGTCTCTTTGCATAATTCCGTGAATGCTGCTTTATCAATTCAACAGCTTGATCTTCACTCATCTTTTTATCAAAATACATTAAAATTTCCTTGTATCCTATTGATTTGAACGGGGGGCAGTTTATACCATAAATATCCTTCAGATATTTTGTTTCCTCAATCAATCCTCTTTTAATCATTTTATCTACCCTGTTATTAATTTTCTCATATATCCTGTCTCTAGGTAATATTAATCCTATACGTATGAAATTATAATCGTTGAATGAACTAACGGTCCTTTTAAATATTGAACTTGGAGGTATACCATTGTTATAAAATATCTCCAATCCCCGAATTATTCTAATCCTGTCATTTTTTCCTATCTTTATTGCGTAAGCCGGATCAATATGATTAAGCTTGTTCCATAAAAGTTCATATCCGCTTTTCTCACCTATTTTTTTTAATTTTTCCCTGCTTATCCGTTTATTTTTATTTTCAGGAAATATCCCGTTTATCATAGACCCTAAATAAAGTGCAGTTCCTCCGCAAATTACTGGTATTTTTCCTTCTTTTATTAAATTTTCTGAAATATTGTGGGAAAGCTCCAGAAATTTTGTAACATTGAACTGGGAACAATCTTTCAGAATATCTATCAAATGGTGATAAATACCGTTTTTGTCTTCTTCATTTATTTTGGCCGTTCCGATATTAAAATCTTCATATACCTGAATTGAGTCTGCAGATATTATCTCTCCATTGATCTCTTTTGCAATACAAACAGAAACAGAAGACTTACCAATTCCTGTGGGGCCAAGGACCTGAATAATATTTTTCATTTATTTAATATTAATATTACATAAAAAAAAACAGTAATATGAAGAGTAAAATCATAAATAACACCTGTTTTTTTAACAAATTCAGCTTTTTATTCCTTTGATCCATTTTAATATCTGGTGTTCAAACTCTATTCCGAGATTTTTTTTAACAGCATAAATTTCAGCATATAATATTTCTTCCAGCCCTCTCATGAAATTAGTAATAGTGGTTTCAAAATCATAATACCAGACTTTTTTCAGAACCGAGTTGTCTTTCAGTTTTCCATCTTTTTCCAGTTCTGCATTTTTAAGATAGGAAGGCAGATTATCTTTTATATCTTCAATTGACCTTGACAGGATTGATAATGATATCGGCCCGATCTCCTTTGACAATACTTTGTATATCATCTCATATTTCAGATTATAGTGTTTTAGTGCCTCTTCATAAGAGTGAAATGTTTTTGCAGATATTTGCTCCTGGTCTGAACTTCCGGATTTTTTTTCAATTTCATTCTTATCAATGGATATTACCTGCAAAAGTTTAAACATATACAATATTTTTAGTGTGTCATTTTCTGACAATTCACTCATCTTTAAAATAGTTTCAACATCAGTAAATTTTTTCAACAGGTCAAGAATATGTTTTTCATAGGATTTTAATTCTATCATTTCCATTATTTCTTTTTTAAAAAAAAACATATTCTTAAAATGTGAGGTTTTTTCCTTTATGGTCACATAATCTTTATTATTCCTGATCCCATCCACAAGAAATTGTAGAATATGATAGTCCAGGATAATATTTTCATCGCTTTTTTTATATTCTTTTCTAATATGATATTCACCTTTATTTTCAAAAAATATTGATTGAGAGAGCCATTTTAAATGTTCTTCAACCCAGTACCAGAGTTGATCATAATTAAAAACACCTTTCTCAACAAGTATTTTACCCAGTCTTTTACCATTCTTTTTCTTCTTTGAACCTGTTTCTTTATAAATATCTTCTGAAATTATATCCCTGGAAAATAAAAAAGTCCCAAGGTTATCTTTCAAATTATCTGATGAAGCAAAGACGATCTTCCCATTCTCAATAAAAATCTCTTTTTGTGATGTGTCTGTCTTTATTATTAGAGAACAAAATATATTTTCTTTATAGATATAATGAATAATTTCCGGAAGAAATACTTCAGATAAATTACCACTGGAGTTCAAAAAACCATTCATTAATTCTTTTCTTCTGATATATTATCACGGTTTTTCACAATATCCCTTGCTTCTTCTATTTTGTGGAGCATTTCCTTTGAAACATCTCCTGTAGGATAGATCCCATTGAAGCATGCCTTGCAAAAAGATTTTATATTTTTATTCTGAGACCTGACAGCTGCCTCCATTTCCTTTATATCCTGGTAAATAACTTTATCTGCATTGATCTTTATTGCTATCTGTTCGGGAGTTGAATTTAATGCAATAAATTCCCCTCTGGTCTGCATATCGATCCCATAAACACACGGGTTTGTTAATGGTGCGGAATAAGAACTGAAATAAACTTTTTTTGCACCTGCATCCCTGACCATTTGAACAATAGACCTTGAAGTATTCCCCCTGACAATGGAATCATCAACTATCAGAACATTTTTTCCATCGAATACTTCTCTGATTGGATTAAGTTTATGATGAATGGACTTTTTTCTTATCTTATCACCAGGCATAATAAATGTTCTTCCAATATACCTGTTCTTAACCAACCCTTCTCTGTATTTGATCTTTAATAATCTTGCTATCTCAATTGCAGCAGCTCTGGCAGAATCAGGAACGGGAACAACCACATCAATATCAAGTTCAGCCTTTCTTATTTTTTTTACAAGTGCCTTTCCAAGTTCAACCCTTGATTTATAAACATTTATTTTATTTAGATAAGAATCAGGCCTTGCAAAATATATATATTCAAATATACATGGGCGGTGAGGTTTTTTCAGTATCCGCTTTTTATAAATATCCCTTTTTGAATCGATAAAAACAGCTTCACCTGGTTCGAGGTCCCGTGTCTCATTAAATCCCATAACATCAAGTGCAACACTCTCTGAGGCAAATGCAAATGAAGGTATTAGTTTATCCTTATTGATCCCGAAAAGAAGCGGCCTCAGGCCAAAGGGATCTCTGAAACCTACCATCCCTTTTCCTGCAATATAAAAAACTACGGAATAACTGCCTTTAACTTTTTTATATATATATCTGACAGCATTAAAGATAATATCCGGAGTGATCTCTTTTACTTTCATCTTTTCCAGGTAATCAGCAAATACGTTCAGTATGATCTCCATATCTGAATTTGAATTTATAACCCTGAATGATTGTTCAAATAATTCTGTTTTCAGTTCAGAAAAATTTGTGACATTACCATTGTGAGCACCGGCGATTCCAAATGGCGTATTTACCCAGTATGGCTGCGAATCCTCTATGGAACCTTCTCCTATTGTGGGATATCTTGTGTGTGCGATACCCACATTACCGGTTAACCGTGATATATTGCGGTGATCAAATATATCACGAATTAAACCATTCCCCTTTTTAAGGTGAAATTTTCCGTCAAAAGTAAGCATTCCGGAAGAGTCCTGCCCTCTGTGTTGAATCGTTAAAATTGAGTTATATAACTTTGGTATTACTTCTTCACTATCGAATATTCCAATTACTCCGCACATTTTGAATTTATAACTTGAAACCCGATAAAAGTCAATATATTGTGAATGATTAGAAATACTTTTTTTGCAAATAATTATTTATAATTAAAATCAAAGAGATTATTCGTTCCCATTTATTTATTTGCTTCCCTGTGATAGAATCTCGCTGTGAAAGAATTAAAGATAGCTATAATATCTGACAGCCATGACAATACAAAAAGTTTAAAAACTGCTGTCAAAATTGCCAATGAGCATAAATGTTCATATTTTTTTCACCTTGGTGATATCGTATCTCCATACAGTGCAAAATTTCTTGGTAAATTTAATGGAGTTGTAAAAGGAGTGTTTGGAAATTGTGATGGTGACAGGGTTGAACTTACCAGGGTTTTTAATAATTTTGGCGGAGAGATAAACAATCCCCCTTATAAATTCAGTATTGACGGTAAATCTTTTGTTCTTATGCATGAACCCTACCTCCTTGAAGAAATTATTAAATCCAGCGAGTTTGATTATGTTTTTTATGGCCATCTTCATAAAGTTGACAAAAGGAAGATAGGAAAGACAAATGTTCTTAACCCCGGAGAATCTTCCGGTTTTAAAAAAATATCAAATTTTTTTATTATGGACCTTTTTACCAATAACTTTGAAAAGTTTGAAATACAATAGATGCTTTATTTAACAGGATTAATGAAATGAAAATGATCATATTTACAACCTTATCCTTTATCACCATAATATTTTATATGCTTGAAATAAGCTTTCGCAGTTTTTCCAAGATTTCCCTGGCAGGTTTTCTTGATGATATAGAGTCAAAAAAAGGTGACCAGTCACATTTAATAAAGAATTATGAGATAACCCTGAACTCATTCCGCTCATTCTCTTTTTTCCTTCAGTTATCTCTGTTTATTTATTCATTTTTCCTGTTTGAAAAACTATTTGTCAATAAGTTTTACCTTGTTGCAGCCCTTATTTTTCTATTTCTGTTTATTTTTGATTTTCTTTTATACTCTTTTTCTTTTTTTTATAAAGAATTTTTACTGGAAAAACTAATGTTTCTGCAGGTTATTCCGGGAATATTCTTTTTCCCGGCAAATTTCATTTTTTCATTTTTTTTAAACAAAAAACTCCTTTTAAAGGAACCTGATACAGATGATCTTAGTGAAAAAGAACTTGAGGTTTTTTTTGAGGAAGGCCGAAAAGAAGGTGTAATTGAGAAAGAAGATAAAGAGATGATAGAAAGTGTACTTGAGTTTGGAGACACACTTGTTAAAGAGATCATGACCCCCAGGGTAGATATGATCTATGTTGAAAAAAATGTAGTAATTAAGGAGCTTGTAAATAAAGTAAAAAAATTTAAAAAATCAAGGTACCCGGTTATTTCTGAAAAAATAGATAATATAGTTGGAATAATATTGTCAAAGGATATATTTAATTATTGGAATAAAAATGGTTTTAATATTGAAAAGATCATACGGAAACCTTTTTTTATCCCCGAAACAATGAGGGTCCTGGAACTATTAAAAGAATTGCAAAGGTCCAGGCAAAAATTTGCTGTTGTTGTTGATGAATTCGGAGGTGTTTCCGGTGTTGTAACAATGGAAGATATCATTGAAGAGATCGTCGGAGAGATCCAGGATGAATATGATGAAGATGTAGAGCAAATTGTAAAAGAGAAAGATTTTTATTTAATAAAAGGTGATACAGATATTTATGAGCTCAGTGAAACTCTCGGTATGGAGATCAAGGAAGAAGATGATTATCAGACAGTTTCAGGGCTGATAAGCTTTAAACTTGGAAAAATTCCAAAAAGAAATGAAAAAATAAAAATTAATGACCATATATTTCAGGTTATTGAAATTGAAAAAAACAGAATAAAAAAGGTGAAGATATTTAATGAAAAAAAATAAAAATTCAGGTTATGTAGCATTAATAGGCAGAACAAATGCGGGAAAATCAACTTTCCTTAATTCCATAATGGACACAAAAATATCAATAGTTTCAGATAAACCTCAGACAACAAGAAAACAGATACTGGGGATAAAGACCACCGATAGAGGACAAATTGTTTTCTTTGATTCTCCCGGTATCCATAAACCTCAATATAAACTAAATGAAAAGATGATGAAGGATGTCCATAATTCATTAATGGATGCAGATATAATCCTTTATTTTATAGACATAAAGCTGAGAGATGAAGATAATTTTATTATTTCACTCTTAAAAGGCAAAAAAAATGTTTTCCTTATTATCAATAAAATTGACACCATCAAAAAAAGCAGGATCCTTGATAAAATAGAATCACTAAAAGATTCATTTACATGGAAAGAAATTGTTCCCATATCTGCTCTTGAAAAAACTAATATTGACCTGGTCGAAGATCTTATTTATAAAAACTTACCGGAAACTGAACATAATTTTTTTGATGATGATGAGTTTACCAGGCAATCAGAAAAATTCTATGTATCGGAGATGATAAGGGAAAAGGTACTTAATTTTACTGAAAAGGAACTTCCATACACAACCTTTGTACAGACAGAAGAGATAAAAGACAGGGGAAATGTTGTATATGTCAGATCAGAGATCTATGTTGATAGTTATTCACAAAAAAAAATTGTCGTAGGTAAACAGGGAAACCTGATCAAAAAGATAGGCGAAACTGCCCGGGTTGACCTTGAAGATTATTTTGAAAAGAAAGTTTTTATAGATCTTTATGTAAAAGTAAGCCCCGGCTGGAGAAATTCACAAAATATAATCAAAGAAATTTTTGAATGATCTCTTCTTTGAACTCCTGTTAGTGTAAACTTATTGACATATCCGGTAAAATAAGAGAAAATTACCACTATTATACAAGAGATTAAGACTTGTTCTCTGGAGTAAAAAATGGAAAATGAAAAAAAATTCAAATGGAAAGATACATTAAATCTACCTAAAACAAATTTCCCGATGAAGGCTCAGTTAAACCGAAAAGAACCTGAATTATTAAAATTCTGGGATGAGATGGATCTTTATAATGAAATTCTGAAAAAAAATTCAGAGAATGAACCATTCATTCTCCATGACGGCCCTCCCTATGCCAATGGGAATATTCACCTTGGCCATGCATTAAATAAAATACTTAAGGATTTTATTGTTAAAACCAAATCAATGGAAGGTTTCATGTCCCCTTACGTTCCGGGTTGGGACTGTCACGGTCTCCCAATTGAAATAAAGGTTGACAAGAATCTCGGGCCCAGAAAAAAAGATATGTCAATTCCCGATATAAGAAGAAAGTGTCGGGAATATGCTGAAAAATATATCAGGATCCAGAAAGAAGAATTTAAAAGACTCGGTGTATTCGGAGACTGGGATAACCCTTACACAACCATAAATCCCGCTCTTGAAGCATCTATCATAGAAACCTTTAAATCATTTGTGGAAAAAGGCAATGTGATCAGAAAAAAAAGGCCGGTCTACTGGTGTAATTCCTGCCATACGGCGCTTGCAGAAGCTGAAGTAGAATATGATGAACATACCTCCCCTTCTATTTATGTAAAGTTTAAATTGAAAGAGACCCCAAAAGTATTAAATACATATACAGAAAAAGATATATTTGTTCTGATATGGACAACTACTCCATGGACAATCCCTGCAAATCTTGCAATTGCCGTTAAAGATGATTACCAATACTCTCTTTTTGAACTAAAGGGTGAATATTATATAGCTGCTAAAAAACTTGTACCGTTAATTGCAGAAATGCTTGATGAAGATTTTAAGATCCTTAAAGATTTTGAAGGGATCGAACTGAAAGGGTTAAATGCTGAACACCCGCTTTATAACAGAGACTCAAAACTTATTACAACAAATTATGTTGAACTTGATCAGGGTACAGGTTGTGTCCACACTGCTCCCGGCCATGGAGAGGACGATTACAGAGCAGGGTTGGAGTATGGGCTCGATATATATGCCCCTGTAGGACCCACAGGCCTTTTTGATGATACAGTCGACAATTATGCCGGCAAAGAAATTTTCTCCTCAAATAAGCTGATTGTAGAAGATCTCAGAAATAAAGGACGGCTGCTTCATGATGATAATGTCACACACTCCTATCCACATTGCTGGAGATGCAAAAATCCTGTAATTTTCAGAGCTACGGAACAATGGTTCATCTCCATGGATACAGCCGGACTGAGGCAAAAAGCACTCAAAGAGATCAAAAAGGTTAACTGGACGCCTTCCTGGGGTGAAGAGAGAATTTACAGTATGGTAGAGGGCAGGCCTGACTGGTGTATATCACGTCAGAGAAACTGGGGTGTACCACTACCTGTATTTTTTTGTAAAAAGTGTAACCATTCACTTTTAAATACGGAAGCTATAGATAAAGTTAAGGAACAATTTATGGCAAATGGTTCTGATTCCTGGTATACAAAGGATATATCAGAATTTTTACCGGAAAATGTTGAATGTTCAAATTGCGGTGGAACCGAATTTATTAAAGGGATGGATATTGTAGATGTATGGTTTGAATCCGGCTCATCATTCGGAGTATTGGAACATTATCCTTTACACCAATTCCCGGCAGATCTTTACCTGGAAGGCGGCGACCAGTACAGGGGATGGTTCCATTCGTCTCTTCTTGTAGGAATAAGTTCCAGGGATAGCTCGCCTTATAAATCGGTATTAACCCATGGATGGACTCTCGATGATAAAGGGAGGGCAATGTCCAAATCACTGGGAAATGTCATTTCCCCTCAGGAGATCATTAAAGATAAAGGCGCTGAGATCCTCAGGTTGTGGGTTGCAATGGTAAATTATAAAGAGGACACCAGGCTTAGCGATGAAATTCTTTTAAGGGTTTCTGAAAGCTACAGGAAGATAAGAAATACCTGGAAATTTATGCTTGGAGTTATGAATGATTTTGATACAGTTAAAGATATTGTTGAAGAGAAAGATCTAACTGAAATTGATAATTATATAATTTATAAGCTGGAAAGTATTAAAGAGAAAGTCATAAATTCTTATGAACATTATGAATTCCACACTATATTTCATACAATTTTAAACTTCTTTATTGTAGACCTGAGCTCTTTCTATCTCAATATAATGAAAGACAATCTGTATTGTAATCCACTGGATTCAAAGGAAAGGAGAGCATCGCAAACCACAATATTCCGCATCCTCAGAGATACATCTCTTTTGCTTGCACCAATACTTTCATTTACAACTGAAGAGATATGGGAAAATATCCCGGAATTTGAAGGTAAAGAAAGATCAGTACACCTCCATAATTTTCCTTCAGTAGATCCGGTATTAAAAGAAAATATTGATATTGAAAAATGGGAAAAAATTATGGTTATCAGGGAAAATATACTTAAAGAGATCGAAAATGCAAGAAACAAAAAAATTATCGGTGACTCCCTGGAATCTGAAGTAAACCTTTCTTTAAAAAAAGATATGTACTCCTTAATGATTGATAATGTGGAGTTATTAAAAAAGATCACAGTTGTTTCAAATATTAATTTAGTTGAAGGTGATGAAAAGATCGAAATTGTAAAGTTTGAGGGAGAAAAATGCCCCAGATGCTGGAACTGGTTTAAAATGGAAGAAAAGAACAATGATTTTCCGGACCTGTGCCCACGTTGCTCAGATTTTATGGAGGATTTTAAATTTGAAAATAAAAAATAAAAAAAAGTATATTCTGATTACCGGTTTAATTATTATAATTGACCAGATATCAAAATTTATAATTAAATCAAATTTTCAGTTATATGAACATTTGGATATCATCGACAATTTTTTCAGAATTTTTTATATTAAAAATTCCGGTGCAGTATGGGGACTTTTTTCAAATCAAAAAGATTCCATAATTCCTGTTATATTAACAATTTTATCAATCACTGCTCTACTGGTAGTAATTTATATTTTTTTAAAGACCAAACCTCAGTGTAAACTGGAACTTGTCTCACTTTCATTTATTTCAGGTGGTGCAATTGGAAATATTATAGACAGGATAATGCAGGGTTATGTTGTTGATTTTATTGAGATCTATATAAAGTCTTACAGATGGCCTACTTTTAATATTGCAGATTCATTTATTTCCATTGGGATTTTACTTTTAATCATTTCCATATGGAAAGCTAAATGTCAACAATTCACATAAGATAAGGAGATTATAATGCTTCCAGTACTTTTTAAGATCGGCCCCATTACCATTCATACTTATGGCTTTTTACTGGCTCTTGGAGTTATGGCTGCCATATTTCTTGCAATGAGGCTTGCAAAACAAAATAATATAGACACAAAAGTTCTCTCTGACTTTATTTTTTATACATTGATCACAGGATTACTGGGTGCAAAAATTTATCTTTTCTTTTCGGAATTTAATTATTATATAAATAATCCTTCAAAGATAAAAGAGATCTTAACCCAGGCTGGAGCTTTTTATGGTGGCCTTATCTTCGGTATTATCTTTGCTGTCTGGTTCATAAAAAAAAAGAACCTGGATTTAAAGAAAATTGGTGATATTGCCGCCCCCTCCATAGCACTTGCACATTTTTTTGGCAGATTAGGGTGTTTTTCCGCCGGATGTTGTTTTGGAAGAGAAGCAGGAAGTTGTGCAATTGGAATTTCGTTTCCTGATCTTCACCAGAATACGGGAGTTCCTGTGGGGCATTCATTATATCCTACACAATTAATGGAATCTGTTCTTAATTTATTAAATTTTATATTTCTTTTCTATTTTTATAAGAAAAAGAAAAAATTTGACGGACAGGTTTTTGTTTTATATATTTTCAATTATTCAGTTATAAGGTTTTTTGTAGAATATTTTCGGGGCGACCATGACAGAGGATATATCTTCGGAGGAATGGATAATCCATTTCTCAGTTTATCAATACCCCAGTTCATTAGCCTTATCGGAGTTACAATCGCCTTTATACTATATTTTAAATTTAGAGGAAAACGCGAAACAAATTAAATTAAAATTTACATTTTCTAAAAACTGAAAACTTGATATATTCCGATTATATCTGATAATATTTAATAGAAATGGAAAAAAAAATTTTTAATGCAGATAAAGATTTTAAAAGATTAGATCATTTTATTAATCATCATTTGAAAGAATTTTCCAGATCAGAAATTGAAAAGCTTATTAAAGATGGATATATAAAGATAGATAATAAAACTGTTTCCAAAAAAAGCCGTAAAGTAAACGAAAACGATATTGTTGAGTTACTTATCCCTGATAAAACAGAGGTCCGTGATATAATACCCGGACTTCAGTTTGAAAAACTTTATGAAGATGAACATCTGTTAATAATAAATAAACCTCCTGGAATTTCCGTCCATCCCGGTGCCGGAGAAAGAAAAGAGACAATATTGGATAACTTCATATATCAATATCCTGAAATAAAAAATATATCTGTTAGCGATCGCCCCGGGATAGTTCACAGGCTTGATAAGGGTACCTCGGGTGTATTAATCTTAGCTAAAAATGAACAGTCTTTGACCAGGCTTCAGAAACAATTTAAGAAAAGGGAAATAAAAAAAGAGTATATTGCTCTTGTCGATTCAAAGGTCAGGTTTAAGAACGGATCAGTTAATCTTTCTCTTACAAGAAGCAGAAAAGACAGGAGAAAGTTTATTGCAGTTGAGGGTAATAAGATTCTTGATGCAAGAGAAGCCCTGACAAATTATTCTCTTAGATATCAGTTTATGAAATCTGCATACCTGAAGGTTTCTCCGGAAACAGGCAGAACCCATCAGATAAGAGTTCATTTATCTCACATTGGGAATCCTGTTTTAGGAGATGAATTATATGGTAAGAGCTCATCATTCCCGCGTCTTGCCCTTCATGCCTTTTCAATTACTTTTTCCCATCCTGAATTTAAACAAATCATCACTGCAAAATCCCCTATTCCATTTGAATTCATAGAATATATGAAAAATGAGATCAAAAAAAAATATTAGATCAAACAGGATTTTTTTATTACAACAAATACAGTAGTGGATTGAACAGCAGAGAGAAATACTATATAATATAGCAACTTATGAAATTAATTAAATTCACTATAATAACTCTTTTTTTAATTCTATTTGTTTTTTGCGGCAAAGATTCAACTTCCATTGAAAATAAACAAGACGATCAGAATGAAAGTTTGGCATCTCTAATTAATAAAAAAATAATTTTTGAAATTGAAGATAAAAAATATTCAAATTCTGATTTCAGATTATTTCTAAGATTCAAATTTTCAAATTCCAAAGAAATTCTTTCAAATGAAAAACTACTTTCAAGATTACTTGATTCTTTTATTGAAAAATCAATGATTTTATATAGAGCAGATAATGCAAGTACTATAATTAATGAAAATGACATCCGAAATTATATGACAGAAAATAATATTCAAAAAAAGAACTGGACATATCAATCTGTATCAAATTTATTAAAGGTTCAAAAATATTTATACTCAACAATTTATAAAGATATTTCTGTCTCGGATTACAATATTAATTTGTATTACAGAAACAACAAAAACAAATTTATAAAAAAAGATGAAATTGAACTTTACCAGATCTCACTTAAAAATAAAGAAAAAGCTATTAAAATCAGAGGTGAACTATTAAATTCTCCGGGAAAGTTTGACCAGTTGGCAGAAAATCATTCCGAGTCCGTTGAATCAGCAAAAAAAGGTTATATGGGAAAATTCGAGACAGGTGACCTTCCAAAAGATATAGAAAAAGTTGTATTTTCTCTGGGGATTAATAGAATCAGCCGTGTAATTGAATCACAATTCGGTTTTCATATTTTTAAGGTTACAAAAAGAAGAAAAAGAAGGCAATTGTATTTAAGCAATGTAAAAGAAAATATCAAAAAGGAATTATTAAACAAAAAAATTCTCTTTGAATATAATAAATTTATAAATAAACTTAAGAATGATCTTAATAAAAGAATTTTTCTTAATAATCTGTTTTTCAAATATATTTCAATAAAAGGAGATTCAAATGAAGAAAAGAATACTAATACTCTTAATCATATTCCAGATGGTTATGTTAAATACTTATCTAAACTCTGAAACTATTGAAGAGATTTATGCAATTGTAAATAACGAATTGATCACATATTCTGAGATAATGATATTTCGGAATGGAATGACCATAGAACTTAAGCGGAGATTTAAAGGTGATGAGTTAGCAGCTGAAATAAAAAAAATGGAAGAAAATCTTCTCGATATGTTAATAGGCAGGAAAGTTATATTTTCAAAAGCAAAAGAAAAAAACTATGATCTTACCCAGTACCTTGACCTTATCATAAAAGATATAATGAAAAGAAATAATATCAATTCAAAAGATGAACTCATTATTGCATTAAAATCACAGGGAGTATCTTTTGAAGAATTTAAAAACCAGAGGCTTGAGCAGTTGATGCAGGAAAAATTTATTCAGGAAGAATTAGGAGATAGAATAAAGATTGAAACATCAGAATTGGTTGATTATTACAAAAAAAATATTAAGGATTACACAAAACCTTTAAAGGTAACCTTACATTGTATTTTTCTAAATAAAGATCTCTATTTTTCCAAAGAAGCATTGAAAGATAAAAAAGATAAAATTAACTCTGAATTAAAATTGTCTAAAGATTTTAAAAAAACTGCAGAGAATCATTCAGATCTTGAAACTAGTGAAAACAAATATCTCCTTGGAACTTTTTCAAAAGGTGAAATTGATTCAAAACTTGAGGAAGTTGCCCTTAAATTAAAAGTTAACGAATTTTCTGATTGGATTGAAACTGAAAATGGATTGTATATCATTCAATTAGCAGAAAAGATCCCCCCGGTTGTTACAGAATATAAAAATGTGAAAAAAGAAATAGAATTTAAGCTTTCATCAGGATTAAGAGAAATAGAAGTTGAAAAACTGGTTAAACAACTAAAAAAAGATAGTCATATAGAGATTCTTAAAAAGATCAAATATTAATATATAATCCGCCTGTAATTCTTGTTTTTGATATATCTGAATAGTTCATGATCCTGAGATCAATACGTACTGAAACCATTTTTAGAAAATAATAGTAAAGGCCCCCCCCATAAAATGCAAATCTTTTATAATCACTAAGAACAAGATTGAACTTAATAAAATCTGTACCTATTCCCATAACTGCATAGGGAGAAAAATCTCCCAATCTGGGTTTTATTTTAAGTCCTGTAGTGATTGCTTTATATTCACTATCAGGTAACCTGTAATATTCAAATTCAAACTTTACTAATGGAATTAACATTGCGCTCCCAACAGAAACTCCATAACAAAGCCCTGTTGACTCATTTATATTACCAAGTATCAGTCCAACCTCAATAGAACGTAATGGGAGAATAGAGATAAAAAATAATATGATCAATATATAAATTTTTTTCATTTTGTTTTTACCATTTGCATTAAAGGCCTTCCATAATAATCCATAAAAATATCTTTAAAATTATTATTTATATATAAAGAAAATTTCTTGTGAGCAAGAGGTAATACAAATTCATCATTTATTAATGTAGTAACTATATTTGACACACTCTCAATGAGCAATTCCTCATTATTTATATTTTTAATTTCTTCAAGTTCCTTTAAAAATTTTAGATATTTTTCGTTAAACCTTGTAAAAGATAATTCTGAAATAATACTTCTGATCTTGTCTTCAATATGATCTTTTTTATTAAATAGTTTTTCTGATACCAGAAACTTAACAGATCTGTTACTTTTTATAAATTCTTTTAGCTTTGAATTTTCGATAAATACAAGTGAAATATTTATATTATAGGATTTTAAGTATTCTAAAAGGTCTTTTTCAATTCTTTTCAACGAAGATGATATATATAATTTTATTTGTGAATATCTTAATATAGTCCTGATTTTTCTAAAAGAAAATTTTTTTATCCCTACTGAAACAGGAGATTCTTCAGCTGAAGTTAAGGAGTTAAGCCGGACAAAGTTAAATTTCAATAAAAAATTTTTTAAAAGGGAATATAATGCAATTTTAGTATTAGTACCGGTTTTTCCTGAAGGGAAAGACAAATAAATATTCTGATAGATTCCGCTGTTCTTTTCAGAATAACCTTTGTTCACGGAACCAGGATCTCCTAAATAAAGATCGGGATAATAATAATCATAAAAAACTATTTTGATCTGGTTCAAATATGACCTGCCTCCCGGATAAAATAAATTGGGAACTAAAATCATAAATTTATTTCTTTCCCACTGTGATGGAAAAAATTGTCCTGAAAAAGCCTGTTCGTTTAAAGAAAGAAGTACTAATTCGGGTGCAGTAAGAATATTTAAAATATCAGGAACATTATAGTTCAGGTCAATATAAAAAAAATCTCCCTCATAGCGAAAACTACGAATTACTCTGCTTAATTTTTTTGCAGCTGAAATATCTCTGTTTAAAAAAAACCTTAAAGAATATTTTATATTTTTTGTAGTTACCGGTGCCCCGGTTGAAAAACTGAGATTAGGCTTCAGTTTTAATGTCACAACTCTTTTTTCCTTTTCATATATATATTGCGAAAAAATATTTGAAGATATATCTGCTTTCTTATTTAAATAGAAAAAATTTTCATAAATAAGAGAATAAAATATTGTATCAGAATAATTAGAAGTGGAATGTGAAAAATTTACAGGCTCATTAAGCCTGATATTTAATGTACCTTCATATTTTTCTTTAATTGCACCTAAAAAAGTTAAAGTAATAAGTAAAATAAGTAATTTTTTCATAATTATTTTTTATTTCTTCCCCAGAATTGTAAATGAAAACTATTATTTTCAAATTTGTTTCGTTCTATTAAAATCCATAATCCTTTTTTTTCATTCCAGATACCCTTTGAAATAAAACTAATACTTCCATTTATATCTTGTTTAAATGATTCATTTTCGATACCATGATCTACATTCATTATATTCAATATATCATTATTCATGGTATAACCGCTTAACCCGATATAGTTATCACCTGAATTCCCGGCAGCAAAACCATATTTAATTTTTGAAACTACTTTTTCATTAAAATCCTGTGTAAATCTTTTAAATAAATAATTTTTATCAATAATGGAAAAAGTATTTAAGTTATTTTCATTTTTTCCAAATATAGCGGAAAAGAATTCAGGGACTTTTTTTATAAAAATCTCAGAACTTATTATTTTTCCATTTTTTAAAGCCATAAAAAATATTTTTCCAAGGAAAAAATTTTTACCTGATGCATACTTTGAACCTGCCAGATAATCAATATTATTAATTGTGAATTTACTAAAAGGGATAAAGTTTATTTTTCCTTTTTTATTAACTGTTTTTCCATCATAAGAAAAAACCCTGGAATAGGAAGAGAAATTACCTCCAACAAAAAAATATATCTCTTTATCCTTAATTAAAGAAAATAACTTCCCCTCTTTTTTTATAACAGGAAAAAATGGCCTTTCCCATAATAATTTTTCAGTTATTTTTTTTTTCAGAGTTTTTCCTTCATGTTTATATATTTCAACTTTATCAAAGTAGTAAAATATTGAATATATAGAATCTTCCGGGCCATTAATTGAACATACATCAAGAAGCTGGTTGTTAAGATTGATCTCGAAAAACTTTACAAAAGCTGAATCTTTAAATCCATAATTCTTAATTTTTAAAAGATCCCTCTCTCCTTTTTTTATTAAAGTTTCAAAATATTTCACAAAAACTATTTTTTCAAGATCTCTTGAATAAACGACAATTCCGGAACCAATCTTATTTTTATTATTTGTTAAATTTATATAAACAGAATAATCTATACCATTAACTCTGTTTAAATTAAAAACTCCGTTCTTTTTATTAAAATCCAAAAGAAGATCAATAAAATTCAAATTTTTATTAAGCTCTAATTTTGATACAAGAAGCTGATAGAATTTTTGGCCTTCAATATCAGTAAGTATTGAATTATTTTGAAATTTAACTATTGAATACTTTATTTCGGTTTTATTTTTAAAATAGGAATTAATACTATTGTTTATTTTACCAGTTAAAATTTCGAAACCCTGACCTGTTAAAGATTTTAATATTAAAAGGAAAAATACTGTTATTAGTGTGAGTTTTTTCATATTTTAGTCAAAATTACTTCTTTATCCTGATCTTGAGTTTTAAATTTAAATCAAATTCTTTTTTTCCTTCAGGAATTTTAATATCCAGAGGTATGGTCATTTCTCCTTCATCCGGTAAACTTTCTTTGTCGGTGAAATCATCAATTTTATCAGATATCATCTCATTTTCAGAAAGTTCTATTGGAGCTGATATATCTATCTCTTTTGAAGATGAAGTTATTTCCCTGTTTATCTCTACTTCAGGTATCTCAATATCTGAAAATTCCTTGCTGTCAAGATTTTCATTCTCCAGATCAAAAATATCTTCATCATTTTTTTCATCCGATTCATTATCTTCTGATTCAATTGGAGTTGCCAGTTCAATAATACTTTCATCCTGTGTATCACCTGTATCAGAACCTGGCCGGGGCTCATCAACTATCTCTTCAGGAGTCTTTCCGCTTTTAGAAGTAATTTCATCCCTGGAAAACATCACTGTTTTATCTTTCTGGAAAACTGTGAGCTTATTCTTAATATATATAATCACCATCTTCATTATGGTGTGAAGACCTTCGTGAATATTTTCTCCCGTAGTCGCAATTGTCGGGAAAAAAGGTTTATTTTCAGGATTAAGATCTGAATTTAATTCGTCAATTGGAAGAATTTCTTTCAGGTCTCTTTTGTTATATTGGAATATAAGTGGAATTTCGACAAAGGAAATATTGTTCTCCATCAAATTCTCTTTAAGATTTTTAAAACTTTCTACATTCTGTTCCCGCATTTCAATCTGTGAATCCGCAACAAAAACTATACCGTCTGCCCCCTGTAATACAAGTTTTCTCGTTGTATTATAGGCAACCTGTCCCGGTACCGTATATAGCTGTATCTTTATTGTATAATTTCCAAGATTACCGATCTCTATTGGGAGAAAATCAAAAAAAAGTGTACGATCCCCATCAGTATCAAGAGTGATTAATTTTCCTTTTTTTTTGAATTCTTTGCTATTGAATACATCCCTTAAACAGGTTGTCTTTCCACTTAAAGCCGGACCGTAATATACAATTTTAACAGTTATTTCTCTGTTATTGTAATTAACAAATGCCATTGCTAAAAGGGGTCATCATATTGAATATCATCATCTATTTGAGCTTCGGGGGGTGCCTGGATATTATCATCATTGTTCCCATTCATTGAATTGCTTTGATTCCCATAAGAAGAATCCGCACTATAATTTTGCTGTTTCTCAGTTTTATCTAAAATTACAACTGAATCAGCAATTATTTCCACAGTTTTTCTATCTTGTCCGTTTTTATCCTGCCATTTTCTGCTTTTTATTTTACCTTCAACAAGGAGCATTGAACCTCTTTTAACACTCTTCTCGATTTTCTTTGCTACATATCCCCATGCAACAACATTATGCCATTCGGAAGATTCCTGCCACTGGTTGTTTTTATCCATATATACCTCGGCAGTTACAAGAGTAAATTTTGCTACATCCTTTCCCAGGTTCGGTATATGGCTTATTTCAGGGTCTCTTGGCTGTACATTTCCAACAAGTGTTACACGATTGAGGCTTCTTTTATGTGCCATTTCATTCACTTAAATCCTTTATTTTTTGTTTTGCCAGATATGCTTCTTCAGAAAGTGGATATTTGGATATTAATTCTTTCAGCACTGAAATTCCATTTTCACTTTTTCCAACTTCTAACAGAGCATATCCTTTTTTCAGTAAAGCATCAGGAACTTTGTCCCCATTTGAATATTTGTCTATCAGATCGGAAAAAACCTTAATTGCCTCATTAAAATCCTTTTTTGCATAGTAGCACTCCCCTATCCAGTATAATGAATTATCTGCAAGAACATTATCCGGATAGAGGTTTACAAATTGACGAAAGCCTTCAATAGCCAACTGATAGTTTTTCTTTATATAGTCTGAATAAGCAGTATAATAGATGCTGTCCGGAGAAGACTGTACAGAATTCTGATTTGATTCAGAATCATCACCAGATATTTTTTGAGAGTCCTTTGAAGGTGCTGACGGGATTGTGATCAGCTTATCATTCATTTTCCCGATCTGGTTCTTTATTTCATTTAACTCTTCTTTAAGAAATTGCAAACTCAACAATGTTGTCTCTTTTGTCTGTTCCGTATCAGCCTGGCTTTTTGTAATGGCAGTTATCTTAGCATCAATAATATCTATTTTTTTTCTCAATGCTGATAGTTCAGTTGAAACTGCAGATAATTCCTTTTCCAATAAATTACTGATCTTCTGTAATTCAACTAATAATAATTTTGTATCTTTTTTTACTGGGAGCAACCATAAACTGAAAACCAGAAAAAAAACTATCCAACAATTAAACCTTTTCATAATTCAATAAAAAATTAAATCTGATCTATTTTTTAATTATTACAAACTCGTCCCTTCTGTTCATAAAATGTGTTTTTTCATCAACACCTTTCACAACAGGGTTTGTTTTCCCATAAGAAACGATCTTTATCCTGTCTTCTGTAATTCCAAGTGAAACAAGATATTTTTTTGCAGCTTCAGCTCTTTTTTCTCCTAAAGCCATGTTATATTCAACAGTACCTCTTTCATCACAATGGCCATCAATTGATATTCCAATTGTTTTATGTTTCAGTAGCCAATCTGCATTGTTATGAAGAATACCTTTCATATCTTCTCTAATAGTGTACTTGTCAAAATCAAAATTTATTTTTTTCAAATGGCCTTCTTTATTAATCTGATCAAGACTTTTTTGCAGAAGTAATTCTTCTTCGGTTAATTTTGGTTTCTCAATTTTAGTTGTTGTTTCTTCAACCTTTTCCACTTTTTCAACCGGTTCAGTTTCCACTTTTTTCTTACAGGAATCAAACAGGAAAATAACCATCATGACTGCTAAAATTGTAATTAATACTCTTTTCATTTTTCCTCCTAAATTATATTAATTATTTATATAATACAAAATTTCATTTGTCAAATTAGTTTCACTTAAATTTCTGCCATTTCGGCATTTTGTTTTCTCCCCTGTAGGTAAGTTTTTTCAAATTAGAACCATCATAATCCATCGAATAAAGTTGATAAAATCCAGATCTGTTAGATGAGAATATAATATGACGGCTGTCTGGAGACCATGTGGGATTTTCATTTCTCCCGGAGTTCTCAGTTAATTTTGAAATAGAATTATTCTTTATATTTAACAAATAAATATCAAATCTCCCTTCAATTCGGGAAACATAAGCTATCCTTGAACCATCCGGAGACCATGCCGGATTATCATGATAGGTACCTTCATAGGTCACTCTCCTTACATTGGTTCCATCACTGTTCATAACATAAATTTGAGGAGTACCACCCCTTTGAGAAGTAAAAGCTATCTCATTCCCATTTGGGCTCCAGCATGGAGATGAATCTATAATATGATTGTATGTAAGCCTTTTTTCCTTTCCTGAATCCATGAATCTGACATATATCTCTGCATTTTTATCCCTCTTTGAAGAAGTATAAACAACTTTATTCTCGTCAAGAGCCCAATCAGCTCTATAATTTACACCCCCTGATGATATGACCTCATTTCTACCTGAATATAAATTAAATTGAAAAAGGTCCGGACTTCCCTTTTTATATGAAGTGTAAAGTATTTTTTCTTTATCCACACTCCAGGAGGGCATCAGATCTATATAATTATTATATGTAATCCTCCTGGGCCTTTTTCCGTCATAATCCATAATATATATTTCTTTGTTCTTATCTCTATTTGAAACATAAACGATTTTTGATGTAAAGATCGGTTTTTCTCCGAAATGTTTCATCATCTCATCAGCAGCTCTGTGTGATATTAGCCTTAAAAATTCTTTTTTTCCGCCAAAATTTCTTCCAAACACAAGTTTTCCCCCATCAATATCATAAACTTTTATGGAAAATAGTATCCTGTTTTCAGGAGAAACATCGATCACAGCTTTGATCAGAACCTTTGCCTGAATTGATGCCCAGTCTTTGAATACAATCCTGGACCCTTCCTGCCTTGGAAGATAAGTATAATGCTCCTTTGGTATTAATTTAAATACCCTTGAATATTTCAGGTCATTCCATAGTGTATCGTATATTTCATTTTTTGTTTTATCATCAATTTGAGATTCACCTGAATAATCAAACTGAGGAAGTGCTACTGTTATCAGGGGAATTCCTTCAGTAATTTTTATTTTAATCTCTTCCTGTGAATAAATACCCTTAGATCCGGTTAAAATAAGTAACAAATATATTGTAAAAAGTATTTTGATTTTTTTCATTTTATTTCTCCCATTCAAATTCAAAATAGACGCCCAGATATAATTCGGGATAGTCTGACGGTAAAGGCGGAAAAGGTGTAACTTCTCTTATAACTCTCATTGTTGAAAGATCATATGAAACATTACCGCTTTTATCAACAAGTTTAAGATTGCCGATCTCACCATTCCTGTATATTCTGAAATAAACAACTGACGTAAATTTACCTTTCATCCCGGTAGATGACAGAGGATTGTACCATGAAGATGAAATTTTATTCTTTAAAGTCTCAACATAATATGCATAAGGAAAATTCCCTCCAATACCACCTTGTCCCGACCCTGTCCCGGATCCGGAACCTGACAAACCGGTTTTTATAAAATCTGACACTTTATCAGAACCTGCTCTTTTTTTCGATTTATCTGAATTAATTTTCCTTTTTTTCCTTACAACAGTTATTAACTCTTTCTTTTTTTCCTTTTTTTTATTTTTTTTAACTTTTTTATCCGGAAATCTTAATTTTGACTCAGGCTCTTTCTTGACGGTTAAATTCTTTACTTTACCTTTATCTTCTTCTATTACTTCAGCTTTTATATTATTTTTTATTTCGCTTTTTATATTATTCCCGCCTTCCGGCCCTCCGCCATTTAAATGGATCAGGTCAACATAATATGTAGTCGATTTTCGGGGCGATTTATCAGGATAAAAAAATGCAATTGCAAAAAGGGAAAAATGAAATATTATAGATAATACTACCGTTATTCGAAATTTCATCCCTTTTCTTTTTTAGCAATAATCATTCCTATGGTTTCAATTCCTGCTTTTTTAATCACATCCATCACTTTTATAACATATCCGTAAGATACATCCTTATCAGCTTTCAGAAAAACTATCTTCTTTTTTCTTTTATAGAAATAGTTCTTCAGTTTTGATTCCAGGAGATAGAGATTTATAATTTTGTTATCTATATAAATATAGTGATCTTTTGTAACTGACAGGACAAGGCCTCCGGAACTTGGAGTTGAAGGAGTTTCCGCAGTAGGTAAATTTATATTTATTCCGGATTGCATCATTGGTGCTGTAACCATAAATATTATCAGAAGAACTAACATTACATCAACAAGTGGAGTAACATTAATTTCAGACAAATTCGAAGATAATCTCCCTTTTCCGTTTATCTGCATTTTATCTCATATTTTCACTGGCACTTAAAAACTCTGATATAAAATTTTCCATTTCAGTTATTATCACTTTTACCTTATTTAAAAGTAAATTATAAAAAATAACTGCCGGTATAGCAGCGAAAAGGCCCAGCGCAGTGGCGATCAAAGCCTCTGCTATTCCCGGTGCTACCGTTGCAAGGTTAGCATTCATCTGGATCCCGATCTGTTGAAAAGAGGTCATTATGCCCCATACAGTTCCGAATAACCCTATAAAAGGAGTTACGGCAGCTGTAGTAGCAAGGAAGCCGTTCAACCTTTCTAACCTTGTAATTTCAATATTTGAGGCCCGTTCAAGAGACCTGTTAATTGAATCCAGATTAATTTTTTTCACATCCTTCTCAGGGCCTAACTGCATCGACAGTTCTTTATAACCGGACCTGAAAATATGTGTTAAAGGGCTGTCCTTTAGATTTCCTGAAAATTTAATAATATCAGAAAAATTTTTAGTTTTCCTAAAGAACTCAAGAAATTTGATAGATTTTTTTTTTGCATTTTTGTATTCAACAAGTTTAAATATAACGATTGCCCATGAGAAAACTGAAAAAATAACCAATAGCAGAAGAACAAATTTTACAACAATTGATGCATGTTTGATTAAATTAAGATAACTCATAGCATGACCGGACGATGCTTGAAGAACCAATAATAATGAACTTTTCATGTTTTATGTTTACCACAAATCGAAGGACTTTTCAAGTTCAATATAAGAATTAAAATCCGGAATAAAGTTTCAATCCTCTTTTATTCCACTACTCCTTTTTCAATTATTATGATTCTCCATATCCATATAATAAGAATTACCAACGTGGAAATAATTCTATATGCAGATGAAATTGTAAAAAAATCATAAATTCCATGCAAAAGTATTGATATAATAAATGCTGCTGTTATTTTTCCATAAGCTATTCTCCCGCTTAATTTTGACCGGGCAATATAATATCCCCATATCGAGGAAAACAGTGTATGGGTAAGAGGAGAAGCAATTGCTCTCCCGAATAGTTCGATCCCACTCAAATACGGGATAAAAAGAATATTTTCAAAACCGGCAAACCCAAGAGCTATTATTGAAGAGTAAATGATCCCGTCAACAATTTCATCAAAATTCCTAAAGTACCTGACAATAAAAATAAATGGAATCAATTTGAATAATTCTTCCACAAATCCAACAACAGAAACAAGATATATAAAAGAAAAACCGGATCTGTTATAAACAAATGCAGAAGGGTCCCGTGGAATACCTATAAACTCTAAAAGAACATGGAATTTGAAACAGAGTAATCCAAAGATCATCCCAAATAAAAATGCCATACCCAGATTAATAAATGGTTCAGGCTTATAACGATCCTTATATTTAAAATAAGCTATCCAGAACAAAGCCGGGGCTAGTATTGCTGATAATATTGTCCAGAAAGTCATTATAAAAACTATGCAGGATAATCCATATTCTTATATTTTCAATAGATCAAGCCCGGTTATTATCCAAAGATCTGTTTTTTGTACTTTTATATTTAGCTTTAACAAAAATTTTGATCCTGTTACCTGTCAGGTAAAGAACAGGAACAAGGATAAGGGTAAGGAATGTAGCAAAACTCAGCCCGAAAATAACTGTCCATGCCATGGGCCCCCAGAATAAAGCATTATCTCCGCCAAAATATATCTGGGGATCAAGCCTGCTCAGAAAATTTCTAATATTTATATTCAGGCCAATTGCCATTGGAACCAGGCCTAATATTGTGGTTATTGCTGTTAACAGAACAGGACGCAATCTTGTTTTGCCACCTTCAATTATTGATTCAATAATTGATCCGATTGGAAGGTCATCTTCTTCAGTAAGATTAAGATCATTCTTTTTTCTTGTTTTTAAATAATCAATATAGTCAATAAGCACAATTGCATTATTAACTACAACACCTCCCAGTGATATGATCCCTATTCCAGTCATAATTATAATAAAATCCATCTTGAAAGTGGCAAGGCCGCCAAAAACACCTATTGTACTGAAGAATACGCTGGCTATAATTATAAAAGGTTTGGCAAATGAATTGAACTGAGTTACCAGTATTATCATAATGAGGGATAATGCTATCATCATCGCCCTGCTGAGAAATTCCATTGTCTCCTTCTGTTCTTCCTGTTCACCGGTAAATTTGTAACTGAATCCCTCCGGAATATCATAATTAGCCAGTAATTTTTTTAATCGCTGGTTAATAATATTTGCATTAAAACCTTCAAGAATGTTTGAATGTAGTGTAATTACCCTTTTCAAATCCTTTCTTTTAACTGCACCATATGTTGTACTAAAACTGAAACTGGTAACAGCTGAAATAGGGACCTGCATAATCTTTCCGGTTGACTGGCTTCTGAAGGTTATTCTCTGGTCAAGAATTGAAGGTATATCTTTTCTATACTTCTCTTTAAACTTTAAAATTATTGGATATTCATCTTCTCCTACCTTCAACTCTGAAACTTCTTTCCCGAACAGAGAGGTTCTGATGGTGCTTGCAATTTGGGCTGTTGAAAGGCCAAACCTCCTGGCTCTCTCTCTGTCGATTGAGATTATCAACTCAGGATTACCTACATCAAGATCCATTTTCAGATTTTCTATCCCTTCTATCTTTTCATTCTCTATATATTTTTGAATATCTTCAGTTATAGATATCAGTTTTTCATAGTCTTTTCCATCAATTTCAATATTAACAGGTTTCCCTGTAGGAGGGCCCATTCGGTTTTTCTCTATTGATATTAAAATACCCGGAATTTTGCCAATGATTTTTTTACTTAGTTCTTTCATGATCTCAGATGTCAAAATACCACTTCGTAGTTCATAGTCTACGAAAGAAACGGTTATCATCCCTTTATTCGGAGTATTACCAATAGGAAATTCATTTTCACCTACAACTCCTTTTCCTATAGTGGTAAGTACAGATTTTACTATATTCTTTTCAGGTTCAATAATTTTAAAAACCTTATCTTCTATCCTTTGCATAACCTCATTTGTTGCATTAATATCTGATCCTATCGGGAGTTCTGCAGTTATATTTATAAAAGAAGGTTCATTTACCGGGAAGAACTCAACCTTAGGCCCCCTTATTGTAAAAAATATCATAGTCAGTACTAATAATAAGAAAGTTCCGGCAATTATTTTTCCCGGACGTTTACCATCAAGTGAATACCTCAGGGCTTTCAGATAAAAATCTTCAAGTGAAGTCAGGAATTTAAGGCGGAACCATTCAGATAGTTTAAACAGGAAAAGATAATTAAAAATAATAAGTATCATAATTATCAACATTATTGTACCGATGGTATTAACTTTAATTACATAAAATAACAACCCCAGTATTAATAAAATCAATGAAGTTTTAATGGTTTTTTTCTTTTCAGGGTTAGTGGATCCTTTATCCTGCCTGAAGTACCGTATTGAAAATACAGGTATAATAACTAGAGCAACAAAAAGGGATGAGGTAAGTACAATTATTAGTGTTATAGGGAGATGTTTCATAAACTCCCCCATTATTCCTCCCCAGAAAACTAGAGGAAAAAATGCAGCAAGCGTAGTTGCAGTGGAAGCAATAATGGGTATTGCTATCTCGCCAACACCTCTTTTTGCAGCTTCAAAAATTGGATATCCTTTGTCAGCGAACCTGTAGGTATTTTCAACAACAACAATAGCATTATCCACAAGCATACCCAGTGCAAGTACAAGGCCGAACAAAACCATCATATTTATGGTTGATCCCATTAAGCTAAGTATGACAAAGGATATGGTCATTGACATCGGTATGGCAATACCTACAAAAAGTGCATTTCTGGTCCCAAGGAAAAAATATAAAACAAGAATAACAAAGAATATTGCCATTGCTATATTATTTTCCAGATTACTTACCATACTTTTAACCATATCAGACTGGTCATTTGTTATGGTAATTTTCAGGTCAGGAGGTAATGTATTATCAGCTTTGGAATCAGATAGTAAGTTAAATATTTTTTCAGAAGCATTTATAAGGTTCTCACCGCTCTTCTTTATTACCTGAAGCGATACAACTGTCTGTTTATTCAATCTTGCATACGTTAATGGATCTTCAAATCCATCTATAACATCTGCCACATCTTTAAGGTAAACAATGTTTCCACCTTCATGTTTAACAATAATATTTTCTATTTCACTGATATCCTTAAACTCTCCGATAGTTCTTACAGCCCGGGTTGTATTATTGATCTTCAATTCACCACCGGAGATCGATATGTTTTCATATACAAGGGCATCTTCTATATTCTGAAAATTCAATTTCATCAGGTCCAGCTTATGACGGTCTATATTGATCTGGATCTCTCTATTATTCAACCCTTTTATTTCAACCTTCGAGATCTCTGTAAAAGTTTCAATCTCTTCTTCAAGAAATTCTGCATATCCCTTTAATTCTTCAATAGAATAATCACCTGAAATATTTATGTTAATTATGGGGAATTCATTTATATCAAAATCCATAACGAAGGGATCAATTTCAAGATCTGATGGCAGTTCACTTTTGGTCCGGTCAACAGCATCTTTTACGTCCTGAAGTGCGTCACTGAGGTTAACATTTGAGTTGAACTCAATGAAAATATCAGAATTATCCTGTGTTGAAGTGGATGTTAGTTTTTTTATACCGTTTACTGTATTTATCTCTTTTTCCAATTGCCTTGAAATAAGATTTTCAATGTCAACCGGAGGGTTACCGGGATAAATGGTTTTTACAAAAATGTTTGGTATTACAACTTCAGGAAATGTTTCAAGGGGCATAGTATTATAACTGATCAGTCCAAAAACTATTAAGATCAATGTCAGCAGAAAAACGGTGTTTCTGTTATTTATCGCAAAGGTGGTTAACTTAAACTCTCTTGTTATTTTATTTGAACTTTTTTTTTCCATAAAAACCTGCTTGTTTTATAATTTTAATCTAATTTTGCTGCCATTTTTCACAAGATTATATCCCTTAACAATTATCCTGTCACCGGGATTCAGTCCGCTGATAATCCTTGTATTATCGTTTGAGGTCAGTCCTGTTTTAACATAGACCTTTTCAGCTTCAATATCTCCTTTTTTGTCGGAAACCTTATATAAATAAAATCCTTTCGTATCTTTTTTTATAATTAGCGAAGGAGCTGTCAGTGAATTATTATCAATAAAATCTCTCAGTTTAATAACTGCAACCATATTTGGTTTAAGTATCTCTTTCTTATTACTGATCTCTATGGTTATCCTGAATGTCCTGTTCTGGGGATTAACCACATTCCCCACTCTTAAAATCTTTGCATTTATTTTGATATCCGGGAAAGATGGAAATGTTATCTCAGCGTTATCCCCCTTTTTTATCTTGGACAGATAAAACTCGGAAACATCAGATTTAATATACAGAGTATTTAGATTTACCAATTGCATCAAAGGTGCTCCCGGAACTGCCAATTCTCCCCTTTTTTTGTCAATCCTGTCAACTATTCCGTTTATAGGTGCTATTATCCGCGATAAATTCAACTGGTATTTTAATGTTTTTATCTTTTTTTCAAGAGATTCTTTATTATTTTTTGATTGAAGATATTCAATTTCAGAACCTATATTCTTTTTCCATAACCCGTCTCTTTTTTTAAAAACTGTTTCTGCCAGTGCAAGAGAATTTTCAACTTCCAGAATCGAACTTTTAATAATATCAGAATTCAATTCAGCTAATAGTGTCCCTTTATTAACTCTATCTCCTTCTCTGGTATATA
Organism: Acidobacteriota bacterium; assembly: GCA_039714255.1. GTDB lineage: Bacteria > Acidobacteriota > Aminicenantia > UBA2199 > UBA2199 > UBA647. The sequence continues at coordinate 38,930 of JBDLJQ010000003.1, forward strand.
TTTTTTTTATCTGCCCTCCAAGTTCAGGGCTTATAAATGCTTCCTTTACAGCCTCAACATTTCCATTTACTATAAAATAGTGTTCGAATTTATCAGGTTTTAATTCAGAAACTGACACAAAAATACCATTATCTGGTTTGTAAGAAGGACTTTTTTTAATTTCCTCCTCAAGTTTTGAAACTTTTATCTTCAGATCAACGATTTTCTTTTTGTATTTAACTATATCCTCTTTTATTTTCTTTTCATCTGTAGCCTGGCCACATCCGAAATAAAAAATTATTAAAAAAAATATTAAAAATCTTTTTAACATTTTTACTCCTGTAAAAATTTTTTATATTATGTTTAAATATTTCTTAATCTCTATGGAAGCATTGAACATTTCAATTAATGCACTTGTATGATCAGACTCAGATTTTAAATACTGGTTATAGGTTTGAATTAATTCTATACTTGAAGAGATTCCCTCTTTAAATTTTTCCATAGTTTTTGTATAGATCCTCCTGGCAATCAGAACATTCTTTTTTGTATTATCTCTCTGCCCTATTGTCGTTATAAAGGATGATCTTACCTTTAAATATCCAAGTTTAAGCCCATCTGTTATTTCCAGATGATCATTTTTTGCTTTTTCCAGTTCAAATTTGGATTGTTTAACTATTGCAGACCTCATACCACTACTGAAAATCGGGATATTCATATTAAATCCAATAATTGTCGATGGGAACCATTTATCTTCTGATCTGCTGAAAAAATTAAATTTATCCCTCATTGAACTTTGCTTATGTGACATAAATGCCGTAAGAGTTGGAAGGTACATCGATTTTTCTTTTTTCAAAAGTAATGATAAAGATTTTACATTTGTCTCTGACATTCTGAAATCAATATGCAATTTATGATCAAATTCTTTTGACAAGATCAGTTTGTCTTCAAGTGCATTGGCATGAAAATCAAGGCTTTCATTCAGTATGATCTTATCATCGAGGGGAAGCCCCATCTGAAATTTCAATAATTTATAATTTATTTCTATCTGTCTTTTAAGTGAACTTATCTTGTTCCCAAGAGCGGTCATTGAAAACTCTATCTGATCTGCATCAGTATCCTCAAGAAATCCCGCTTTAACCAATTCAGAAGTCTCATAATGGAGCTTTTTCAGATTTTTATAATTATTGTTCAGTATTTCCAATAAATTTTCACTTATTAGCACCAGATAATAAGTACCTGTAACCAGAGCCTTTACTTCTTTTTCTGATTTCAGCAAATTTTGTTCCGATAGCTTCATATATATCTTTGTCGACTGTAATGCTACGATGTATGTTCCGTTAAAGATCAATTGAGTAGCAATAAGTTCCATTGAAACATTATGCTGTGTTCCGAACTTCATGGGAAAATATGTCCCTTCTTCAGCATCAGGATCAATGAATCTGGCAGGGATCAATGTAGTGGGGATCTGAGTCATATCACTATAAGATATCGAGCCGTCCAACTGAGGTAATCCGGAAGCTGTTGTTTCCCATACCTTTTTTTTTGCGATCTTCATATCAATTTTTGCATTAATTAATCTCCTACTGTTTTTTAATGCATAATTCTGTACATCGGAAAGGGAAAACATATTTTTCTCGATACTATATAAATTTGTAACAAGTATAATACTGAAAAAAAATATAACGGGGAAACTAAAAAAAAGATTTAATTTTCTATTGGATTTATTGTATTGAATTGCTTTTTGCATAATTTATATTACTAAATTATCCTCTTTTATGCAATAATTTAATTAACTTAACTTAAAACATTTTCTACCTTTTTACGTATTAAAAAGATAAAAATTCAGGAGGAAGTATGAAAAAAATCTTATATTTTATTTTTTCCATTTTTTTATTATATGGATTAAATAATGCGATCACCAATGCAAGGTTACTGAGAACCCCGGATATAAACGGGAATCTGATCGTATTTGTCTATGCTGGAGATATCTGGAGTGTATCTTCTGACGGTGGAGATGCAAAAAGACTTACATCACACAAAGGCACTGAAATTTTCCCGAAGATTTCGCCTGATGGAAAATTGATAGCATTTTCTGCTGAATATTCAGGTTCCAGGCAGGTTTATATTATCCCTTCCAAAGGAGGGACCCCGAAGCAGCTTACATTCTATAATGATGTAGGAATAATGCCTCCGCGAGGTGGTTATGATTATATAGCTATGGACTGGACTCCTGATAGTAAAAAAATACTTGTGAGAATGAACAGGACTCCATATGGACGTCGTATGGGAAAATATTTCCTGGTTGATATAAAGGGTGGGCTTGAAAGCCCGCTTCAGATCCCCGAGTGCGGAGGTGGAACATTTTCACCTGACGGGAACAAGATCACTTATACTCCAATTTCCAGAGAGTTCCGAGCCTGGAAAAGGACAAAAGGAGGACGTGCACAGGATGTATGGACATACGACCTGAAAAAGAACAGATCGGAAAGGATCACCACATTCCCCGGAACCGACCAACACCCTGTATGGTACAGGGATAAGATATTTTTTGTTTCTGACCGCAGCCTGACCCTGAATGTCTGGTCCTACGACCTTAGTTCAAAAAAGCTGGAACAGGTTACAAAATATAATAATTTTGATGTTTTATGGCCTTCGGGAGAAAACGGAACAATCGTATATGAGAATGGCGGATATATTCATAAACTTGATCTTTCAAAAGGTAAATCCGAAAAGATCAGTGTTAACATAAATTTTGATAATCCAAATACTCTTCCATACTTTAAAAATGTTTCCAGATATATTTCCAGGTTTGGAGCAACAATAACTTCTGATGGAAAGAGAGCAATATTTGATGCCCGCGGAGACCTCTTCTCAGTCCCGGCTGAAAAAAAAGGTGTAACTTTAAATATAACTAATACAAAAGAAATCAGGGAAATGTATCCGGTTTCTTCTCCTGACGGTAAATGGGTATTATATATTTCCGATAAGACAGGTGATTATGAATTTTACTTAATAGATCCATTAGGAAAAAAGAAACCTGTTCAATTAACAAAAGGCCATAAAGTCTGGAAATTTCCCGGATTATGGTCTCCCGATAGTAAAAACATTGTCTTTTCAGATATGGACAGAAAACTACAGATAATAAATATCGAATCAAAAAAAATAACATTTATTGATAAAAGTATTTATGAAAGTATACGAGATTTTTCATGGTCCCCCGATTCAAATTGGATCATCTATTCAAAAAGCAGTTCCAACAAGCTTAGGGCGATCTGGGTTTATAACATAAATAAGAACAAATCTGTGAAACTTACCAATGACAGGTATGAAGATTTTTCCCCCATATTCTCAAAGGATGGAAAATATATTTATTTTGCTTCAGACAGAGATTTTGATATGAGTTTCCAGACCGGGTTTTCCACTAAGGAGTTTGATTTTGTCTATAATAAAACAGCAAGGCTATTTGCAATAGGCTTAACAAATGATTCCCCATCCCTTTTCAGGGATAAAAATGACCTTGAAGTTAAAGTAAAAAAAACTCCTGAAAAAAAGAAAAATGATAAAACAAAGGATAAAAAAGCAAAAGAAAAAATTGTTGTAAAAATAGATTTTAAAAATATTAACGACAGAATATCTGTATTTCCTTTGCCCACATCCAGATATGGGGGGATGACTGATCTTGGAGATAAAGTTCTTTATCTTAAAAATGGGGGCCTCCATATTTTTAATATGAAGAAAAAAAAATCTGAGGTCCTTTTGGGAAGTATCCGGTATGGTTCGCTTTCAGCTGACAACAAGAAACTTTTGTACAGATCTGGAAGAACCTGGGGGATAATTGATATTAAACCTAAACAAAAATCTGGAGCCGGAAAGTTAAATATGAAAGATGTTGTGATGAAGATACATCCGGTAATTGAATGGAAACAGATATATAATGAAGGATGGAGGATTTACAGGGACTGGTTTTATGTCAGGAATATGCATGGTGTGGACTGGGAAAAAATGAGGAAAAAGTATGCAGAACTGCTTCCTTATGTAAGTCACAGGGCAGATCTGGATTATATATTCGGTGAACTTGTAGGAGAGCTTAATGTAGGCCATACCTATGTGAATTGGGGTGACTTTGAAAAGGTTAAGAGGATCGAATCAGGGTTATTGGGTGCTGAACTCACAGCAGACAAAAAGTCAGGTTTCTATTTAATTTCCAAAATTTATAAGGGCGAGAACTGGAATGAAAGAACCAGATCACCACTTACCGAACCTGGTATCAATATAAAAGAAGGATTTTATCTTTTAAAAATTAACGATGTAAAAATAACGACAGAGGATAATCCCTACCGTTTACTTGAAAATACGTATGGCAAAAAAATTAAACTAACTGTTAATACCAAATCTTCTCTGGAAGGCTCTAAAGATTTTTGGATCAAACCATTGAGAAGCGAAACCGACCTGATGTATTTTGACAACGTTGAGTCAAGAAGGAAACTTGTTGATAAACTTTCCAATGGGAGGATAGGATATATTCATGTTCCAAATACTGCTGTTGAAGGGAACAGAGAACTTTTTAAAGGACTCTATGCATTTAACGATAAAGAAGCTGTGATCATTGACGAAAGATATAACGGAGGCGGCTGGTCTCCTATAAAAATGATCGAAAAACTATCAAACAAAGCTGCAATGTACTGGAAAGCCCGTGACCTTAAATTAAGGCCCCATCCCGACTTTACTTTTGAAGGGCCCATTGCCATGCTTATTAACCACTATTCTTCATCCGGTGGAGATGATTTCCCCTACTGGTTCAAGAAAAAAAGGCTGGGTAAACTTATCGGCACAAGAACCTGGGGTGGATTGGTTGGTTATGGATGGAGTCCTGGCCTTGTTGACGGCCCTTCATTTGCCGTGCCAATGTCTGCTATTGTAAATACCGAAGGTGAATATGTTGTAGAAGGTGTCGGTGTTTATCCTGATGAAGGGTTTGAAGTATATGACAGGCCTGAAGAGATCGCCAAAGGTAATGATCCCAGTATTGAAAAAGCAGTTAAATACCTGCTTGAAGAGTTAAAAAAGATTCCGAAAAAGAAAGTAAAGAGCCCGAAAGACCCTGACAGGTCAAAGTGGTTTGAAAAAGAGATCAAATAGATTAAAAATAATAAAGGGGCGGTTATCAAACCGCCCTTTTTTTTAAAAAAATTCAGAATATTTTAATATGATGTAGCGACACGGTATTATTAATCATTTTTTTCTGAAAATAAGGTCTTTTGCGAATAATCTTTGTTATCTTTATTTTCTTCTTCTTTTATTTCATCAGGTTCGCTGGCCGGAGAAAGGTTTTCAGGTTTGGAAGATGATTCCGGCCCTGAAGTAGTATCTTCCGGTACACTTTCCCTATCACTGTCAGATCCTGTCTTTTCGCCAACAGCTTCAAAGGATTCAATTTCCAGTGTTGAAACTCTTTTACCTCTGGCCTTATAACTTTTTACAGCAATAAATTCAGAAGCATTAATAATTTCCATTCCTTTTTTTCTGTTCTTTCCACCATAATTTATCTTAAATTCCGGATAAACTTCGGAACTGAATAATACCATTTTCGAATTTTTATTGTCTCCAATAAAGCTGGTCTTTTTCTCAATGTCTTCAGCTTTAAATCTTTTTAAATAATAGTATTCCTGTTCTCCGTCAAAGAATATAATTGATAAAACAAATTCAGGATCAAATTTGGAAATAAATAAAAGATCGCTTTCAAAATAATTCGAAAGATCAAAATTGCCTGTTTTAAAAACTCCTGAGCCGTATATTTCAACGATCCTGTCAGAACCTGCAAATTCTCCCAGATATTTCCCCCTCCCTTCACTATTTAACCTGTTAACTGAAGGATCATACCAGATCTTCCTGTCTCCAAGAGTTGAAACCCCGGTTTCCTTCAGAACTATCTTCGAAACGGTATGTCTTGACAATATATTTCCGATAGAATTTCTCCCTTTTATTGCAAGAGTGCTGAAATCCAGATCAAACTGGAGGTTCCTGAGCCTCTTTTTCGGTTTAAGGTAAATCTTTACCGTTTCAGCTTCCCCATTGGGATTACAGGTAAAGTAGATAACCTTTGAGTCCGGCGTACCTTTAGTAATATCATATTCTTTATCCCTGGTAACAGCGGTGACAGAGAACCTTTTCATCATCACATTTCCATCCTTTCCATCCCTGTAAATTGAATTGAATATAGTTCTTTTATCATTTCTTTTATAAACAGCTATATGGATGATATCCTTACCGGCAAAAGATTTATCCTCAATTTTTTTCACCATATATTTCCCGTCTTCAAGAAATATTATCACATCATCAATATCAGAACATTCGCTTACAAACTCATCACCTTTTAATGAATATCCGAAAAAACCTTCCTTTCTGTTTACATACAGTTTCCTGTTAGCTGCTACAACTTTAGTGGCCTCGATCTGTCCAAAATTTCTTATCTCCGTTCTACGTCCCTTATCTTTTCCATATTTTTCTTTGAGATTCTGAAAAAATCTGATCGTATATCCTTTAATGTCCTTTAAATAATTTTTTATCTGGTCGAGTTCATCTTCTATTGATCTTAAAAGCTCATCAGCCTTAAAAGAATCATATTTAGAGATCCTTTTTATCTTAATTTCAGTAAGTTTTATTATATCCTCAGTTGTTACATCTCTTTTAAGTAAGGGCTTAAAGGGAGCTAATCCTTCATCAATGGTCTCAATAATCGACTCCCAAGTTTCACATTCTTCAATATTTATATAAATTCTATTTTCGATAAATATTTTTTCCAGAGAGGAAAAATGCCAGGAGTCCTCAAGCTCCCTTTTTCTGATCTCTAATTCCAGGTTTAAGAGGTTCAAAGTATTATCGGCCGATACTTTGAGAATTTCATCAACACCGATGAACTTGGGATATTTATCTACTATTACACAACAATTCGGAGAGATCGATACTTCGCAATCGGTAAAAGCATACAAAGCATCAATTGTCTTATCGGGAGAGGTTCCGGAAGGAAGTGATATGACAATTTCTACATTTTCAGCTGTATTATCATCAATTTTTTTTATCTTTATTTTGCCTTTATCATTTGCATGTAAAATTGATTCAATTAAAGAAGTTGAGGTTTTTCCATAGGGAATTTCAACAATTTTTATCAATTTTTTGTCGATCTTCTCTATTTTCGCCCGTACTTTAACTTTTCCACCCTGCAATCCATAATTATATTTTGAAAAATCCGCCAGTCCTCCAGAAGGGAAATCAGGGTATATGGAAAACTCTTCACCTTTCAGATAAGATATCGATGCATCAATAAGTTCATTAAAATTATGAGGGAGGATCTTTGAGGCTAACCCTACTGCGATACCTTCTGCACCAAGAAATAATAATATTGGAAATTTTACAGGCAGAACTACCGGTTCTTTATTCCTTCCGTCATATGAATTTGTCCATTCTGTTGTTTTAGGATTAAAGACCACTTCCAGAGCAAATTTTGACAACCTTGCTTCAATATATCTGGGAGCTGCAGCTTTGTCTCCCGTAATTGTATTCCCCCAATTACCCTGTGTATCTATTAAAAGCTCTTTTTGCCCCAGTGAAACCAGTGCATCGCCAATTGAAGCATCCCCGTGAGGATGATATTGCATCGTAGATCCTATAATATTGGCAACTTTATTATAACGTCCATCCTCAAGTCTTTTCATGGTATGCAGGATCCTTCTGTGGACAGGTTTAAATCCATCCATAACCTCAGGTATGGCTCTTTCAAGAATTACATATGATGCATAGTCAAGAAACCATGATCTGTAAAGTTCAGGTATATCTTTTATATGATGAAGTTTTTCACTTTCACTGAACCCGTTGCCATTCTCATTTTTATCATCCATAAAACAGTATTCTCCCTAATTTAATTTTCAGTATCACCGGAAACACTTACTTCATCCTCCAGCCTTAAATTATTTATAATAAATTCCTGCCGTTCCGGAGTATTTTTTCCCATATAGAATTGAAGTGTTTTTGAAACTGATCCCTCTTTGCTCATAAGAACCGGCTCAAGTTTAATATTCCTTCCAATAAACTCTTTGAACTCATCTGGAGATATTTCGCCCAAACCTTTGAATCTTGTAACTTCAGGATTTTTTCCACATTTTTCCATGCTTTTACTTTTTTCTTCTTCAGAATAACAATAGAAGGTATATTTCTTATTTCTTACTCTGAACAAAGGCGTTTGCAGGATATATAAATGATTTTTTTTTACAACTTCCGGAAAAAACTTCAGAAAAAAAGTTATTAAAAGCAGTCGTATGTGCATTCCATCCACATCAGCATCAGTGGCAATTATAATATTATTATATCTGAGGTCATCAATTCCATCTTCAATATTCAGTGCAGCCTGCAGCAGGTTAAACTCTTCATTCTGATAAACAATTTTTTTATTCAATCCGAATGTATTTAAAGGCTTCCCTTTCAGGCTGAATACAGCTTGAGTCTGGACATCTCTCGATTTTGTAATAGACCCACTTGCCGAATCACCTTCCGTAATGAATATAGTTGATTCTTTCCTTCTTTCATTTTTAGAATTGAAATGGATCTTGCAATCTCTCAGCTTCCTGTTATGCAGGTTTGCTTTTTTTGCCCTCTCCCTTGCCAGTTTTTTTATTCCGGACATCGCTTTTCTTTCTTTTTCCGAGGTCTGGATCTTTGCCAGTAACAGATCTGCAACATCCTTATTTCTGTGTAAAAAATTATCCAGGGAGGTTTTTAAAAAATCACCTACATAATTTTTAATTGATATTCCACCCGGATCCATCTCTTTAGAACCTAACTTTGTTTTAGTTTGAGATTCAAATACAGGTTCTTCTATTTTTATACTGATAGCTGCAATAATAGAGCTTCTGATATCAGCAACATCAAAGTCCCTTTTATAAAACTCTCTTACGGTTTTGATAAGCCCTTCTCTGAAAGCCTGTAAATGAGTCCCGCCCTGGGTCGTATTCTGTCCATTTACAAACGTATAATAATCTTCCCCATAATGGTTACCATGAGTCAACGCTACTTCAATATCTTCCCCTTTCAGGTGAATTATCGGGTAAACAAGTCCATTATCAATATTTAAATTTAACAGGTCAAGAAGACCGTTCTTTGAATTAAATCTCGTTCCGTTAAATATTATACTTAACCCTGAATTAAGATAAGTGTAATAACTGATCTGATTCTCAACAAACTCAGACATGAAATGATACTCACCGAACAACTCTTTATCAGGTGTGAAAATGACCTCTGTGCCATTTGCTTTATCATCTGAGCCAATATCCTTATCTGAAACGATATTGCCTTTCTTATATTCTATCTCTTTTTTTTGGCCGTCCCTGAATGAACGTATTATAAACCGTTCAGATAGTGCATTAACGGCCTTTATCCCAATCCCGTTCAGCCCTACAGATTTTTTGAAAACTTTTGAATCGTATTTTGCACCGGTATTCATTTTGGAAGAAACATCTTTTACTTTACCCAATGGGACGCCTCTCCCATAATCTCTTACCCTGACTGACTGATCACTGATTGATACTTCGATCTTTTTTCCAAAACCCATCATGAACTCATCAATGGAGTTATCTACGACTTCTTTAAAAAGAAGATAAATCCCATCATCCTTACATGATCCGTCACCAAGTTTTCCAACATACATTCCCGGACGCTTTCTTATATGCTCTTTCCAATTCAGTGTTTTTATACTTTTTTCAGTGTAACTATTTATACTCAATTCTTTATATCCCCTTTAAATTAGTATTAATATATATTCTATTAAATATTGAGCAACTTTTCAAGATGGACTTTTTGATCTGTTAAATATTCATGCCGGATTTTTAATTATTTGAAATAGAAAAAATTATATAAATATTTTTTTTTAATAATTAGTTTTAATTCAAAATTTCATTCATTTTATCTTGACATATTTGCCTTTTTTTGCTAATCTTAAAACCGAAAGGGTCTATAGCTCAACGGCTAGAGCCACCGGCTCATAACCGGTAGGTTCCAGGTTCGAATCCTGGTAGGCCCATTAATTTAAAGGAGTTTTTTTGAAAGACGGGTTAGAGTTACTATATAAACTTCAGCAACATGAAGATAACACAACTGAGATAAAGATCAGGATCAATGAAATTCCAAAAACCATAAATAAGCTTGAAAGTGAACGGAACGGGAAAGCTCAGATCGTAAATGACTCAAAATCAAAGCTTGACGAAAGTGTAAAGAAAAGGGAAAAGTTTGAAAAAGACATATTACGAATAAAAGAAAAGATCTCCAAATATAAGGAGCAGTTAAACAAATCCACTACAAACAAAGAATATCAGGGATTTATCTCGGAAATAAAATATGAGGAAGAATCTATCTTAACAATAGAAGAGAAGATCATAGAGGAAATGCTTGTTTCTGACGAGGTTATGGAAGAAGTAAGAGAAAGCGAATCTGAATATAAAAACATTGCAGATGAGTATAATAAAAAAATAGACGATCTTAATGAAAACTCGAAATATTATAATAATAAGCTTCAGGATGAAGAGAACAATAAGAGTGAGCTGAAAAAGACCATACCGGCAAATTTGATTAAAATTTATGAGAATCTTATTAAAAATAAAAATGGAAAGGCTATCTCTTATGTTGAAACAAATTTCTGTGGTACCTGTAATGTAATGATCCGTCCTCAGAGATTAAATGAACTCATTACCACCAATAGTATTTTCATTTGTGAAAATTGCGGAAGAATACTTTACAAAGAAATAAAGGAAGAAACTGAAGAGCAATAATTATTCATTATTTCATTAAATTTGTTATTTCAAAATTCATATTTATTAATTAGATTACTTTATACAAAAAAAAAGATCATTTTTTTTAACAATTTCAAATAATATATTTAATTATGGTACAATAAAATTTTTATTAATTCAGGAGACAATTGATGGATAAAGAAAAACTCTTATACTTAAAAAGAACGGCTTCCCAATTAAGAAAACTAATTATAAAAATGATCTCCAGTGCAAAATCCGGCCATCCGGGAGGTTCATTATCACTGGCAGATATTGTTTCATATCTTTTTTTTCATGAGATGAATTTCAACACTGAAAATTATAAAGATGATAAAAGAGACCGTTTTATCCTTTCCAAGGGACACGCTGCACCTGTACTCTATGCTGCACTATCACTGAAAGGATTTTTTCCTCAAGAGGATCTTTCAGGCTTAAGATCTGTTGATTCTCAATTACAGGGGCACCCTCACCGCCTTGATACACCCGGAGTAGAAGCTTCAACAGGTTCTCTTGGACAGGGACTCTCAATGGCTTCAGGAATCGCTTTGGGAAACAGAATTAGTGGGATTGATTCCAATATTTTTGCCGTTATCGGAGATGGCGAATCACAGGAAGGCCAGATATGGGAAGCTGCATTGACTGCAGGTTTCAGAAAGTTGGATAAGTTATGCCTCTTCCTTGACTATAATAACCAGCAGATAGATGGAAATGTTTCAGATATCAAAGATATAGCACCAATTTCCGATAAATGGAGATCATTCAAATGGAATGTAATTGAAATAAGCGGACATGATTTTGAAGAAATAGATAATGCCGTTTCCCGGTTTAAAAATGAAACTGAGCGGCCTACAATAATAATAGCTAAAACAATTAAAGGAAAAGGGGTGTCTTTTATGGAAAATAATCTGAAATTCCATGGTTCTGCCCCAAATGAAGAAGAAACTGAGATAGCTTTAAAGGAGCTTGATAATGAGTAAAAAAAGCCTGAGAGGTGAATATGGAAAAACCCTGCTGAAACTTGGAAAAAATAATAAAAACATTGTAGTTATGGATGCAGATCTTGCAAAATCCACCAAGACCAATTCTTTCGGTGATGAATTTCCTTCCAGGTTCATTGATATGGGACTATCTGAACAGGATATGATATCAACTGCTGCAGGAATATCACTTACAGGAAAAACTGTTTTTGCTTCAAGCTTTTGTGTTTTTCTTGTTGGAAGAGTATATGACCAGATCCGTCAATCTGTCTGTTATAATAATTCAAATGTAAAATTGGTTGCTACACATTCGGGGCTGGGTGTTGGTGAGGATGGTGCAACCCATCAGGCTCTGGAAGATATTGCACTTTTAAGGCCTTTACCAAATATACGGATCATAGTACCAGCTGATTCAATTGAAACTTCACAGGTAATCGAATATGTTTCAAGTGAAAGCGGGCCATTTTATATAAGGTTGACCAGAAATGACCTTATCGATGTGCATGACGAAAATTATAAATTTATTCCCGGTAAAGCCTCCGTATTAAAAGATGGAGAGGATATAACAATTTTCGCAATCGGAGCAATGGTTGAAAAAGCCATGGTTGCTTCAAAATTACTTGAAAACATTTCTGTAAATGCTGCTGTTGTAAATCTTTCTTCAATAAAACCTCTGGATAACGAGACAGTACTTCATTATGCAAAGAAGACAAAAAATATAATTACAATAGAAGATCATTCTGTCTTTGGAGGCCTGGGTGGAGTTGTTTCTGAATTTTTATCTCAGAATTTTCCTGTCAAAATGAAAATTATGGGTGTTAATAATTCATTCGGCAGATCAGGTACTGCCGATGCCCTTTACAAATATTTTAAACTTGATCCTGAAAATATTGTTGTGGAAGCAAAAAAACTATTGGAAATATAGATGATCGAATTTTATCATGTATTTAAGCAATATGTAAAAAATCAATATGCTATTTCAGATATTAGCCTTTCAATAGAGAAGGGTGAATTTATCTTTCTAACAGGTGCTTCAGGTGCAGGAAAATCTACTTTTTTAAAATTAATATATAAAGATGAACTACCCTCAAAGGGGCAAATTCTCATCGATTCCACTAACCTTAACCTGCTTCAGGACAAAAAACTTTACCAGTTAAGAAGAAACATCGGAATCGTCTTTCAGGACTTTAAACTATTAACAAACAGAACAATCTATGAAAATGTAGCTATACCATTAGTAGTAAGAAATGAAAAAAAATCGATCATAAATAAAATGGTTATTAATGCTCTTACACTGGTTGGATTAACTCATCGTAGAAATTATCTTCCTTCTCATGTATCCGGTGGAGAACAACAGAGGGTTGCAATTGCAAGAGCTATTGTTGGCAACCCTAAAATAATTATTGCAGATGAGCCTACAGGAAATCTGGATACTGAATTATCCATAAATATAATAAAGATTTTTGAAAGGATAAACGCAAACGGCATTACTATTCTCATTGCCACACATGACAATAATCTCCTTAAACTTTTCCCAAGAAGAGTTCTCAGGCTGGATAAAGGAATGCTGATTTCAGACAGGCCCAGCGGTGGATCATCATGAGCCTTATAATAGCTGCAATAACAAATTCAATAAAGAGTATATTCAGAAATAAGGTAATAAACTTTCTCAGTCTGGGAATAATTGCCTTTACTCTGCTCATCTTTGGAATATTCAACTATATTTCACTGAACATAGAGAGTTTTACAAATAAGTTCTCCAGAAACGTTGAGGCTATTTTTTATTTCCATGAAAATACAGACAGGGTCCTTATAAATAAACTGATAACTAAAGTTGAAAATAATATTCTCGTAAAAAATGTAGTTTATAAGTCAGAAAACCAGAGTGAAACAAATTTTCTTATGGAATTTCCTGAGTTAAAACATATCCTGGCAGAATTTAAGGAGTCCCCATTTCCTTCCTCAATAGAAATTGTTTTTAAAGATGAGTATATAGGGACAAAGGTCAATTCTTTCATTTCAGAAATAGAAAAACTCAGTATAGTTGAAAGCAAACAGGTTAACCTTGACTGGGCGGAGAAGGTAAATAAAATTTCCAGGTTTATTTCATTTATCGGTATATTTTTAAGCGGAATACTGATATTTATCTCTACTTTTATTATTTTTAATGTTATTAAAATTAATATTTATTATAGAAAAGAGGAAATATCGATTTTTAAACTGGTTGGTGCAACAGACTGGTATATACGGATCCCTTTTATTGTAGAAGGTGTATTATTAGGTTTTTTCGGAAGTATTTTTGCATCCCTTATTCTTTTTTTTATTTTAAAGATCGCTCCGGTTTACGGGAAATCAATTATTGAACTTGCAAAAGGTGTAATAAACTTTGATATAATTCCATCATCTATTTTTATTAAACTTATTCTACTTGGAACATCCATCGGCCTGTTTTCTTCATTTTTTTCTATTAAAAAATTCCTTCAAAAATAGAGAAAAAGGGATCAGGAATAAAATTAATAAATTTCCTTATTTTGAATTCTTGGTTACATCAATGTCCTGCTCTTCATCATAACCCACAAGTTCATCCTGGTCTTCAATATAAACTCTCCCGCCATAATCATCTTCATATGAAAGGCAACACATTAATCTTCCGCATTGTCCCGAAATCTTAAGCGGGTTAATATTGAGATTTTGTTTTTTGGCCATCTGAAGAGTTATTGGTTCTATATTCGATAAAAATGTTTTACAACACAATTGCCTGCCACATATTCCAAGCCCACCAACCATTTTCGCTTCATCCCTGATGCCAACCTGTTTCATCTCAATCCGCATTCTTATTTTTTTTGCAATATCTCTGACCAGATCCCTGAAATCGATCCTTCCCTCAGATGTAAAAAAGAATATTGCCTTCTTTTCCGCAGGAATAAATGTAACCTTTACCAGCTTTATGGGAATTTCCCTCTCTTTTATTCTTCCCTGGCAAAACCTGAAAGCACTTTCTTCCTCTCCATTCTTTTTTTTATATTCATGAAGATCTTTTTCGGTTGCAGCACGAATAATCTCGGGTATTGTTGTAACTTTTTTAATACAACTGAATTTATCTCCAAATGATTTCATAACTTTGCCAAGTTCTTCACCTATTAAAGACTTAATCATTACAAAATCATTGGGTTTTATATTTTCATCCTTTGTTTTAAAATGAAGTATATCGTTTCTGTCCTCTATGCGAACAGTTAGAAATCTATACATAAAAACCCCTCTTAAGCATAACTGTTAATAAATTCAAGAATAAGTACTTTACTATTCAGATTTCTTTTAATATCACGTAAAATAAATTCCATTCTTCGTATCAGATAAAGTACTTTTTCAATATTAATATATTTTCCCAAATCTTCTAATTTCTCGATATAATCAATATTTATCAAAAAATCACTATTATTATCAATTTTCAGGATCATTATATCCCTAAGCATAACAGAAATCAAATTCAGTATATCATTGAAATATTCAATGAATTTCGCTCTCGTTCTACTTTTATGTGAAAGATTAAGCAGAACATCCTCTACCTTATTTTTTTTTATCAGAGATTCAAGGATAAAAAAAACACTTTCTCTGTTCTCCATAAGAGAAAAATAATCTTCTTTAAGAATATTATCCTTCCCCGAAATACTTAAGCTTGCTAATAATTCGGATCTTTTTTCATCAAAACCCAGTTTCGAAAGATATTGCCTGATCTCAACTTTTGAAGGTGAATAAAAAGTGAGGATCTGACATCTTGATCTGATGGTAGGGAGTAATTTTGTTAAATTTTTTGTAATAAGAATAAAAACACTTGAATCTGCAGGTTCTTCAAGAACTTTTAAAAATGAATTTGCTGAACTTTCATTCATTCTCTCAGCTTCATTTAATATATATATTTTTTTTTCACCTGTTAAAGGCCGTCTGTAATTATCCTCTATAAGGAAAGATATTTGTTCTTTCTTATAGAACTGGCCTTCGGGATACAATATCTTAAGATCAGGGAAAATATCTTTCGATATATCAACACAATTTTTGCATGAATCACAAAAATCATGGCTGGATTCTTTACAATTTATAGCTTTTGCATATGCAATAGCAAAATCATGGATATTAGCATTGGATGGGCCAAAAAAAATCATACTTAAAGGGATGGATTCATTTTTCATATAACTTCCAAGGATCATTTTCACCCTGCTGTTCCCTATCAGATCATTAAAACTCATTAATATTGGCCTCTCATATTTTCATAATGAATACTATCACATTTAATTAAAAACTATAACCTTATAATTCATTATTATCGTTCAATATTGACTAACTAAACAAAAAAATATAAAATCACAAAATGGAAAATAAAATCAGAAGCACAACAGTTATTTGTGTAAGACATAAAAATAAAGTGGTAATAGGTGCAGACGGTCAGGTATCGTTACAAAATACAGTTTTAAAACATGGTGCAAAAAAGATCCGCAGGTTGTATAATGGAAAAGTCCTTGCGGGTTTTGCCGGATCAACTTCAGATGCATTTTCCCTTTTTCAGAGATTTGAGGGAAAACTCGAAGAATATAACGGTAATATTTCAAGAGCATCTATAGAACTTTCCAAAGAGTGGAGAACAGATAAAATATTAAGAAGGCTGGAAGCCATGCTTATTGTTGCAAATGAAGAAAAAATATATATATTATCAGGTTCGGGAGATATAATTGAGCCTGATGAGGATATTTTATCCATTGGTTCGGGAGGACCCTATGCTCATTCTGCTGCATTGGCATTAAAAAGATTCTCTGATCTGAATGCAAAAGATATTGTAGAAAAATCTTTGGATATCGCTTCTAATATCTGTATTTATACAAATAATAATTTTGCCATAGAGGAATTATAATGGAAGGACAATTAACAGAAAGTAAATTAAACCTTACACCAAAAGAGATAGTAAAAGAACTGGACATATATATTGTAGGTCAGAAAAATGCAAAAAAATCTGTTGCTATAGCTCTCAGGAACAGGTTCAGGCGACAAAAATTACCTGCAGATATTGCAGAGGATATAATCCCGAAGAATATATTAATGATCGGCCCCACAGGAGTAGGAAAAACTGAGATAGCAAGAAGACTGGCTAAGTTAACCAAGTCCCCCTTCATTAAGGTTGAAGCTTCGAAATTTACCGAAGTGGGATATGTTGGTAGAGATGTTGAATCTATAATCAGAGATCTGGTTAGAATATCAATCGACCTGGTAAAAGTCGAAAAAATGAGAACAAACAGGGAAAAAGCAAAAAACAACGCTGAAGAAAGGATACTTTCCATTCTCCTCCCACCTCCCAAAAAAGTAAAAGGCCCTGCTGCTGAATTAAATATAGAAGACAATAGTAACAATGAAACACGAGAAAAACTGAAGAAACTGTTCCGGAATGGCGATCTTAATGACAGGATGGTCGAAATTGATGTGAAATCTTCATCTTCTACCCCCTTTGAAATATTTTCTTCCTCCGGAGTTGAGGAGATAGGAATATCCATTGGTGAAATGATGCCCAATATGTTTGGAGGATCCAAACAAAAAAAAAGGAAAATGAATGTGGGAGAAGCTTTTGAATATTTTATCAATGAAGAACAGAGCAAGTTGCTTGATATGGATGAAATATCAAAGATTGCTATACAAAGAGCTGAGCAAATGGGAATTGTATTCCTTGATGAAATAGATAAAATTGCCGGAAGAGAGGGCAGCAGTGGCGGGCCCATGGTATCCAGGGAAGGTGTTCAACGGGACCTCTTACCTATTATTGAAGGGACAACCGTTAATACCCGCAGCGGTATGGTAAAAACTGATCACATTTTATTTATCGGTGCCGGAGCTTTTCATGTAACTAAACCTTCAGATCTTATTCCCGAATTGCAGGGAAGGTTCCCGATCAGAGTTGAACTGGATTCACTTTCCAAAGAAGATTTGTTGAAAATTCTTACTGAACCTAAAAATGCCCTTACCAAACAGTATATGGCTTTGCTGGGAACTGAAGGTATCAATATAGAGTTTACTGATGATTCTATCACTGAGATAGCCCAAATTGCAGAAAACCTAAATTCATCTTCCGAAAATATCGGAGCCAGGCGACTTCATACAATTATTGAAAAAGTTATGGAAGACATCTCTTTTGAAGCTTCAGATGTTGGTTCGGGGAAAGTCAAAATAGACAGTAAATATGTGAAAGATAAAGTAAAAGATATCTCAGAAGATACAGACCTGAGTAAATATATTCTTTAATATATTTTGGAGCTTACAATGAAAAAGTATTACATTTTTAAGATTAGTCTGTTTCTCCTTTTCTTTTCAGGTTTTACCCTTTATTGCGGTAAAAAGGGGCCGTTAAGACTTGAACCTGAAATTCTTCCTCTAAAAGTAACTGATTTTAAAGTAACGCAGACAGGAGAGAATATTAAACTTAAATGGGCCTTTCCCCCAACACTGTCGGATGGAAAATCTGTATTCAGAACCGATAACATAAAAAAAGTATATATTTATTATTCTAAAAGGGAGGTTCCCGCGTTAAAATTTAAAAGAAGGTCAGATCTTTTATTAAAGATCAGTAGAAATGATCTGAGATCAACAGATTCAATATTCCGGGTCGAAATTCCATTCGATTATAAAAAACTGGATAAAATAACCCACTATTTCGGCCTTTATTACGTTTATAACAAGAAAAAATCTCAAATGAGTGATATTGTTAAGTTAAGCTCATTTATTCCCGTAAAACCCATTTCTGACCTTAAGATAGTAAATGAGCGGAAAGTAAACAAACTGACCTGGAGCAGAGGATTACTTGATGTATTAAATAATAAAGTTGATAGTATTAACGGCTATAACCTATATAGAAAGGTTATATCAAATGATTCTCCAAATGAGGATAAATTCATATTACTTAATAAAAGCAGGATAGTTAAAGAATATTATGAGGACAGGGATATAGGAAAAGATGGTACATATTCTTACTATATATCAACCATACAGTCTCCGGGAGTTTTCAGTAAAGATTCAAATACTGTTTCGGTTTCTGTCAAAGACCTTTTCCCTCCGGATATTCCGGAAAACCTCACTGTATTCAAAGGTAACGATTTTCTTGTTCTTTCCTGGGAAAATGTCAGGGATAAAGACCTTGCATTCTACAGAATATTCAGAAGAAGTGGAAATTCAGGCCAATTCAGTTTAACTGCCGATAAAATTGAGAAAAACCGTTATAAAGATAAAAATGTAAAAAAAGGTAATAAATATTTTTATTATATTATTTCTGTTGATCTGAACGGTAACGAAAGTGACAATTCCCGGATTTCCTATGAAGAATTCTAGTGTCGAAAGTTGTCGTTATTGAATGCAGAAGTTATGATCCTGAAGAAGTAAAAACTGCCATCAGTCGAGGCCTTGATCTTCTGGGCGGAACAGACAGAATATTCAACAAATCTGAAAATGTTCTTTTAAAACCGAATATTCTTGTTGGAGATAATCCGGATAAAGGTGTAATAACACATCCTGAGATATTTAATGCTGTAGCTGAAACACTTCAGAAAAACAATTTAAATCTTTCTTACGGGGACTCTCCCGGATTTGGAAGCCCCAAAAGAGCTGCAGAAAAATCGGGTTTAAGTAATATTGCAAAAAAAAAAGGAATAAAACTTGCAGATTTTGAAACTATAGTACATTCCCCTTTTGAAAAAGGTATAATTCTAAAAAATATTCCAATTGCCAAAGGAGTTCTTGAATCTGATGCAATAGTAAGCATAAGTAAAATGAAAACTCATGGATTCACAAGGATAACGGGAGCTGTAAAGAATCAGTTCGGATGTGTTCCCGGATTACTGAAAAGTGAATTTCATGTAAAAATGCCTGATATTTTCGATTTTTCCAAAGTACTGATAGATATTAACAATTTCCTGAAACCACAGCTATATATTATGGATGGAATTATTGCCATGGAAGGTAACGGGCCGAGAGGGGGCGAATTAATTTCCATGAATGTGATCCTTTTTTCAAAAGACCCTGTAGCTCTGGATTCGGTCTTCTGCAAATTAATTGATCTTGACCCCGAGTTTGTACCCACTATGAAGTTTGGCATGGAGTCCGGCCTCGGAACTTTTAAATATAATGAAATTGATATTCTGGGAGATTATAAGGATAGTCTTATTAATAAAAAGTTCAAGGTTGTCCGAAAGCCCCCCGACAGATTTATTTCCTCCAAAAATTTTCCTCCTTTCCTGAAGAACCTGATCTCTCCAAAACCTGTAATTGACTATGAAATGTGTGTAAATTGCGGAAAATGTGTCCTTCAATGCCCAACCGATCCAAAGTCAGTGGATTGGAGTCATAAAAAACATGCCCCCTACCCTTCATTTGATTATAATTCCTGTATCAGATGTTATTGCTGCCAGGAACTATGCCCCCATAAAGCAATAACTATTAAAACACCACTACTGGGAAAGATAATAGGAAGATAATTAAGTATTATTTATCCCCCAGCTCCCTGAATTTAAACTTTGACAGGATTGCAGGGTTATGTTCTTTTTTCATTATATCAGTTATTTCTTTTACTATTTCCGGATACTCTTTTGAAACATCATTTAACTCTGACGGATCTCTGGAAAGGTCAAAGAGTTGAATTTTCAAATTTCCTTTAAAAATATTCTTTCTTAACCCTTTCCATTTCCCCATTCTAACAGCCTGTTGTCCATTATATGAAGGGAATTCCCAATAAAGAAATTTATGTTTTTTTTGTATTCCCTTTTCCAGTAAAGCAGGAAGGAAACTAATACCATCAATCTTTTCAGGAGTTTTTGCAGCTGATAATTCACAAAGAGTCGGAAGAATATCATAAAAAGCGGAAACATGATCTGTCTGCGTTCCCGGTTTTATCTTCCCTGGCCAGCTTGCTATCATTGGAACTCTGATCCCACCCTCATGAGTAAAACCTTTTCCTCTTCCATAACTCTCTCCGAAAACTCCACCACTTTTAAAGAACTCAGTGTCTGCACCGCCGGTATATGTAGGCCCGTTATCTGAGCTGAAGATGATCAGTGTATTATCATATTGATCTGTATCTTTTAGTTTCCGGACAATCTTTCCAACTTCATCATCAAGATAATTGATCATTGCGGCATATGTTGCTCTGGGATACCTGCATGGGAAGTAACTCTTTTTTGTATAGGGCTCCTCTTCTCCAATGATCTTCCTGTACTTATCTACATATTCCTTAGGAGCCTGAAGTGGTAAATGAGGTAGTGGAGACGCATAATATAGAAAAAATGGATTTTTTTTATTTTCTTCAATGAACTTTAAGGCTTCTCTTCCCATCAGATCAGGAGCATAGTCATTCAAAGTATAATCAGAGTAACTATCAGGATCATAAGGGTCACTCCCCTTTTTCAGCCTTGTTCCCGGGATTACAAGTTTATTGTTGAGTTTTATTTTTTTTCTGTTCTTCCATAAATGTTTCGGGTAATAGGTATGAGCCTGCCGCTGACAATTATAGCCGAAAAAGAGATCAAATCCCTGCTTGTTAGGAGATCCTTCAGAATATCCCGGCCCTAATCCCCATTTGCCTATACATGCTGTTTTGTAACCTTTTTTTTGAAGCAGTTTTCCTATAGTTACTGAATTTTTATGTAGCGGGCGCTGCCCTTCAAGATTTTCATTTTCTGAAGCTTTTTTGAAATTCCATACATCTCCTCTTTCACCCCATTCATCATTACCCCTTATGTAAGCATGTCCTGAATGTAACCCTGTCAGTAGAACACATCTTGATGGAGCACATACAGGTGAGCCTGAATAATGATCAGAAAAAATGATGCCGTTTTTCGCTAACTTGTCAATATTTGGAGTTTGAATGATCTTCTGACCATATACACCCAGATCACCATATCCAAGGTCGTCAGCAAGAATATATACAATATTAGGCCTGGTATCAATTTTCTTACCAAAACCCTTTTTGTTTATTAATCCTGCACCTGCTAATATTCCGGCATTTTTTATAAAATTCCTTCTTTCCACTATTCACTGCTCACTATTCTCGTTATTACACTCCACTATTTACTATTTTCGTTTATTTCACCTTTGTCTTAATTTTATTTTTTCTGTATGAACTTTACCTTCTCTTTCAAAGGTAATAGTGACAATTTCACCGGGACTATATTTTTTAAGAACAGTTGTGTATTCCCTGAGGTTATTTACAGCATGATCATCTATTTTTTTTATAATATCACCTTTTTTTAGAACATGTTCTTTACCTGAAGCACCTTTAATTGCCATTCCTACCCTTACTCCCGGTTTGCTGAATGCAAAATCAGGCATTATTCCGATACTTACCTTTTTTCCTTTTCCGGTAGTTTTTACAGGCATCTTTGATCCTGCTGCTGTTTTTCCGGTAAAGGCAAGCTTTTCTTTCCTCTGTGAGAGATATACAACTGCTTCTTTTGTAACTTTTGCAATTTTTACCATTCCTTTAATGTCAATTTTATCAAAAGTATCTGTTGGTCTGTGATAGTCAAGGTGCGGCCCTGAAAAGATCTGCACTCCGGGAATCCCTTTTTTAACAAAACTTATCTGATCACTGGCATCCAGGTCCTGAGTTATAAGGTCAGTTTCGATCCCATTTGTAAAGCCTATCCCCATAAATAAAAATTTCCATTCTTTTGCGGAATTCCCGCCTATTATCATCGGCTTTTTATTATTGAGCCGGCCTACTGTATCAAGGTTAATTACACCGAAAATATCTTTCACAGGAAATTTTTTATAATTATCTGCATAATATTTTGAACCGATCAGGCCACTTTCCTCAGCAGTGAATGCGACAAATATTATTGAACGGTCAGGCGTAAATCCCCTGGCAAGGCTTCTTGCCATCTCCAGCATAACAGAAATACCGCTGCTGTTATCATCTGCGCCCGGATGTACTTTTCCTTCATTTCCAGGCCGTACATCAGGCCAGCCTAAACCGAGATGATCATAATGAGCACATAAAATAACAGACTGATCCTTCCATTCTTTATTCTTTCCCGGAATATATCCGATAATATTCTTCAGAACAAACTCTTTGTTATTTTTTTTGATTTTTTGTTTCCATGTCTGGAAAAAACTGCCATTATCACCACCGGGTTTTAAACCATATGCTTTGAATTTGCCGGCTATGTAATCTGCTGCTTTATCAATTCCTTCAGTTCCAATCCCGCGTCCCTTTAATTCTTTAGAGGATAGATATTTTACATGTGCTGACATCTTTTCCTTTGAGAAAAGGGCTTCAAGTTTACCAAGAGGTTCTCTTTTCTTTACTTTAACACTGTGCTCAATATTATTGTTAAATACCTTTATTAATGGAGAATCCTTAACTTCCCATTGTCCTCTTACACTTACTGTAGGTTCATCTCCTGAAAAAACAAGATAACTGTATTTTCCATAGTGAGGAAGTTTCCTTCCCAGGCCCTGAACTGCTTTACTGTTATCAGCAGACATAAAAACTATAACATTTGAGAGGTTTTTCGGATTTTTCATACTTAAAACAACACTGTTCTTGTTAAGGTCAAAAGATTTTTTCCCTACCCTCATTTCAGACTCATTTAGATCACTTCCGTAACCCTCTATATTTTTATTGATCTTTGCTGCAAATTTATTATATCTTCCGAAGATCCATACTGCACTGTCTCCGGGAAGATCAGTTATCTGATCATCATATTTAATTTCAATTTTTCCCTTTCTTTCTCCTGCCCAATTTTCCGCCAGCTTTTTATAGGATCCATTCAACATTTCATTACCTTTGGAAGGAAGTAAAATAAGTATCTTAGTGGCTCCAAATGCCTTTGAGAGGGCCGGAGTTATCTCTTTTTCAGATAAACGCCTGAATACATCAAACCACGGGTCAATATCTATTCTGTAGGGTTTATCTTTAAACCTCAGCTTATAGTTTTCACTCTTCTTTGATAATTTTAAATTAATTTTTTTATAGCCGGAATCTCCTTCAAAATATACTATTGCCGGAATATTCATCTTATAAGGATCATCCTTCTGCAATTGTTTAAGTTTAAAATTTAAAACATGATCACCAGCTACTTTGGAAAGTTTTGTATCTTCCATCTTCAACTGAGGGGCCCCTTTCCTGTTTATCCACTGATCAAAGAAATAGGAATATTTTTTACCAGATACTTTTTCAAAAGATTCCCTGATATCATTAAAGGTTGCCCGTTTATATTTATTTTTACTGTAAAAGTCCTGAATGGCTTTTAAAAATATTTTATCTCCAAGTTCTGTTCTGAGCATATTGAATGTCATCATAGATTTTCCATATCCTATTGATGATGATGCCGAATCAAATCTTGCCTTAAACTCTTTTACCGGAAATTCATTTTCATCATTAACATAATCTGTATAACCCTGAAGGGTTGTCTTTCTGTAGTCTGTCCCCTGCCCTCTCTGCTCTTTAATAAGATGATCGGCCATATAAACCGTCAAACCTTCACACCAGTTACCCTTGTTATAATTAACAAATACACTGTTACCCCACCAGTTATGAAGAAGTTCATGAGGATACGATGAATGGAGGATAAAAGGGAATCTTATAACTTTCGGCCCCAGCAATGTAAATGAAGGCATCCCGTAACCTGTTTCCCAGAAATTTTCTATTAATGCAAATTTTGTATATGGATATTTTCCGATAAGTTTCTGATACATTTCCAGATACTGGCCTGTTGTATTGAGATATTTCATTGCCAGATTATCATCATTCGTTCTCATATAGGCAACAATATTAACATTGCTGACCTTTATTTTATATCTTGCAAATTTTGCAGCTATAAGATATATCTCGTCCATGGGTTCCGGGGAATCCCATGTAGTTCTCATTTTTCCGTCCTTTATATTTTCCTTTTCCAGTTTCCCCTGTGATGCTACCGACCACTCCTTATTAACTATTGTATTCAGCTTAAAGGTCACAAGATTTTCATTAAACCATGGAACCCAGAAAGTAGATCCGGCCAGATAAACACCTTCTGAAGAAATAATACCGGGTGTTTGTTTAAAACCTCTTGCATACTCTTCTCCGATCATTTTTACAGGGTGATTGATTTTACCGCTATATTCAATTTTAAAAGAATTTTCCCCTTTTCCTGTTTTGATCGAATAATGAGCCACAGGTATCTTATCAGTGATCTTAAACTCAGCTGTATTTATTCCGAAAAACTTTGATTTTATCTCCCCTGATTCCTTCCGGATCTTTATATTCGGGGAATTACCGGTAATTTTCAGATTTCCATGAAGGAGAAAGTGTAACTTCTTCTCCAGCATATCCGTGGGGACTATTATATTATCAGTTACTTTTATGATCCCCTCCGAAGGAAAAATTTCTGCCTTAATTTCATGTTTCAGATATTTTCCATTTGATGCTACCAAAGAAAATACTGAAATAATTACTAAAACTATTAATACAAAACTCTTTTTCATTTTATTCTCCATTTTATGTTATTTTTTAACTTTTTAATACGTTATGTTCCGGAATAAGGTTTTCAGGAACTTTTCCACTAAAAACCTGCTTGATATTTTTTATCACTATATTTGCCATTCCAAGCCTGGCTGTATAAGTCGCACTCCCGATATGTGGAACCATAATAACATTATCCAGTTTATTAAGCCGGTCATTAACCCTTGGCTCAAATTCAAAAACATCCAGTCCGGCTCCGAATAGTTTTTTACTCTCCAGTGCATCTGCCAGGTGGGATTCATTCATTATCCCTCCCCGTGAAACATTAATGAAGATTGCATTATCTTTCATTTTTTCAAAGGTATTCTTATTGAAAAGATGATGAACATCGTCTGAATATGGTATATGAGGTGAAATTATATCTGAATTTTTAATTAATTCTTCCAGTTCCATATATTCAAAATTAAATTTTTTTTCCAGATCTGGTTTCCTGTTATTTGAATAATACGCAATATTAATGCCGAAAGCACGTGCTCTCAAAGCTGTAGCAAGGCCGATCTTACCCAGGCCAATAATTCCCAGTGTTAATCCTCCCAATTCTCTTCCCAGCAGCAGATTTGCTCCCCAGCCTTTGAATTTTCCACTACGCATATATTTATCAGATTCAACAATGCGCCTGGATACGCCCAGGATCAATGCCATTGTCAGATCTGCTGTGGCAGCAGTAAGTACATCAGGTGTGTTTGTTACAAAAATACCCGAGTCCCGGGCAAAAATGAAATCAATATTATTATATCCCACTGCATAATTGGAAATTATCTTCAGGTTATCAGATATTTCTATTATATCTCTGTCAATTTTATCAGATAAAAAAGATATGATAACTTCTGTATCAGGATTATTCTTTAAAGTTGTTTTCAGATCTTTACCGGACCCCTCTACAATAATTAGGTCATAATCTTTTTTCAGGATATCAACAGCTTCTTTCTGAAATATTTTTGTTAAAATTATTTTATTTTTCACTTATCAGCTCCAATATATGTTCAAATGATCTTATTAATTCACTATTTATTTTTTTTTTATTTTTTAAAAGATCAATTCCATTTTTTGTTATCAGGTCTGTTATTACCACAAAAGCAAAAAACTCCTTCCCAATAAAATCTCTCAGGGGATATATTTCCATTTCAACAATATCATTTTTGTTTACAATCTGATCTTTAAGCCATTCTGAAGTTTCCCTCTGCAGGATATCAACACTCACACCTTTAACACCGGTGAAACCATGATCCCCGGTTGAAATTAATTTGTAAGATTTTTTGTCAGCAAAACTATCAAATATTGCACTTGGATTTATTTCATTAACCATAAAAGCTTCCGGAGATTTAAATTCCGGGTTAATGGATCCTGCAGTTCCGAGGAAATATATATTTTTTTCTCTTATATCTTTAATGAACTCCAGTATTGTTAATAGCTGGGTATAACCGATGAAATCTGTAATTATTGAATAGGATTCAAAAATCAGGACAGTACTAAAAAAAAGTGAAAAATTCCTGATCGCTTTTTTTTTGATCCGGTTGAAATATTTTTTGTCAAAAAAATTAGGAATCAATATTAGATTATCAGGAATTTCATGTTTGTTGTTAGGATTTAACAGTTTATCCCCCATAGTTTATTATATCCCAAAATCACACCATTGTAAATGTAATTCTTGACACCATAACATGATTCTAATAAAATTTTATTTATGAAAAAGATGGAAAAAAAGGGAAAGTATAAATTTTATATATTGAACATATTAGCAGCTGCATTTATATCAATACTTCTTTTTACTTTCCTGTTTACCCCTTATAAAATATCCGGTAATTCAATGTTTCCGTCATTAAAAAATGGACAGAGAGTTATTATTTCAAAAATATTTTCTATCAATGACCTGAAAAGGTTTGATATAGTGGTTTTAAAAGTTTCCGGAAACAGGACGAATATAGTAAAAAGGATAATAGCCCTCCCCGGAGAACTTTTTGAAATAAAAAAAGGAGATATCTATATTAACAACATGAAGATAAAAACTCCTTTTTTAAAAAATTTTGGTGATGTTATGTTCAGATCCGTTAATTTTGGCCAGTTAAAAATTCCTGAAAGGTTTTATTTTACTCTCGGGGACAACCGGGATCAAAGTATTGACTCACGCAGTTTCGGGCCTGTAAACATGGAACAGATAAAAGGAAAAGCCGCTTTGATCTACTGGCCTTTATCAAGTTTCGGCGGTATAAAATGAAAAGATCAATATCATTCACAATAATCACTACATTTGTAACAGCTATTTTTGTCGGTACATTATTGCTGATGCTTCCATTCTCCACAACCGGTAGTTCAATCAGCTTTGAGGATGCTTTGTTTACATCAACATCAGCTGTCACTGTTACAGGGCTTATTGTCCTTGATACAAATGAGGATTTCACCCGGTTCGGGAAGATAGTTATATTAGTATTAATTCAGTTAGGTGGTCTTGGATTCATGACATTCTCCACACTGGCAATTCTGCTTATTGGAAAATCTATCTCAATTTCAGATAAAATGCTGCTCGAAAATGATTTTTCTTCCGGAAATAAAAAAAATATAAGGGATATGATAAAAAAAATAATTCTTTTAACTTTCGGATTTGAATTAACCGGATCAATAGTTTTATTCTTCAACTTTGCAAACCTGAACCTCAGTGAAAGAATATTTTCATCTGTATTTCATTCAATATCTGCATTTTGTAATGCAGGATTCTCAATATTTACTAATAATTTTGAAAATTATATAACAGACCCTGTTATTAACAGTACTTTGAGCATCCTGATTATTTCCGGTGGGATCGGGTTTCTTGTTCTCAATGAAATTTACCTTTTTATATCCCGGAAGAAAAGTATTTCAAAATTCTCACTCCATTCAAAACTAGTGCTCATAACAAGCTTCATCCTTATAATTACAGGTTTTGTTATTATACTGGCTGAACAATTTATAAACAGCAATAATTCTTTATCTGTCGGAGAAAAGATATACACATCATTATTTCACTCGGTCTCGGCAAGGACAGCAGGATTTAATACAATAAATCTTAATTATTTTTCTCTGGGATCAGTTTTTATTCTATTGATCTTAATGTTCATTGGTGCTTCACCCGGTTCAACTGGAGGAGGAGTAAAAACCTCATCAGCAGGAATGGTAATTATGTATTTCAGATCAAAACTTAAAGGGATGGACAAAACAAGTCTCTTTTACAGGACCATACCAAAAGATAATATTGAAAAAGCTTTTATTATGATAATTATATCCTTTTTACTTATCTCATTATCCTTTCTTTTAATTCTTACCTTTGAAAATGAGCTGGGTTTCATGGACCTGTTATTCGAAACTGTATCTGCATTCGGAACGGTCGGGTTAAGCCTCGGTGTAACTTCAAAATTAGCTTTATCTTCAAAGTTTGTTATAATTATTACAATGTTCATAGGAAGGATTGGGCCCCTTACATTATTACTGGCAATGAGTAAAAAAGAGTCCAAGGCAGTATATAATTATCCGGAAGAAAATATTATGATCGGATAAGGAGAAATAATGAAAAAAATTATCGTTATCGGCCTGGGAAGTTTTGGAATAAATCTTGTAAAATCTCTTTCAGAAAAAAACATGGAAATTATTGCAGTTGATGTGAGCAACCAGAGAGTGAATGAAATCAAGGATATTGTTACACAACCGGTCACAATGGATGCTACAAAAAAAGATAATTTGATCTCTCTCGGCTTATCCGATGTTGACTGCGTTGTGGTCTCCAGCGGGCCTGACCTTGAATCCAGCATACTTATTGTTCATATTTTAAACGAACTCGGAGTTTCCTGCATAATTGCCAAAGCATTATCAGAGGATCACAAAAAAATACTTCAGCTTGTGGGAGCTACTGAAATATTATTTCCGGAAAAAGATGTTGCTGTTAAACTGGCAAACCAGATCAATTCTCCGAACCTTATGGATTATATTCCCCTTGAGTCCGGTTTTATAATTGAAGAGATAGCTTCTCCTGATATTTTTGTGGGAAAAACTTTACAGGAACTAATGATAAGGAACAAATATAATGTTAACGTTATTGCAATAAAACAGATAATTCCGGATAAGAAAACTTCTCAATCAGGTGATAACGGCGATTCGGGATTAACACTTAACCCTGCCGGTGATTTTCTCATAAAAGAGAGTGATATACTCATAGTCCTGGGTAGCGAAAAAGATATCGAAAACCTTCACACCAAAATAAAAAACTGATAATTTTCATATGTAAAATTTTGAATTTTTTTCTTATATAAGTAAAGTTTTCACTAATATTGTTATGGATAATGAGTGTTTTTTTATTAAAAACTAATTTAATATAGTCAGGCTTTTACCTGTTTTACTATGTCGATTATTGTTCCGTCAACCCATTTTATTGCTGCAATTACTTTATCACCGAATTGAGGTTTATCAGGTTTGGCACCACTTATCTTTTCAGCTTCATCCTTTAGTTCCTGAATCGATCTTATTGGAAGGTTTGACCCTGAAACAGCTTTTATGAGATCTTTTCTTTTAGGATTGATAGCAATTCCCCTCTCTGTAACAACAACATCTATCAACTCTCCCGGGCCGGTTAAAGTTGTAACTTTGTCTACTATCACCGGAATTCTATCCCTGAACAGTGGCACAGGCAATATAACGGTCTTACCGAAAAGACAATTCTGCCACCCCCCTATTCCATGTAAAAGCCTTCCATCGGAATGTGTGACCACATTTGCATTAAAATCGAGATCTATCTCAGTTGCCCCAAGTGCCACCATATCCAGCATGGATGCAAAGTTTCCCTTTCCATGAAAATTATAACTGGTAAACGGGCTTGTATCCTGGTGTGTCGGATTTTCCCTCATCGACCTTACACCCTCCAGGTCGAAGGTCTGACCGTCAAGAATAAATCCGGTTAATCCTTCTTCAAGCATGGATGTAATATATTGAGTTGATCCACCTCGAATAAAGCTTGCTTTAACCTTATTTTTCCTCATAAAATCTCTTAAAAAAACCGTAAAAGCAAGTGATGTTCCTCCGGCTCCCGCCTGAAAAGAAAATCCTTCCTTTATCAATCCGGCCTCTGCAGCAAACTTAACAGCCATCTCTGCGATCAGCAACCTGTCAGGGCTTTTTGTAAGCTGTGTTGTACCGGAAATTATCTTCTGAGGATCTCCAATTGAATCAACTTCAACAACAAAATCAACATTATTACCCTGAATCTGCCAGGGTATACAGGGGAACGGTTCAAGGTTATCAGTAACAATTATCACTCTGTCAGCATATTGAGAATCTGCCAGGGCAAAACCCAGCAGGCCGCATGCAGCTTTGCCGCGAACTCCATTGGCATTTCCGAAAAAATCAGAAGCGGGAGCAGATATAACTGCTATATCTATATGTACATCGCCATCCTGCACTGCCTGATATCTTCCTCCATGTGATCTGAGAATTCCGGTTCCTCTCATTTTTCCTTTAGAAGCATAGTCACCCAATGGGCCGTTCATACTTCCTTCTATATGATGGATCACTCCATTATCCAGATGTTTTATAATTGGAGAATGAACAGGAAAAGATGCACTGGGGAACCACCTCAGGTCTTTAGCACCCAGTTCGGCTGCAGCATCAAATACCATATTTCCGACATAATCGCCATTTCTCAAATGATGATGTGTCGATATGGTCATTCCATCTTTCAGGCCTGCTTTTTTTAAAGCCTCAAGAATTGATGGCACCCTTTTATCCCCGTTCGAAGGATAATCGACACATGATCTGATGGGAGGAGCGGCCTTCCTTCCTGTGGCCTTAAGTTTTCCAACGCCTTTAAAGGGGATATGCTCTTCACCATTAATTTCTTTTAATACTTCTCTTCCGGCTGCATTTATTTCTGTTATATATTTATCACTCATTATCTTCTCTCCATTCTTTACCTAGCAGGCCTTCTCTTAAAGCCAGATCAATGGTTTGTAAAGCCCTCTTAACAACCGGAGGATCGATCATCTTGCTGCCCAGAGAGACAACACCCAACCCCATTTTTTCAGCATGTTCAAAAGCTTTTACAATTTTTTTCGCTTTTGCTATTTCATCTGCAGCAGGGGCAAATCCTTCATGCACCACCTGGATCTGTCTCGGATGAATACATCCTTTTCCGTTAAATCCAAGCGATTTGGCTTCCAGAACACTTGCTTTAAGCCCCTCCATATCAGAAACATCTGAAAAAACCGTATCTATTGCCTGAATACCGGCAGCCTTTGCCGCATTTACGATCATGGACCGGGCAAAAAAGCTCTCTTTACCTTCATTAGTTCTCTTAGTTCCTATATCAGCAGTATAATCTTCAAGGCCTATTGCAAGGGCTACAATATTTTTCGAAGAAGAGGCAATATTGAACGCATTTATAATACCAAGTGCGCTTTCAATTATAGGCATAAGAAATACTTCCCCGGAAATATTCTCCTTTTTCCGGATCTCATCTATTTTTAATTCAACCTGTCTTATCTGGTCTGCAGTTTCGATCTTTGGCAGTAATATCAGATCGGTTTTTTGAGGTACAATTTCCTCAATGTCCTTTAGCCCAAGGGGTAACTGGTTTATCCTTACCATTCTTTCAGAATTCATAAAATCAACCGATCTTAAAGCATTTCTTACTATCAGCCTTGCTGTATCTTTTGATACAGGGGAAACAGAATCCTCCAGATCAAGTATAATACCGTCCGGCCTGTGGATTGCAGCATTAATAAAAAGTTTCGGCTGATCTCCCGGTAAATATAATCTGCTTCTTCTGAACCTGTCCCTTGAACTCTTTTTTACTTCATAGTTCCAGGGAGGGAGATATTGTCTACCACCATCAAGCCCGAGGCCTCTTATCACTGCTTCCATTCTTGCCATAATTACAAATGGCAATGCACCTTTATCATCAATTTCTATTTCACAATTTTTAATTTGATAAAAATCCAGTATTTTAAGAACAAGTTCTTTTATTGATCTTCCATATAATACATCGACCTTGCTTTTAACAGAGAGATCTATTCCATTCTTTTTTGTTATCTTAATTCTAACATAGCAATCTGACCTTACCCTCTCCCCTTTACTGCCTGATGAAAACTCATTTGAGCTCATCTTACCTCCTGAACCTTTAATTATTTAATTTAACATCACTGGACATACCTTCAACTATCTGGCGGATATAAAATGACTTAAAGAAAAATAATTTGGAACTGCTTGATTTCATATATAATTCCACAACTGTTTTTCCCCATTCTTTTGACATTTTTTTAAATATTACTTTTGAAGTTGTTTTATATCCGAAAGTTGAATTTATTATAATTTTACTGCTTGAATTACCAGGTTGAAGTGGTTTTTTCAGGGACATAACGAATCCCTCTCCTATGGATTTTCCAATATATAATCCTCTGAACACTCCAAGGAGATAAACATTTTCCATCGGTTTTGTTCCGACATTTCTCATCCGGAAAGATATCTGAGGTACCATTATAATTCCCTTAAAATCTTCATTTTCGATCTTTTCTTTTTCAATCCATTGGCTTGATATATCAAAGATTTCTATCGAAGATCTTATATCTTCCTCAGTTATTGCCGAATCCACCATCTTTGCCTTAATATAAAGAATAGAAACAAATATTAATGCTATAAAAATGATCAATATCCAGAATTTTGGTTTTTTCCATTCCGGTTTAGTGTATTCTTCAAAAAAATTCTCAATATTTTTATCCATTTTGACCTCATATGTTGATAAAAACCGATTATATCACAGTTCTTTTTTACCATAAATAAAAAAAATAAATATCTGTTCTCTCTCCCTCTGGGAGAGATTAAGAGAGGGTATTTCTCAATGACAAGTTCATGGAATTTCCCAATGACAATTTCTGATAATCTCTTTATGACAATCTATATGTTTTTCTTTTTCGATAATTTGACTTTTTTACGCATGAAATATATAATTTCTGCACTTAAATGAGTTAACATTAAATGGAAGAGATAATATACCCTGAAGAAAAAAAAGATAATTTTTTAGTCCTGTTCGAGAAAAACCTTTCAAAAATTGAAAAAAATTTTAACCTGAATATTTCCCTCAGAGGAAATAAAATAATGTTTGACGGTGAAAGTACAAAAAAGAGGGCATTTAAACAATTCATAAATAATCTGATAAATGTAAATAAAACCAGGTCCTCATTAAATGGAAATGATTTTAGTATCGGGTTGAGCATGGTAAGTGAAGGTAAGGTAGAAAATATGAAAAAAGAACTGCTTGAATATCAGAAAATAAATATTAACGGTAAAGACGTATACCCTAAAACCTTTAATCAGAATCTCTATATTAAATCAGCTTTTCAAAATGATCTTACCTTTTCTATCGGGCCTGCAGGAACAGGTAAAACTTTCCTGGCCATCGCAATAGCTCTACATTATCTATTGAGTAAGAAACTTGACAGGATAGTTTTAACAAGGCCGGTTGTTGAAGCCGGTGAAAAGCTTGGTTTCCTGCCCGGAGATATTCAGCAGAAAGTAAACCCCTACTTCAGGCCTTTATATGACTCTCTTTACACGCTTATCGGGTTTGATAAAACTACAGAATTAATTGAAAGGGAAATTATAGAAGTTGCTCCTCTGGCATATATGAGGGGAAGAACAATTAATAATGCTTTTATAATACTGGATGAAGGCCAGAATACATTAAATTCACAGATGCAGATGTTCCTTACCAGATTCGGCCAGAATTCGAAAGTAATTGTTACAGCAGATATATCACAGATCGATTTGAGCGAACCAAAAAAATCAGGAATATTTAAGGCAACCAGGATACTTAAAAATATAAAGGGAATAGGTTTTGTAAAATTAAAGGATAAAGATGTTGTAAGGCATCACCTGGTCCAAAAAATCATCAGAGCTTATGACAAGGAACAAAAATGAAGTTTGAATTAAACTTTTTAAAGCCGGATTTTTCTACAAATAGTGACAGATATATAAAAAGATCATTTTTTTCAGTATTTCTTGGAATTCTACTTGTGCTTTTAATCTCCTATCTTATCTATATTCCACCAAAACAATCTATTGAAGACCCTGGTATAAAAACAGGTGATATTGTAAAAAATGATATTGTTATTCAGAAAGACCTCACAATTATTGATGAAGATTCTACCCTGCAAAAAAAGAATGAAGCAATAGAGCAAATAATTCCGATCTATGAATACCATAAGGGATTCATGGAAAAAAGAGCTGAGTTATTCAATAGCTGGATAAACTTTATCAGGTCCTCAAGAAAGAAATATTATAAGGAAAAAAATGAACTTAAACCAATAAAGGAAAATATTGAAAAAAAATTCGGGATTTCACTATCATTTGATGAAGTAAAATATTTATTCAAAACAAATATATTCGGAAGAATAAATAATATTAAGCTATATAATACACTTAACAGATTCTATGACACAGGAATACTATCATCAAAAGCAGGTTCTGTTAAAAGTATAAATGGTACTATTAAAATATTGGGAAAAAACAAACAACCGGGAATAGAAAAGGTTTCAGACCTTTCCGACCTTAAAGATGTAGAAAACGGGATCCGGATTTTCTTTACTGAAACAGGCAAATTCAGGTCAGGAGAAGTAAAAGTATTGACTTCACTTCTAATGGAGTTCATTGATATTAATCTATCTTTTTCACTTAATTTAACCAAAGATGAAGAACAACTGACAATATCAAAGATCAATCCCGTTATAATCAAATTTAAGACAGGCAGAATAATTTTAAGAAAGGGAGATGAAGTAAAACCTGATGACCTTAAAATTATTAATCTTATTGCCACTACGGAAAAAGTAACAGGAAAAAAATTTTCATACTTTTATTTTATCTTTTTTATACTAACAATTTTATTATTCTTTCTGGGAAGGCTGCTGAGATCGTGGGAAAATATCGGGATCAATGGCAAAAAATTAATAACAGTTTCAATTGCCACCCTTTTATTAAGTGCTTTTATTTATCGTATATTTCTTTTTATACTGCCATTGGTACTTAAAAACCTCTCTTTCAGTTTTAACATTGAGAATCATATTATCTTTTTTGCAATTCCATTTGCTTTCGGTCCTTTAATTATTGCTTTTATTTTCAATATTCAAAGTGCAGTTATTTTCTCTTTTATAAATTCTGTTATTGGAGGAATCATCAGCGATTGGGACCTGATGGTTTTTCTGTATATCCTTATTGGCGGGCTGATTGTAAGTTATGGAATTGAATATTATCAACGTTTAAAAAGATCTCCAATCTTAAAAGTCGGTATTATCTGGCTTCTTCCGGCCAATCTTATATTTCTGTTAATGTTCAGTATAACAATGAATAAGACAGATCCGGTTCAGATATTTTCTTTTTTAAGTGTCGGTGCATTTTCAGCGGTTTCAGCTCCTATTCTTGCAAGTTTTATAATTCCTTTATGGGAAATTGTATTTAAACCCATCACAGAACTTAAACTTGTTGAATTAACAAATCTGAATCTCCCGATATTCAGGGAAATGTTAGAAAAGGCTCCGGGAACCTATCACCATTCACAAATGGTATCATCTTTATCTGAAGCAGCAGCACTGGACCTGGGGCTGTCTTCACTGCTCTTAAATGCAATGGCTCTTTATCACGATATAGGCAAGATAGATAATCCACAGGTTTTTACTGAGAACCATGCAATTTATGAAAACCCCCATGAAAACCTTACGCCTAAAGAGAGCGCAAGAAACATTATTGCCCATATAAACAATGGTTTGGAAAGAGCAAAAGAAATAAAGCTATCTGACAGGATCGCCTCTTCCATCTCACAACATCATGGAACAAAATTAGTAAGGTTTTTTTATGATAAAGCGGTTGAATCTGCATCTGTTGATGCTTCTGAAATTGATGAAAACCTTTATAAATATCCCGGTGAAAAACCTGAAAATATAGAAAATGCGATTATAATGCTTGCAGATCAGGTTGAGGCTGCATCCAAAAGCCTCTCCTCACCATCTGATGAAGAGATAAAGAATATAATTCAAAGGATCATTGATTCTAATATTGAGGAAAAACAATTTGATCAATGTGACGGATTAACTTTAAAAGCACTAAATACAATCGGCAATGCCTTCTATAAAAAATTGTCCTCAATTTACCATATGAGAATATCATATCCGGGTTTTAACTTTCAGGAGAATGGGGAAAATGCTGAAAATAGTTGATGAGATCTATTCTATAAACAAAAATTTCTATTTAGAAAAACTTAAGAATATAATAGCAGAACTTAAACTTACCGGCACAATAACAATAAAACTGGGAAGTAAAGAAGAATCATGGGAACTTAATAAAAGGTATAGAAAAAAAGATTATCCTACTGATGTTCTCAGTTTCCCCATAAATGAAAATTTTCCGGACACATATTATTTAGGTGATATTTTTATTTGTTATCCAATTGTTGAAGAACAGGCGAAAAATAACAATGTTGACTTTAAAAAAGAACTTTTTTCCATAATGTGTCATGGGGTCCTTCATCTGGGAGGATTTGACCACGAAACAGATTCAGGAGAAATGATGAAACTTCAGGATCAAATGGTTGCAAAATATTTTTGATCTCAGGAAATAACCATTACAAAGGAAGTGCTGTAAAAAATCTCCTTGAATTAAAACATTTACTAAATGAATGATTTAAAAATCGGGGTGAGAGGATTCGAACCTCCGACCTCACGGTCCCGAACCGTGCGCGCTACCAGGCTGCGCTACACCCCGGAAAAAGTTATTTTATCACAAAAAAAAAAAAGGTAAAGTCTTTTAATACTGCAAATAGTATTTTTATTCATGAAACATTTTGTATTAAAAAACGTAATAATATTTAAGGTGATAAAATGAAAAAATTATATAAAAGCAGAGAAAATAAGGTTATTGACGGAGTATGCGGGGGTATAGCAGAATATTTCGAAGTAGATCCGGTTCTGGTAAGGTTGATATTTGTATTGTTTTTCTTTTTCGGAGGTTCGGCAATTCTTGCATATATAATTGGTATCATTATTATGCCGGTTAAATCTTACGACACAAAAATTGAAAAAACAGAAAAAAATAAAGA
This sequence comes from Acidobacteriota bacterium, assembly GCA_039714255.1. Classification (GTDB taxonomy): domain Bacteria; phylum Acidobacteriota; class Aminicenantia; order UBA2199; family UBA2199; genus UBA647. The sequence goes on from JBDLJQ010000003.1 coordinate 76,322, forward strand.
AGTAACCCCTGTTAATACAAACAAAAACTCATTAATTATTGGAATAGTTTTTATTTTAATAGGAATGTTCTTCATTATGGGAAATTTTCCTGTATTTAATGTATATTATTATTGGGTAAAAAGACATTTCTGGGATATTTTACTTCCCGGAATACTTATCTTTATAGGAATTTCCATAGTCCTTAACAGTAGTAGAAAAAACTGAATTTAAGGCCCTGTACTGGTCAATTAAAAGAATACTGTAGATATTACCTTATATTTATAAGCTTCATTATTATACAAATATCCATTATTATATAAATGAAGGGCACGTAATATATCTCCCTTTGATTCATCTATGTACATTCTAAGTATCCTTATACCAAGATCAATATTATATTCTATATCAAATATTTTTTCAGTATTTATATTCAGTTCTTTTTTCCAGACACTATAATTTACCTGCATTAGACCGTATGCTCCTCTATTTGATACAGCATATGGCTTAAAATTGCTTTCAACCTGAATAAGCCCCATAATAATATTCGGGTCAATCTTATATTCTTTACTTTTTTTAAAAACAACATCCATTATTTTGGAAAATATCGGATGCTTTTTATTCATCAGCATTTCTTTATACTTTAACAATTCTACTTTTTTAAGTTCTTTTCTATCTGTTTCTAATTCCACTTCCAGATTACTTACCTGTTCCTGAAGATTTACGATCTCAAGTTTTTTTTCATTATTCTGTTTTGCAATAAAGATGACAGTCGAAAACATCGCAAATATATAAAAACTCCAGAATATACGGATATAAATGTTTTTCTTTTGAAACATCTCTCCACCTCTTTAAATTTAAGTATTATTATATCAATATTGTAATGATTTGTCAACAAATTCAACATTTCTGTCAAATTCAGGCCCCGGTAACTTAAAATTTAAAAACTTTGTAATGGCTGGTTCTTGATTTTGTTTTAATTTATTTATACAATAAAAATTCTTAATAAAGGTATTCCGGGAGATATTTATGTCACCAATACAAAAAAAAGTTTTGATAAGTGTCTATTATAAAGATGGAATAGAAATATTAGCAGAAAAACTAAGTTTGAACGGATGGGAAATAATTTCAACCGGAGGAACTGCACGCTATCTTAAAGAAAACAATATAAAGGTCACAGAAGTGTCTGAAATAACAGGTTTTCCTGAAATTTTAGATGGAAGGGTTAAAACACTTCACCCAAAAATATTCGGTTCAATTCTGGCAAAGGATACTCCCGGGCATACAGAAGATCTGAAAAGTTTTTCAATATCAAAAATAGGCCTTGTTATTGTAAATTTTTATCCATTTGAAGAATTTTTGGAAATGGGAGAAAATAATCCCGATATCATGATAGAAAAGATAGATATTGGCGGCCCTTCCATGGTAAGAGCTGCTGCAAAAAACTATAATAACACTCTAGTAGTAGTAGACAAACATGACTATTCAAGTATAAGTGAAAAAATTATTTCCGGAGAGATAAATTATAAATTCAGAAAAGAACTAGCTGAAAAGGCATTTTCTTACACTTCTTATTATGATTCTCTGATAGCAAATTTCTTTTCCGGCGGGCAAATTTCAAAATCAGAATATCTCAATATTCCGGCAAAAAAGTACATGGCACTCAGGTATGGAGAAAATCCTCATCAGAATGGTTCGGTTTATATCACTGATAAAAATTCGCCCATAAAAAAAATGGATAAACTCCACGGAAAAGAACTCTCATATAACAATATCCTTGATCTTTCGATGGTTTATGAAGTAATTAACCAGTTCAAAGATTCCGGAAACTTTTTTTCTGTAATCGTAAAACATCAAAATCCCTGTGGTGCTGCAATTTCGGATTCTCAATTAAATTCATTTGAAAAATCTTTATCAGGCGACCCTGTTTCAGCTTTCGGAGGAATTGTCGGGTTTAATAAAACTCTTGAAGAAGAAACTGCCAAAAAGATAAAATCAATTTTTATGGAAGTTATTATTGCTCCTGATTTTACTGAGGAAGCTCTTAATATTCTAAAGAAGAAAAAAAATCTCAGGTTAATAAAGATCCCGTTGGGTTATATTGAAAATAATGACATTAAGACCATTCCCGGTGGATTAATTTATCAGGAACGTGATAATAAAAAACTTTCTAACACAGACTTTGTCTTAAAAACAGACAGAAAATTATCTGATAAAGAGAGATCTGATCTTGATTTTGGTTGGAAACTTGTAAAGTTCATCAAATCTAATGGTATTCTGATCGTGAAAGATCTTAAGATAATCGGAGTCGGTGCCGGCCAGATGAGCAGAGTTGACTCTGTTGAACTGGCTATAAAAAAATCAAAGTTTTCACTGAATGGATCTGTTCTTCTTTCAGACGCATTTTTTCCATTTAAAGATTCAATTGAGATCTGCAATAAATACAAAATAGCTGTTGTTGCTGAACCGGGAGGTTCAATAAGAGATGATGAAGTTATTAATGAGGCACAAGAAAGTGGTATTTCCCTTATATTTACAGGCGTAAGGCATTTCAGACATTAACATAATAACTTTACAGTTACCACCTCCTAACTACTACCTACTATCTACTATTCACTTCTTCTATCATCTCCAGTTCTTTTAATGAAACTCCGATCTTTTTTAACATTTCATAGAAAAGATTAAGTGGAAATCCCATAACATTAAAAAAACATCCATGTATCTCCTGAATAAAAATTGAAGCTCTGCCCTGAATAGCATAACCTCCAGCCTTATCCATATAATCTTCAGTATTCAGATAAGCTTCAATTTCATTTTTTGTTAATTGTTTGAATATAACCCTGGTTGAAGAATGGTCATAGAGAACTTTATTGTCATATTTAAGAGCAATTCCGGTTATTACCGTATGTTCGATTCCAGATAAGTCTTCCAGGATATTTTCTGCATCTTTTCTATCTTCAGGTTTTCCGATTATCTTATTATCTGTTACAACAACTGTATCAGCACTGATTATCAGATCATTATTTAATGAACTGTTAAAAATATTATTCCCTTTTTCAATTGAAACTCTTTTTACAAATTCATGAACTGATTCTGTATTCATGATATTTTCATCTATATCCGGTTCTAAAACAACAGGATCTATATTAATTAGTTTTAATAATTCTAATCTTCTTGGGGATGATGAAGCAAGAATTGTTCTGGTTTTTTTCATCTGGTTGAATCCTTTTTATGATTTAGTTTTAATATTATATTTTTTTACAAGATATCTGAGTGATCTGTAATTGAGTGAAAGCATTTCCGATGTTTTTTTAAGATTATAATTATTATATATTAAAGCATTGGTCAGAATATTCTGGCTTATCTCATCAATGTAAGAAGTAAAATCAAAACCTTCCTTTAAAATAAGTTCCTTTATATCTACATTTTTATTATATTTATTTGAAAAAGAGTAAACAAGGTCCTGTGGAATTGAATCCATAGTTATATATTCACTTTTTTCAAGTGTTACAGCTCTTTCTATATAATTTTCAAGTTCTCTTATATTTCCGGGCCATGAATAGTTTATGAATAGTTCCATTACATATTTCTCTATTCCTTTTATCTCTTTTTCAAATTTTTTATTAAACCTGTTTATAAAATGATCTATTAAAAGTGAAATATCCTCCTTCCTTTCCCTTAAAGGAGGAATTTCAATTGATATTACATTCAGTCTGTAGAAAAGATCACTTCTGAATTCACTATTCTTAATACTCTCTTTAAGATCCAGATTTGTTGCAGATATTATTCTGGAATTTATATCAATTTCCCTGTTATCTCCAACAGGCCTGATCTTTTTTTCCTGAATTGCTCTTAAAAGCTTTACCTGCATCTGCTGAGACATTTCGCCTATTTCATCAAGAAATAGAGTGCCATTGTCAGATTCCACAAACAATCCCTTTTTATCAGCATATGCATCAGTAAATGAACCTTTTTTATGTCCGAACAATTCACTTTCAAGCAGATTTTCAGGGAGAGCTCCGCAATTTATAGAAACAAATTGTTCTCTCACCCTCTTACTTTTATTGTGAATGGCCTTTGCTATCAATTCCTTTCCGGTACCACTCTCACCATAGATCAGAACCGTTGAATCTGTTTTTGCAATAGTTTCTATGAGATTATATATTTCCTGCATTTGCTTACTCTTACCGATGATCTTTTCAAAATCGGTCCTGATCTCCAGTTTTGATTTTAATTTTATATTCTCATTCTCTATTTTGGTTTTATATATAGCCTTTTTTATTATAATTCTGAGTTCCTCAAGATTAAAAGGTTTTGTCACATAATCTTCTGCACCAAGCTTCATTGCTTCTATAGCATCAGCTGTTGAAGCAAATGCAGTTATCATTATTACAGGGATACTGCTTTTTACTGTTTTAATTTTTTTTAAAAGTTCTATTCCGCTGATATCCGGCATTTTAATATCAGAAATTATCAGTTCTATTTTATTTTTTTTTAAATTTTCAATTGCACTTTTTCCGTTTTCTGCAATGAGAACATTATAATTTTCTTTTGTTAGAACAATTGAAAGCATATCGCGAATACTCGGATCATCATCAACTAAAAGAATATTTAATTTTTTCCGAAGCATATTGTCACCTCTGTACCTTTATTAATTTCAGAAATTATTTCCATATTAAAACTATGTTCATCAATTATTCTTTTTGCAATTGCCATCCCCAGTCCTATACCGGAAGTAAATTTTGAATAAAAAGGGAGGAATATTTTTTTTATTTCCTCTCTCTTAATTCCAACTCCAGAGTCCTTTATTGACAGAAAAAGATCTTCATTCTGTTTAAATATATTTATTTCAATTTCACCTTCATTTCCGATTGCCTTAATACTATTATTTATTATATTCCATACTACCTGCTTGATTTTATTTCTATCTGCAAAAACTGTATTTCCTTCACTATACCTCTTTTTAATATAAATGTTAGTTACATTTAATACTGCAAGTTCTGTTACTTCACTAATGAGTGCTCCTATATCAAATTTACTTTTTTCCAGAGGAGATGTTTTTGTAAACTGTAAAAATTCTTCGATTGAATCAGATAACCTTTTTGATTCTTTCACAATAATATCCATTAAATTTTTTGAATCCTTATCAAGTTTTAATTCTTTTTCCAGAAATTGTATTGAACCCGATATTGATGCCAGTGGATTCCTTATCTCATGAGCGATCCCGGCTGACATTTCCCCTATCAATGCAAAATGTTCTTTCTTTTTTAATTCAATTTCAATATTTTTTTTTTTTGTCTGGTCTGAAATAAGAAAAACCAATATTTTTTCAAACGAATATATATCATTAATTATTGAAGCTGAGATCTCAAGGCTGTGTTTTTTGATTTTTTTCTCAAATATTAATCTGTTATCATAGTTTTCTATCTTTTTTGAAAAATTTTCCCCATTATTAATATTAAGGATCTTAAAAATATTATAATTATTTTTAAGATTTAGATAGAACTTGGCTTTTTCATTATAAGATATTATTTTACCTGATGAATTGCTTATAATAAAACCACTTTCCATTCGGTCAAGTACCGTACTATTTAACAATACAAGGTCTTTCAGGTTTTCCTGAATATTTTTTAATTCGATCCCCTTTTTCTTTATATTTTCAAAATAATATGTTGAAATAAATGCGAAGATCGTAAAAGAAATAAAACTCATTATCAGGTTATAAACAAATTTTTCTGTTGAAATATCATGATCAAAAAATCCGGGATAGAATTTTAAAATTTTAAGATACATAAGATCTGACAGGATTCCATAAACAATGTAGGAACCAATTGCAGTATAAATAGTATCCCTCCTCGATAAAAATATGGAAGATACTACTATCGGGAGGAAATATAAAAAATAGAAAGGACTCGAAATACCACCGGAAAAATAGACCAGGACTGTAATAAAAATTATATCTGTAATTACCTGAAAATATATTGAAAACGAAATTTTAGCAATTTTAAAAACAGTAAAATGAAAAAAACTAATTACGATGGAGAGTAGGATAAAAATTATTATGGGGATTATGGAAAATGGTATCTGAAAAAAACTTAATACAACGGTTATAAAAAAAAATGCAGTTAAAACTGCTATTCTTATAGAATTAATAAACAGAAATTTTCGTCTTATTTCTTTATCTTCAAAAAGAATCAATTTTTAGATCTGCTATTTTTTTAAATTTTTTACCCGACTTTTCCCATAATATCGAACATCGGCAGATACATCGCAACAACAATTCCACCAACAAGCCCACCCAGGACAACTATCATTATAGGTTCCATCAGTGAAATAAGAGATGAGACTGCAACTTCAACCTCTTCATCATAAAAATCTGCAATTTTCCCAAGCATTGTAGACAAAGCTCCTGTTTGTTCACCTACTGAAACCATTTGAGAAACCATAAACGGAAAAACGTTTTCTTCTCCCCAGGCTTCTCCCAGGGGTTTACCTTCCTGAACAGAAGCTCTACTTTTTAATACTGCATCTTCTATTATTGAATTTCCGGATGTTCTTGCCGTTATGGTCATACTTTCAATGATCTCAACTCCTGAGTTAAGTAGAGTTTCGAGAGTTCTTGTTACCCTTGCAACACCGGATTTGATCAATAGTTCGCCCAGAACAGGCATTTTTAATTTTATTCTATCTAAAACCCTCTTACCTTTATAGGTTTTATTATAAGCTCTGATAGCAAATATTATTCCTATGGAAGCCAGGAATATCATGAATAGATTTCCTCTTAGAAATTCGGAAAGATCCACAACAAATTGGGTCGGGGCCGGTAATGATGCACCCAATTGTTCAAAAAGGTCCTGAAATGTAGGAACAACTTTAGTCAGGATAACTCCGGTTAATACAAGTGCGATTATTATAACTGCAATGGGATAGGTCATAGCAGATTTTATCTTGCCAAGCAGCCTGGCCATATTTTCCATATATTGAGAAAGACGCATCAAAATTGTATCCAGATTACCTGATGCTTCTCCAGCCTGGATCATACTTGTATACAGATTATTAAAGATCTGAGGATGCTTTTTCAAAGCATTGGAAAAATTCGAACCCCCTTCAACATCTTTTCTTACGTTATCAAGGACATCTCTGAAGCCTCGATTCTTCTGTTGTGTTGATAATATTCCAAGTCCCTGGGTTATCGGTAGGCCGGCATTGAACATAACTGATAATTGTCTGTTAAAAACAGTCAACTCTCTGAGAGTTACTTTTGCTTTTTTCTTTCCTGTAAGAAAAGGGATATTAAATTCACTGCCTTTTCTGTCAACCTGCAGTACCTGAATCTGCTCTTTCTCAAGCATATCCAGCAGTTCTTTTTTACTCTTTACTACCCTCTCTCCGCTAATTAAATTCCCTATCTTATTTTTTCCCTTATAAGTAAATATTGGCATCTCTAACCCTCCCCCTAAAATTTATGGAATTTTTCACTTTGTCCCGAGCCCGGCCCTGTGCTATAGTTAGGCCTGAATTGTGAAGATAATGTATTGGCTCCTCTTTTGATCAATTCATTCAATTCTTCCGGATTGTGAGATATACTTAATGCCAGATCCAGTGAAATATCCCTTTTGAAATAAAGATTGGCAAGAGACTGATTGAATGTGATCATACCATATTTTTCCTGGCCTGTCTGCATGGTGGAATATATCTGGTGTATTTTATTATCCCTTATCAGATGTCTTATTGCCGGATTAGGGACCAACACCTCACAGGCCAGACTTCTTCCACGCCCGTCCTGCTTTGGAAGAAGGCTCTGTGTAACAATTCCCTCAAGGTTCATAGACAACTGGGTTCTAACCTGATCCTGTTGGTGAGGAGGAAATACATCTATTATCCTGTTTATTGTTTGAGAAGCAGAATTAGTATGAAGAGTACCGAACGTTAAATGTCCTGTTTCTGCAATTGTTATTGCAGACTGAATGGTTTCAAGGTCCCTCATTTCACCAATAAGTACTACATCCGGATCTTCCCTTAGAGCTGATCTTAAAGCAACGTTAAAACCTTTTGTATCTGCATGTAATTCTCTCTGATTGATCAGTGCTTTTCTGTGTGAATGCAAATATTCAATAGGGTCTTCTATAGTGATTATGTGAACTGATCTTTCTTTATTTATTTTATCAATAATTGATGCCAAAGTAGTGGTTTTACCTGAACCTGTCGGCCCTGTTACCAGCACAAGCCCTCTTGGTTTATCTGCAAGTGTGGCAACAACGGGAGGTAGTCCGAGTTTTTCAAAACCCCATATTTCATAAGGAATTCTTCTGAAAGCTCCTGCTACAGCCCCTCTCTGCATAAAAACATTGGCTCTGAATCGTGCTATTCCCTTAATTCCAAATGAAAAATCCAGTTCCCACATATCTTCAAATTTATGTTTTTGATTATCATTCAGGATACTGTAAATAATCTGTTTTGTTTCAGCGGGTGTCAACATGGGATGGTCAATACGTCTCAATTCACCATGAACACGAATTATCGGTGGTGAATTAGTTGTTACATGAAGATCTGTGCCCCCTTCATCTATCATTATCTTCAATAATTGAGGAAGTGGTAGTGCCATTTTATTCTCCTTATACTCTCGTTGTTTCTCTCAAAACTTCTTCAATTGAGGTCATTCCCAATTTAATTTTTTCTATTCCACTCATACGAAGTGTCAGCATCCCTTTCTCTTTCGCTTTTTGCCTCAATTCGGATGTTGAACCGCCTATAAGTATCTGCTCCTTGATCTCTTCATCAATTTCCATAGCCTCAAAAAGTGCAACCCTGCCCTTATAACCTGAATTGTTGCATTTTTCGCATCCTTTAGCCTCAAAAATTTTAATTCCTTTTGCTTCTTCCGGAGCAAATCCAATATCAATCAAGGTTTGAGCAGGAACTTTAGAAGGTGTTTTACACTTTGTGCAAAGCCTTCTGACAAGCCTTTGTGCAATTACCAGCCTTACAGCACTGGAAACAAGAAAAGGCTCAATTCCCATATTAATTAACCTTGCAATTGTAGACGGAGCATCATTGGTATGCAGTGTTGACAAAACCATATGGCCTGTCAAAGCAGCTTTTATTGCTATATCCGCAGTTTCAAAGTCCCTGATCTCCCCAACAAGTATTATATTCGGGTCCTGCCTTAAAAACGACCTTAAAGATGCAGGAAAGGTCAGGCCTATTGACTCTCTTATATTCACCTGGTTAATTCCATAAAGATTAAATTCAACAGGGTTTTCAGCAGTCATAATATTAACATCTTCACTATTTAATTTTTGAATTGCAGAATAAAGGGTATTTGTTTTTCCTGAACCTGTTGGCCCTGTTACCAGCACGATACCCCAGGGTTCACTAATATTTCGATCAAATCTTTCCAGAGATATAGGCTCAAATCCAAGTTTTGTAAGATCAAGCATAAGATTGTCTTTATCAAGGATCCTTATAACTATTTTTTCCCCATGAATAGTAGGTAAAGAAGAAACCCTCATATCAATTGATTTTGTAATGTTATCAATTTTCAGTTTTGTTTTTATTCTTCCATCCTGAGGAAGTCTTTTTTCAGCAATATCGATTCCGGAAATAAGTTTTACTCTGGATAAAACCTTGTTTTTTATATTCATTGGAGGGGTCATATACTCCTGAAGTACACCATCTATTCTGAACCTGACCCTGAAAACCTTCTCGTATGGTTCAAAATGGATGTCTGAAGCACCTTTTGAAATTCCATCCTGAAATATCAGATTAACAAGTTTAATTGCAGGAGCATCATCACCCGCATCCGACAGTAGATCTTCATCCTCATAATCCTCAAGAACCTCAATTGATGCATCATCACTTAACTCAATTTCCTCCAGAAATTTTTGAGCTTCTATTCCAGTAGAAGAACCATAATATTTTTCAATTGCTTCCAGTATTGATGATTCTGGAGCAATTACAGCCTGAATCCTGAGATTAGTAGAAAATCTTAATTCTTCAAGAACAAACAAATTTGAAGGATCACCCATGGCTATGGTCAATATTGAACCGATTCTGTGTACAGGCATAACTATATGTTTCCTTGCAATATCGGGTTTTATTAATTCTACAACTTTTTCATCAATTTCAAATTTTGAAAGGTTGATCGAAGGGTAACCGAATTGTTTACTAAGTGCCTGGGCTATATCCTCTTCCGAAACAAAGTTCAGCCTTATCAGAATACTTCCAAGTTTCCCCGGTTCTTTGCTTTGTACTTCTAATGCTTTGTTTAATTGTTCCTGTGTGATAATTTTATCATTGAGTAAAAAATCCCCTAATTTCATTTCCATGATTATATTTTAGTTAAAAGATATTTTTTTGTCAAACACGCCTATTTCATTATAAAAAATCCCGAAATAGCAAGATTTCTTACCTTACCGTCATTCCCTAATCCAAGACCGGCATCTACCATAAAGTTTCCCATGTTAAAACCCATACCAAATGCATAAAGTACATTCCCCTTCTTACCAATAAAATATTGTTCAGTAAGATCACTCATGAACCCGGCTCTCAAAAAGAACTTATTATTAAAAAAACTTTTTTCCAGCCCGATAGATATTGGTTGCATATCATTTCCATTGTGAAGAAGATCTCCTTTCTTTATATCAATATCCAGGAAGATCCCTGTTTTATTATCCGGTTTAAATGCAATAGCAGCAATAATTCTCTGATTTAATACAATCTCTCCTAATTCAGTTTGAATTTTCGGATCACTGAAGTTTTTCATAATAATTCCTAAACGGAAAAATTTTCCCACTACCGCACTTAATGAAAAATCAGTTACTACCTTACCAAATTTTTTCTCGGCTCCTGCCCATCCGTATTCAATATATTCCTTCTCTCTTGATCCGGTTGAAAAAATATCGGAAGTTATTGAACGGTTATACTCAGAAACTTTTCCATTCAGATAATGTATTGCAACACCTATACTGAAACTCTGTGAAAAATCGAGCCCATAAGCAAGGGAATACTGAGTATATTTTAATCCTATAATATTAAACTCAAGATTTTTTATATCATTATTTGTTAAATTTTGGCTGAATTTATCAAGAATATCAGTTTCAAGAGGGTTAATAATGGAAGTATTCACAAATGAAACAGAAAAACCATATCTCTTAAATGCAACACCCGGTAAATTAGAATTAAATCCGTACATACCATGCTTATATCCATAAACTGATTTTAACTTTTCATGGATTATATCCTGTGATTCAGGATCAAGCCCTTCAAAATTTTTCAGATCATATTTCAGGACTTCATTAAGGTCATCATAAAACCCCCTGTATCCGAAAAATCCATTCTGAAACTGGTATCCCGTTATCGGTACATTCAAAGCTGATAAAAGTGCCGGATTTATAAATATTGCATTTATGTCATAATTAAATGCTGATGATGAATAACCTAAAGAGAGTGACCTTGCACCGTAATAAAAAGGGACCACTGAAAATAACTGAATACCAAATGCCAGTGTAATAAAAAAAACAATTGATTTTTTCATAATAAAATAATATATAACTCACAGAGAAAAGTCAATAATATTGGATGTTTTGATTTATATATTTTTTTTTCTAATAAATTCTTCAATATTTTTTTTTATTATTTCGTGAGTTTTTTCAGAGTTTGCCACTGATATTAACCTTTTTTTATCAATAAATGGAATTATTTTAAGCCATATACTGATTGGAGCTTCACGATCATATGAGATTGCATTACATACTCTCTGGAGAGTTATCCATTCAGAATCAAGTAACATTCTATAAAGGAAAGCTTTGGAACTTTTTCTATTTATAAGTTTAATAACATGATCTTCAGTACAATAAATATTTGATAAAATAACTTTAAGGATCTCCTCATCTTTTTCTTCTATAAAATAATCGAGAAGGGACAAGGGAGCAGTTCTCATATAAGATATCTTTTCACCTTTTGGAATTTTATTATAACGCTGTAAAAATTCAATCTCACATTTTTTCCTTATAAAAGGATTTGTCCGCTTATTCTTAATAATTCTAATCAGATCAGGTGAAAAAAAGGAAGATATTGTGTCCAATGCTGTTCTTTCCGGGAATGCAGGATGCTGGATCAGGTTTAATACAATTCTGTAATTTTCTCTGTGTGAATAAAATATATCCAGTAATTCTGTAGAATTAAGCCCACTTGTACGTAATTTCTTTAATAGTTCAAACTCTTCTTTATCCAAAATTATTTAAAAATAAATTAGCAGAATAAATACAAGAAGCCATAATGCAATATTCAATATAAAGGGTATGTCCGTATAAATTATATCTTCAGGATTTTCTCCTTTTTCTTTTATATAAGTAAGATAAAGATATCTGAATATTCCAAAAATAACAAAAGGAACAGTGAGGTATAAATATTTTGTTTTAAAATATTTTTGTATCTCAGGGTTAAGAACATATGTAATGTATGATATTAATGTAGCAGATGTTGTTATCGAAATTAATTGATCCAGAAGTGGTAAATTATAATTCTCCAAAGATTTTCTTGTGTTCTTTGTGAGATTTTTTACGTTTCCCGAAAGTTCCTGCCTCCTTTTTACCAGTCCCAGAAAGAGTGCCAGTAAAAATGTAATAATAAATATCCACGGTGACAGGAAAATATCATTAACCTCTCCTCCTATCATTACTCTCAGTACAAAACCGATCGCAATGATCATTACATCAAATATTGCAATTTTTTTTAAGAATGCAGAATATGATATATTCACAGCAATATATATGGAAGCAATTAAAAAGAATCCGCTGTTAAAAACAAAAATAACTGTTAATGCCAGAACCTGCACAATTGAGGATAAAACCAGAGCTGCGGGAACACTGATCTTTCCTGATGCAATAGGCCTGAATTTTTTTTTCGGATGGTTAATATCATTTTTTTTGTCAATGCAATCATTTAATACATAAATATTGCCGGCAACTATACTGAAAAGAAAAAAAGCTATAATTGAATTGATCAAATAGTTTATATTGGTAAAGTTCATGGAGAAGATCATTGGTGCAAATATGAACAGGTTTTTTATCCATTGTTTTACCCTTAATGATTTAAAATAATTAACTAATACTGCCATTTAACCATTATATCAGGTTTATTCTTTAAAAGGGAGTCCATTCCCTCCGGGAAAATGTTTTTTAAAATGATCAAATCCTTTTTTTGTTACAACACGGCCTTTTGATGTTATTTTAAGAAATCCCATTTGAACAAGATAAGGTTCATATACATCCTCAATTGTATCTTTTTCTTCATTTACTGCTGTTGAAATTGTTGATAGACCTACAGGGCCACCATTGAATTTTTCAATTATTGTCAGTAAAATTTTTCTGTCAATTTTATCAAATCCCTCTTCATCAATTTCCAGAGCCTTAAATGACATCTTCACAATTTCACTGTTTATTGAACCATCACCTTTTACCTGAGCGAAATCTCTTATCCTTCTTAATAATTTATTAGCTATTCTGGGAGTCCCTCTGGATCTCCTGGCTATATCAATTCCCGAATCATCAGTAATTCTTATATCCAGTATGGAAGCACTTCTGCTGATTATCTGCTCTAACTCTTCATTTGAATAAAAGTTCAAATGTATAGGGATCCCGAAACGGTCCCTCATAGGTGATGACAATAATCCGGATCTTGTAGTTGCTCCGATCAGAGTAAACCTGTTCAGGTCAAGAGACAGATTTTTAGCCCCGACTCCCTGCCCTATTATTACATCGATCTTAAAATCCTCTATTGCTTTATATAATATTTCCTCAAGGGTTGTCTTTAACCTGTGTATCTCATCAATAAAAAAAACATCTCCCCTTTCAAGGTCTGTCAAAATTGCAGTAAGATCTCCTTTTTTATCAAGAACAGGGCCTGACGTCTGTTTAATATTCACACCCATCTCTGAAGCTACAATATTTGCCAGTGTTGTTTTTCCAAGTCCGGGAGGACCGGATAACAAAATATGATCGAGTACTTCCCCTCTCTTTTTAGCACCTCTGATATAAGTCTTAAGATTACTCAGATTCCTTGTTTGTCCTGTAAATTCATTTATTATTCCCGGCCTGAGATTCTTATCATTTCCTGTAATGTTATCTTTCATTTTATTTTATTAGATTCCACTGACCTTTTTTATTACTGTTTTAAAAAGTGACTCAAAGGTATCTTCATTGGAAATATCCTGTTTAACAACTTCATTAACTATATCTTTTACCTTTTTTGAAGGATATCCGAGATTGGTAAGAGCGGAAATAAGGTCATTTTTTAACCTGCTGTTTTCATCAGCTTCTTCAGTTTCAAAATTCAACTTTCCTGATAACTCAAAAATAATCCTCTCGGAAGTTTTTTTTCCGAGCCCGGGAATAGAACTCAGTTTTGTAACATCTGTATTTTCAACCAGCAGAAAAAATTCAGAGAGAGAAAAAGATGACATTACTAATAAAGCTGTTTTTTTCCCTATCCCGGATATTGATATCATTTTCAGAAAAAATTCTTTCTCCTTTTCAGTTTTGAATCCGTAAAGGAAAATGTCTTCATCTTTGATCTTGGTTATGGTATAAAAAAACACCTTATCTTCCAGACTTATATCGGAAAAATAGGATATTGGAGTAATAATATCAATAATTACCCCTGATCCGATATCAACAAAAAAATGTCCCGGCTTTTTCCCTGTTACTTTGCCGTTTATTCCATAGATCATTTATACAACCCCTTTTTTATACTATTCAATCTCATGGAATGACAAATAGCAGTTGCAAGGGCATCACTTTCATCAAAGCCAAAATTTTTTTCTCCCGAATTAAGAAGTATCTTAACCATTTTGTTTACCTGTTCTTTGCCTGCATTTCCATTTCCTGTCAAAGATGATTTTATTTCCCCGGGAGAATAGAAGGCCAGATCAATCCCTTTCAGAAGCAATGTGGCAAGTACGACTCCCCTGACCTTTGAAAGAATATTCATTGATTTTACATTTTTCCCCAGAAATCCATCTTCAATTGCAGCTTCCGTGACAGGAAACTTATTTAATACGGACTTAATATTATCAATAAGAATTTTCATCTTTAAATTAAATTCAACTTTGGGAAATTTTATCTCTTCAGAAAATAATAATGATATTTTACCTTCTTCCTTTTTTATGATCCCAACTCCAAATATGGAAGAACCCGGATCAAATCCTGCAATTATCATTAACTATTATTGTATTCTTCGATAACTTCCGGTTCAATATCAAAATTTGTCCAAACATTCTGGACATCATCCAGCTCCTCAAGTTTATCTACTAATTTTAACATTTGAAGTGCCTGTTTACCCTCAAGTTTTATATAGGTTGAAGGAATCATGGAAATTTCTGCAGAATCCGCTTCAATTTTTCCATTTTTAATTGCTTCTGTTACATTATGAAAGTCTTCAACTGTTGTATAAACAACATATTCTTCGTCTTCCTCTTTCATATCTTCTGCACCATTTTCAAGGACTATTTCCATCAGATCATCTTCTGCAGCTTTATCTTTTCCAACAATTATGACCCCTTTCTTAGAGAACATCCATCCTACACACCCGGATTCCCCGAGGTTCCCATTATATTTTCCGAAAGTATATCTTACTTCTGCAACCGTCCTGTTCTTATTATCAGTAAGGCATTCAACAATTATTGCAACTCCGCCAGGGCCGTATCCTTCATATGTAAATTCTTCATAATTTACACCTTCAAGATCACCGGTGCCACGATCAACTGCTTTTTTTATATTGTCATTAGGCATATTAACTGATTTTGCACCGTCAATGGCATGTCTTAACCTTGGATTCGACTCAGGGTCTCCTCCTCCGAGTTTTGCAGCAATGGTTATCTCTTTAATATATCGTGTGAAGGTTTTCCCCCGTTTTGCATCTGTTGCAGCCTTTTTATGTTTTATTGAAGCCCACTTGGAATGTCCTGACATTTTTATCTCCTTAAAATATTTGTTTTTAATTCTTGTGCAAGAAACGAATTTTTAAATCTTTTTTTAGAATATTCTAATATTTTTTCCAGTTTATCATCTGAATATTCAGGACAATGATGAAAAAGGAAAAGCTTTTTTACATTAAGGTTTTCTGCATTGGCCAAAGCCATATCCACACTATTGTGGCCATACCCTGCTTTAGGATTATCTTTGTCAAAGTAATCGGAAGAAGTATATTGAGCATCATGAATAAATATATCAGTATTTTTTATAAATTCGTAATATTTTCCTGAGAAACCATCAGGGGTTTCTACATCTGTGGCAAATACCAGTGTCTTTTCGTGAAAAATAACTTTGTAGATCAATACTCCTGATTTGGGGTGATTTTCTTCTTTAATGCATTCAATA
Organism: Acidobacteriota bacterium; assembly: GCA_039714255.1. Taxonomy (GTDB): domain Bacteria; phylum Acidobacteriota; class Aminicenantia; order UBA2199; family UBA2199; genus UBA647. The sequence goes on from JBDLJQ010000003.1 coordinate 92,678, forward strand.
CTTGTGTATGGATTGATCTCCACCCTCGAAACATTTCTATTACTCAGTTCAATAAATTTGAGATTTGCATTTATCCCTTTCTTGCTGATTGGTGACAAAGGCTGATTAAAAAGAGAAAATATTGTTTTTTTTATTTTAGTTTTGTCATATTTGAAACAATAGATATTAATTTGAGTTCCATTATCATAAAAAGGATGAAAAAAAGGGAATCCCATTATATGATCACTGTGGAGATGAGTTAGAAAAATATTTATCTTCTTTAGTTTTTTATATTTTTTTTTCAGATAATTTCCAATATTAATAATACCTGTACCTGCATCAAAAATAAAAACATCATCACCTGTTTCAAATAAAATTGAAGTCGTATTTCCACCGTATTTTATAAATTTTTTATCAGATACCGGATAACTTCCACGGACCCCGTAAAATGTGAACTTTAGTTCTTCCATATTAAAATTCATTTAATATCTTATAGACACAGAGACTGCCACACATTGAACATGCATCTGTATCGGTTTTTCTTTCTGTCCTTATTTTTGTAAATTTTTCAGGATCAATACTTATTTCTTTCATCTGTTCCCAATCAAGATTCTTTCTTGCATCATCCATCAAATGGTCTTTCTCAAGTGCGCCCGGCACTCCCTTGGAAATATCTCCCACATGTGCTGCAATCCTTGAAGCAATTATACCTTCCTTTACATCATTTTCATCAGGAAGGCCAAGATGTTCAGCAGGTGTTACATAGCATAGAAAATCTGCCCCTGCAGAAGCTGCTATAGATCCTCCGATTGCGGATGTTATGTGGTCATATCCAGGTGCAATATCTGTTACAATAGGCCCCAGAACATAAAACGGGGCATCATCACAGAGTGATTTTTGGAGACGAATATTCATCTCAACATCATTTAACGGAAGATGTCCCGGGCCTTCTACCATTACCTGAACTCCGGCTTCTCTTGATCTCTTGACAAGTTCTCCAAGAGTTAACAACTCTTCAACCTGTCCCCAATCTGTTCCATCTGCAATTCCACCCGGCCTTAATCCATCACCAAGTGAAAGGGTAACATCATATTTATTAGCGATCATCAGGATCTCATCAAAATATTCATAAAAAGGATTTTCACGATTATTATGTACCATCCATCCTGTAGTAAGAGATCCTCCTCTTGAGACAATTCCGGCCTTTCGTCCCTGCTTCCTTACCTTTTCCACAGCTCTGCTTGTCAGGCCGGAATGGATAGTCATATAATCCACTCCGTCTTCAGCCTGAATTCTTATAAAATCAAGCATTTCCTCAGGAGTCATCTCTACAAAAGTTTTTCCTTTTTTCAGAATATCAATTACCATCTGGTAAACAGGCACATTTCCGAACGGGATCGTAGACCTGTTTATTAATTCTTTTCTTATATTTGAAATATCACCTCCGGTACTGAGGTCCATTACAGTGTCAGCTTTATATTTTATTACCATATCCAATTTTTTGATCTCATCCTGAAGATCAAAATAATCTCCCGAAGTACCTATATTTGCATTTATTTTTGTTTTAAGAAATTTCCCTATTCCAATGGGTTTTAAGTTTTTGTGGTTTATATTTGCTGGTATTACAACCTTTCCCTCTGCTATAAGTTCCCTTAATTTATTTTTATCTATATTTTCTTCTAATGAAACTTTGTTCATTTCCGGTGTAATTTCACCTTTTCTGGCTTTCTCTAATTGTGTCATAAATTACCTCTTAAAAATATTATATCATTTTCAACTTTTTATCAAGAATTGTCATATACAAATTTAGCGATAAAAATAAATTTTTATTCAGGCAGGTCCAATCCATATAATTCACTTATATCCAGGACTGGCATCGGGCCATCAAGGGGTTTTTTATTTTTCACATACCAGTCATACCAGCTAAGGGTACGAAACAACACATCTATCCTGCCCGGTTGTTTTCTATTTCCATGTCCTTCACCCGGATATTGAACCAGCCTTACAGCAGTATGATGATTCATTTTTAAACGTCTGTAAAATTCAAGGCTTTGAGAAGGATGAACCCGTGTATCACTGGCACCGCCAAGGATAAGCACAGCAGATCTGCTTTGGTGAGCCCAATAAACCGGGCTCCGTTTTAAAGACTCCATCCACATTTTTTCAAGTAATTCTCCTGAATGTACATACAACTCTTCATAGGGAATGTCTGTGGTTCCCCGTTTACTTATAAGATCACTGATCCCCACAAACATACATACTGCCTTAACATATTTAGTATAGTATGAGGCAAACCATGCAGCAGCATAACCACCGTAGGAGCCTCCACCAAGGCCAACTCTTTCACGGTCGGCAATTCCTTCTTTAACAAGGAAATCAATACCATCGGCAATATCATCAAATTCAACCCCTGCAGGATCTTTGTAACCCGCCATAGCAAATTTCAGTCCATATCCGGTACTGGCTCTGTAATTTGGATAAAAAACCGCATAACCTTTTGCCGAAAGAACCTGCCCGGGTGAGGAATAGCGGCTTAACCATGAATTTGAATAATGTGCTTCAGGGCCTCCATGGACTGTAACTATCAACGGATATATATTTCCTTCTTTATAATTGAATGGATAGATCAGGATTCCTTCAATTTCAATACCATCTCTGGCCTTATATTTAATTACTTTCTGATCACCCAGTTTTACATCATTCAGCCATGGGTTTAATGTTGTTATTCTCCGGATCTTCTTTTTAAAACTGCCAGAGAAAAGATCTGCAGGGATAGTAGCTGAACTACCGGAAAAAGCAAAAAATTTTAAATTTTTACTAAAACTTATACTTCGAAAAGTAACTCCTGTTCTTTTTGAATCGAGAATTATTTCCCTCTTACCGCCATTTGAAGAAACAATGCTTAATGTTGGATAAACACCTTCACCAGACTGATAAATAATAGATTTATTATTCTTCCAGAATGCCCGGCTTATATGTCCCTTGAAATTATCAGGTGTAAGATTTGTTTCTTTGCCGGATCTTATATCAATTACATATACCTGGCTTACAGCATGGTCTTTTCGATCATATGCTCTTGTATATACAATTTTTGAGGCATCAGGACTGAATTTATATCCCCCCAGTTTTCCCGGATTATCTGTTAACTTTGTCACTTTTTCAGACTTAATATCCAGCAGCCAGATCTTTCTGAACATATAATAATGATCAACCAGGTTTTTTTCTGAAGAAGAAAACGCAATTGTGTTTCCATCCGGGCTGAATTCAAAGTCCCAAATCATTATATTTTTTGTCAATTGCTTAACCTTATTATCATTCAAATTAAACATAAATAGATGCTTTTTATTCAGGCTTTCTTCATAAAATATAAATTTATAACCCTTCTTTTTTAAGTATTCTTCCTTTTTACTTTTTTTGGAATATGCCATATAAGCAATAGAATTAAAGGCCGGGTTCCATCTGTAACCCAGAACATTGGTTTTGCAATGTGTCACTTGAATTGCTTCTCCCCCATTTAAAGGAATAGACCACACCTGTGTTTTAGCTTTATCTCCCCTTTTGGATAAAAATGTAATGGCTGAACTGTCCGGTTTCCATTGTATTGAACTGACCCTTTTATCATTTCCAATAAATAGTTTCGTTTTACCCGAATTTATTGAATAAATATATAATTCTTCAAAAGATGATCCAGGCTTATCTGCCGCTTTTCTTGGAATAGATACAGTATAAGCTATCCATTTCCCATCAGGGCTTATCTTCACCTGAGAACAACTTTTTATTTTTAATAATTGCCCGGGAGTTAATCCCGGCAGATCTGATGCTGCAGACAGTAACGGCATCAAGATTATCAGAATTCCTGTAAATAGAACTAAATTTATCAAAGATTTTTTCATATCTTGCCTCCTGATCAAAA
>JBDLJQ010000004.1:0-89622 GCA_039714255.1 Acidobacteriota bacterium
GGGCACACCCCTTTCGGCCATATGGGAGAAAAAATTCTTGACAGTCTTACCTCCTGCAATTTCAGACACTATGAACAAAGCCTTAGGGTAGTTGACAAACTTGAATATGACGGGAAAGGACTTAACCTCACAGATCTTGTAAGAGACGGAATTCTGAAACATTCAAAAGGTTTCGGAGAAATTCTCCCGGTTAATAGTGAAAAACTTCCAATAACACTTGAAGGACAGATCGTCAGGATCTCAGATATTGTTGCTTATGTTAACCATGATCTGGATGATGCTTTACGAGCAGGGATAATAAAAAACAATTTGATCCCTGAATCCGTTATTCAAACCCTTGGACACTCTTTTGCAAAAAGGATAGACAGAATAGTAATTGATATTATTGATGAAACATTAAAAACAGATCTGAACAATATTTCCGTATCAGAAACAATTTATACGGAAATAATTAATCTGAGAAAGTTTCTCTTCGAAAAAGTTTATCTGAGGCCGGAAAAAGAAAAAGAGAGAGAAAAGATCGAAAAAATATTGGACACAATATTTAAACGTTTGATAAAAAATCCTGAAGAATATTTAAACAATTATCCGGAAAACGACAGTATAGAAAGGAGAGCAATAGATTTTATTGCAGGGATGACAGACAGATTTGCACTGAACCTTTTTGAGTCAATAATAATTCCGAAATATATTTAGTTGGCTCTCACCGATATACCTCCGGCACTGCCAAAAATGGCCGGCCACTCTTTTGTTACCGTGGAAAATGTTCTCATTTTTACAATTAGCCCAACTAGTATCACATATGATATAATCGGTTCTACTTATTGTAAGGAGAATAAATGAGTAAGTCAGAAGCAGGAAACAAAACAAAAAAGAAGTTCTATCTAACCACTCCCATTTATTATGTAAATGATATACCTCATTTAGGCCACGCATATACTACTGTTATGGCCGATGTCATTAAAAGATATAAAAAGCTGAGAGATTTTGATGTTTTTTTTCTCACAGGCACAGATGAACACGGGCAGAAAATAGAGAAGAATGCAATAAAAAAGGGAATTACACCAAAGGAACTGGCTGATAGTGTTATGCTGAGGTTCAAAAACCTCTGGGAAAAACTGAATATTGATTATGATAAATTTATAAGGACCACAGATGATTTTCACATTGAAGGTGTAAAAAAAATATTTAAAAAGGTCCAGGATAAGGGAGATATTTATCCCGGGGATTATAAAGGACATTATTGTGTTTCTGATGAAAGTTTTGTATCAGAAACAGCTGAAGATACCGATAATGGGAACAAGATCTGTCCTGATTGCGGAAGAGAAACAGAAAGAATTGTTGAAAAATGTTATTTTTTCAAATTATCTGCCTATGAGGAGAGACTTCTTAAATTCTATGAAGAAAATCCGGATTTTATTCTTCCAAGATCGAGAATGAATGAGGTTACATCATTTGTTAAAATGGGATTAAGAGACCTCAGTATATCCAGATCTACTGTTGATTGGGGAATTCCGGTACCCGGTGATAAAGATCAGACCATTTATGTCTGGTTTGATGCTCTGACCAATTATATTACAGGGATAAACTATAAAGAAGAGGATGAATATTTTAAAAATATGTGGCCGGCTGACCTTCATATTATGGCTAAAGACATACTCAAATTTCACGCAGTATACTGGCCTGCATTTTTAATGGCAGCAGATCTTCCAATACCCAGAATGGAACTTATCCATGGTTGGTGGCTGAAAGATGAAAAAAAGATGTCCAAATCCACAGGTAATGTACTTGATCCCAATATTCTCTTTAAACATTTTAATGCTGATGCAATCAGATATTTTTTAATGAGGGAAGCTCCCATCGGATCTGATGGTAATTTTTCCCACCAGGGATTTATAACCCGTGTTAATACCGATCTTTCCAATGACTGGGGAAACCTGATTTCAAGGACAGCAGGAATGACCGACAAATATTTTGGAAATACATTTAACGGAGAAGCTGTTTTCAGCCCGGGTGATGAGTCTGTAAGGGAAGCATACCTGAAACTGGAAGAAGAAGTATTTGAACTATTTGATGAATATAAATATAACAAGGGCCTGGAAAAAATATCTGAGTATATAGGATTGTTAAACAGGTACATTGTTCAGACCGAACCTTGGACACTGGCAAAATCTGAAGAAAAGAGAGGAGAACTGGCAGCAGTTCTTATCACATTGGTAAAAGCTATTTTAAGTGTAAATGTTCTATTGTCACCAATCATACCGGAAACATCTGAAAAGATCAGAAAAATATTTAACAATACAAATGAAAAAACAGGCTGGAACGAAACAGGCACTTCATTTTCCATAAACAAAGTGTCCCAATTGTTCCCGAGAGTTGACCTGAAAGAATTTCTTGGTGAAAAAACAGAAAAAAAGGAAGTAAAAAAGGAAAAAAAAGAGGAGAAAAATAAAATGGAAGAGGGTTTAATTACATTTGATGATTTTAAAAAAGTTGAAATGGTAGTTGCAAAAGTGCTTTCAGCAGAAAAACTTGAAAATGCAGATAAACTTTTAAAACTTGAAGTTGATACCGGTACAGACGAAAGGACCCTGGTTGCCGGAATAGCATTGCATTACAAACCTGAAGAGCTTACTGGGAAGAAAATTATTATAGTAAAAAATCTGAAACCTGCAAAGTTAAGGGGAGTTTTATCACAGGGAATGATACTTGCAGCTTCTGATGAAAGTGGAAGGCCATTTATCCCCATCATTCCGGAAGAGACACCGGTTGGTGCAATTCTAAAATAGATCTACAGGAGATAATAATGATAAAAGTTAATGAATATTATGAAGGAAAGATCAAAAGCCTGGGAAATGATCTTAATAACGAACCTTTTACAGTGGGGATCATGGAGAGTGGTGAATATGTTTTCGGCACATCAACAAAAGAGATCATGGAGATAGTTCACGGTGAAATGGAAGTGATACTCCCCGATGGCAACAGGAACAACTATAAAAAAGGTGACACTTTCATAGTTGAAAAAGACAAAGAGTTCACAGTTATAATCAAAGAACCGGTAACATATCTTTGTTTGTACAAATAATTAATTTGTAGGAGCGAACCAATGTGTTCGCCCAGATATACCAAAAAATTCAAAACGGGGCAAATTACCATTTGCCCCTACCAACACTTACTTATCCGGTAATATTCCGGATAATACTTCTATCATTCTTTCGGTATCGATGTTTTTCTTTATTATTATTCCATCGGGGTCTATGAGGAAATTTTGAGGTACTGCTTTAATGCCGTACAGATCGGTTATATCACCCCATCCTTTGAGATCTGAAAGGTTCGTCCAGGTAAGCTTGTCATCTTCAATAGCTTCAAACCATTTTTCCCTGTTTTTATCAACAGAAACACCAAGTATAGTGAAATTCCTTTCTTTAAATATTTTATAAACTTCCACAAGTTTCGGGTTCGACTTTCTACAGGGTGAACACCACGATGCCCAGAAATCGATCAATACATATTTCCCTTTGAAATCCTTTAGATGAACAATTTGGCCGTCAGGATCGGGCAAACTAAATTCAGGTGCCGGTTGGGAAACTGCCACACGTTTTAATCTCTCAAACAATTTTATCAAATGTTCATAGTATTCTGATTTTTTTACCGATTCACCGAAATTGTATAAAATCGTCTCCATGGTATCAATTTTCAGGCTATGAACCTGGAAATAATAATAAGCAACAAATGCAGAAAAAGTATATTGGGGATACTTTGAGATAATTTCCATCCCCTTATCTTTTTCAAATATTGAATTTATCGGGTAAGAACGAAAGATAACATCTTCACGGGATCCTGATATCTTTACTTTATCCAAATTTTTAATATCCCCAAATATATCTATTTTACTGTTCTCGAGGAAAAAATGAATCTTCCCTGCTTTATCATTAATAAAGATGGAGTGAAGATAAGGTGATTCAACCTTTCCCTGAAAAACAAATTTTCCATCCTTTAGAACAACAGTATCTACAACAACTTTTTCATTGGTTTCCAGGTCCAGTTTTGCCAGTTCGACTTTCCCTTTTTTGATTCCGGTTATCTTGCCATTTATCGTATATCCTGTTTCTGAAGACTTACTTGCACCGCAGTTTTGTAAAAAAACAAAAAATATTACCAATATAAAAACTCCTAAGATCAATTCTGCCTTTTTTTTTCGATCAACATAAATCATATCCATTTTCCATAAACCTCCTGTGTGATCAGATTTAACCAAATATATAAATTTTTTATCAATATTATTTTCACATTAATGGTTTTAAAATTGAGGAAACTGCAATTATTAAAAGGAGTACCTGCATATAAACCGAAAGTTTCTGCTTTGAGATCCTGTCACCCGCTTTTAATCCGGCCCATGACCCTGCGAACACAAAAGGGGAAAGGATCAGTGAATACAATAATGCGTTAAGCACTGTTGAACCAAATAAAAAAAGCATGATGGAAATTTGAAAAGGGACAAAAAACATTGAAAGTGCAATTATTGTTGCCCGCATTTTTTTATTATCCCAATTGTGCGATAGAACCCATAAAACCACCGGTGGGCCTCCAATATTGGCAAAACCGTTAAGTAGTCCTGATAAAGATCCTGCAGCTATACCCCACCCTTTCCTTACACCTTTACTTTTCCCTGCTATCCCGGCCCATCTCAGTATCAGCAAAATCAGGATCAATATTCCCACAATCAGTTTTATGTAAGGAGTATTCATTGCAGTAACTCTCTGCATTAAAAAGATCCCCAGGGGAAGCACCAACAGCCCGGATATAACAAGTGGCCTGATCTCTCTCCAGTTGATAACATTTCTGAAGTATCTCACTCCCATAACCTTTTGCAGAGCGGAACCTATAATAACGATCATAACCGCTTCAGGAAACCTGATATCAAGGAACAACAAAAGGGGCAAAGCAAACAATCCGAAACCAAAACCTGAAGAACTTTGAATGAAACCGCCTGAAAACAAGATCAAACCAACTTTAAATAGTTTAATTATTTCCAATTGAGAATAATCTAATTTGAGTGAAATATTTCTTTAATAAAAAGATCAAAACCAATGTTTTCTAAAAATTTTTTATACTTTTCAGTTTCATTTCTCGAAGAAATAGTATCTGAAAGAACTTTATAAAACCCATTTTCAAAGGTGATCTTAAACTTAATTTTTAACGAATTATAATTTATGTTATCCCGTAGAGATTCAGCATTATTCTTATTTTCAAAAGCCCCTGCCTGTAAAACAAATTTTGACCTGAATGAATACTTTCGTTTCTGGGTCAATATCTTCCCCCTCCCCTTTATATCTTTCATATCCATAATACGTAAAACAACAGGAGCAGTACCTTCATCATCCATATCTATCGCTATTGCCGCTTTATATGAAAGATCAATGATCCTCTTTTTTACAAAAGGACCTCTATCATTTATTCTAACAAGAATTTTTTTTCTGTTATTCAGATTTTCAACTTCAACCAGGGTATTAAACGGAAGTTTTTTATGAGCAGCAGTAAGTTTATACATGTCATATATCTCACCATTTGAAGTTCTTCTTCCATTAAATTTATCTCCATACCACGAAGCTATTCCCACCTGATAAAAATCATCATTTTCATTATTTTTGTTTTTGTTATATTCTTTCACATCACTTGTGACAGGTCCATTTTCAGATGTTCTGCCAACCAGGTCTTTATCACTGTCCGGTTCAGTAAAAATTATTTTCTCTGAAGAACAATTTAAGGAAAGAAAAACTATAAGTAATATTAAAAATAAATTTGAAAATCTCATAATATTTAATTATAGCAGAATTTTAATTATTCTTTAAGGTATTTGAAACTGAGGGGTTTTTTTGATATTTTTATGTTTCAGTTTTTTCATTTACAGAGACTCATGATTTTTATCACCAATAATTTTTCCGGTTAGCTTTTCAAAATCTGTTTTGAAAAACTTATTTCAACTCATTTTGCAAATATTATTCAGATTTCCTGCCTTGACATAAATATCTTTAAATGGTAAATCTGGTTTATGAGCTCTGACTATAAAAATTTTACAGAAAATAATAAAATCATCAAAGAAGAGACCAAAAAAACTGTTCTCATTAGTATTGCAATGTTAATTTCAATTGTTATATATGCACTAATTTCATATTTTATCGGATCTAAAAATGGAATTAAGTTTATCGAGATAGATAAAAAAACAATAAAACTAATTTTTGATGTGCTAAATGTATTAGCTATCACTATGGTAATTTCTGTTCTAACCATAAGAAGAACTATTTATTATTCAACAAAATTCATTAAAGATGACTTTAATATTAAACAAATTCTATCTAAATGGAGAACTCTGGATATCATACTACTCAGTATAGGTGAATCCATTGCACTGCTGGGATTGACAATTACAATTCTGGGAATGCCATTTGCCAGAACATTTCATTTTTTTATAACATCTGCACTTGTTATTCTAATAATAATGCCAATAAACTGGAAAGTTAGAGATAAATTAAGAAACCTGAACTTTCAGAGAGATATGCACATTTCATTTTGAAGTTATGTTAATTTTTAACAAACATATTTCTAAAATTTATTACAATGATCAATATATATATGTTTGTATAATGAGATATAATATTATATAATTTTTCTGGAGAAATATTATGAAAAAAAACATATTGCTGGTGGAATATGACTTACCTACTATTGAGATCGTCAAAGAGCTCTTATCAAATCCTATTTTTGATTTAACAATTGCTGAGGAAGGTGAAACAGCAAAAAAACTTTTATCAAATAAAAAATTTGATTTGTTGATTTCAGCTGCAATGTTGCCGAAATTTCATGGCTTTGACCTTTCAAAATATTCACGAAAAAAATATCCTGATACAAAAGTTATCATTATCAGTGGAGTATATAAGGGCGTTGAGTATAAAAATCAGGCAATATCAGAGTTTAATGCAGATGATTTTTTTGAAAAACCTTTAGATAAAAAAGAGTTCCTGAATTCAGTTCTTCACTTTCTCAATATCAATGAAAAAGACCTTGAGCAAAGTGTCAATAAATCTGCAACCCAGATTCCACTTGCTGACACAAAAAAGATCCCAGCTATAAAAAATGAGAAAGAGGAAGAGAGCAAACTTACTTCGGAAGATATTTTTGGAGATATAATAGATAAAGTGGAACAATCTCCCCATGAAATAAAACTGGAAGAAAGTGAAATCCCAAATGATGCAACACAACTAATAAAAGATGGACCCGCTACTACCCAGATTTTAGATGAAAAATATCTTAAAGGTGATACAAAAATAAATGACCGGTCAGGAAGTAATTATAAAGAAAGGGATATAAATTTCCAGGATCTTGTTAAAACAGAACTGAAATCCGAAAATAAAGAAACAAAGAAAAAAATTGAAGATGATATATTGAAAAAATTTGACGATACTCTTTCAGGCCTGGGATTATCTGTAGAAAAACCATCCGGAAAGGAAATAAAAAAAGATATTAAAACTGAAAAAAAAGAAGAAGTAAAAACAACTCCTGTGGAACCTGAAAAAGAGTCCGGTGATGAAATAGAAGGCTATGAAATTCTTGATCTTATTGCCCGCGGCGGAATGGCAGAGATATATAAAGCAAAAAAGAAAGGCGCAAAGGGTTTTGAAAAAATAGTAGTTATTAAAAAAATATTGTCCGGGTATGGTGATGACGACAAATATATTGAAATGTTTGTTGATGAAGCCAAAATTGCAGCTGAACTATCACATTCCAATATTGTCCAGATATACGATTTCGGAAAAAAGGATAATTATTATTTTATTGCCATGGAATATATTGAAGGCAAAGACCTGAGATTAATGATAAGAAAACTTCAGGAAAAAAATGAACATTTAGAGGAATACCTGTCAGTTTATATAATATTAAAGATACTTGAAGCATTGAGTTATGCACATTCAGCAAAAGATAAAAAGGGGAAACCTCTTGATATAGTTCATCGTGATATATCTCCGCCAAATATTATCATATCTTATTCCGGAGATGTTAAACTTACCGATTTCGGTGTTTCAAAAGCATCAAATAAAATGCACCAGACCTTGTCCGGAGCCTTAAAAGGGAAACTTTTATACATGTCCCCTGAACAGGCAAAAGCTGAAAAGAATATAGATAACAGGTCAGACATTTATTCAGTGGGAGCTATACTGTTTGAACTTCTTACAGGGAAAAAACTTTTTAAAGGTTCTTCTGAAATGGAGGTTCTGAATAAGGTGCAGGAAGGGGAAATAACTATTCCTGAAGAAATTATTAAAGATATAAATCCTGAGCTTGAAAAGATCATTCTCAAGGCACTTGAAAAAGACAAAGGTAAAAGATTTAAAAATGCTTCAGAAATGATCAAGGCCCTGGAGTCATATATTTATAAAACTTATAATTATTCTGCTACTCCCATACATTTAACAAACAGAATTCATAAATTATTCAAGAGTGATATTGTAAAAGAAGGAATATTAGTTACCCCCAAATCCATTCCATATGAAATAGAAAAATTGGTTGTACCTGAACCTGAACCTGATATCAAACCAGAAGTTAAACCTGAGGTTAAACCTGAAATTGAACCTGAAGTTAAACATAAGGCGGAACCTGAAAAAATAAAGGATAAAGAGATCAATAATGAAGTTATAGACTTAAAGGAAGAAGATAAAATTATAGAACCGGAAGCAGAAGACCTTCAGATACCTGATAATAATAAAAGTGATAATATTCCACAAGACCCCATTGAAGCAGAAAATGAAAAAGAACATATTGAGATTGAATTTGAAAAGGAAGAAGAACAGATTGGGGATGAATTAATAATACAAAGAGCAGTCCAGGAAGATTTTAAAAATAAAAAAAAGATAAGGCCACTGTTTTTTATATTTCTTGTTCTGACTACAATTGCTGCATTTACTTATTATTTTTTCTTCAGAGAAAAAGACCTCTCTATCTCACTTGATAAACCTCCTGTTGAAAAAGTGAGTACAAAACTGACTGAACAAAAAAAAGAAGATTCTAAAACTCTGATACCTGATAATATTAACACGATAACAGATGAAAAACAGGGAACAATTCCGGAAAGTTTAACAGTGAACGGTGACAGTGAAAATATCGGCATTCAGGATCCTGCATTGGAAAACAAGGCCTTAATATCAGAAGAAATATCGGATGAGGAAAAAAAACAGGAAGATATAAAAAAACTTGAGATTCAAAAAAAGCAGGAAGAAGAAAGGATCAGAAAAGATAAAGAGAGAAAAAAAAGGGCTGAGGCTGCAAGGAAAAAGAAAATAGCTGAAGAGGAAAAACAAAAAAAAGCTGAGGAAGAACTAAGGCTTCAGGCAGAAGCAGACAGACAAAAAAAAGAAATAGAACAAAAACGCCAGGATGAAGAAGCAAAGAAAAAAAAAGAAGAGGAACTCAGAAAAAAGCTTGAAGAGGAAAAGAATAAAGCTAAACCAGGCCAGATATTTTCTCTGAACGTTGTTGATACTAAGCCGGAACCAGTAAATACTCCTCCTCCAAAACTTACAAGAAGTCTCAGAGTAAAAGTTAACCAGACTCTACTTGCAAGTTTTCTTATCGATCATAACGGCAATATTGAAAAGGTCAGATTGATAAAAAAATCAAATAACAAAAAAATAAATAATATAATTATTAACACAATCAAAAACTGGACGTATAAAGCTGCAATAAAAGACGGTGTAAAAGTTAAGGTTTGGAAAACCATTCCAATTAATATAAAAAAATAAAACAAGGAGAATTATAATGGATAAATCCAAAGAAGATGCAAATGTATTCTATGAGAATGCTCTTAAAGAATCAAAAAAACAGATCGAGATCATTGATGCAAGAATTGATGAAGAACTTGCAAGAGTTAAGGAAACTATAAGCGGACTGCAGGAACAAAAGAAAGCAATCAGGCAAATATATGATGGAGCCGCACTTGTTCTTAATGTAAAAAATGAATTTGAAGATGAGGTTAAAGAGGCAGAATAATTATATAAAATGAGTTATAAGGATGCACTTCTTTATCTGGAATCAGTACGTGAAAATGGAACAAAACTTGCTCTTGAAAATATTCAGAGGATCATAGATAACCTCCCGTTTTCACTTGAAAATATTAATTTTATCCAGGTTGCAGGAACAAATGGTAAAGGCTCAACCTCCCATTTCATTACTTCAATATTAAAAAGTTGCGGTAAAAGTGCAGGCCTTTTCACTTCACCCCATCTTCAGGATATAAGAGAAAGAATAACAATTAATAAAGAATGGATCTCTGAAGATGATTTTGCCGAATCTTTATTTAATGTAAAAGATATTTCAGAAGATCTTCTGGAAAAAGGAATAATTGAAAACATTCCAACCTTTTTCGAACATCTTTTTTTAACATCCCTTTTTTACTTTAAAAAGAATAATGTAGACTTTGCCGTTATGGAGGTCGGCCTCGGCGGCAGGCTTGATGCAACATCTACACTTAAACCTGTGATCTCCGTAATAACAAATATATCCTATGACCATACAAAAACGCTTGGCAAAAGGATAAAAGACATTGCAAAAGAAAAAGGAGGTATCATAAAAGAAGATACCCCTGTTGTTTGTGGATGCCCTATTGGGTCAGTTTCTGAAAAAACCATATCCGGCATTGCCGAAGAGAAGAATTCTCCTGTATTCAATGTTACCAATAGCACTAATATTCTTAAGTATGAAAAGAGAAAGGAATTTTATCTTGCTTCTTACATAACAGACATAGAAGAATACAATTATAAGGTTTATTTAAACGGTGAACATCAGGTCAGAAATGCAGCAGCAGCAATAAAAGTTATTGAAGTACTCCATAATATAAATAAAGGGTTCTTCTTCAGTAAATCTGATATTGAAATTGGAATTGAGACTAACCATGTTCCCGGGAGAATTGAGGAATTTAATACTGATCCGAAAATAATCATTGACGGCGGGCATAATGAAGCCAGTATTAAAGCATTGAGTAATTTTTTAACAGAGAGAAAAAAGAAGGATCTTACCCTTGTCTTTGGAGTATTGAGGGATAAAAAATATAAAAAAATGGTAAGTTATCTTGAACCATTTTCCAGTAACATTATAGTGACCGAACCCCTTTCTAAAAGAGCTCTTCCGGCAGAAGAGCTTAAGAAAGTATTTGAATCTGATAAAATTTATATAGAAAAAAATTTGAAGGATGCTTTATTCCTGGCAAAAAAAATAAATAAGGAGATTCTTATCACAGGTTCTTTGTATCTCGCCGGAGAAATGAGAAACCTTGTATCAGGAGGTAACAATGGATATAGAGAAATATAGAGAAATAGAAGAAAAATACAGAGAATTAAAAGAAAAACTTGAAAGAAATGAACTAAATTCTGAAGAGCTAAAGGTCAGCCTTAAGAAAATGATGATACGTGATGATGAAGGAAATTACTGGATGATCGGTAGTAATACAGGAAAATGGTATGTTTATAATGGAACTGACTGGAAAGAAAAAACTCCTTATTCAAGTGTTGATCTTTCACAGACACAGCAATTTTCAAGGGAAGAGAACCTTAAAGACGAAACAGTCTTTGCACAAAAAGAAGAGGCAACAGAAAATGTAACTGACCAAAATGAAGTAAGAGAAGAGTATAAATTTGAAAGTGAGGAAGATCAAAGTGAAGTTAAACTTGAACAGGAATCCATTGAAAATGAAGATTTATTTCAAAAGAAAGAGGAAGAAGAACCGATAGTAATAGAGAAAAGTGAAGAAGTTGAACTTTCCCATGATGAGGATAAAGGAGTTAATTGTATTATTTGCAAATCCAGATTAGATTCACACTCAATTTATTGTAATTTTTGTGGAGCAAATCAGAAAGAATTGAGTTCGAAAAAGAAAAGGGGTTCAGATGAGATGATCATTACTTCCATCAGAATGACATCCATTCTTTTCTTTCTTGGAGGTTTAGGGCTTATTTTCGGAGTTATTCTGGGTGCATCTTTTGGAATTTTTAATATTATGGGTGACCTGATAAATCTATTTCCTGAAATGCTCAGTGAAACTAGAGGAAAAATTCAGGGAGGATTGATCTTTGCTGCAATTGGCGGTATTGGTGGTTTTATAGTATTCTCACTTATTTCGGTTGCAATTACCCTGATCTATAATACTATCTCTTATCTGTTCGGCGGAATTAGAATAAAAACACAATAAGTGGAAATTTTTACAGATCTGAATTTTTATAAACTTTTAATCTCTATTTTTATCCCGCTTGCAGCAGTTTTTTCTATTTTTTATATTCTTAAAAGAAAAAAAAATAACCGGAAATAACTTTGCTAAAAAATTAGATTATTGTTTTTGTACATAAAAAAACAGGAGTTATGATGAAAAATATTCTATTATTAATTTCTATTTATCTATTTTTTATACTAAATATTCATTCAATTGAAAACAAATCTTTTAAAACAAATGATATTCAACCGATCAAAGTTGGTGTTTATGGAGATTTTGGTGCAAGTGTCATATGTGTTATGGAAACTATGGCTTCTCTCAGGATAGACTCAGGGATAAAGTCCAAAGTTATTTTCGGATCAGATATAGCAGAAGGAATATTGGACCATCTGGACGTCATTGTTTTCCCGGGAGGGAGCGGAAGTAAAGAATCAAGCAGCATGGGAGCTCAAAGCAGGAAAAAGGTCAGGGAGTTTGTTCTGAAAGATGGAAAAGGGTGTGTTGGTATCTGTGCAGGCGGTTATTTACTTTCGAGCACTCCGGTGTATAAATGGAGCCTGAAATTAACCTCATCATCTGTTTATGACAGAGCTCACTATAACAGAGGGAGAGGTTTGATAGAGTTATCTCTTACAGAAGCGGGGGAAAAGTTTTTCCCCGAATTAATCGAATTTAAAAGTTTTTTTCTTCAATATTATGATGGTCCGGTACTTGTCAGACTTGAAAGTTCAGAACTTCCGGAATATGAAAACCTTGGTAAATACGTAACTGATATTCATTTATCAGGAGGCTCAATGCCTGGAGTAACTCCGGGAAAAACTGCCCTTTTATTAAACAAGGCCGGGAAGGGAAAAGTTTTTGTAGTTACAGGCCATCCCGAATCAACTCCGGGTATGAGGTGGATGGTTCCCAGAATGGTAAGGGTTGTAGCGGATAGAAAACTTATTTCTTATCCAAAAACAGTAGTAAGGCCTGAGAGGGAATCAAAGCCTATTCTATTTAACAAAAAAAGGATCAAAAGGGAAAAGACTCTGTTCTGGAAATTGGTTGGAGATTCAAAAAATGAAAAAATAAATTCCTTAAAAGAGCTGATAGAGATGAGATCACGCCCGGGTTTAAGGTGGGCAATCGGTTTATTAAGGGATAACAGCCCTGAAGTAAGATCTTTTGCGGCAAAAGTTCTGGCCGAAGCGGAATACACTCCTTCAATAAAAGATCTTAAAATAGCCGAAAAAACTGAAAAAGACCCCGATTGTTTAAAAGAATTGAAAAAAAGCTTATCCCATCTAAGCGGAATCATAAAAAAAAATAATTAAATTATTACAGAATTATAAAGCCTACTTTTTTAAATGTTCTTTTACTGCATCGGCAGTTTGTTCGGCGATCTCAAGTTCTTCATTTGTGGGGATCACCATAACTTTAACTTTTGAATTCTCTGTTGATAAAACTCCGAATTTTCCAAATACATCCTGATTTTTTTTCATATCAACTTCTATGCCGAGATACTCAAGGCCGGAAAGGACTTTTTCTCTTACAAGTATATCACGCTCCCCTATTCCTGCAGTAAATATGATAAGATCTACTCCATTCATCACTGCAGTATACGATCCGATATATTTTTTTATTCTGTAAGAGAACATATCTATTGCCAATGCGGCTTTTTTATTTCCATTTTCAGCAGCATTTTCAACATCCCGCATGTCAGAGGAAACACCTGAAATACCCAGAATCCCACTCATCCTGTTCAGGGTCATAGTAACTTCTTCTGAACTTACACCGTTGCTTCTCTGAAGGAATAAAGGAATTGCGGGATCAATATCACCACTTCTGGTTCCCATCATTAATCCTTCTAAAGGTGTAAAACCCATAGTTGTATCAATTGAACACCCATTTTTTATCGCAGTCATGGAGGAACCGTTTCCAAGATGACAGGTAATTAGCTTCAGATCATTAAGATCTCTGTTCATCTTTTTTGCTCCTTCTTTTGCTACAAAATAATGTGAGGTACCATGAAATCCATACCTTCTTATTTTAAAATTTTCATAATATTTATAAGGAATAGGATAAATATATGCATATTCAGGCATACATTGATGAAAAGCTGTATCAAAAACTCCTGTCATGGGAATTCCGGGTAATAATTTTGATACTGCTTCAATTCCAATTATATTCGGAGGATTGTGAAGAGGTGCTAATGGAATGCATGCTTTTAAATAATCCAGAATGTCATCATTTATGATGACAGTTTTACTGAGTCTTTCACCACCATGCACGACCCTGTGTCCAACTGCATATATTTCCGATCTGTCTTTAATAACACCTTCATTTTTATCAGTAAGCTTATTAATTATCAGTTCAATACCTTCTTCATGATCTTCTATATCTTTAGTTATGGACTTTTTGTTTCCGTTGAAGGTATAAGTGAATTTTGAATCATTCAGCCCGATCCTTTCACACAAACCTTTTGCGATCACTTCCTTGTTAGTAATATCGATCAATTGAAATTTTATTGAAGAACTTCCTGAATTAATAACAAAAATATTCATAATAACCTCTTATAATGTTAAAAAATTAATTATACATTTTTATAAATAAAAATCAATATATTTTGTTAAATAAATAATAATAAGTTGTAAAAAGTAATGATTTTAATTTTTTTTTAATTTCCTAATCTATATCATAAATCCTATGTAACTGGAAACCCACTAAAATATTTTTAATACCGGATCTTTGACATTTCTTATAAAGATCATAAGTGTTCCCATATTTTCCGGTATCAAAAAATTGAGGTTGAAGAAAAATCGGAAAATTATTCCCAATTTTTCTTATCCGTTTTATTACATTTATTGTAAGGTTGGGATTAACAACAAGTTTAATTTCACTTACAAATTCTTTTAAATTATCATTAATTTCGAAATCAGCCACATCTTTAGGTGAAACTGTCCACCAGTCAATATTAAGCTTTTGATAATTAACACCATTTGTTTCAATTGAAACAAACAAATCCATTTTTTTCAGTTTTTCCACAAGAGAAAAAAGATCCTGCTCAAGAGGTTCGCCACCGGTTAATACTATCCGGGATTCAGGGTATTCTTTTAAATATATTTCAACCTTTTCCAGTATCTCTGATTCACTCAGGAGCTTTCCTTCCAGCCACGAATTTTTTGTATCGCAATAATCACACTTAAGTGAACAACCTGCCAGCCTGATAAAAATAGAAGGATATCCTGCCATTGCACCTTCCCCCTGAGCTGACCAGAAGATCTCATTGATCATATATTTAATCATGAAAGTTTTCTTAAAATTTACTCATTTAAAATAAATTAGTAACCGAAGGAAGCAGCTGCATTTTCAGATTCCCAGATTATAACTCTGGATACAGGAAAAGATTCTTTTATCTTATTAAAAAAAAATTCAGACAGGTTTTCCGCAGATGGAGAAAAATCATAAATTTCATTTAATACTTCATGATCAGGTAATATTGATTTTAAATATTCTTTTATAATTGTAAAATCTATGGCAATCCCTGATTTATCAAGTTCTTCAACTTCAAAATGTACTTCAATTTTAAATGTATGTCCATGCATTTTTTCACATTTTCCTTTATAGTTTTCTAAAAAATGTGCTGAAGAAAACTTATCAATAACTATCAATTCACGTTTCATTTTTGCCCTCCCGTTTAAGTCTTGTAATCAATGGATCTTCTAAACCCAGTTTTTTAAAAGCATTGCTTCTTATATCACATGAAGGACAATTGAGACAGGGTTTTTCCTCTCCTCTGTAACAGGAAACAGAATATGAATAATCAGCATCCAGTTGTAACCCGGTTTCAATTATCTCACTCTTTGTTTTATTTATTAAAGGTGTAAAAATTGTGAACCTGTTACCCGTTAAAGCAGCAGACGTCCCCTCATTTATTGCATCCTCCATTTTTTTTGTAAATGTTTCAGTAGTATCCGGATAGTCTGGTGTATCGATCAGGTTAAAGCCTGTGATAATGTTTCCAATGCCTCCTGATTCAGCTATTCCGGCTGCAAGTGCAAGAAATATTCCATTCCTGAAAGGAACATATGTAAAAGGTATCCCATCACTATTTTTCGAACTCTCAAGTGATGGAGGAATATTTTCATTTTCATCAATAAGTGATGATCTTAAAATATTCTTCAGAGGGAAATTTATGATCTTATAGTCAAGGCCCAGCCCTTTTGCTATCTTTTCAGCATTTATAACTTCAATATTATGCCTTTGGGAATAATCAATTATTACAGGAAATACATATTGGAATTTTTCCATTGCCCAATACAGAGCTGTTGTTGAATCAATTCCTCCGGAAAATAAAATCACTGCTCCATTTTTCATTGTGATATTTTACTACTTTAATAAAAATTCTCCAAGAATTTTAAAATAATATTAATAATTAATATTGAAATATCTGAATTTTTAATGTAATATGGACTTTAAATTTTTAATATACCAGGAGGCTGTTATGGCATTTAATCTGAGAAATAGAAACTTTTTAAAGTTACTGGATCTTACTTCCAGGGAAATAAAGTTTTTACTTGACCTTTCAATTGACCTGAAGAAAGCAAAATATAATGGTAGTGAACAGCAAAAGTTAAATGGAAAAAATATTGCCCTTATATTTGAAAAATCTTCAACCAGGACCAGATGTGCATTTGAAGTTGCTGCAAAAGACCAGGGAGCATTTATAACTTATCTGGGGCCTTCCGGTTCTCAGATAGGCCATAAAGAAACTATGAAAGATACAGCCCGTGTTCTGGGAAGGATGTATGATGGTATCGAATATAGAGGTTTTGGCCAGAATATTGTTGAGGAATTGGGTAAATATGCCGGAGTTCCTGTATGGAATGGTTTGACAAATGAATATCACCCCACCCAGGTCCTTGCCGATTTTATGACAATGATGGAACATTCTGAAAAACCACTGGAGAAGATCTCATTTGCATATCTGGGAGATGCAAGGAACAATATGGGTAATTCACTGATGGTGGGAGCAGCAAAAATGGGTATGGACTTCCGTGCTGTTGCACCTGAACAATACCAGCCTGCAAATGAACTTATAACTCAATGTAAAAATATTGCATCTTCTACAGGAGCAAAGATCACAATCACCGATAATCTTGAAGAAGGTGTTAAAGGAGCAGACTTTCTTTATACTGATGTATGGGTATCAATGGGTGAGCCTGATTCTGTCTGGGAAGAAAGGATCAAATTGCTGAAACCATTTCAGGTTAATAAAAATGCAATGGATCTTACGGGAAATCCTAAAGTAAAGTTCCTCCACTGTTTACCTGCATTTCATAACAGAGGAACAAAGATAGGAGAAGAAATATTCAATAAGTTCGGCCTGGAATCAATGGAAGTAACAGAGGAAATATTTGAATCTGACAGCTCTATTGTTTTTGATGAAGCTGAAAACAGAATGCATACAATTAAAGCTGTTATGGTAGCAACATTAGGATAATTTTGTACCTGACAGAATAAAAATCTTTTTTCAAATATGAATGAAAAAGGTATAGAATTTTATAAAAAGTGGTTCAAAATTTATGTGAATCAGTTTTACGGAATCAATAATTATATAAATAAAAATATAGAACTAAAGGAAAACCATACTTTCAGGGTTTGTGCTAATATTGTTAATATCTCTAAATCTGTCAAATTAAATGGAAAAGATCTGTTCATAGCAGAGTTAATTGCACTATTTCATGATATTGGCAGATTTGAACAGTTCAGAGATTATAACACTTTTAACGATAAGAATTCCGAAGACCATGCAGAAATGAGTGTCCGTATATTAAGAAGGGAAAATATATTAAAAGAACTTCCCCCTGAGATCATAGAGGTCATAGAAAATGTCATTCAGCTTCATAATAAAAGAGACATTTTCAGATCTTCTGATAATAGTAAAATAATATATTTCTCAAAACTTCTCAGAGATTCAGACAAACTTGATATACTTAAGGTTCTCACAGAATATTATTCATCCGATCAAATTGAAAAAAACCCCGCTCTCGACCTTGACCTGCCTGAAAGTGATGAATTGTCCAATTCTGTTGAAAATGATATATTGAACAATAAAACTATTAACGTTAATAAATTAAATAGTTCTGTTGATTACAAATTATTTCTGATAAGCTGGATATTTGATATTAATTTTAATTTTACACTGAAGATTATTCAAAAATTAAAATTTATACAAAAAATCTTTGATTCTTTACCCGAAAATTCTAAGATCAATAAAATAAGGACACATGTTGAAGATTATATTAAAAACAAGCTGAAAGATAATTAAACGGTTTAATTTAAAATTTCATGCAAGGTTGAATATACTTCTTCTGTTCCTATACTTGCCATACATCTGTGATCAATTGGACATATCCTGTGTTTACAGGGGGAACAGTCTGCAGATTTATAGATTATTCTGACATTTTTTTTTGTAGGAGCTGTCTTTTCCGGTAAGGTAGGCCCGAAAATACCTATTGCAGGAATATTAAGTGCAGAGGCAACGTGAAGAAGTCCTGAATCATTGCTTATAAACACCCTGCATAATGAAATAGTCGTTATTGCTTCTCTTAGTGAAAATCCATCGGTAATTTCAAAAGTTTTATTTTCTGAATCCCGGGTTATACTTTTTATATTTTCCTTATCTGAAGGAGCACCAAATAATAATATTTCAGAATCCACAATTTCATTTTTTATTTTATTTATAAGTTCGGAAAATTTAAAAGCCGGCCACTGTTTTGCTTCTCCATAGGCAGTGAAGGGAGAAATTCCTATAAAAAAATTTTTTGGGTTAATTCCGGCCTCGGATAATTTTTTTATGATATTTACTTTTTCATTTTTACTTATCTCAAGTCTGTCTGAATATTCAGATATAGTTGCTTTTTCAGTAAAGATCTTTACAAGTTCCATATAAAAATCTTTCTGATGTACACCTGATCCAGGAAATCTTATTTTTTTTTTTAATAAAAATCCTCTCATATCCCTGATATATCCTGTCAGGGCCTTTACTCCTGCTAATCTGAACAAAAAAGCAGAAATAAAAGAGTTGGTAAATAATAATCCGGTTCTGATCTTAAAACTTTTCAAATGTCTAATATCTTTTGCCAGATTCAGGGGATCTGATCTACCTGAGATTAAAATCATCCTGTCAATTTCTCTAATATTTTCAAATACTGCTTTAAGGGAGATCTTTGTCACTAAAACTATTTTTATTTCGGGATTAAGATCTTTCAGTGCTCTTATGGCCGGAATAGCCATGACACAATCACCTATCCAATTTGGTGATCTTAAAAATACTTCCATAAATAGAAAAAAAAACTTTAAATTTTTATTCTTTTACCGGTTCTTCTTCTTTGCTGTTTTCTATTACTTTTTCTTCTGCATTTTCTGCAACTTCAACCTCAGGTTCTTCTCCAACTTCTTCCACTTCCCCTTCTTCTGAATCCTGGATCTCTGTTTCATCTAAATATAAATTTATATCATTCATAAGTTCATAACCCACTTTGCCGCTATTAACTTCCTGGATGGCAACTGTAAGAGGATTTTCTGCATCAACATCAAGCAATTTTTTTGCACCATTAATCAATTGCTTTGCCCTTTTGGCAACCATTATCGTATATCTGAATTTACTGTCAATAAATTCCGGAATTTTCAATAGATCCTCCTAATTGACATATTATACTAAAATATCAGTAATAGTCAATATATTCAACAAGAACGTTTTCTCCTACTATAAAAAAGGGCGAACCGGCATTAACCCCTACTCCAATAAATTAAATAAACTTTAATTACTTGCATAAATCAACTATAATTTTTATATGAGATCTGACAAAGGCAAAGAAAAAGAAAAACTACTATTTTATTTGAGCAAATTCGAGAATATTCCCGATAAAATTTCTTTAAACAGATCACAAAAGTTTTTTTTTCATCTTTCGAAACATATAAGGGAAAAAACAGATTTTGACAAGTCTCTCTTCTCTAAATGCGGAAATATTATCTTTGCTGATTTTAAACAGGTCAAAGAATTTTGTCAAAAAATAAATAATGATCCGGATTCTCTAATAAATGTCAGTGCAGGAAATATTAATGCAATGGGATTGGTTGATGAAATATTTCATCATATATTTTATCTTTATAGAAAAAATATAGATCAGAACATACTTAATAAGGCGTATAACATTGCTTCTGAAAAAACCGGCAAATCTGTATTTGAAAAATTTATAAAAGAATTTATAACTGAATTTCCTCCGGAAGAAATTTATAACGGCACTACTTCTCCAGATGAATATTTACAAAAATTAAATGAAAATACCATTAATAAAAACAGTATAATAGAAGAAATTATATTAATCTGGATAGCTTCCAAAAATCCGGCATATAGTTCTTACAGCAACCTGTTCTTCTCAAAGATACTGGAAAAAGATAATGTTTATGAAAATATTATCATGGAACTAGGGTTAATTTTTAAATCAAGTCCCGGTTTCGGCCCCGAATCACAAGATATCCTGAGCCTTTTAATGTCACCTTCACGTTCTGTCCCTGATTCATTGTCAGGCCAGCTAAAATTTATAAAAGAACATTGGGGATTGATTATTAAAGATTTTGAAAAAAGAATGCTTCTTGGGATAGACCTTCTTTCAGAAGAGAAAAAATTCAGGGGAACATCTCCCGGGCCTTCCCAGGTATTAGAATTTTCCCCGGAAGAAATGAATGACTATGAAAATTTTTCCGATGACAGCAACTGGATGGAAAATCTTGTTTTGATGGTAAAAAGTACTTTTGTATGGCTGGATCAGCTTTCTGATAAATATAACAGGAATATTAACAGGCTCGACCAAATTCCTCTTGAAGAGCTTGAATTACTTTCAGAAAGGGGATTTTCAGGTATCTGGCTGATCGGTATCTGGGAAAGAAGCAAAGCATCAAAAACTATTAAACAAAAAACCGGTAATCCGGAAGCGATCTCATCTGCATACTCAATATATGAATATACGATATCAGAAGAACTTGGAGGAGAAGAAGCTTTCAGAATTTTTAAAAAAAATACTGAAATAGCAGGACTTAAAATTACCGCAGACATGGTTCCAAATCATATGGGAATAGATTCTCCCTGGGTTGTTAATAATCCACAATGGTTTATTTCAACTGATAATTGCCCTTTCCCGTCCTATACTTTCACAGGCCCGGATCTATCCGATGATCATAATAAAGGGATATACCTTGAAGACCACTATTTTGATAAAAGTGATGCCGCAGTTGTTTTTAAATGGGTTAATAAAAAGGATGGGAAAGTAAAATATATTTATCATGGAAATGACGGTACTTCAATGCCATGGAATGATACTGCACAATTAAACTATTTGCACAAAGAGGCAAGAGATTTTGTAAAGACCAAAATTATGGAAATAGCCTCCAGGTTTAATATTATAAGATTTGATGCTGCAATGACACTTACTCAGAAACATTTTCAACGTTTGTGGTTTCCCCAACCCGGTTCGGGAGGAGATATTCCAACAAGGTCGGAATACGGCCTGACCCGGAGTGAATTTATCAAACTTTTCCCCAATGAGTTTTGGATAGATGTTGTTGACAGTATAAAAAGAGAGAGGCCGGATACTCTGCTTGTTGCCGAAGCATTCTGGCTTATGGAGCCATATTTTGTAAGAACACTTGGGATGCACAGAGTCTACAACAGTTCATTCATGAATTTTCTGAAAAATGAAGAAAACATGGAATTTCGGACTTCCATTAAAAATACTCTCATCTATAACCCCCAGATCCTTAAAAGATTTGTGAATTTCATGAGTAATCCGGACGAAGATACGGCGATATCTCAGTTCGGTAAGGATGATAAATACTTTGGGGTCTGCACTATTCTTGTGACACTTCCCGGCCTTCCCCTGTTCGGGCATGGACAGATAGAAGGATTTACTGAAAAATACGGAATGGAGTATAAAAAAGCATATTTTAATGAAAATCCGGATTCCGAATTGTTGGAACGGCACAGAAGGGAAATATTTCCGTTATTAAAGATCCGGGAAATATTCTCCAATGTAGAAAATTTCAGGATGTATGATCTGCTCGATGACTCAGGTAAAATAAATGAAAATGTTATCATCTATTCAAATTTTTTCAGAAATAAATTCTCTCTCATAATCTATAACAATAAATATGCTTTTGCTTCAGGAAACATAAAAAATTCCGTCCCTTTTTTAAAGGCAGATCTTACCCCGGATAAAAAAACTGTAAGAACAGAATCTATTGGCAAATCCCTGAAAATAGAAGAAAGTACAGGCCGGTTTATCACATTTTATGACAGTTCCTCAAAATTAACATATATCAGGAGCTGTGATGAAATAATTGAAAAAGGGCTATACTTTGAACTTGAAGCATTCAAATATCATGTGTTGCTGGAATTCAAACAAATTCCCGATCTATATGATAAAAGATTTTTCAGGCTTAACAGATTTTTGAATGGGCAGGGATGTTTGGACCTTTTTGAGACTATGAAGAAAGAGATCCTAAGCCCGTTAAAAAATTCTTTCAAAGATATTATTAAAACGTTATTAAAAACCCCCTGTCCTGACAAAGAATATTTAATGAGGGAATTTATACCACTATTCACAGATCTTATAATAAATATTCAAAATGTTCTTAATATCAAAATAGATCATAAAAAATATTCTGAAAATATAATTGATAAGATAGGAGAAACCTTTATTTTTCACAAGAGCCTGAAAAATAAAAACTCCATACATTCAGCTGACATAAAGGCAATCAGTACACTGAAAAAACTTTCAGCAAACAATAAAATTAATACAATTCTACCGGTTTTTTTATTTATTAGTGAAATGGGAAATATCCAGTCAGAGGGAAAAGAATACCTGCATGGCTATTTTGACGAATGGTTCGTATGGGAAAAAATCGAAGATATTTTAACAGATCCGGGAGTTTTAAATTATGAATCTGAAAACCTGTCCCTTTTAATTAAAGTATTGTACAGATTAAGATCCTTGTTTAATTTACCTGAAAAAGAGAATACTACCTTCTTTATTGAAGAGTTCTTTGGCTCGGCAGATGTCAAAAAATTGCTGGGTGTAAATCATTTTAAAGAAGTAAACTGGTTCGTTGGTGAAAAAATGTCAGAATTACTGGAATTCACTCTGTATATTCATGCTGTTTATCCGGATATAAAAAAGAGCAAAGGTCAGGGAATACAATTAAAGGATTTTGACAATATTTTCAAAAGATTTCTGATATTTTCCAAAAATGCTGAATTATCGGGATATGACTTTGATGAACTTAAAAGGATCACATTGGGATCTATTTCCGGATAATTAACCGGGATCTCTAACTACCAGTCTTTATAGTAAGTTCCATCCAGTGCTTTTTTACCTGATTTTGAATAAATATCCCAGATATTTTCTCCACCCCAGTGAGAAGAGTTTTTTTTATCCTGGTAAGCTTTCAATCCCCAATCAAGTGACCCTGTCATAGGGTCCATGGGAATTTTTCTGAGAAATTTTTTTATTTTCGGATTATTCTTTTTATCCCTGTATTCTATCCCTTCAACAAGAATATCTAACTCCTCAGGGTAACCATAACTATCATCACTGGTTTTTATTTTATTTTTTCCAACGAATTTTTTATATTCATCTATTGCACTTCTTATCATTCTTAAGGATCTTCTCAGCTGGATCTCTTTTTCCCGTTTTACTGAAGTTTCGATCACAGGTACTGCGACTACTGCCAGTGTCGAAATTATCGCAATTACAATTATAAGTTCAATTATGGTGAAACCACGGAAATTGAATGTTTTCCCATTCATTTTTTTGACATTATATCCTAATTACAAAAAAATTTTTTTTAGTCTCTTTCCCTCTTGATAAGTGCTTTTATGCTGGCTTTGATCTTATTATCCCTGTCCACATCAATAACCTTTACTTCAATTTCCTGGCCCAGTTTAAAGTTCTCATCACGTATATTTCTAATTCTGGTATGTGAGATCTCTGAAATATGTACAAGGCTTACTGCGCCCTTAAATACTTCAACAAAAACACCATAATCTTCTATCCGGGTTATTTTGCCTTTATAAGTTTTGCCAACTTCCACTTCCTGAGTCAATTCTTTGATCTTTTCTATTACATTGTTTCCAACTTCTTTATTCTGTGCTGAAACTTTAACAGTTCCGTCATCATCTGCATTGATCTTAACATCATACTCTGCAATTAATCCTTTAATGGTTTTTCCACCCGGGCCTATCAGATCCTTTATCTTTTCCGGATTAATACTCATAGTCAGTATTACAGGAGCATATTCTGATAATTTTGATGAAGGTTCCACTATGGCTTCTTTCATTTTTCCCAGAATAAATAATCTTGCCTTTTTTGCATCTTCAAGTGTTTTATTAATTATTTCATCACTCAATCCGTCTATTTTTATATCAAGTTGAACTGCAGTTATTCCTTTTTCTGTTCCGGCAATTTTGAAGTCCATATCACCGAAGTGATCTTCATAACCTGCAATATCAGTTAGAACAGCAAACTTATCTCCTTCCTTGACCAATCCCATTGCAATTCCGGAAACAGGTGAAGAAATGGGGACACCACCATTCATTAAAGCCAGCGTACCTCCACAAACTGTAGCCATTGAAGATGATCCGTTGGATTCAAGAATATCGGATACCAGCCTTATTGTATATGGAAATTTATCTTCATCAGGCATAATGGGAGTCAGAGATTTTTCAGCCAGGTTTCCATGCCCAACCTCCCTTCTTCCGGGGCCTCTCAAAAAACTTACCTCTCCAACCGAGAAAGGAGGGAAATTATAATGAAGCATGAATTTTTTCAATTCACCATTTGATGAAATATCATCTATCCTCTGGGCATCATCTTCAGATCCCAGTGTAACAGTAGCAAGAGCCTGTGTTTCCCCTCTTGTAAATACAGCAGAACCATGTACTCTGGGGAGGACACCTAATTCTATATTAATATTTCTGATCTCATCAAATGACCTTCCGTCATTTCTCTTCTCTTCTTCTATAAGGGTTTTCCTGAAAATATCATTTTCAAGTTTGTGGAATGCACTTTTATATTTCCCTATCTTTGATTCATCTTCGATAGCAGAAAATATCTCTTCATATATAGCTTTTGATTTCTTTTTGCTTTCTGCTTTAATTGTAGTAAAAATAGCATCCTTCAGCTTTCCTTCATATTTATTCATAAGGGTTTTTACTATCTCTTTTAATTCAGTATCTTCATCAACTACAAATTTATCAGGATTTATCAATGCCTTCTGTGAGACACAAATATCAGTAATTATATCTTTTGCAAACTTAAGGCCTTCTTTAAAAGTATCTTCACTGAATTCATTACCGCCTGATTCGATCATAACAATGTCACTTTCAGTTCCGGCAACAAAAAGTACCATATCCATTGTATCCGCTAACTCTTTACCTGGATTTGTATAAAAAGTTCCATCCTTCCAACCAACTTTTACAGCTCCCACAGGTGTTGTAAAGGGTATTGTGGATGAAAGTAATGCAGCTGATGCCCCGATTATCCCCATGGCATCAAAATCAACACTGGCATCTGCAGAAAGTAGCATTGCCACAACCTGAGTATCATTCAAAAAGTTTTCAGGGAACAGGGGCCTTATTGGCCTGTCAATAAGCCTTGATAAAAGTATCTCTCTTTCGGATAGCCTCCCTTCCCTTTTAAAAAAACCTCCGGGAATTTTCCCGGCAGAATAATTATTAATTCTAAAATCAACCATTAAGGGGAAAAAATCCTGCCCCTCTTTAGTTTCGTCCTTCATATTTGCAGTAACTAATATGACATTATCTTTATAAGTAACAATAACAGAACCATTTGATTGTTTTGCCCATCTTTGAGATTCAATCTTCAGGCTGGTATTATCTATATTTACACTAATACTGTTTTCCATTTTTTCTCCTATTTAAATATTTATATCAAACTTCAGAAAGTGTTAAGGTGAAAACTATTATTTCCTTAATTTAAGTTCCTTAATTATATCCAGATAACTTTGATAATCGTTCTTCCTAATATATGTTAAAAGTTTTCTTCTCTTTGAAACAAGGCTTAATAGACCTCTCCTTGAGTGATGATCTTTTTTATGAGTTTTAAAATGATCAGTTAAATATTTTATCCTGTGAGTTAATAATGCAACCTGAACCTTTGAAGAGCCGGTGTCATTTTTATCAAGCTGGAATTTCCCTATTAACTTCTGTTTGTCTTCAGTAGAAATACTCAAAATTTCCTCCTATTTTTTTTTTCGTATGTATTCTATCAAAAATCTTCATATTTGTAAATATTTATCAAAATTATAATCAAAAGATATGTGTTGAGCAGCCTAAAATTACTTATTTGATAAAAATTATAGTAAAACAATGGTATTTTGCCATTATAATTATGTTTTTTAATGTTTTCCCGGCATATGGGATTTCTTGATTTTTGAATATTTATATGATAAATTATACTTTATTTTTTGGAGCTATATTCATGAAAAAAACAAAGTTCAACAAGGCACATTATGCACTTAAAGGGAAGATGGTTGATTTTTTCGGATGGGATCTTCCGGTTCAATATTCAGGATTAACTTCTGAACATATTGCAGTAAGGACAAATGGCGGAATATTTGATGTCAGTCATATGGGAGAGATATTTGTAGAAGGAGAAAAGGCTCTGGATGCAGTCCAGTTCATAACATCCAACAATGTTAAAAAATTAAAACCGGGAAAGATCCATTATACAGCACTTCCTACGGAGAACGGATGTTTTGTCGACGATATGCTTGTTTATATGATCTCCGATAAAGAATTCCTTCTTGTTGTTAATGCGGCAAATCTTGAAAAAGATTTTAAATGGATCACTGAAAAACTGAAAAGATTTAATGTAAATATCACAAATAAAAGTGATGAATATTCTCAGGTTGCCATTCAGGGGCCACTTGCTGAAAAATTACTTTCCAAATTTACGGATGAGGACTTAACATCATTAAAATACTATACATTCATTTTCGGTAAAGTGAATGGAATCTCATCGATAATATCCAGAACCGGATATACAGGTGAGGATGGATTTGAAGTATATTTCAGGTCCGGTGAAGAAGAAGCCACTGAATTGTTTTTGAAACTTGCAGAAGAAGGTGAAAAGACAGGGATACTTCCTGCCGGCCTTGGTGCACGTGATACATTGAGGCTTGAAGCAAAGATGTCACTTTACGGTAACGATATTGATGATTCTCATACCATACTTGAAGCTGACTTAGGGTGGATCCTTAAATTAAAAAAGGGGGATTTCATCGGAAGGGATGCTCTTCTGAAGCAGAAAGAGGAAGGGATCAAAAGAAAACTTGTCGGATTTGAAATGGTAGGAAGAGGGATCGCCAGACACGGATATCCTGTATTTATCGATAACAGGGAATTCTCAACAGTAACCAGCGGTACCTTTGCCCCCTGGCTGAAAAAAGCTATCGGCCTTACTTATATGCCGGCAGACAATTGTGAAGCAGACACTATTTTCCAGATCGGGATAAGGGGAAAGAGAGTAGATGCAAAAGTCGTGGAAACTCCCTTTTATAAGAGAAAATAGTGCAATATAGCATAATATTCTTTTTATATTTCTATAAATTACATTTAAATGGAGGAAATAATGGATCAAAAAAACTTAAAATTTACAAATGACCATGAATGGATAAGAGTTGATGGAACTGTAGCAACAATAGGGGTTTCAGATTATGCCCAGAAAGAATTAGGCGATGTTGTTTATATTGAACTTCCACAGGTTGGAGATACATTTTCCAAAGGAGATGCATGTTCGAATATTGAATCTGTTAAAGCTGTTAATGATATCTACACTCCGCTTTCAGGCGAGATCACAGAAGTAAATGAATCCCTTGAGGATAAACCTGAGAGTATTAATCAATCTCCCTATGAAGATGGCTGGATATTTAAGATCAGGATCGATAATAGTGAAGAGTTAGATGATCTTATGTCCTCTGATAAATATGAAGAATATTTGAAAGGTATTTAGAAAAGGAGAAAATTAAATGAGATATTTTCCTCTTACCAACACTGACAGGGAAGAGATGAAAAAAGAGATTGGTATTAACGATGTTAAAGAATTATTCTCTGATATTCCAAAAGAAAAATCTTATTTTTCGCTTAAAAACTTCCCCCCGATGCTCCATGAAAATGAACTTATAAGGGATTTTAAAAAATATGGTGAAAAAAACACCTTTTCAAATTTTTCAAGTTTCCTAGGTGGTGGTGCCTATGATCATTTTATCCCTGAAACTGTTAAATACTTAAGTTCCAGAGGTGAATTCCTGACACCTTATACACCCTACCAGCCCGAAGTAAGCCAGGGAAGCCTGCAGGCTATGTTTGAATATCAGACTATGATCTCAATGCTGACCGGGCTTGATATATCAAATTCTTCTCTTTATGATGGTGGTACAGCTGCAGCAGAAGGAGTTCTGCTTGCTGCAAGGAAAACAAGAAAAAAAAGGATAGCAATTGCATCAAATATCCACCCTGAATATCTTGAGATCATAAAAACATACGTTCAGAACATTGACATTGAAATAGATATAGTTGAACATGATATTTCAACCGGTACAATTAATCCTGAAAAACTTGATTCAATTTTAACAGAAGAACATGGAGGAATACTTTTCCAGTCACCAAATTTCTTTGGAGTTATTGAAGATAGTGAAAAAATATCCGGAATAATTCATAAGTACAAAGGTTATTCAATACAGGCAGTATCTGAAGCATTTTCTCTCCCATTCATATCTTCTCCAGGTTCAAACGGAGTTGATATTGCCGTTGGTGAAGCCCAGAGTTTCGGTTTACCACTCTCTTTCGGAGGGCCGTTCCTCGGTTTTATTGTCGCAAAAAAGGAACTTGTTCGTCAAATGCCGGGAAGGCTTGTCGGCCAGACAGTTGATTCAGAAGGGAAACGTGGATATGTACTTACCCTCTCTACCAGAGAACAACATATAAAAAGAGAAAAAGCCACATCCAATATTTGTTCAAATCAGGCCTGGTGTGCTTTACGTGCAAGTATCTATCTGACACTTCTTGGAGAAAGCGGGTTGAAAGATATTTCAAAGTCCAATCATTTGAATACCACTTATTTTGTAAATAAAGTCTCAGATTTTTCCAATGTAGAAGTTAAGTATAAGAGAAATTTTTTCAATGAAATTGTCCTTGAAATTAAGAATATGGATAGTGAGTTATTTTTATCGGAATTAAAAAAGAAAAATATACTTGCAGGCATTCCATTAAAATGGTTTTTTGAAGAATATAAAAATTCAATACTGGTCAATTTTACAGAACTCCATACAAGGGAGCAGATCGATAATTTTATTAAATCAGTCGGAGAACTACAATGAATGTACTGCCTGAATTAATTTTTAACAAAAGCAAAAAAGGAAAGACCGGAATTTCATTTTCATTTAACAGTTTTGAAAATAATACAATAGCTGTGGACAAAAAAAATCGAAGGGATGATCTTGGCGATTTCCCCAGTCTTTCAGAAGTTGAGACAGTAAGGCACTATTCAAACCTTGCCAGGCTTAATCATTCTGTAGACCACGGGTTTTATCCTCTTGGATCCTGTACTATGAAATATAACCCCAAAATAAATGAGGCTGTTGCAAATATTGAAAAACTTTCAGCTCACCCCTATTCACCTAATGATCTAGTTCAGGGAAACCTGGAAATAATAAAAACACTGGAAAAATATCTTATGGAATTAACGGGAATGGATGCTTATACACTTACTCCGGCTGCTGGAGCTCATGGGGAATTTGCCGGAATGATGGTTATCAGAAAGTTCCTCAGTTCCAGGGGAAACCCGAGGAAGATTGTACTTATTCCAGATTCAGCTCATGGAACGAATCCTGCTTCAGCACATTTTGCCGGATATGAGATCAGGGAAATTGAATCTAACAAAGAGGGGATAATTGATCCTGAAATTTTAAAAAAGCATCTGAATGAGGATGTAGCCGCCCTGATGATGACAAACCCTAACACTTTGGGGATATTTGAAAAGAATATAAAAGAAATTTCAGATATTATTCATGAAAACGGTTCACTACTCTATATGGATGGTGCTAATATGAATGCTTTCATGGGAATTGTCCGCCCCGGTGATCTTGGTGTTGATGTAATTCATCTTAACCTTCATAAAACCTTTTCTACACCACATGGAGGTGGCGGACCCGGTTCAGGCCCTATCGGAGTAAGCAATGAACTTAAAGAATTCCTGCCGGTTCCTGTTATTTCAGAAAAGGATTCCATGTATCATGTCAATTATTTCAGCAAAGATGGCATAGGAAGGATCAAGAACTTCTATGGTAACTTTCTTGTTCTTGTGCGGGCTCTTGCATACCTTAAATCACTTGGACATGAAAATATACGTAAGGTTGCCGAGGATGCAGTATTAAATGCAAACTATTTAAGGAAAAAACTTGAACCATTACTTAATCTTCCATTTAAATCAAAAACTCTCCATGAAGTTGTTTTTTCCGATGAAGGCCTGAAGGTAAAAACTCTCGATATTGCAAAAAGATTACTGGATTATAATATTCATCCTTTTACAGTATACTTTCCTTTGATAATACATGGAGCGATGATGATTGAGCCCACAGAGACAGAAAGTAAAGAAACCCTGGATGAATTTATTAATGCAATGAAGGAGATATTAAAAGAATCTGAGGAGAATCCTGATTTTATAACAAATTCTCCTTATAAAACACCAGTCTCAAGATTGGATGAAGTATATGCCGCAAGAAACCTTATCTTGAGATGGGAAAAAGGTGAGCAAAATTGAGTTTACAGGAAATTATACTTAAATTAGAAGAATTCTGGTCCCATAACGGTTGTTATATTGCTTCAGGATATGACAATGAGGTTGGGGCTGGAACTATGACACCTGATACATTCTTCAAAGTATTAGGGGAAAAACCGTGGAAAAGTGCATATTGGCAGCCTTCAAGAAGGCCCGATGACGGGCGATATGCAGAAAACCCTAACAGGGTTCAAAAACATAACCAGTTCCAGGTTATTCTAAAACCGGCACCGGATAATGCCCAGGAGTTGTATCTGAACAGTCTGCAGTTCCTGGGTGTAGAAATAAGAAATCATGATATAAAATTTGATGAGGATAACTGGGCTTCTCCCTCACTTGGTGCCTGGGGTGTCGGTTGGCAGGTAATGTGTGATGGCCTTGAGATCACACAGTTTACATATTTCCAGCAGGCGGGAGGGATAGTGCTCAGTCCGACCTCTCTTGAGATAACATATGGTATAGAACGTCTTGGCAGTTTTCTCGAATCAAAAAGTAATATTTATGACCTGGATTGGAGCAGTGATGTAACCTATGGTGAATTACGAACCGAAGAGGAAAAACAATTTTCCATATATAATTTTGAAGCTGCCGATATTGATCTATTGAGAAATCTTTATTCCCAATACAATAATGAGGCAAAAAGGCTAATAGAAATTGATCTTTATCTCCCCGCATTTGATTATATTTTAAAATGTTCCCATACATTTAACATTCTGGATGCAAGGAAAGCTGTTTCTGTTGCCGAAAGGACCTCATTTCTCGCATCAATGAGAGAACTTTCCTCATTAGTTGCAAAAAAATATATTGAACACACAGAGGGTAAAAATGAATGACTTTTTATTTGAACTCGGAGTAGAAGAAGTACCTGTTTCAAGCATTGGAGAAATTAATTCCCAACTAAAAGAATATTTCACTTCAGCTCTGGATAATAACCTTATCGATTATAAAAATTTAGAGACCACTTCAACTAACCGTAGATTCACGATCTACTTTAACGATATTGCATCCAAAGCAAAAAACAGGATTGAACAGATCAAAGGCCCTTCAAAGAAAATTGCATATGATGAAAACAATAATGCAACAATTGCTTTGACAAAATTTATGGAGCTGAATGATATATCGGAATCAGATATTATTGAAACAGAAACAAAAAAGGGCATTTATCTGGAGGTAAAAAAAGAATTCAAAGGAGAAGATTCATTTAAGATCCTGAAAAGGATCATACCTGAAATACTTAAAAAACTTTCCTTTGATAAAACAATGATCTGGAACTCTTCCAAAATCCCCTTTGTCAGGCCCGTCAGAAATTTACTGGCCCTTTTTAATGATAAAGTAATAGAATTTGAATTTGCAGGTGTTTCATCATCAAATACTACATTCGGGCATCAATTATTATCAGAGGGAGATATTATTGTCTCTTCCTATAAAGATTATTGTGAGTTGTTAAACAAAAATTTTGTTATATTTGAAATAGAGGAGAGAAAACAGAAGATTCTTGATGAAATTAAGGATATAGAGGAAGAATTAAAAACAAAAATTAAGATCGATCCCAATATGCTTGAATATTTTATTTTTAACAATGAGTATCCTGTGGTTTTTTCCGGTGCTTTTGATAAAAAATATCTGGAACTCCCTTCAGAAATAATCTCAACATTTATGATCAATGAAAAAAAACTTATTCCGGTTTTCAATAAGTTCGGGCATCTTACAAATAATTTTATTGGAATTTCAAATATTCCTGATGAGAACAGTTTTGTGTCAGAAGGCAACTCAAAAGTTATAAAAGCTACTTTTGAGGATGCTAAATTCTTCTGGGATAATGATAAAAAGGATGATTTCTATGCTCTGAGAGAAAATCTTAAAAATGTAATGTTCCAGAAAGACCTTGGAAC
The DNA here is from genome assembly GCA_039714255.1 of Acidobacteriota bacterium. GTDB lineage: Bacteria > Acidobacteriota > Aminicenantia > UBA2199 > UBA2199 > UBA647. The sequence goes on from JBDLJQ010000004.1 coordinate 33,048, forward strand.
TTTTTTTGAAAAAAGTGACAGGCTGAAAATATTAACCGAAAAAATATGTGATCTTTCAGGTAATCAAAAATTGTCTGAAGACCTTAAAAAAGCCGCCGAACTATGTAAAAATGACCTTACAACAAGAATGGTCCGGGAGTTTCCTTCCTTACAGGGAATAATGGGAGGATTGTATCTGAAAGAACTGGAAGTTGAAGAAAATATTTGGGATTCCATATATCACCATTATGAGCCCAGGGGATTTGTTGAGAATGAACTTGAGAACCTTGGTGGAGGAATACTTTCCATTGCTGACAAAATAGATAATATTTCGGCATTTATTTCAAAAGGTATGAAAATTTCAAGTTCCAAGGACCCATATGGAATAAGGAGAGATGCTTCTGCTATTATTAAGGTCATTCTGGATTTTAATATGGATTTTGACCTGAAGGATTTAATAGATTTTTCCATAAAAAATTATTCAGAAAAAGAAGATGATCAAAAAGAATTTTTCAAAAAAATAAGAAACCTCTTTCTGGGCAGGATGGAATTTTTCTTAAAAGATATACTTTTCCTCAGGTTTGATATTGTAAACAGTGTGATCAACCCTGATAATCTGTATATTTATAAGACATATCTTAAAGCAAAAAGTATATCTGAAATGATTAAAACCTCAAACATTGAACATCTTATCATTCTTCATAAGAGGTTAAAAAATATAATAAAAGGTTCACAGTTTTATATGGTGTCAGAAGATTTACTTGAAGAAGAATCTGAAAAAATATTATATGATATATTTACGGAATCAAAGGAAGAAATTGTAACTCTGATCCAAAAAGATGATTACATTTCCGCCTGTTCAAAAATTGTTGAGATGAAACCTGTTGTTGATTCTTTTTTTGACAATGTAATGGTAATGGCAAAAGATGAAAATTTAAAAAATAACAGACTTGCTCTTCTCCAGAAAATTGATGAATTATTATCCGGAGTAGCTGATTTTTCACTGTTAACAGATATACATTAGTTAAAACTCTTTACTATGAGTTCAAATATATATTTTGAATGTATCGAGTGTGGATACCAAAGCCCTAAACTTTTCGGAAAATGTCCCCAATGTAACAATTGGAACTCAATGGAGCAGATAAATCCTGAAAAAAATAATCGTAAATCCACCATTAAAGAAATAGTAAAAACACCTGTCAGCCTGAAAAATATTGACCTGAAGGAACTAAACAGGGTCAAATCCGGAATTGATGAATTTGACAGGTCCCTGGGTGGTGGGATTGTTCCCGGATCAGTAATTCTAATCGGAGGAGAACCGGGTGTAGGAAAATCAACACTCCTGCTTGAAGTTTCCGGTTCTCTGGCAAAAGAAGAAAAGATCCTTTATTTTTCCGGTGAAGAATCGGATATGCAGATAAAATCCAGGGCTGAAAGGCTGGGGATAAACTCGGACAATATCTTATTATTAACAATGGGTGACCTGGAAGATCTGAAAAAGAGTATAGAGGAAATAGAACCTGCCTACTTAATAATTGATTCTATTCAGACAATTAACTCAAATAATTTGAGTGGTATAATAGGTTCAACTTCAAAATTAAGGCAGATCACATCAGAAATAACAGAGATCGCAAAAAATAATAATATAACTGTTTTCATTATAGGACATATTACTAAAGAAGGGCAGATAGCAGGCCCCAAAACCCTGGAACATATGGTGGATGTGGTATTATACTTTCAGGGTGAGATACAGTCGGGAATAAAGGTACTCAGGGTTGAGAAGAACAGGTTCGGCCCCATTAATGAGCTAGGTATCTTTCAGATGACCGGGAAAGGCCTTACCTCAGTAAAAGACCCCTCTGAAGTATTTATACAAAACTGGAAATCCAGAGAACCAGGAACTGCAATTGTTGCATCTGTAAAAGGGATAAGGCCTATTTTAATAGAGATACAGGCACTTGTGACAGAAAACCCTTTTGGAGGAAATCCAAGAAGGATGTCCATAGGGTTTGACCCGTACAGATTATCAATGTTAATTTCAGTTATTGAAAAAAAATTAAGGCTTCCATTATACAAATCAGATATATTTTTAAATGTTACCGGAGGCATTAACCTTAAAGAGACTGACAGTGATCTTACTATATGTTCTGCTATTTTATCAAACCTGAAGAATATTGTATTGCCTGATGACCTCATCGTTATTGGTGAAGTTGGCCTGACCGGTGAGATCAGGCCGGTAAATTTTATTGAGAACAGAATTAAAGAAGCTGTCAGGCACGGTTTTACCCAGTTTATACTTCCGGAATTTCATTCCGATGTTAAGATTAAAAATGCTCAACTTATACCTGTAAAAAATATCAGGGATTTTTTCACAGCCTTAAAAAATATTTCAAATTAGAAATTATTGATCTTTTATCTTAAGATCATTCACATTTTTTTATTTTACTCTTAAGATTATTTATGGATAACTCATCAATAATATTGTTCTTATTATCAAGAATTAAGATGTAATATTTTTTCTGGTCTCTGTAAAATTTTGAAAAATTAAGATTAATACCTTTAAAATGATCTAAAAATATCTTTATTAAAGATTTTTTTCTAAAACAGGATACAACTATAATTGTCCTGTGAAGCTCTTTGTGATGTTTATATTTAAAAAAACCAGCCAGGTTTCCGTTATCTTTCGATTTGTATATCAATTCTGAACACATTTTTATAACTTCAGCGATCACATCAAAATTGATCTCTATCCTGTATAATTCATCAAAATTAAAGAATATCTCTTTGATCAGATCAGGATCAATATCATTAAGGTTTTTTAATAATTTAGTTAAAGTTGAAATATAGATATCTCTCAAACCCTGATCAAAATCCCGTATTTCACCAAATTCTTTTTTAATTACAGTTTTTAGCGTATCGAAAATTTCTCTAACAGTATCAAATTCCGACAGGCTTATATTGAGCTTGAATATATCTACTTTATATTTTTCTCTGTAAATTTTTGTTGGGATAAATGAATTAATATCAACTCCTGATATCCGGTCAATTTCGGGGATTAATGTAATTATTTTTCCCCTGTTAGAACTATCTCTGATAATAATGGATTTAATCTCAATATAAAAATCTGTTTTATTTGTAACATTCAGAAAAACCTGGGTCATTTTTGTCCTTTCCAGTTCATCCATTAAAAATGGAATTATCGCCCTGGCGAAATGTTCAAATCCACCTACCGTTTTAATACTGGCAAACCTTGAATTATGTGACGAAATAACAAGTTTTTTCAGGGAATTTTCAATTGACCTGATAATAATTGGATTCAATTGCGAACCGAAGCGGTCTACAATTTCTATTCTGTAGACCAGCAGGCCATCCCTTGTGATAAAGCTTTTATGATGTTTTATTTTATTATCAGGAACAAGATAATCAAGTGTTTTCAGGAAATCTTCAATTGAGATCATCAATTCCGTGCAAACAAATGTTATACCTGTCAGTTTTTCATAATCTGTCTCAAAATTCCTGATTTTTATAATTTCATTTGCATTTCCATCTCTTACATATTTCTGGCATTTATAATTTTCTATAATAAATTCAGCAAGGTCCTTTATTCTTCTCTCTTCAAGATATTCTCTTGACCGTGATAAAACAAATTTCAATGCTTCTCCTTCCTCATTGATCAATTCATTAATATCCGGATTCTTATATACTTTTTTTATCCTCTTAACAATTTGTTCGAAAATATCAGATTTTACTATTTCTTCATCAAGAAGTATCGATTTACTCAGGCTTCCTTTTGAAGCTTCTTTTATCTTTTTTATAATGCTCTTTCTTTCGTTTAGAAAGTTTTTATATTCGACCTTACTTTTAATCCTGAATGAAAGAAGAACTAATCCAATTGCTTTTTTTTTTAACTCAACAGTAAATCCTTTTACGAAAAGGACGTTTCCGGCCATATGATGAATTATTCCAAGTACTGAATTTGACATTCCCGGCCAGTCTTCAGCCAGGGCACCGAGAATTATTGTAACAGGTGCTTTCTTATCTCCAAACTCTTCGAGAATAATAACTTCTTTTTTCTTTGTGGATTCATACGTATGAAGAAGCCTTAAAATAAGTGTCCTCTGCTGGTCAAGTGGGAAAATATTCTGGGAATCAACTATTTTTTTTAAATTATTTCTTATTTCTTTAATAGATATTTTGTATTTATCCTTGCGGAACAAACCAACTATTTCTTTTATTTCTTCTTCTTTAAGATCTCTTAACATAATTCAAAATTTTATTTATTTACAAAAATTTTGTCAACAGGAAACAAAAATTTTCCAATATATTAAGATAATTTAAATATAAATTTAAAAATTTTGTATTGTACCTATAACTTGACTTTTTTTAGATTATTAATTAGAATGACTTATGGAGGGTAAAAATGAACAAAACTGAATTGGTTAAGGCTATTGCTGAAAAAGCACAATTAAAGGTTTCTGATACAGAGAAATTAGTTAATGCTTTTATTGATACTGTATCACACGAGCTGAAAAAGAAAGGGAAAGTAACCCTGGTAGGTTTTGGAACATTTGCGACTGCCCACAGAAAAGAAAAAACCGGAGTTAATCCAAAATCCGGACAGAAAATAAAGATCAAATCTAAGAATGTACCGGTTTTTAAAGCCGGTAAAGCTTTGAAAGAGAAGATAAAATAATTCTTCTCTCTCTTCCATTTTTAAAAAACAGTTACCGTTGCATTAACTGCTTTTAGATTAACAGTTTCCCGGTTGGCTGATCCTCTTAAATTATTTATACTTATTGTATATTTGCCTTTCTTTAAAAACTTAATTTTCAATCTTGCTATATTTCCATGTTTTATCGGAGAATCAAAAAAAGAATAACCAAGATCAAAATTTGTTTCAGTATTATTTTTCAGAATTTTTATTTTTTCATTTTTTATTACAGATGTGCTTAATTCTTCTATCTCTGCTTTCTCACCGGAAACAGATCCGCTTAAAGACAGGGTTGAAATATTTTTTTCAGTATTTATATTAATTGAAAATAGAGCGGAAGTATTCACACGGACACTACGGCCGGAAGGAGAAATTGAAACAGAATCTCCTGTAATACGTGAAAGTGACCTCAGATTATTCGGCCGTTGAGTCTTTTTTATATTTCCGGTTGAAGAATGATCTTCTGATTCAGACCATATTGTTTCTTCACTCTCTTTCGAAATATCAACCGACCTTATAAATTTGGGAGTAATGGAGAATATTATATCTTTCTGCCTGATAGTACTTTCCCTGCTTCCAAAGAGCCTTCCCAATACCGGAATTTTTGAAAGCCATGGCAGGCCTTTCAGTTTCCCCCTCACTTCATCACGGATAAAACCACCTATTATACTACTCTCACCTTCTTTTAACCTTATTGTATTTTCAAGTTCTCTTTTACCCATTACCGGGAACTGATCAACATAAGTGGTAACAAAATTCATCGTCAGTTTTAATTTCAGGGTAACCTCCCCTTTTTTATGAACGAAAGGGGTAAGTTTTATCTCAACTCCAACATTTTTATATTGATATGTGGTTAATGGAATACTCTCAACCCCACCTGCTGCAACTGATTGTAAAGTTGTCTGGGGAATGGGTAATTCGTCACCTACCATAAACTTTATATCTTCTCCGTTAATTCCCCTCAAATTCGGTTTGGCCAGTATCTTACTGTTATCATCAGTTCCAAGTAAATTTAATGCCACACTGGGCAATGTAAGGAAAAAGTTCGAATTTTTCAGATTATTCACATTCAGGGTTGAATCTAATGAACCATCCTCCCCCACTTCGCCTATTTTTAAAGTTGAAAATGTATTTCCAAACTCTGTTCCTATCTTATTTAAAACATTTCTGTTAACCTCAAGGATCTCAATATCAAATTCTACTTCACTTTTTGCCCTGTCTATTTTACTTATAAACTTTTCTATCTCAATAAGTACATTTTTAGTCGCTTTGACAACAAGAGAATTAAGGTTCGAGTCTTCCTGGATCAATATCTGTTGATCTCTGAACATGGGAATGATAAGCTTTTTTGCATCTTCACCGGATATATTTGAGAGGAAGAATACTTTAACCCCCTTGAGATCAAAAATTCTTTTCTTAAAGGATGTGTTTGGATAGATCAATACAGAATTCTTATCTACTACCCTGTAACTGGTATTTGAGATAAGACAAAGCATTTTAAGGGCCTCATAGAATCCAATATTTTCAACTTCAAAGGTATAAGGAAAGTCCCTGAAATCTTTATCAAAAATAAAATTGACCTTATATGATTTTCCGATTATCTTAAATATTTTTTTTACCGGTATGTTTTTAAGGCTTAATATATCGATCTTTTCACCGTCAATTGATAATTGAACAGGTGCTTTTATGGATGTGCTGAAATCATGTTTAACCTTCGGTTTATTCATATCAAGATAATTTATTAATTCTTTTTTCAAAAGTTCATTATCCGGAAAGATCATTAATGCCCTTTTGTACTCTTTTATAGCAGCCTCATGTTTTTTGTTATCTCTTATTTTCCTTGCGAGGGCCAAATGATAGTAATAACTATACATTTTCGCCCTCAGCAGTAGAGTCTTTGCAGATGAGTTACCCGGATCATTTTTTAAAAGGTTTTCATAATGTACAATGGCATCATCATACTTACCTGAGTTTATCAGTTCCAGGCCTTTTCTTTTATATATGGAACTCATTGAACACCCGGTATAGATAATAACCATCAAAAGAACAGATAATATCTTAAAGGTTGATTTTTTTATACTCATCTGAAACTCCTTTTTTTCTAATACTAATATCTTTACTTTCCACTTCAATAATAATATTTTTACTATTAATGCTTTTTATCAATATTCTGTTTTGTAATCTGCCCCCCTCTGAAACAATAAAAAATTCTCCATTAATGGCCAGCATGGCAAGTGTTTTTCCTTTTTTTGAAAGAAACCCTTCATAAACTATTGTAGAATTAATATCTTCCTTTATTTCCTCTTTTTTCTCTATTACTTTATTTCTGGTTTTATTTAAAAATTCTTTTATTCGGGGGTTTTTTGCCAGTGAAGATTGAGGAGAAAAGATATCTCTTTTAAATGTATATTTATCTTTATCATATTTTTCAAGGTTTGAAATCTTTATAATTTCTCCAAAGGATAAAAAACTAAACAAAAGTACAAAAGGGAACAAAAGAGATATTTTATTTAACAAGGTATACCTCCATGAAAAAATCTCCAATAATATTCTTATTCGTTTTTTGTAATTTTACAGACCTGAAAAAAACTATCTTATCCATTTTTGATATATCAAAAATAAATTTTTTTATATTTTTATATTGGCCTGATAACTTAAAATTTATCTCTGTTCTGATCAATTCTCCTTTTAACACGGTTGAATAATTTAGTTTAAAACCGGTCTCAGTCAGGTAATTCCTGGTAAAAGCAAGTTTTAGGTTCTTTCTGAAACGGGGAAAATCATCAAATTTAATTAAATATTTATCCTTAAAACTTTTAAAATCAGATCCAACATTCTGCCAATCGATATATGTATTATTCAGTTTTTCAAATTCATTGCTGCGAGCCTGGAAAGTATCATAACGGGAATCAATATTCTTTACAGATATCTTTTTTAATGATGTATAAAAGAACGAAGTAATAATCAGAACAATACTTATAAGAAATGTGCTCAGAGCTGCATAAATAACAATTTTATTTTTATCCATTTTTTATCTTTATCTTTAGCCTGGCTTTAAAAACACCTTCTGATTCAGTTTCATTTAATATAACAAGTCCGGAACTTAACAATTCCTTATAAAATTCATATAATTTATCATTTGAATAAGCTGTTACAGCAATTACTAATTCACCTTTTAACTTTGATTCCATAGATATATTATTTATTTTAACCATATCAGGTAATATTCTTTCAAGGAAAGAAAGTCTTTCCAAATATGAAAACTTTTTATAATTTATCATATTATTAATAAAATCTACTTTTCTTTTCCATTTTGATTTTATTTGTATAACATTTCTGTTAATTTCATCTGTTTTTTTCCGGATCACAATCATTTCATTTTCATAATATTTCTTTTTTTCGACCTTGTTATATAATTTTCTATTTACATTCCGGAAGTTCCTGACAGAAGTAAGAACAAAAAATATGGATATAATAAAGAGAACCGTTATAATAAATGTAAGCCAGGCCATGTTGGCTTTCTTTTTATCTGCAATATTATATTTTATTTTTCTCATCTCTGCCCCGGAATTATCAAATATTCACTATTGCCGGAACCAATTCTTATGAAATCATTCCTGTTTAGTTCTTCTATTAAAGTTTCATCATTAAAATTCACTGATAGAACTGAATAGGTTCCCGGAATTTTATTATAATTTTTTTTGACATATTCAACGGTTTTTTGTATCTCTTCAGATGCTTCATGGCTATTATTTACCCTGAATTTCCGGAAATAGTACGGGATCCCTTTGTCCATAAAAACAACTATCATAAGATCACCCTCATATTCAATGAAAAAATCAGGATTTTTTTTTGTTCTCCTCAGATTATTAATTATCTCAACTGTAGAGTTACCGAAATATATAAGTTCAATTCCAAAGTATTCAAATAAAGCTTCGATCTCATCTTTCAATTTTTTTCTTATTAAAATTGAAAATATCAGATTTGATGATAATTGAAAATATTCATGAAAATAATTTTCCATATTTTCAGGAAAAACCTTCTGCACCCTCCATTCTACGATCTCATCTTTAAGTTTTTTACGTAACGGGATCTTTACAAAATTTAACAGATTAAAAACAAAATCTCCTGAATTAAGGATCACACCGGAATCGGTGTTTTTCAAAATTTTTTTAATGTTCAAATTATCATTATTTTTCAGATCTTCAATGGAATTATATTTTATTGCTCCTATATTTTCCGTTTTCCTGCCATTTATATTAAAAACACTTAAAACTTCAGTGCCAAGATAAATATATTGAGACGGCCTTTTAAACTGTATGAGATTGCTTATTATATCCATTCTTTAATAGTCACCCTGTTTAGTTCTTCAATTGAAGTTATCCCTTTTTTTACTTTAGTTATACCATTTTTTCTGATGGGTATCATCCCCTGTTCCATTGCCAGTTTTTTTATTTCAGAAAGGGGTTTTTTGTCAAGGATCATCTCTTTTATCTCATCAGTTAATTCCAGGATCTCTCCAATAACAGTTCTTCCACTATAACCTATATTTGAACATTCGGGACATCCGGAAGGTTTATAGACACTTTTTTCAAGATCTCCTTTTTTTACTCTGTTCTCATCCATTTCCTTTTTTGTAAGTTCATACTCCACCTTACATTCGTTACACAATTTTCTGACAAGTCTTTGAGCAACAATGCAATTCAAGGCTGAAATAAAGCTGTAAGTATCTATACCCATATGAATGAACCGGCCAAGTACATCAAAAACATTATTAGCATGAACAGTGGTAAATACAAGATGCCCTGTCAAAGCAGACTGAATTGCTATCTGAGCAGTCTCGGGATCCCTTATCTCCCCAACCATGATCTTGTCCGGATCATGCCTTAAAATAGATCTTAACCCTCTTGCAAAAGTAAGTCCTTTTTTTTCATTAACCGGGATCTGGGTTATGTCCTCAATCTGATATTCTACAGGATCCTCAATTGTTATTATTTTTTCTTCAGAATTTCTTATCTCATTTAATGAAGCATAAAGAGTTGTTGTTTTTCCACTTCCCGTTGGCCCTGTAACCAGGAACATCCCGTAAGGTTGATTAATATAAAACCCGATATTATCCATCAGATATTTTGAAAATCCCAATTCCTTAAGTTCCAGTTCTTTAATATTTTCTGTTATCATTTCACGGTCGAGAATTCTTATAACTGCATTTTCACCTTCAATTCCGGGCATTATCGAAACCCTGAAATCAATTGTTTTTTTCTGAATTTTCAACCTGAACCTTCCGTCCTGAGGTATTCTCCTCTCAGCAATATCAAGATCTGAAATCACTTTTAAACGGGTTATCAACGGAAGATGAAAGATCTTGTCAAGGGGCTCCATTATCTGGTTTAAGATTCCATCTATTCTGAATTTTATATTAACTACAGTTGGTTGTGCTTCAATATGAATATCGGATGCTTTTTTATTATTGGCTGTAAAGATTATATTATTAAGCAATTTTATAACAGAATCATCTTCTTCTGTAATTTTTTCTATAGAGAGAAAGTCATCTTCAACTTCTTCCTGAACTTTTTTTGCAAAAAAACTTTCAGATTTATCGGTAAGGATTTTTGTAAAAGTATCACTTTTTTTTAAAATTTTCTCTATATCTTCTCTTTTTGCCAGTCTGGGAATAACCTTTTTTTGAATATAATTTTCAATAATTGTAATTTTATCAAGGTTATCCGGATCCGGCATAACAATTTCCATGCTTTTTTTACTCTCTTTAACTGGAAATATAAGGTTTTTTATTAAAAATTCCGCAGGAAATTTTCCAAGAAGTTCATAGTTAATCTTAAGCCTTTTTAATTCAAGTTCATTGCTCATTTTACGATCCCTTCAACCTCCGTTATTCTATCGACACTATCAACCACATTTACCAGATTAAAGATGGGAAGATAAATTGATATTATCATAAATGCAATAACAAGTCCCAATATTACAATCATTATGGGTTCAATAAGTGATATCAGAGAATTTATTTTAGCATTTATTGTATTCTCATAATAATCGCCATTTTTATCAAGTACATCGATTAAATTTCCCGAAGTCTCACCAACCCTTATAACCTCTACCATAATATCAGGAATAAATACAACTTCTTCAAGAGAATCAGACAAAAGATTTCCCTCCCTTATATTTGAAGGAATATCTTTTATATTAGAATAAAAATACTCATTTGTAAAAGTATTAACTGCAATCTCAACAGACTCGGGAACCGGTATCCCCCCTGAGATCAATATTGACAATGTTCTGGAAAAAACAGCAAGGCTGTTATCTCTGATAATATTTCCAATAAAGGGGATCTTTATCTTCATCCTGTCAAAAATAACAATATTCGATTTCCTCTCTAAGAATTTAAGAAACAGATAAATAAGAAAAAATATTGAAAGTATCAGTAAAATATTATTCTGCAGGAATGTAGAGATCCCGATCATAGTTTTTGTTATACCCGGAAGTTGAGCATTAAATCCTTTATAAAACTCTGAAAATTTTGGAATGGCAAAAACTAATATTGCAAACATCATTAAGAACATGAAAACAAAAAGAATGACAGGATATGATAAACTGCTGAAAACCTTTTTCTTCAGGTTTGATATCTTTTCAAGATAGATATTAAATTTTTCAAGTAGATCTTCAAGATTTCCACTTTTTTCTCCAGCAAGTAAAGTTGCCCGGTAAATATTAATAAAAGGGATCTGTTTTGATGAAAATGCATCAGATATCTGAACACCGTTCCTTATATCTGTTTCAACCTTATTCAGTATTTCCCTGAAATTTCCTTTTGGAGTATTTTTTATAATTATTTCAATTGCATTTATAAACGAGACACCGGATTTCAGAAGGGTTATCAGTTTCTGATTAAAAAGGAGAAATTCCGTGTAGGATATTTTGGAAGCAAACAATTCCAGATAGGTTATACCTTTGAGAAAATTTCTTTTTATGGAAATGATCTTCCGGTTGGAATCGGAATAGATCTTTTTTATATCTTCTTTGTTATCGGAAAATATGGTTTTCTTAAGGATCTGCCCCGTATCATCAATAAATCTGCAATTATAGAATGGCATTAAAGATATTCGTTTTTAAAAAATTCAGCAAGTATATCAGGTATTTTTACTTTCCCGGTATTATTCTGATAATTTTCCATAATAGCAGCAACTGTCCTGCCTACTGCAAGACCTGATCCGTTTAATGTATGAACAAATTTTTTTTCTCCTCCCTTTGACTTATATTTTATTTTAGTTCTCCTTGCCTGGAAATCTTTAAAATTTGAACAGGAAGATATTTCAACATATTTGTTCCTTCCCGGCATCCAAACCTCAATATCATAGGTTTTTGCTGAAGAGAACGACAGGTCACCCGTGCTTAAGAGTACAACTCTATAATGAAGATTCAGTTTTTGTAATATTGATTCGGCATCATTTGTTAATTTTTCAAGTTCATCAAATGAATCTTCTTGTTTTGTAAACTTCAGTAATTCAACTTTATTAAACTGATGTTGTCTTGTTATTCCCCTTACATCTCTCCCGTGAGAACCGGCCTCACTTCTGAAACATGGAGTATAGGCTACATATTTTTTTGTTAATTCCTCTTCTGTTAATATTTCGTTTCTGTGAATATTTGTAAGTGGAACCTCTGCAGTTGGAATAAGATAATAATTGTAATTTTCGATCTTAAAAAGATCATTTTTGAATTTGGGGAGGTTACCCGTACCAGTCAGGCTTTCATCATTTGCTAAAAATGGTGGTAACACTTCAATGTATCCTTTTTCTTCGGTATGCGTTTCAACCATAAAATTGATCAACACTCTCTCTAGTTTTGCAAGTGATCCGAAATAAAGAGCAAAGCGGGAGCCGGCAATTTTGGAAGCCCTTGGGAGGTCAAGGAATGAATTAATTTCACCTATCTCCCAGTGAGGTTTCGGTTCAAAATCAAAATCAGGTTTCTTACCCCACTCCCTGATCACTATATTGTCCGATTCATCTTTACCAGTTGGAACTGTCTCATGATAAAGATTCGGTATATTTAATAATAACTCCTGAAATCTTGTTTCATATTCAGATAATGATGTTTCAATGTCATCTATTTCTTTTGAATATTTTTTAGAATCTTTTTCAAGTTCATCCGTATTATCGCCATTTCTTTTTGCAATCCCTATTGATTTTGCTATCTTTTTCTTTTTCCCTCTGAGTTCTTCGATCTCAGTTATTTTTTTTCTTCTTTGAGAATCGACTTCAATAAAAATTTCTCTGTTTATTTCCACGCCTTTGTTTCGTGATTTTTCAATGACTTCGTCAAAATTTTCTCTGATAAAATTAAGATCTAACATAAAAAAATTATAACATAAATCTCTATATAACTGCAAAATGGGAAAACTTTTCAAAAAATTTGTTAAAAAATTTTTTTTATTGTAATATTATTCCTGAATTATCATGAAAACCAGAAAAAATGAGATATGGGCAGTCGGGGGAGGAAAAGGTGGAACCGGAAAATCCTTTGTGATCAGCCAGATTGCATCATACCTTGCATCATCGGGCAAAAAAGTGATCCTGATCGATACCGATTTTGGAGGGGCAAATCTTCACTCTTTTTTCGGAATTGAATCAAGAAATAAAACCATAAAGGATTTTTATAAGTATGATGAACCACTCGAAAGCCTCATTTCTAAAACAAAGATAAAAAATCTGGAGATCATCCCGGGAGATATTAACTCAACCATTTTTGATGTTATTAAATATAACAAAAAGATAAGGTTATTCAGCCATATAAAAAAACTTAATGCTGATTATATTCTTCTTGACCTGGGAGGCGGATTTAATAAAAATATCCTGGACTTTTTTTTACTCGCAGATAAAATGATCGTTGTTACAATCCCTGAGATTACTGCAATTGAGAATCTTTTCCAGTTCATAAAAAGTACATTTTTCCGAAAACTAAATTTTTTATTTGGAATTTATGGCCTGAAGGACTATTCCAAAAATATATGGAAAAACCGTAAAGATCATAATATAGTTACAATCCTGGACCTTATTGATTATGTTAAAAAAAATGCCGGTGAAGTTGGTGATATAGCATTTAAAGATCTTTCAAAGTTTAAGATCAATATTATATTGAATAAAGTAAGGGATTCAAGTGAAATAAAAGAAGGTTTTTCTCTTAGAAGTATCTGTATTAAACTTATAGGGATTAATGCTCTCTATTCCGGATACCTTGAGTATGACAGCCATTTCTGGAGAAACCTGAGTATGACCCAGTTATCTCCCGAAATTAATATTTCACTGAAAACCAAAAAAGATATTAAACGGGTTGTCACAAATATAATAAATAACACTCAAATAAAAACTGAGATATCTAAAAATGAATGATCACGACCTGGAAAAATATTTCAGAACTCTGGAGATCAATAAAGATACATCTTTTACAGAGATGAAAAACTCATATATTCTACTAAGAAATTTATATTCAAAAACCGACCTCGGAATATCTCCCCTGATAAATTCTTTATCCAATAAAAGACAAAAAAATATTGTAAAAGAAATTGATGAGGCCTTTTCCATGCTTGAAAAATACTTCAATGATAAAAAAATGGAAAAAATCAAATCAAAGGAAGAAAAATTTGCAAAGAGCAGAATACCTGAGTATGAGGTCATTGGAGGAGAAGCCCTCAGAATGACAAGAAATGTTCTCGGGTTTGAATTGGAAGAAATTGCTTTCCTAAGTGGTGTTCCATTAAAGCACCTTACCAATATTGAATTAGAGAGATATGATCTGCTTCCTCCTAAAGTTTATATTAAAACTTTCCTTAAAAAATTTGCAGAGCAGCTTTCACTTGATCCAAATAAAGTAGTTAATGATTATCTCAAAAGAATGGATGATTTCCACTCAAAGAACTAAACAAGGTAATTCAGACTTTTTCTATATTTTTCAACAATAATTCGATCTTTAATTGTGCCTCTTCCCATTGCGGAAAAATATGATCAAGTTCCCTTTTTACAGATGCATATTCTTTCTGAAGAACAGTAATTGTTCCGGAATTTTCATATGTATCGGAATCAGCCATTTTTACTTCAATTTCATTTCTTTTTTCTTCAAGGAAGGAGATCTGTTTTTCCAGTTTTTCTATTATCACGCGCAACCGGTTTCTTTCCCTGCTGATCTCCTGCCTTGAGATTGCCCTTAGTTTTCTCTCATCTTTTTTATTGCTTTTAGCGGAGGATCCAATATTAACTTCATCTGAATATTGATCTCCTTTCAGGTCTTTATTTTTCAGATATGATGAATAATTCCCTTGAAAATCATATATCTTTCCATCCTTTAATTCCATAACTCTGGTCACGATCCTGTCAAGAAAATACCTGTCATGAGAAACCAGAAGAAGGCTCCCTTCATAGCTCTTCAATGCCTCTTCCATTGCATCTCGTGAGATCGAATCAAGATGATTTGTAGGTTCATCCATGATCAATAAATTTTGTGGAGAAAGTAAAATACGGGAAAGTGATACCCTTGCCTTCTCTCCTCCTGAAAGTATACCGATATTTTTGAATACATCTTCTCCTGAGAACCCGAATAACCCCAGTACCTTTCTGATATTTGTAATATTTGATTCTTCAGAAGAATTTGAAACAACATCAATAATGTTGGAGTTCAGGTCAAGAGTTTCGGATTGATGCTGCCCGTAATATCCAGTTTCTGTTCTTTCCCCCTGGAAAATATCACCTTCCAGTGGAGTTAATATCCCTGAAATAAGTTTTAATAGTGTAGTTTTTCCACTTCCATTTTCACCGATCAGGGCAATCTTCTGGCCCCTGGAAATACTGAATGAGATATCCGAGAACACCAATTCAGAAGATTTATAACCAAATGATATTTTTGATACATCAAGAACATTTGCATAACTGTGTTTTCCGATCTTTATCTCAAATTTTAAAAAATCAGGTGTTGAGACAAGTCTGTCAACCTCAAGTTTATTAAGATCTTTTATCCTGCTCTTGACCTGTTTTGCTTTAGTGTTCTTATATCTGAACCTGTTTATAAATTTTTCAAGATGTTCTCTTTTTTTCAGAACATCTTTCATCTCTTCTATCAACTTTTCTTCTTTTAATTTTTTCTGTTCCTTATAAAATTCAAAGCCTCCATTAAAAAAATTGATCTTCCCCCTCTCGAGTTCAAAAATATTTTCAGTAACCCTGTTAACAAAAAACCTGTCATGAGATACAACGATAACACTACCCCTGAAACCCGAAAGGAATTTTTCCAGCCATTCAATAGAATGTATATCAAGATGATTCGTAGGTTCATCCAGTAAAAGAAGATCAGGTTCTTTTACCAGCAATTTTGCAAGATGAACCCTCATTTGCCATCCGCCACTCAGCTCAGTTGTATTCTTCTCAATATCAGTTTCAGCAAACCCTAATCCGTAAAGGATCTTTCTTGCCTTGCGGTCCAGATCATATCCTTCAATAGAATTGAACCTGGTTTCAAGCGTATCCAGTTTTTCAAGGTCTGAATTTTTTTTATTACCGGTTCCGGATAATTTGTCACGTAGTTCATTTAATTCTTTTTCAAGTTTTAAAATATCTTCTCTTCCTGATCTCACTTCATTTATCACTTTAATATCTTTAAAGTTTATGATCTCCTGAGGAAGATATCCGATTGAATATTCATTTGGTTTAAGAATCTTTCCCGAATCCTGTTCAATTTCTCCGTTTATTATTTTCAGAAGCGTAGTTTTACCGGAACCGTTTATACCTAATAGTGCTGATTTTTGCCCCGGATTAATTATCCAGTTTATTCCCGTTATGAGTTCTCTTTCACCAATTGAATAATGAATATTTTTGATCTGTACCATTTAATTTTTTCAGTATTTGTATTTAGTTACCGATAATATCATACAAACTAATACCTGACAATTGAAAGTATATATTAGAAAAATTTGAACCTTTTTAATAAAAGGTTTAAAATTATTTTATGAACTACTGGATCAAATATTTAGTAAATGATAAAAGCTTTTTGGTTAAACTGTTTATTCCCGGAATTATCTTTGCTAACTTTATTGATATTGCCTCCAATATTCTTAATCCTCCGGGGTATTTTAATCTGTGGGTTACTAAAATTACCGTTCTGATACTTGTCCCTTCCATTATAATTTATATAAAAAAGAATTTTAAGAAACTTAAAAAATTAAAACAAATGGAAAAAGAGGCACCTGAATTTGAGAAGAACAGAGAATATGAGATCAGAAAAATATTAGAAGGTAATGCCGATTTCAGCACTTTCTGCTATGAATGCAAATGGTTCAATTCAGATTTAAAAGGGTGTAGAAGAGACCCTGTCTATGAAAGAATTAAAGAGATATCAATAAAAAATAAAAAGTATTGTCTATACTGGGAAAAATC
Organism: Acidobacteriota bacterium; assembly: GCA_039714255.1. GTDB lineage: Bacteria > Acidobacteriota > Aminicenantia > UBA2199 > UBA2199 > UBA647. Next base: position 50,175 of record JBDLJQ010000004.1, read on the forward strand.
TTTACTTGCCAATATACCGGAAAATGATCATGAGCATAGATAAAATTTACAATCTGTTATTTAAAAATAAGTAAGCTTAAACGGTAAACAGCAAAAGCCATTATCCATGCAACTGTAATGGTATAAAAAATATAAAACCTGGTCCACTTCCACGATCCGCTCTCCTTCAGGAACACCGTAGTTGCTGCAATACAGGGAACATAAAGGAGAACAAAGATCATTAGAGCAAGAGCAACAGATTTATTAAATTTATCATCACTTTTTAATTTTTTTGCCAGATCCTTTGATTTTTCATCAATTTCTCCAAGAGAGAAAATTGTACCCAGGGTAGAAACAACTATCTCCTTAGCGGCAAAACCTGCTACAATTGCTACTCCTATCCTCCAGTCAAACCCAATCGGTTTTATAACAGGTTCAATAAATTTTCCCATCCTGCCCGCAAAAGAATATTCAAGTTGTTCTGACCTTGTTTTTATTTCCAATAATTTTATTTTTGCAGTTATTTCAGAATCAGTTAACCCGGGAGAAGACTCAATTTTGACAATATCCTTCTGAAACTGTTCCTCAACATAGTTGTTTTTTGGGAAATTACTTGCTCCCCAGATAATTATTGATGCAAAAAGTATAATAGTTCCTGCTTTTTTTATATACATTTTTGCTTTAAAGTTTGTCTGGTGGAAGAGTGATCTTAAAGTGGGCATTCTATAGGGAGGTAATTCCATAACAAATGGTTCGGATTCTCCCTTGAAAAAAGTAGTTTTTAATAATTTTGCTGAAATAATAGCAATAAACACTCCAAATATATAAATACTGAAAAGAATGTTCCCTGCCATTGCAGGTGGGAAAAAAGCACCTATAAGAAGGATATAAACCGGAAGTTTTGCTCCGCAGCTCATAAAAGGAATTATCAACATAGTAACAATACGGTCAGATCTGTTCTTTAATGTCCTGGTAGCCATAATTGCCGGTACAGAACAGCCAAAGCCGGTTATCATGGGAATAAAGGATTTTCCATGCAGGCCAACTTTATGCATAATTTTATCTATCACAAAAGCAGCTCTTGACATATATCCGGTTCCTTCAAGAAGAGCAATGGAGAGAAAAAGAAGGATAATATTTGGGATGAAAACAAGTACACCTCCAACCCCTGATATTATACCGTCAATTAAAAGAGAACGTAAAAGTCCGGCCGGTACCACTCCTCTGACTGTATTTCCAAAAATTGAGAATATGGATTCGATAAAATTCATAAAGGGTTCTCCCAGTGTAAAAGTAAACTGGAAGATCAACCACATAATACCCAGAAATATGGGAAGTCCCAGAATTCTGTTTATCAGTATTGAGTCTATTTTATCGGTTAAGCTTTTTTTCTCAATTTTAGGCACATTTACTGTCTCTTTTATAGCACCTCTTATAAATGAGTGACGATCTTCAGTTAAAACCAGCTCAGGATCTGAATTAAATATTTGTTCAAATTCTTTAATAACCTCTTGAAGTTTTTTTGATACTCTTATCCAGATTGCCCTCTCTTTTACCATTTTATATATGATCTGATCATTTTCAAATAATTTTATTGCAAGCCACCTTGGATGATACCTGGATGTTAAATCTTCATCGTTTCTAAGGATATTTTCCATCTCAAGAATATCCTCTTCCATTTTTGTACTGAATGTCAGTTTATTCTTGGCAATAGAAATTTTACCTTCATAAACCCTGATTATATGATCAAGAAGTGAATTTATTCCGATATCTTTAACAGCAGAGGTTGGAATAACATGAGACCCGAGAAGTTTTTGCAGTTGTTTAAAATCGATCTGAATATTGTCTTTTTCAACTTCATCGATCATATTCAAAGCTACAAGCATATCGGACTCAAGTTCCATTAATTGTGTAGTAAGATAAAGATTCCTGTCAATGTTGGTACTGTCAATTATATCAACAACCACATCATGTTTTTCTTCTATAAGATAATTTCTTGTTATAACTTCTTCCGGAGAATATGCAGTCAGTGAATATGTACCCGGCAGGTCAATAATATGAAGTTTATAGCCTTTATATTTTATTTCCCCTTCATGTTTTTCTACTGTTACACCGGGAAAATTTCCAACCTTCTGGTTTGATCCGACTAAACGGTTAAAAGTTGAAGTTTTACCACTGTTAGGGTTACCTACAAGAGCGACAACTATCTCTTTTTTATTATTATTTTTGTTATTTTTTTCAATGGGAAGGGGTGAAATTAACGGGCCATATTCCCTCATCGGTTTATTATCTCCCACATACCCTTTTAAATTTACAAGAATCTGGCGAGCTTCCTCTTTTCTCAGGGAAAGGAGAAACCCTTTAAGTTTTATTTCTATGGGATCTCCAAGCGGAGCAACTCTTACAACTTTAAACCTGACACCTTTTACAAGGCCCATATCGAGTATTCTTCTTCTAATCTCACCTTTGGCTTTTATGGAATAGATCTCTCCTTTATCCCCTATATTCATCTCCGATAACAACATCATACACTCCGGGTTTTTTAGTTTTATATATAAATTGTAGTTTAACCTATTTTTTCTTACCCGTCAATATAACTTACTCCGTTTTGTTTTAATTTATTAAATTATAAAAAAAATGATATAATTCAATCTCGAAAAATTTCAAGAATTTTTATGGAGTTCATTTCTGTGAAAGGGAGATTGATATTATGGAAATTTATTTAGCAGCAATAATTTTTCTGGCATTACTGGCTGTATCGGATATTATTGTAGGTGTCAGTAATGATGCAGTTAATTTTTTAAACTCCTCTATCGGATCCAGGGTTGCTTCAAAATATACAATATTTATAATTGCAAGTTTCGGACTTCTGGCAGGTGTTACTTTCTCAAAAGGTATGATGGAAGTTGCAAGAAAAGGTATATTTCATCCGAAGTTCTTTACAATGCCCGAATTGATCACAATCTTTCTTGCTGTAATGTTAACCGATATTTTGTTACTTGACCTTTTTAATTCTTACGGACTGCCAACATCAACTACTGTATCTATTGTTTTTGAACTACTTGGGGCTGCAGTCGCAATGTCAATTATCAAAGTTCTCAAAAGTAAAGAAGGGTTAGCAGGCTTAATAAAGTATATTAATACAGGAAAAGCTCTTGCAATCATAATGGGTATTTTGTTATCTGTTGTGATCGCTTTTACTGTAGGGGCGATAATACAATTTTTTTCCAGGTTGATATTCACTTTTGAATTTAATAACAAATTAAAAAAATATGGAGCACTCTGGGGTGGACTTGCTCTTACTTCTATTACCTATTTTATAGTAATAAAGGGAGCAAAGGGTTCCACATTTATAACATCTGAAACCCTCTCATGGATAAAATCAAATACAATGTTAATCCTCCTTATTAGTTTTCTCATATTCTCGTTATTATTAGAGGTATTGCTGGTCCTTACAAGGATAAATATTTTAAAAATTGTTGTTTTAATTGGTACTTTCGCACTTGCCATGGCTTTTGCGGCTAATGACCTTGTTAATTTTATAGGAGTTCCGCTTGCCGGACTCAGCGCCTATAAAGTTGCATCAACAACAGCGGAACCTCTCACCTCCATGATGTCCGAATTGCAGAAAGCTTCTCCATCTCACACTGTCCTACTCATTATTGCAGGTATTATTATGGCTGTTACACTCTGGTTCTCCAGAAAAGCCCGCACTGTAACACAAACAGAAATAAACCTGGGAAGACAGGATGAAGGTTATGAAAGATTTGGTTCCACCAGTCTCTCCAGGACCATTGTCCGGATATTTTCCGGAATATCCGAGAGTATAAATGTAATAATACCCGGATTCATTTTAAATAAAATAAATAAAAGATTTAAGGTTACAAGCAATACTTTATCAATGGCTGATGGAGATAAACCTTCTTTTGACCTTATAAGGGCCTCAGTTAACCTTATGGTAGCAAGTGTTCTGATATCATTTGCAACATCCATGAAGCTACCCCTCTCAACAACCTATGTTACTTTTATGGTTGCCATGGGTACATCTTTTGCAGACAGGGCCTGGGGAAGAGATAGTGCTGTTTACAGGATTACCGGTGTTTTTACAGTTATTGGCGGCTGGTTTGTAACAGCATTGCTGGCTTTTTTTGTTTCAGGGATTTTTGCTTTAATCCTTTCTAATTTTAAAATATTTGGTTTTTTCTTTATTATTGTATTTGGTGGACTGATAATTTATAAAAACCACACCCTGCATAAGAATAGAGCAAACGATTCCAAAGACCTGGAAATATTTAATCTGAAAAAAATTAAGGACAGTAAATATGCAACTGATATTACCTTTAAACATGCAGGAATATTTCTTAAAGAGGTTTCTGATATACTTAATACAGGGTTTGAAGGAATGTCCACAGAGAACAGGATCATCCTCAGAGATTCAAAAAAAAGGGCAAAGAAAATTTCTGTCTGGGCAAATATTATTACTGCAAATATTTTTAAATCTCTGAGATTATTACAAAAAGATAATCACAGATATTCAAAGATCTATGCACAGACAGTTAATGCGCTTCAGGGAATTGCAGAGAGCCAGAAAGATCTTCTCGGAAGAGCTTTTGAACATATTGATAATTTCCATAAAAACCTGCTGAATGTTCAGATCAGGGAACTTAATGAATTGAGAAAGATAACAATTGATTTTCTTACAAATTCCTCTGAAGCGATGATAGAAAGAGATGAAAAAAAACTTAATGAACTATTGAAAAAAGAAAATAAAGTAAAAAAAATGATAAAGGAATTTGATGAAAACCAGGTTAAAAGGATCCAGGATGAAAGTTCTAAAACAAGATTAAGCATACTTTTTTACGGTTTTACAAGAGATATGAGAAGGATCGGAGAACATACGATAGACCTTCTTAAAATATTCAAGGATTCATTTTAGATTTTTTACGAGTTGTAACTGAAAATTTTTTTAAAAAAACTCCATTTTATTTTTTTGGAAAATTATTAAGTTTGTTATAGAATATAGTTTAAATATGAAATATTTTGCCTTAGAAGCTCAAATATTTTTTATCTGGTGATTAACCATAATCGAGGAGGATTTATGGATTTATTCGATAAATGTTATAACTTTACACGTTCTGACGAAGTCAAAGCTGCGGGTTTTTATCCTTACTTCAGGCCCATCCAGGAGAATGAAGGCCCGGTAGTTCAAATTGAAGGTAGAAAAATAGTAATGGCCGGTTCAAATAATTATCTTGGCCTGACCGCCCATCCGAAAGTGAAAGAAGCTGCAAAAACAGCATTAAATAAATATGGAACCGGTTGTTCCGGATCCAGATATCTTACGGGCACTATTGATCTTCATATTGAGCTTGAGGAAAAATTTGCTAAATTTTTTAATAAAGAAGCTGTACTTCTTTTCAGTACAGGTTATCAGACTGCCCAGGGTGTTGTTCCTACTCTGGTTCAGCGAGGTGAATATGTGATCTCAGATAAAGATAATCATGCTTCCATCGTTGCAAGTACACTTATGACCAAATCGATACTGGGAGAAGTAGTCAGATACAGACATAATAATATGGATGACCTTGAATCCGTAATGAAAAAATTGCCTGAAGATAAGAACAAACTTATTGTAAGTGATGGAGTTTTCAGTACCGGCGGAGAAATCGTTGACCTGCCAAGATTAAATTCCATAGCAAAAAAATATAAGGCAAGGATCCTTCTGGATGATGCACATTCTGTTGGAGTTATAGGCAAAGGCGGGAGGGGAACTGCAAGTGAATTTGACCTTGAAGATGAAGTTGACCTTACAATGGGAACTTTCAGTAAAACTTTTGCATCCCTTGGCGGATTTGTTGCCGGCGAAGCAAAAGTTATAGATTATATAAAACACCATTCTGCCGCACTCATATTCAGTGCTTCACCGACACCTTCTTCAGTTGCTGCGGCAATGGCAGCCCTTGAGATCCTTGAAGAAGAGCCATGGAGAGTTGAAAAACTTGTTTCAAATGCCAACAGAATAAGGACAGGATTAAAAGATGCAGGATTTAATGTATTAGACGGAAGAACCGGAATTGTACCTGTGATTGTAGGAGATGACATCCTGGCTTTTAAAATGTGGAAATTACTTTATGATGATGGTGTCTTTGTAAATGTATTTATATCCCCCGGAGTTCCCCAGGGCCGTCAGATGATGAGAACAAGTTATATGAGCACGCATGAAGATGAACAGCTTGATAAAGTTATAGATGCATTTAAAAAGAGCGGAAAAGCTTTAGGCCTTATCTGATAGTTTATCTTTTCTCTGTAAGAGCTTTAATACTTAGCTGAATACGGTTAAGATCAGTATCGATATTTATCACCTTAACCTCTATTATATCTCCTGTTGCTAAGATCTTTTCCGGTTCTTTTATAAATTTGTGGGACATTTCAGAAATATGAACCAGTCCGTCCTGGTGAACTCCTATATCCACAAAAGCCCCGAAATTAGTAACATTGGTCACAACACCTTTCAGTTTCATACCGGCACTAAGATCATCTATTGAATCAATTCCCGATTCAAACTCCAGAACCTCAAAATTTTTTCTGGGGTCCCTACCCGGTTTTTTCAGTTCGTTAATTATATCTTTAATGGTATAGATCCCGAAATTTTCCTCTGTATAATTTTCAGGTACTACTTTTGATATCATATCTTCATTGTTTACCAGAATTTCCGGTTTCACTCCAAGATCAAGTGACATTTTTTCAACTATAGAATAGGATTCGGGGTGTATCCCCGTTGAGTCAAGAATATTATTTCCATTGTTTATCCGTAAAAAACCCGCACTCTGTATAAAAGCTTTACTTCCAAGTTTATTTATACTTTTTAATTCTTCTCTATTTTTAAACAAACCTTCCCTGTCTCTGTATTCAACTATATTTTTTGCCAGTTTCTCACCTATACCGGAAACATATCTCAAAAGGTGATATGATGCACTATTCAGATCAACCCCTACCCTGTTTACCACAGATGAGACTACCAGATCCAGTTTTTTTGCAAGTAAAACCTGGTTTACATCATGTTGATACTGGCCCACACCTATCGATTTTGGTTCTATCTTAACAAGTTCTGATAAAGGGTCCTGAAATCTCCTGCCTATTGAAACGGCTCCTCTGACTGTCACATCATGATCAGGAAACTCTTCTCTTCCAGCCTTTGATGCAGAATACACAGAAGCTCCTGCTTCGCTGACTATTGAAACCTTTATATTCTCAGGAACAATTTGTTTAATAAAAGTGTAGGTCTCTTTTGATGCAGTTCCATTTCCAATTGCAATTATTTTTAGTTTGAAGGATCTGATGAGATCAAGTATTGTTTTTTTTGAACCCTCAAAATCTTCTTCAGGTTTAGTTGGATAAATTGTGGTATTTGTAAGCAATTTTCCTGTGTTATCAAGGGCAGCTACTTTGCACCCTGTTCTGAATCCTGGATCAATTGCCAGAGTATTTATATTACCTGCAGGAGGAGACAATAATACTTTCTCCAAATTTGAAGCAAAAACCTTTACTGCTTCCTCATCACTTTCTTTTTTTAATCTTGCTTTAGCCTCAAGCTCAATAGAAGGGAAAACAAGCCTTTTTATCGAATCCGTATAAATAGTGTCCAGAAAATATTTTCTCCGGTGTATTTCTTTGTATAGATATCTCTTCCCCTTTTCGAATATCTCAGGGTTGTTTATATCAACCTTGTTCTTCAACACTCCTTCATTATGGCCTCTGAAAATTGCCAGAACCCTGTGAGATGGAATGGTTTTAATTTTTTCAGAATAATTATAATACTGCTCAAACTTACTCCTTTTCCCTTTATATTCTTTTGTTACTTCTACTCTCAGTAATCCACTGTTATTTATTGCATTTCTAAGATATTTTCTGAGCCTTTCATCTTCAGCAAATTTTTCAGCAATAATAAACCCTGCCCATTCAAGAGCTTTTTCTATCGTTTCAACCCCTTTCTCAGCATTTACATATCTTATTGCCAGTTCTTCAACCTTTTGAGACTCTGAGGCATCAAGTATCTTTATTGCAAGAGGCTCAAGTCCCATTTCCCTGGCTATGACAGCTTTGGTCCTTTTTTTCGGTTTAAATGGAATATAAAGGTCTTCAAGATCATTTTTTGAATATATATTCTCTATTTTTTCTTTAATTTCTTCAGTAAGTTTATCCTGGCCTTCAATAGATTTAAGGATAGTCTCTTTCCTTTTATTCAGCTCAGTGAGGAATTCATAATATTCAGAAACAAGGTTTACTTTCTCCTCATCGAGATTTCCTGATTTTTCCTTCCTGTATCTTGATATGAAGGGGACACTCATTCCTTCTTTTATCATCTCAGTAACATTTTTGGCCTGCAATATTTTGATTCCGCATTGCTCTGCCAGAACTGCTATATCATTTTCCACATTCAATAAACCCTCCTGAAAATTTTTAATTCTAACACATATACGGTTTTGACAGAAAAATTATTTTCTGTAAAATTTAACAAGGAGCAATAAAATGAATAATTCAATTGTTGAAGTTACAATTGTCCCCCTGGGAACTTCTTCAACTTCTCTAAGCTATTATGTAGCAGAAGTTGAAAAAGTACTAAAAAAATATAAGGAACTAAATTCCACCCTTACACCCATGTCCACAATAATTGAGGGTGATCTTGACCTTATACTGGAAGTGATCAGGGAAATGCATGAAACCCCTTTCATTAAAGGAGCAGACAGGGTTTCAACAAGAATATTAATAGATGACAGAAGGGACAAAGAAGCTTCAATGGCTGAAAAGATCAAAGCCGTTAAAAGCAAGCTATAAAATTATTTCCTTTATAATTCTGTCTTTTTTATTCCAATTTCCAATGCATTTTCGGGGCAAACCTCAATACATTTATTACAGGCATAGCAGTCAGGGCGAAGTGTCGATTTTTTGAGAATATCTTCCATCGCTGTGCATGGAGCTTCATTTACACATATATTGCAGTCTGTACAGGCTTTCTTTTTAAAACTGATCCTGAATATGGATATCTGTTCAAGAAAATGGGAATATAAACCTATGGGACATACAAAATGGCAGAACGGCCTGTAATATTTGAAAGAGAAGATAACTGTAAGAATAAATGGTATATAGTGGGTCATGTAACCTATAAGTGTTTTTTCAGCTTCAAACTCAAGCCCGTGGAAAGGATTGATATAATCATAAAGCGATTTGGGATAAACCTTACCCTTAAAAGTGATATATAGTATCGCTGTTGCACTTACAAAAATAAATACAATAAAAAGAGATAACCTTATTGTATTAGCAACAGTAAAATTTGTTTTCGATCTTTTTATTTTTAATTTTTCAGACCACATTGAGATCAATTCCTGAACTGCACCCACCGGGCAAACATAACCGCAGAATAGCTTCGGCCCCAATAAAGTGAGGAAAAAAATGACAGCTAAAGTCACAATGAAAGGCATTCCAAACCCGTAAAGGAGCGATTTTGTTGCAGCACACATTGGTGACGGGTGCATTGCAAATTTTTTAAAAATATCTGCAGGGATATTTCCGGCAATACCAAACAGGAAAGTTGACAAAAGAAGAAGGCTTATTTTTATACCGCTCTTCATTTTTTTTGTTTTTAATAATATGAGGGCTATTAGTCCTATTACCAGCATTACAATAAATTTCGGTTGAAATAAAAAATCAAAAAATCCCGGTGGAACTTTTTTTTCAACATGCTTTGCCGCTTCATTCGTAGTTTCCGACATCAAGGCCTGAGACCCAAAAAAACAGATCATGAAAAAGAATTTGTTGAATTGTTTCATTGTTACTACTCCTTTTACAGAAATTTTAAATATATTGAATTGTTAATATTGTAACATTTTTTAATTTGGATTAAAAGGGTTTTATTATCAAATTATTGTTACATTTACTTTTTTGACATACTGAAAATATTTATTTATTATTCTACTATGAAAAAAATAAACATTAAACTTGTTTTCTTTTTAATTTTTATTTCCACTATGTCCGTTACTGATTTATATTCTGACTCCAGTGATATAAAAAACGAGAACTATTACAAACTTCAAAATATAATAAGAGATACAGTTGATTATATTCCGGCTCTTATGAAAAAAAGTAATTGCCCCGGGCTTGCTGTTATCATAGTCAACAAAGACGAAGTAATATGGAAAAGGGCATTCGGTTTTACCGGTACCGATCAGAGTTCACTTGTGGATTTTCATACAATTTTCTCAATACAATCAATGTCAAAATCCTTTACGACACTTGGGGTCCTTAATGGAGTAAAACAGGGAATTCTTGACCTTGATACTCCTGTAATTGAATATCTCCCTGACTTCAAGGTCAACTCCTATTTTGAAAAAAACCCGGAAGAAAAGATATCACTCAGGATACTTCTCGGGCACAGAGCCGGATTCCCACATGAAGCTCCGGTTGGCAATAATTATAATGTAAGTAAAAATTCTTTTATTGAACATATCAAAAGCATAAATCAAACATGGTTGAGGTTCAAAGTAAATGAAAAGTATTCATATTCTAATCTTGGAATTGATCTGGCCGGTTATATTCTGGGTAAAGTTTCCGGACTGGGATTTGAAAAATATATGGAAGAGAATATTTTTTTTCCTGCAGGAATGAATCGAACATCATTTGACCTGGAAAAGATCATGGTAGCTTCGAACAGAGCATCCGGAACTGACCGGTTCATTAATGAGATCCCTGTTAAGGTCCCTATGATCCCTTCCGGAGGGCTTTACACCAGTATATTTGACTTATCACGATACCTCAGATATGTACTGGATCCGGAAAATGAAGAATTTACCTCCCTTCCGGGCCCGGAATTCCTTGAAAAAATGTACAGCATCCCTCTTTTAATGTGGGATAATACTTCCAGCTACGGTTTGGGTATTGTAAAAAAATATAGAAATGATTCCTATCTTTTTACCCACTCCGGTGGTGGTTTCGGATTTAATTCCGATATGAGATGGTATCCGGAATACAACCTGGGGATTGCAGTCCTGTCAAATACTGCAGATAATATTTCAGCGGAACTTTCAAATATGATCCTTGACAGGATTATCAAAGAGACTTTGATTAAAAATAAGTTTTCAAAGATCAATCCTTTAATTCAGGATTTTTCAGGAAAATACAGGATCAAAATTCATGGACAACCGTTACTCACCGTAACACTGACACCTGGAAGCGGTAATCAGATAATTCTTGAGGATTCAACTTCAGGTATATATGTTCTCAAGGAAAAACAACCATCACTTTTTTTTACAGAAAGAGGGAGCTGCCTTGATCTTTCCGGATCCTCGCCTTTCTGGAATAATATTCCACTGGAGAAGATCGAATTCCGGAAAATTGAAATAATAGTTTTATACGCTCTTTTAACGATCTTTTCAGGTGTTTTACTACTGATCTTACTCCGTTCCATTACCAGAAAAATAAGAAAGATCACTATCACAAACCCAGATAAACCAGTAAGTAAACTCTTTTTCTCAATTTCAATACTTAATTCCGGCATATCTGCCGGATATTTATTCAGCTTATACACTTTTGCCCAATTTCTGATCTATTACGGTTTACCTGATAATCCGGGACTCCCTTTAATGATCAGGATATTACTCAAGATTCCATGGGTAATACTCTCTTTCACTTTTTTGCAAGTTTCAGGATTGATCTTAATTAGAAGAATAAGATATATGAAGATCTTCGAAAGGATAGTATATTACGTTCTCACAGTTTCTTCACTTATTCTGGTTGCCCTTTTATTCTACTGGAAAATGCTGCCCTTCCAGGTTTAGTCTGATATGATTTTAAAGGTTTATTTCAGATCTTCAGGTTTCGGCAATCTCATCCTTTTAACAATATCCTGAAATTTGGGGTCAGAACGGAAAAAATCCCATGAAGGTTCCTCTCTGATATATCGGATACACCCCTGTCTCGAATGCAGGGCTTTTTCAAGCCACTCATAGGCCTTTTCCTTTTCATCAATTTTTGCATAGGCCCATGCAATAGTATCACAATTAGAACGGATTATCGGATTTTCTCCCACAGCTAATTCAAGCCAGGCATGTAATGTACCTTTAATGTCGGATTTTCTGAATTTCTGAGCCAGGCTATGAAAGCCAACCTTATCCCACATCCTGGCCCACCATTCAATTGCTTCCTTCTCTTTATCCATATACAGGTAAACATATCCTAAATTGGCATAAGCAAAAATAAAATTTTCATCAAGTTCCACCGCCTTCTCTAGTTGCTCAATAGCTTCCTCAGGTCTTTTATTGTAATATAGTGCCATACCAACAAGTAAATTGGTCCCTGTTGAAAGAGGGTCAAGTTCCAATGCCCTTTCAGCATATAATAATGCCTCTTTGTTCAGCCCCATTGCAAGAAGAAAGTCACTATAGTAATAATTTGCAAGTACATCATTGGGATTCAGTTCCAGTGCTCTTAAAAAGGCTTTTTGCGCTCCCTTCCAGTTCCAGTCAAAATAGTGTCTCGTCAAAGCTAAAGAATACTGGGATTCAGAGAAGTCCGGATCCAGCTCAATCGCTTTCCTGCAAGCATTCCTTGCTATCTCCTTCACCTGATTGATCCTGTCCACATAGCCAGGTGGAATATGAGTTTGTGATAATTCAAAAGCAGACCTGAAAAGTCCTGTATAAGCTTTAGTATATTCCGGGTCCAGCTTAATGGCCCTGGTGAAATGGTCAATAGCCTTCTGCAAACCTTCTGCATTCTGCTTGTTCCAGAAAAATTTACCTTTAAGGTAAGCTTTATGTACTTCAGGGTCAACAGTTCTCTTCTTATCAATTTTCAGGATTTCACCAGAACTCAACTTTATCTTTAGAGTATTAACGATTTTTCTTGAAACCTCACTATGGAGATCGAAGATATCTTTATACTCTCCATCATATTTTTCCGCCCACAGGTGATGGTCGGTTTCAGCCTCGATCAATTGGGCATTAATTCTGACCTTTCCGCCAGTCATTAATGCTGAACCTTCCACTATCCACTTTGCTTTCAACTCCTTCCCTATTTCGGGAATCGTTTTCTTAATCCCTCTGTATTTCATCATTGTTGTACGGGAAATAACCCGGAGGTTCTTTATCCCGGCCAATTCTGTGAGTAATGTATCATGCATTCCATCAACAAAATAATTCTGGTCAGCATCTCCGGAGAGGTTTTCGAAAGGAAGAACAGCGATTACCTTTTTGAGATACCTTTCTTTTTCTGACCCACCGGAGCTAATATATGTTATTGCAAATATCCCCACCACTATCAGTAAAATCATTATTGCTATTGTTTTTAAATTAAATAATCCTTTTTTTTCAGGCCTTAATACTTCGGTTGAATCTGTTTCCTTTTCCTGATAAATATTCTTCAGATCATTTACCATCACCGATATATCCTGATACCGTTCTTCGGGAGATTTTTCAATTGCCTTATGGATTATTCTACTCAATTCATCCGGGATATTTTCATTTAATTCTGACACATTTTTAGGTTCAGCATTCACTATGGAATAGAGCAAGGCCTGGTCATATTCTCCACTGAATGGTAGTTGTCCCGTAGTAATCAGATATAAAATGACCCCTAGTGACCAGATATCAGATCTGGAATCAGCATGTTCGCCCTGTGCCTGTTCAGGAGACATATATGCAATAGTTCCAATTGTAGATCCTTCACGGGTCAATTGAGTAGCTCCCTTAAGTTTTGCAATACCAAAATCAAGGATTTTAATATTACCTTCATTTGTAATGATAATATTCGCAGGTTTTATATCCCGGTGAACAATCCCTTTATTATGTGCAGCTTTAAGGCCTTCGCCGATCTGTACAGCTATATTGGCAGATTCATTCATGGTCAGCTTTTTTTCTAATAAATATTTCTTCAAAGTTATTCCTTCGACATATTCCATTACGATGAATGTATCCCCCGCATGATCATTTATTTCATGCACCGTAACTATATTATGATCATTAAGAGATGCCGCAGCTCTTGCTTCACGTAAGAACCTTTCAATTACCTCTTTATCTTTTGAGAATTCAGGGGGAAGAAATTTTATCGCTACATTTCTATGTAGCCTGGTATCTTCCGCTAAATATACGATACCCATCCCACCTTCACCAAGTTTCTCCAGAATCTTATAGTGATATATGCTTTTACCTATCATTAAAAGCCTCCCTTATAAATTCCATATATGGGTCTTTAAAGAGAATATATCATTTTTATATTTTTTCAACAAAATATTTCATAGGTTCAATGTTATAAACAGAAAAATATTTAATGCTACCTTTATGGTTGCATTATTGTTTTTTTTTTATTAAAATATATGAAAAGTATTTTGAAAGGATATAATGGAGAATTTGATGACAGGCAAGACCATCTCACATTATAAGGTTTTAGAGAAGCTGGGTGAAGGAGGAATGGGAAAAGTCTATCTTGCTGAAGATACCAAATTGAATCGTAAAGTTGCTTTGAAATTTTTACCTCCGGGATTTTCTAATGTAGGGGTGAATGGCAATTCGCCCAAAGAGAGATTCAAGATAGAAGCTCAGGCTGCTGCAGCTCTAAACCATCCTAATATAACTACAATTTATGCTATTGAAGAATTTGAGGATGAAATGTTCATTGTGATGGAATTCATTGATGGCCGGGAACTAAAAGATCTAATTTCAGGGGCAGGGCTGGCCTCTACCCTTACAATAAGTGAAATCATAAATATTATTGCCCAGATAGCAGAGGGATTAAAAGCTGCTCATGATAAAAATATAATCCACAGAGACATTAAAAGTGCAAATATTATGGTCACTGGGTCCTTACATGTAAAAATAATGGATTTCGGTTTAGCCAAGGTAAAGGGATCCGATATTCAGCTCACAAAAGAACATTCCGCTATGGGAACAGCTGCATATATGTCCCCTGAACAGACAAAAGGAGAGGAAGTAGATCATAGAACAGATATCTGGTCTTTGGGGATAGTTTTACATGAAATATTAACAGGTGAACTCCCCTTCAAAGGAGATTATGAACAAGCGGTAATCTACTCAATTCTCAACGAAGATCCAAAGTCTATTATAGAGCTCAGGGAGGATACTCCATTACAATTAATAAACATCATTGAAAAGACCTTAAAGAAAGATCCTGCAAACCGCTATCAAGAACTTAGTGAATTAATAGATGCATTAAGAATAGTCGACGATCCGGAAAACTCTCCCATACAAAAAACTGTTACTCCAACAATTGCAGTACTTCCATTTACCAATATGAGTACTGATAAAGATCAGGATTACTTCTGTGATGGTATTGCAGAAGATATTCTTAACGACCTCACCCGTATAGAAGGTTTACATGTTGTTGCCAGAACATCAAGTTTCAAAATTAAAGGGAAAGATCTGGATATTCGTGAGATCGGCATAAAATTGGGAGCTGATACTATTGTTGAAGGGAGTGTCAGGAAAGCAGGAAATCGTTTGCGTATTACAGCTCAGCTAATAAATGTTGCTGATAGCTTTCATCTCTGGTCAGAGCGTTATGACAGGGAATTGGAGGATGTGTTTTCTATTCAGGATGAGATCTCCAATAACATAGTTCAATCACTGAAGATAAGATTAAGTATAAAAGAAAAACAGGATATAGAAAAGGTAAAAACTCAGGATGTGCAGGCATATGATTTTTATCTTAGAGGCCGGGCATATGATCATCAGGGCCATAGCAATTCACAAAAATATGCAATAAATATGTTTTCAAAGGCAATAGAAAAAGATAGAAACTTTGCTCTTGCCTATGCCGGACTTGCAAATAGTTACTCACAATTTTATATGTATTATGACAAGAACAAGGACATCCTGAATAAGGCTCTTAATGCAAGTCAAAAAGCCCTTGAGTTAGACCCGGAACTTGCTGATGCCTATTCTTCAAGGGCCCTTGCATTATCCCAGAATGGGCAATTCGATGAAGCCGTAAAAAAGTTTGAAAAAGCAATTCAAATAAATCCAAAATTTTTTGAGGCATATTATCAATATGCAAGAATTTGCAGATCACATGGAAAGAAAGAACAGGCTTTAGGACTATTTGAAAAGGCATCCGGCATACGGCCGGAAGACTACGAAGCTGCATTATTTCTTGTAAGTGCTTACAATGATCTCAAAATGAATACTGAAATGGAAACAGCAAACCTTCGGGCACTTGATGTTGTCAGAAAGCATCTTAACCTGAATCCGGACGATTCCCGTGCACTATATCTTGGCGCCGGAGCTCTCATTAAAGCGGGTGAAATTGAAGAAGCAAACCAATGGATAGAAAGAGCTGTGGCACTGGACCCTGATGAAGTAGCAGTTCTGTATAATGCTGCCTGCATCTATTCAGAATTAGGGAAGGTTGATGAAGCACTTGGCTATTTTGAAAGGGCAATTGAAACAGGCTTTGCCTCAAAAGAGTGGATCGACAACGATTCTGATCTTGATCCCATCCGTGATCATCCCAGATTTCAGAACGCTTTGAAAAATTTAAATAAATAATCAGATGATTAATAGAGTTTGCGGAAAGGGATGAAAATGGCTCCTCGGGCAGGATTTGAACCTGCAACCTAGTGATTAACAGTCACCCGCTCTACCATTGAGCCACCGAGGAAACCTCTAATAAAATATCAAATTTCCTCTTACTTGTCAATATAATTCGTGAGCTAATTGCAAAATTAGATTTGTAACGATGTATTTTTGCAATAAGCTCTAAATTCACTTGACAAAATATTAGTTTTTTATTATTCTTATCTAATCAAAGCGGGAATGGCTCAGTGGTAGAGCACGACCTTGCCAAGGTCGATGTCGCGGGTTCGAATCCCGTTTCCCGCTCCATTTTTGGCGGCGTAGCCAAGTGGTAAGGCAGCGGTCTGCAAAATCGCTATCATCGGTTCAAATCCGGTCGCCGCCTAAAATTTTTTCCTCAAATTAACTCTTCAATCCTGATCAAATTCATCAACATATGAAACTTCTATATCAAGTTTGTCAAATTCTACTTTTCTAAGTCCCTGTAAGGATTTAAAGTGATAATAAAAAAAAAGTGCCGGTACATAAAAGAAAAAATTTGGCCCTGGAAGCAATGCAAGAACCGCTGTAAATGGAATTATTAAGCCCTCAATTATTACTAATAAAAGCCTTTTTAACTTCTCTTTCCTTATCCACATATGGAAAACTTTTATAAGACTGCTTTTATTTGTATTTTTTTTACACTCAAGAATTATCCTGAAATTTGATAGATTTGAAATAATGTTCTGCTTTGACAGGTATCTAAGCATTCCGGGAAAATGATCATCTATCAGGTTTATTCCTTTTTGTACCCACTTTACTTTAGAGGATAATTTTTCATATTTAACCAGGTCAAGTTTAAACTTCAATAATGAAATTATTTCAAACGTGATCGTTTTCATTTTCCTGCTATATCCCCTTTTATCACAAATAATTTACCACTTCCCTCTGCAATAGTCCTGTTTTTACTGTCAGTTATCTTTCCTTCAGCTTTCAAAATTTTATTGTTATTTTCTACAATTTTTCCTGACAGGACATATTTATGGCCCGTATAGCAAGGCTTTTTAAATCTTACATTTATCTCTGCTGTTACACAACGAATTCTCTCTTTTGCTGCAGCTTTAACCATAACCTCATCTATAGCTGTTGAAATAATTCCTCCATGAACTATCCCTTCCCAACCCTGAAACCTTTCGGGAAAACTGATCCTTGATATTACACCTTCATTATTATCCTCAAATTTGAAACGGAGGCCGGTTGGATTATCAGTTCCGCAAACGAAACAATTATTATCATCTTTAAGTTTTTTCATGCTTTCTTATACACTAATTTCCTTTGAATGTAAATTTAATTCAGCCTGGCATTGGTTAAACTTTCCATCCTGTTGACTTAATTTTATCCCTTCTTTATAGTAATGTTAATGAATTTCGAAAAAGACCTGGCCTGTGAACTTATTGAGTTGTATTCCGAACTTGAGCTGGAGTCACTGCTTGATAAAATTGCAGATAAGATAAAGATCCATCTTAATTGTGAAGAATCTTCCATTTTTCTCTATAATCAGGAAAAAGAAGAACTATATTTTGAAACAGCAACAGGTGATAAAGAGGAAGAATTAAAAAAGATCGTTATTAAAAAAGGTGAAGGTATTGCAGGCTGGATCGCTGAAACCCAACAGACTATAGTTGTTAATGATTGCTCTAAAGAAGACCGGTTTAAAAAAACATTTGATAAAAAAACAAATTTTAAAACAAGTTCTATTCTCGGTTGTCCTGTTAAAACAGGCAATATCCTTATCGGGGTTGTGGAAGCTATAAATAAAAAAGATGGGGATTTTTCAAAAAAAGATGAGGAAATGCTCGATTATTTTTCAAGCTTTATATCGATACCTCTCCAGAATGCAATCCTGTTTAAAAAAGTTATCAGAGAATCCAAAGAGAAAGGACAGCTTATAGAACTTGGAAAAACAGTCTCCTCTTCTTTCACTTTTGATGAAGTTTTTAAAACTTTGAAAGAAATAATAAGTGAGATAATTCCTGTAAAAGAGATAACTATAATGGTTAATTCTCAGCAAAGAGTGTACCATCTTATCGGTTCCCATGATCCTGAAGAAAATGAAAACTCTTCAGAAACAATAATAAATAACAAAAGTGCAATATTTCCTTTAAGGACAGAGGATAAAACGCTTGGCTTCCTTCAGGTTGAATCTGAAAAATATATCACCGGCCAGACTATCTCCCTATTAAAAGGCCTCGCAATATTTACTGCCATTTCAATAAATAAGTATGAAATGTATAAGGACCTTATTGAAAAAGAAAAAATTGAAAAAGAGCTTCAGATAGCAAGAGATATTCAGCAGTCATTTCTTCTAAATGAAAAAATAGACCTTAAAAATATAGATTTTTCTTTTATAAACCTTCCCTCTTCAAAAGTTGGAGGTGACTATTATGATATTGTAAAATTAAACCGGAATGAATCTGTTTTCACTTTAAATGATATCTCGGGGCACGGTATTCCCGCTTCACTTTTAATGTCAATTGTAAGAACAAATTTTGTATACAGGATAAAAAGAGATAAGGATATTCAAAAAACGATCGGATACCTTAACAACCTTATTGCAGAAACAACTGAACCCAATCTTTATGTAACGTCATTTACATGCCTGATAGATTCGGAGAAAAAAACACTTGATTATCTGAACTGCGGCCATACGCCTTCACTTCTTGTGAGGGGAAAAAAACAAATTGAGATCAGTGAAGGTGATACGGTTCTGGGAATGTTCCCCGGAGTTGAGTTTAATCTGAGGAGCATGGATCTGAAGAAAAATGATATAATCGTACTTTACACAGATGGAGTAGTTGAAGCTGAAAATGAGAAAGAGGAACAATTTTCCTTTGAGAGGTTAAAACAGATCGTTACCCAGAATTCATCTTCAGATACCGAAAAAATTAAAGATATTATAATCACGGAACTGAAGGAATTTGTAAAGAAAGAAAGCTTTACAGATGATATTACATTTATTGTAATAAAGATCACATAACCTCCTTTTAATGTTATAATCAGTTAAGGAGTTTAATATTAAAATCGATGCAATAATTTTTGATCTTGACGGTACATTAATTGATTCTATTCATACTATCAAAGATTCCATGAACTTACTTTTAAGGGAAGAAAATCTTCCTGAACATAATTATGCTGATTATTGTTCATTTGTTGGTGACGGGATAGATATGTTGATCCGGAGGGCACTGCCAGATCATTATCAAAATGAAAAAAATCTTTATAATTACACGGAACGTTACAGGGAAGTTTACAGCAAGACATGGAGGGAAAGAACAATACCCTTCTCCGGTATTACTGAAATTTTAAAACAACTGGAAACATCAGGGAAAAAATTATTTGTCTTTTCCAATAAGACCGAATCATATACAAAACTTCAGGTAAATGAACTGTTCCCGGAGATTAAATTCGAAGAAGTAATAGGCGCTACTCCGGAAAGGCCTTTAAAACCGGACCCTGCAGGTGCACTTGAACTTTTATCTAAAAACGGGATCAGGCCGGAGAATACGGTTTTTACCGGAGATTCAGGTATAGATATGGAAACAGGTGAAAGAGGAAATATGATCTCTGTCGGAGTATCATGGGGATTCAGAGACAGAGAAGAGCTGTTAAAATACGGAGCAAAGTTTATAGCAGATCATCCCTTTGAACTTAAAGATATTATACTTAACAATTTGTAAAAAAAATTCAGGAATTAACTTTCTTCAGAACATCCTCAACATTTTCAGATTCTCTGATCTTAGTAAATATTTCCGGCCATTTTTCCTGTGCATCAAGTATGAAATCAATTACTTCTCTTACTGCACCCCGGCCACCATATCTTTTTGCAATATAGTGTGAGATCCTTTTTATCAGAGGATGAGCATCACCGACTGCAGCAGAGAATCCTACCATACCCATTACTTCGGCATCACCTATATCATCACCAATATATGCCACCTCATCTTTATTCAGTTCATACTTTTCAAGTAATTCGTTGAAAGGAATGGTCTTATTAAAAATCCCCTCATAATAATCGTCGATCTGAAGTTCTTCTGCACGTTTTTTTACAGCTTTTGATGCTTTTCCGGTTATTATTGCGGTTTTTAACCCGGCCAGCATTGCAAAGAATATTCCGGTTCCATCCTTAACATCAAATGATTTCATCACTTCTCCTTCGGGAAGAACAAAAAATCTTCCGTCCGAAAGCGTTCCATCAACATCCATAATTATTAATTTTACATTTTTTGCCAGTTCTTTCTGATCCATCAGATCATCTCCGTTCTCCAAAGGTCATGTAAATGTACCAAACCTTTTAATTCGCCGTTTTCAGCAACAATTAATGAGGTGATCTTTTTTTCCTCCATTAAATTTAACGCTTCAACTGCAATTTTATCAATTTGAATAGTTGCCGGATCCTTTGTCATACATTCTCCTGCAAAAGTATTTTCAAAATCAATACCCTTCAGGAAAGCACGCCTCAGGTCTCCATCGGTCAATATCCCCACAATCTTACCGGAACCATTAATTACAATGGCAACTCCGAATTTTTTTTTATCTATAACCTTGATTACATCTTTCATTAAAAGATCATCTTTCACAATGGGTAAATCTTCAGGAGCATGCATACAATGTTTCACTTTTAACAATTTTTTCCCTATATTGCCACCCGGGTGATTATATCGGAAATCTTCTGCGCCAAAACCCCTTTTTTTCATTAAGGCAACTGCCAGAGCATCACCTACTGCGAGAGAAAGAGTTGTGGAAGCAGTAGGAACAAGGCCAATGGGGCATGCTTCTTTTTCGATCCCGCAATCAACAAATACATCACTTTCTTTTGCCAGTGAGGATAATGGATCACCAACCAGTGCAATAAGTTTTGCACCAATCCTCTTAATAAAGTTCAGTAACCTTATTACTTCCTGAGTTTCTCCACTGGTTGACAGGGCAAGTATAGTATCTTCTTTATTAATAATCCCTATATCACCATGCATAGCCTCGGAGGGGTGAAGAAAAATCGAAGGTGAACCTGTTGATGTCAATGTTGCTGATATTTTTTTCCCTACAAGTCCTGATTTTCCCATACCGGTAACAACAATTCTTCCGGTAGTATTAAAAAGAATATTAACGGCTTCATCAAAATTGTGATCAAGTTTTTCTTTTGCGTGAAGGATCGAACCGGCCTCTATATCAAGAACCTCTTTGCCAGTTTCTATTGTTCCCATTATTTTATATTATATAACTTTTTTAATTTTATTAACAGAGGTTTCAGTTTTTTAAGATTTAAAGAGTTTGCACCATCGGAAAGCGCATTTTCAGGAGAAGGGTGAACTTCAAGGAATACACCATCTGCTCCTGATACCACTCCTGATGATGCTATCATGGGAATAAATTCAGGATTCCCTCCGGTTACGCCGCCTTCTGACGTGGGCCTCTGAACGGAATGTGTTGCGTCAATAATAACCGGACAATTATTTTTTTTCATAACCGGAATATTTCGAAAATCTACAACAAGGTTACGATATCCGAAAAATGTACCCCTCTCTGTCAGCATAATATTTGAATTTCCTGTACTTTTGACCTTTTCAATTATAAAACCCATATCTTCCGGGGCCATGAACTGGCTCTTCTTAATATTAACGGGAAGGCCTGTATTACCGGCTGCGATAAGAAGGTCT
This sequence comes from Acidobacteriota bacterium, assembly GCA_039714255.1. GTDB lineage: Bacteria > Acidobacteriota > Aminicenantia > UBA2199 > UBA2199 > UBA647. The sequence goes on from JBDLJQ010000004.1 coordinate 72,427, forward strand.
GTCTGTCTGCTGAGAAATGCAGGGATCTGTATAATATCCAGTACATCCCTGACAAACTCTGCCTGTGAAGGTTCATGAATATCTGATAATACCGGTAGATCCAGTTCTGATTTTATCTTTTCAAGAATTTTTATCCCCGTATCGATCCCCGGGCCTCTGTAAGAGTTTATTGATGACCGGTTAGCTTTATCAAATGAAGCCTTAAAAATAACCGGTATATCGATCTCTTCACCTATGGTTTTAACAGATTCTGCAATTTCCATGGTGATCTTTTCCTTTTCGATCACACAGGGTCCCAGAATTGTGAACAATTCTGTTCCATTTATTTCAATATTTCCTATTTTCAAAATTTACTCCTCTTCATCAGTAATATTATCAAGATCGGCAAGGACCATTAAAATTTTCCTCTGGTTCTTTGTATTTGGAGCAGAAACAACTCCGAGACTCTCAAGCTGGTCTATCAGCCGCCCGGCCCTTGCATATCCTATACTCAGTTTTCTCTGCAGAAAAGATGCTGAGGCCTGCCCGGAATTTATTACAGTCTCTGCAGCTTCATGAAACATTGAATCCAGATTCTCATCATCCATTTTAGTTTCAGGTTTAACTTTCGGTTTGATCACTTCAGTATTAAAAACAGGTTTTTCTTTCTTTGCAAGAAACGATACTACCCTTAAAGCTTCTTCTTCAGAGACATAAGAACAATGTGCCCTTAAAAGGGTTGCAGACTTTGGAGGAAGTATTAGCATATCACCCTGGCCAAGCAGTTTTTCCGCACCCATATAATCAATTATGGTTTTCGAATCATTCCTCGATGGAACAGCAAAAGCGATTCTGGAAGGAAAATTGTTTTTTATTGTTCCTGTTATAACATCAACTGAGGGCCTCTGAGTAGCAAGGATCAGATGTATTCCCACAGCTCTGGCTTTCTGAGCAATTCTCGCAACATTATATTCAATATCCTTTGATGATTCCATCATAAGGTCAGCAAATTCATCTATTATTATAACAATGTAAGGGATCTTATTCAGATCTTCAAGTTTCTCAAGTACTTCATCCTCCGACTGGATAAGCAATTCAAGCCGCTTATTGTATTGTTCAACATTCCTTACCTGAAGAACAGCGAGCCTTTTATACCTCATCTCCATCTCAAATATTGCCCAGTCAAGAGCATTTTTAGCAAGCTTTGGATTTACAACAACCGGGGTAAGGAGGTGAGGAAGAGAATTATATATTGCCAGCTCGACTCTTTTAGGATCGATCAAAATAAGCTTTACTTCCTTGGGGGATGCCTTATACAGAATACTGAGAATAATTGTATGAATTGCAACACTTTTCCCACTACCAGTTGCTCCGGCTATGATTACGTGCGGCATATCCCTCAGATCAGTAGTAAATATTTCCCCGCTTTTTGTTTTCCCCAGTGCAATTGTAAGTGGTGAACTTCCGGACCTGTATTCTTCAGATTCTATTATCTCCCTCAAATGAATAATTTCCCTTTTTTTGTTAGGAATTTCGATACCGATAGCTTTTTTACCCAATATCCGTTCTATCCTTACATATTGTGCTTTTGCGACCAATGCAAGATCTTCGGAAAGATTTACAACATCTTTTACTTTTACACCTGTATCCGGCACAAATTCATAGGTTGTGATAACAGGGCCGGGAGAATATTCCAATATCTCCCCTTTTATCCTGAACTCATTTAATCTTGCGCCAAGTTCATTCTTTTTTTCTTCCAGTTCTGCAAAATCAATTTTACTCTTATCTGTAGCGGCATCAAGGTATGAGAGAGGCGGAGGAGAATATGACGAATTTTGATCTGTTATATTTTCCGAATCCTTAAAAAGTGACATCTCTTCAGGCATTCTGCTTGGAACTTTTATCTTTTTCCTTTTTTCTTCCCTGGATATACTATCTTTAACTTTTATTACTTCTTTTTTCTTTTGAATATTCCTGGTTTCAATATTATACTTTTTCTCGATCCTCTTTTTTCTTTTCCATTTTTGAATTTTTTCATTCTGGATATTGTATATTCTGATCAATTTGGAAAGAATGATCTTACCAGCATAAATTACTACTTTTAATATTTTCTGAAGTGATAATTTTGCAATTAAAATCAATGAGATCACGATCAATATTAAAAACAATAAAAATGTTAAAGCTCCCTTTATCTCACTTTCAAAAAAATCATTCAGAAAAAATCCAACAATACCCCCCGTCTTTATTTCTTCACCTTCAATTTGTGAAAAAGGTTTTAAATTTGATAATAATGCCGATAATGAGAAAAGAAATAATATGAATCCCGAACTTTTAGTATAGAAATTTTTGATCCTCCTGTTCAGGAAAAAATAACTGGTGATAAATAAAAAATATATTATCAGGATAAATGAAGCATAACCGAAGAGAACAAAAAGAAAAGCGGAAAATTCCGAACCTACCTTTCCACCGTAATTCTCAACATTTTGCTGAATGGTTGAATGGAAATAACTGGGGTCAAAAGGGGAATAACTAAAAAGGCTGAATATTATCAATATTGAAAGGAAGAGAAAAAGTATCCCGAAAATTTCATTTTTTAAAGTCAGCTCAAATGAATTGGCAGGCTCTTTTTTTCCATTTTTCATTAATAAAAAGTATAATATCAGGCTCTTTTTTTGTCAAGATTTTCAATACAGATAAATCTTATTCCCAGCTCAGGATTACCTTACCGCAATTTCCTTCTTCCATAATTTCAAAACCCTTCTGGAAATCATCAACATGAAATCTATGTGTAATTATTGGCGTTATATCAATGCCAGATAATATCATCTGCTCCATTTTATACCATGTTTCAAACATCTCCCTTCCATAGATACCTTTTAACTGAAGAGCTTTAAAAATTATTTTTGACCACTCAACAGTTGTATCAGAAGGTAGAATTCCGAGCAAAGATATTTTTGATCCGTTATACATATTATCTATCATCTCATTAAATGCAGCAGGAGCACCTGACATCTCAAGCCCAATATCAAAGCCAACCATATCCAGTTCCTTAACAACATCAGATATCCTCTCTCTGGTCGGGTCCAGAACCCGGGTTGCTCCCATTTTCTTCGCAATATCAAGCCTGTAGTCAGAGATATCTGAAACCACTATATGCCTTGCACCGGCAAACCTGCATACGGCCACAGCCATACTTCCGATGAGGCCTGCACCTGTTATGAGAACATCCTCCCCTACAACAGGAAAAGAAAGAGCAGAATGGACAGCATTTCCGAAAGGGTCAAAAATTGAAGCAATTTCATCACTGATCTTATCATTTAATTTGATCACATTTGAGGAGGGAACAACCAGATATTCAGCAAAAGCACCGTTTCGGTTAACTCCGATGCCTATTGTATTTTCACATACATGTTTTTTACCCCGCCTGCAATTTCTGCAGTGTCCGCAAGCAATGTGGCCTTCACCCGTAACCCTTTCCCCTATCTTAAAGTCTTTTACCCCCGATCCGATCTCTGCTACCGTACCCACATATTCATGGCCTATTGTCATAGGAACATTTATTGTCTGCTGTGACCATTCATCCCATTTATAAATATGAAGATCCGTTCCGCAAATAGCGGTTTTTTTTATCTTTATAAGGACATCATTTATTCCTGTCTCAGGTTTCTTAACATCCTCCATCCATATCCCTTTTTTTGCCTCTTTTTTTACCAGTGCTTTCATGTTTTTACTCCATAAATTATTTTAAGTTAAACCACAGATTATTTCAAGAAGAATTTTATATCTTGAAATTAAAAGGGGGAAATTATAAGATATCAGATTCGGAGTTACTGATGAAAAAAAATTTTTTATTAATTCTTTTATTACTGGTCATATTGAATCTGCCATCATTTGCAGAAATTAAAGACCCTGAAATTCCTTCTGTAGTATTTAAAGGACAGGAAATAAACCTGGAAAAAGTAAGCGGGATAGACAAAATTTTTATAGAAGGTATCGAACAGAAAAAAAAGTTCAAAATACCGGAACTTGGGAATCTTATAATAACTATTGAAAAAAACGGAAAAAAAACAGAATATTCAGTATATTCAATACCCGGAGTTACAACAATAATACCTCCATTGATCGCAATTATTCTTGCCATGATATTCAAAGATGTGATCATCGCAATTTTTCTGGGGGTGTTTGCCGGTGCATTATTGCTGAATAAGTTTAATATTTTAAAATCATTTTTCAATGTTATTGATAAATATATCCTGAATGCAGTGGCTGACCATGAGAGAGCATCAATTGTAATTTTTACACTACTTCTTGGTGGAATGGTGGGGATAATCACAAAATCCGGAGGATTCAAAGGGATAGTCACAGCACTTCAAAAGAGGGTAAATTCCGCACGAAGTACACAAATGTATACATGGCTTATGGGGATATTCATCTTTTTTGACGATTATACAAATACCCTTATAGTTGGGAATACAATGAGGCCCCTTACAGATAAATGGAAAATTTCAAGGGAAAAACTGGCTTACATTGTTGATTCAACAGCAGCTCCTATGGCATCACTTGCCCTTATCTCAACGTGGATAGGTTTTGAAATTTCTCTTATCAATCAGTCACTAACTGCATATGGTGTTAAATATGATGCCTATGCATTGCTGCTGTCTTCAATTCCTTTGAGGTTCTATTCTATAATATCTCTGATCTTTGTGTTTTTTGTTTTCACTTTAAATAAAGATTACGGCCCGATGTATAAAGCCGAAAAGAGAGCCAGAGCAGGAAGACTTCTAAATGAAAAAGCGGTTCCATTATCAGACTTTGAAGCTTCAGGACTAAATCCCTCAAAATTTATTAAACCTAATTGGATCAATGGTATAATCCCGATTATAGTAGTTATAACTGTTACTTTTGTTGGGCTTTACTTTTCGGGGAAATCTATTCTAGTTGCTAAAAGTGTACCTCTTGGAGCAAAATCATTTTTCAGCATAATATTTTCAGGAAGTTCATTAAGGGATCTCGCAACCATCATATCATCTGCTGATTCTTTCAAGGTTCTTTTATGGGCATCAATGATGGGTGTTTTATCTGCTATCTTTTTATCATTTGTACAGAAAATCCTTAAATTAAGGGAATCAATATCAGCAATGGTTCAGGGGATGAAATCAATGCTAATGGCCATCATAATTCTTGTAATGGCCTGGTCGCTGGGAGTTGTTCTGGTTGAGTTAAAAACTGCTGATTACCTTGTTTCAATTCTCCACTCAAACCTTGATATCCGCCTTTTTCCCGGTATTGTATTTATTTTATCAGGAGTAATTGCATTCTCCACAGGCACATCCTGGGGGACTATCAGCATCATGTATCCCCTTGTAATACCCATAACCATAGGTTTGATGGCAACAGGGGGGGCGGGAGATCTGAGAACTTTTCTCGTATTAACAATCTCATCAGTTTTGGCCGGTTCAGTTTTCGGAGACCATTGTTCTCCCATTTCCGATACAACCATAATGAGTTCCATGGCCTCCTCCTGCGATCACATAGATCATGTTAAAACTCAACTCCCATATTCGCTCACTGTCGCTGCCATTGCACTTTTCGGGGGAGTTCTTCCGGTATCTTTTGGAATGCCATACATTATCTCACTCACAGGAACAGTGGGGATCACATTTTTAGTACTCTTCTTCAGGGGAAAGAAGGTAGGGATCTAATTTGCAAAGAACCTGAAGTAAAGAAATATTGAGCTGAATCCGGTCAGGAACATTATCCCGGCCCAGCTTAACCATCTGAGCCATTTCGGGGGCATACCTTCTGCAGGCATACCTTTACCTGTAACAACTTTAAAGTTTATAACTGCAAGTACAGGTGCGGTCAAAAAAGACAATGTGGTTGCAAGTGTCACCATGAACCCCATCCCCCCTTTTAATAAACTTAATAGTATTATTGCTCCGGTTGCTACAAATAACATCCATCCCCAATACAATTTTTCTCCTTTTCTGTTCTCCAGTTCCGGAAATATCAGTTTTGTTGATTCCTTTAAAACCCTTGCAAAAGCATCCAGGCAGGTAATGGTTGTACTGAACATTGTTGTAATTGCAGCAATTGCAATTATATATTTGCTCCAGCTTCCTATACTTTTTGTATACATGGAAATGAATTGGCCGGCAAATATTGACCCGTTTTTTGAAAGAACTTCACCGCTGCCGAAAACCACCAATGCCCCCAGAGTCAGAAATGCAAGTGAAATAACTGAAGTACCAATATATCCGAGATTAAAATCAAAAAGAGCTTCATTCAGTTTTTGTTTATAACCTGTCTCTTTCCTCTTTTCCAATGTCCATATGGAACTCCAGACTGAAATATCTATTGCAGACGGCATCCATCCCATTAAAGCGATCATAAACGCAATTCCCTGCAAGTCCCATAACACCGGAACAGCCATACCGGGCTTCAACTTTAATCCCTGTTTCCCTATTGCAGCAATAAGTGCAACAATTGTTGTTATGGTAAGGACAATAATAATTACCTTCATAAACCTGTCCAACAAAGAGTAATTACCAAAAAAAAGGAGAACAATTGAAAAAGAAAGAATTATAACCGCAAAAAGAACAGGTGAAATTATATTTCCGGTCAGCCATGATAATAATCCTGCGGTTACGATCGTTACAGCAGCCTGGATTGTAAACATTGTCCCGAAAGTTAATACAAGGTAAAGGCCAAAGATCCCTCTCCCCTGTTCCCTGTATCCCTGAAGTAAATTTTTCCCGGTTGAAGCAGCATACCTTGTACCAAATTCAAAGAAAGGATATTTAAAGATATTTGCAAGAATAACTATGGCAACAAGTGAAAATCCATACACTGCACCTGCTTTTGTGGACTGAACAAGATGTGATACCCCTATCGCAGCTCCCGCCCATAATAATCCGGGGCCGAGGCTTTTAATAAATCCTGTTTTTTTTATATATATTTTCATGTTTTTTCTCAGAAAATCAATATTATACTAAACTGTAATTTCAATCAATATGGTTGCTTTCTACTGTAATTTTTGATATGTTATAACCTTTTAAATCCCGGAGGAAAAATGGATAAACAAAAAGCAACAAATGTAACCTGGCACGAACATACTATCAAAAGAGAGGAGCGAGAAGAACTTATAGGACAGAAAGGAGCATTATTATGGTTCACAGGCCTTTCCGCTTGTGGAAAATCCACCATTGCCAATGAGGTAACTTTCAGACTTCACAAGGCCGGAAAGCTTACTTATGTCCTTGATGGAGACAACATAAGGCACGGGCTCAATAAAAACCTGGGATTCTCTCCCGAGGACAGAGAAGAGAACATCAGGAGAATTTCCGAAGTTGGAAATCTTTTTGCGGATGCAGGAATTATAACAACAACAGCATTCATCTCTCCCTATAAAAAAGACAGAGACTTTGCAAGGGAGCTGGTTGGTGAAGGAAGATTTATTGAAATATTTGTAAAAGCATCTATTGAAACTTGTGAAGAAAGGGACCCTAAAGGGCTGTATAAAAAAGCCAAGAGTGGAGAGATCAAAGAATTTACAGGTATATCCGCACCGTACGAAGAACCGGAAAACCCGGAGATACTTCTGGATTCAGATACTCTGACAATAGAAGAGGAAGTTGAAAAAGTTATTAATTACCTTAAGGAACAAAAGATAATTTAAAAATTATATAATTTTTTGTTGAAATTTTTTTTAAATCACACTATCTAATAGTTGTTGATTGTGTATCAACTATTTAACAACAAATTAAAGCACAGGCCTGTACGGCTGTGCTTTAATTGTTTTATGAAGGCCCGAATATCCAGTAAATTATCTGATAAATAAAAACAGATACAAGTGCTATCAGATAGATATAAAAGACTATATTAAAAATAGTACTTAATGACCTGAATATTTCAGTTTTTTTTATCCTGTCCTTAAAAAGGAAAATTATAATAAGGATCAGAATTGAAAGTGAAAAATATGACCGCATGCCATAATCATAAACCAAATAATGAGTTTTTACAAAATATAAAGATTGTTCTACCACTTCTTTACACTTCTGGTACTATTTGATTTAAAATTTACATTTTTTTATAATTCTTATGTAATTTGTGAGTAAATCATACTTACTAAAGGAGAAAAAATGAATATCAGGCCGCAAGTCAGATTTCTAAGCGATGAACTCATTGAAAAGATCCTTGATGAAGCCAGGGAAATATTATGTAAACTGGGAACAAAAGTTCACAATAAGGAGATCCTTGAATTATTGTCAGATCATGGCGCTGAGATCGATATTGATAATTTTCATGTTAAATATACAAATGAGATCATCGATAAAGCATTAAAAGATGTCCCGTCATCATTTAAACTATTTGACGTTTTAGGTAATCAAACCCACAATTTTGAGGGAAATAATATCCATTTCACTCCGGGCTCAGCTGCACTTAATATACTGGATTCAGAAAGCGGACTTATCAGAAAGCCTGATACATCGGATTATATATCCTATGTAAAATTACTCAGCTCACTTGATAATATTGCTTCCCAGAGTACTGCTTTTATCCCTGAAGATGTTTCAGAAAAAATATCTGACAGTTACAGATTGTACCTGAGCCTGCTATTTGGAGAAAAGCCCGTAGTAACAGGAACCTTTACAATAGATGGATTTGAAATAATGAAAGAAATGCAGATCGCTGTTAGAGGGAATGAAAAAGAGCTGAGAGAAAAGCCTCTTACTATTTTTTCCTGCTGTCCCACCTCTCCGTTAAAGTGGAGCGATGTGACATCTCAGAATGTTATCGACTGCGGGAAATATGGTATTCCAGTGGAATTCATTTCCATGCCCTTATCGGGATTTATGGCTCCTGTTACACTTACGGGAACCCTGATCGAACATACAGCGGAAACATTAAGCGGTATAGTTATAAGCCAAATTGCAAATCCGGGTGCGCCTGTACTCTACGGAGGTTCACCTGCAGCCTTTGATATACGATACGAAACAACTCCAATGGGAGCTGTTGAAACACAAATGATAGATTGTGCATATAATGAGATCGGGAAATATCTGGAAATTCCAACTCAGGCTTATATCTCCCTCAGTGATTCAAAGAGGATAGATGCACAGGCAGGTTTGGAATCTTCAATGGGAGCGACACTTGCAGCCCTCTCAGGTATTAACAGTATTTCCGGTCCCGGTATGCTGGACTTTGAAAATTGCCAGAGCCTCGAAAAGCTTGTTCTTGATAATGAAATATGCGGTATGACATTAAGGATGACAGAAGGAATAGTTCCAAGGGAAGATTTTCCATCACTTCCACATTTCGAGGAACTATTAAAAGAGAAGCACCTTCTGATATCGGATCATACAAGAAAATACCTTAAGGATGAACACTATTTTCCGGGAAAAGTAATAAACAGGGCTAACCTTTCACGCTGGCGCCAGGAGGGTAAACTTACCTTAATGGATCGGGCCCGGTCTGAGGTTAAAAAACTGATAAAAGATTATAAACCTTCCGGAATATCAAACGATGTAAGTAAAGAACTGCATAAACTTATGATCAATGAGGCAAAGAAATATGGAATGGAAAAACTGCCGGAACACAAACTATGAGAGAAATAGTCAGATTATCCACGGAATCGGTTAAGCCTGAAATATCAGAGGTTTTAAAACTACAGGGGATCACAAAAGGTGCGAAACTTTCATTTAGAATTGAATCCATAATTAAAGAGGCTTACCGGATATTCCAGGAATATTCTGATCCAACTTTTGTAATAGCAGATATATCCCCGGACCGGTGTGGAAGCGAAATAATCACACAGGATCATAAAGATTCTGTTTCAGTTATTGAAGATGTTTTTAAAAAGGGGGAAAAACTTGCACTATTTGCACTGACACTCGGTAAAAAAATTTCAGATAAAATAGATCATCTTTTTAAAACCGGTGAATTCCCTCTCGGCTCAATGCTTGATTCAGTTGCATCTGCCGGTGCAGATAAGGGAGCTTCTGAAGGCGAAAAATATTTCAATAAATTGATAAATAACGGCAGGGAAGAAGAGAACCGGCTTACATCCCTCATCTACAGCCCCGGATATTGCGGCTGGAAAATTGACGGCCAGAAAAATCTTTTTAAATATCTGAAACCCGAAGAGATCGGGATCTCGCTCAGGGAAAGTTTACTTATGGACCCGATGAAATCAGTTTCCGGATTAATAGTGTCGGGTAGAAAAGAGATCCATTTTATAAAAAGTAATTATACTTTCTGCCGGCTCTGTAAAACCAGGAGTTGTAAAGACAGGATAAAACAATTAAAATAATATGCGGAGGTTATTAATGGATCTTTTAGAGCAGATATCTTTAAACCTTATTTCAGGAAATTTTGAAAAGGTTTCAGTATTAACACAGGATGCAATTTCTGAAAATATAAATGTTGAAATAATCTTGAATGAAGGACTTATAGGAGGTATGAATGTAGTGGGAGACAGATTCAGAGACCACGAGATATTCCTCCCGGATGTCCTTATGGCTGCAAAAGCAATGTATTCAGGAATGGAACATTTAAAGCCAATTTTGTTGAAAAGCGGTATTAAAGCCAGAGGAAAAATTGTTATTGGTACTGTAGAAGGTGATCTCCATGATATCGGGAAAAACCTGGTTGGCATAATGCTGAAAGGTGCAGGTTATGAAGTAATTGACCTTGGAAATGATGTCCCGGTCAGAAAATTTGTTGATGAAGCAATAAAAGCGGAAGCTGATATTATCGGAATGTCTGCTCTGCTTACTACAACTATGCCTTCCATGGGAGAGGTTACGAAAATAATCAGGAAAGAAAATCTTGAGGATAAGATAAAAACCATTATAGGAGGTGCCCCTGTCTCAGAAGAATATGCTTCAGAGATCGGAGCAACCATGTACAGTTTTGATGCCGGCAATGCTGTGGATTGTGTAAAAGAACTTCTAAGCTGATAATCATGGAACCTTTTTTTAAAAGATTAAAGAGAGATCCCATTATAGTCTCTGATGGTGCCATTGGGTCTGTCCTTATAGGAAGTAATCTTCCAAAAACCAGGTGCCCGGAGGAACATAACATTTCAAACCTGGAGATTCTTGAAGATATTGCCCTTCAATATCTTCAGGCAGGAGCAGAGATCATACAGACAAATACTTTCGGGGGTTCTCCTCTTAAATTGTCCGATTACTCACTGGATAATAAAACTGAAGAAATAAATACAAATGCAGTAAAAGCGGTTAAGAATGCTATTAAAGGAAAAGCTTATATTTCCGGCTCATGCGGGCCCAGCGGAAAAATACTCAAACCTTATGGATCACTTGATCCGGAAGATCTTTATGAAAGTTATTACAGACAGATCAATATACTGGTCAATTCAGGAGTAGATATCATATGTGTTGAAACAATGACTGACCTTTCTGAAGCTCAAAGTGCCATAAAAGCTGCAAAAGATATTTCTCCTTCCATCCCGGTAATGGCAACCATGACATTTGATAAAACACCCAGAGGATTTTTTACAATAATGGGAACAGACATTAAAACAGCCTCAAAAGGCCTGGAAGAAGCCGGGGCTGATGTGATCGGATCAAATTGCGGAAACGGGATCGATAATATGGTATTGATAGCCGAAGAGTTCAGCAAAATAACAGATCTGCCTGTAATAATTCAGTCCAATGCAGGACTGCCGGTAATAAAGGACGGAAAGATCATCTATCAGGAAGGCCCGGATTTTATGGCTGAAAGAATAAAACGGTTAAAAGACCTCAATATATCTATTATAGGGGGATGCTGTGGAACAACCCCTTCCCACATTAAAGCATTCCGGGAAGCTGTGGACTCTTTGAATTAACTCAGGTTTCTCCTATATTTTTTCTTCCTTTTTCAGGAATTTTATTCCCCGTTCTTCCAACCCTTTAATTATAAAATCGATTGTTCCCGGTTCCCTGCCAACAAATTCCGGAGGTGATATCCCTTTTTTTTTATACAATCCCTTTGATAAAAGCCTTGTTACCATAGTTGCAGTATATCCTGTTGTACGAGCCATGGAGTGGATTCCGCTCTTTTTTTCATATTTATCAAACATATCATAAGTATATCTATATTTCTTTTTATCCTTTAATCCTTCTATTATCACCCTCATAACTGTTATATCTGTATCCCCGGGATTAAACTTCCATTCCGGAAGCAATAATTTTGTTGTCAGGTCGATGGGTGCTATTTCAGTTCCATTTATATTAACTTTATCACTATTGAAGAATCCCAGTTCTTTCAGAAAAGATATTTTTTCAATATGTCCCGGATACCTTAAAGTTTTTTCTTTCATATTTTTTGCTTTAATTGTTGTTGCAAGGGTCCGGAGGCCGTCACTATTAAAGGCTTCAAGTGTACCTACTCCTTCAAAATTTATATATTCCGGTTCCGTTAATGCCGGTTTAATAACAATTTTTCCATCCTCAACAAGACGGGCCGGACGTATATACTCCTCTATTACATCTACCGGTGAAAATACAGCTTTATATTCAAAAGGAAGCTTCCGTTCCTCCGGTAATCCTCCCACATAAATAATTACAGATGAAAGGGAGTCCATTTCTGCTTCGTGAAAACCTGTAAATATATTGCTCATTCCGGGGGCAACTCCACAATCCACAATGGCTGTAACATTATTCTTACGGGCCAGTTCATCAAGTAAAAACGGGTCCTCCGGGAAAAATGCAATATCAACAATATCTTTACCAGCTTCTATTACTGCTTTTACTGTCTTAAATCCCATAAAACCGGGAACAGCGTTAACGACAAGGTCATATTTCTTCACAAGGGCCCTGACTGAGTCAGAATATGATAAGTCTTTTTTTATAACCTTTATATCATATTTATTTTTAAGGTTTTCCAGTGAATCTTTATCTATATCAGCAACAGTAATGCTGAAATCTTTATCCTTTGAAAGGTCCGCCGCAATTGGGCCGCCAACCAGGCCTGCACCTAATATGATTATTTTCATTTTATCCTCCGTTAATTTTTTTTGAATTTTTTAAATTTGAAGGATAAGAATTAAAGTCCGTTAAACCTGTTAAGGTAGGATATCAATGATATTTGATGTTTCATTATTTATTTCCGGAATAAGCTTTCCTTTAATATTTTATATCCTGATTCTACTTTAAGATTTCATAATTTTCAAGTTGACATTTTTTTTTATCTATTTCATTATATAAATCAATATCTAAAAAACATTAAATATTGAAGTATTCTATGAATAAAATTATTAAAAGGGGAGATTAAAAATGAAAATTGTCCATATTCTTTTGATTTTTTGTTTTATAGTTCCGTTTAGTCAACTTTATTCTCAAACAGTTAAAGTGGAAGAGAGCGAAGAAAAACCCTACCTTCTGAATTCAGAAGGAGAAAATTATTCTGATAGCAGAGGCCTTTTTTCAAGAAAATCCAAAAAAAAATTAAGCGGAGCTACCTCAACTTATCTTCTGGTACATCTCGGCCCGAGCGGAACACTTGAAGGTTTATCAGCATCTGAACTTGCCAGGACCGGCCTTCAAAAAGAACTGAAATTCCCCACATTAAACTTCACCATAAGTGCTGCATCCAAACTTCTCATTAAAAGTGTGGCCTCAGGTGGGAAAATAAAAAAAAAGGCCAGATCATTTACAGAATTAAGACAACTGGGGATGAGTATTAAAGTTACAGGGCTCAATAAAAGTAAAGTTGAATTGCAAAGGGTTTCAAAAAAAAAATTTGGTGATGACCCTATTACAGCACTCTCAATTTTCCCCAGTGATACTTCTTACGGACAGTCAAAAACTCCCGGTATCGCACAGAGAGCTGCCGATAAAGTTGATGCACTGGCTCAGCATCTCGGCCCCATCGGGGGGATTGCAGGCAGTGTAACAGCTGTTTTCAGAACTCTTTTCCCGGCAAAAGATCATATTAACCAGATAGCTTATATGGATAGTGTCAATGAATTCGGCTGGATCTGGAGAGAATCGGAAGGGAGCCCTATTGAGGGAATTCATAAATGCATGGTACTGCTACGTGCCCATAAAGAGGTTAAGTTCCTTAAGGTCAGAGTTAAAATAGTGACCGATTGGAAGAGATTCGGAGCATGGGTAAAAACTTATCACTATACAATCCCGGTCAAAGAAAGCAGCATGCTTTAGATCAGAAATAAAAATAATTTCTGATATTCAGTTTTTAATTCAGTATTATTTCATACCCAGTTCTTTTCCGCTTTTAAGAATGTCTAAAACCTCTCTGATCCTTCTCTCTTTAGTTTCATCTTTTTTTGCAGATCCGATCCAGGCGATCATCATTTTTTTCTTTGAAGGGGCAAGTTTCTCGAAATTTTCCTTCGCCAACCGATGCCGATCCAGTGCATCTGCCAGTTCCGGGCTGTGTTCAGGTATCACCTGTGAAGGATATTTTCTGTCCCACATACCCGATTTTTTCGCCTCATTTATCTTATCAAGGCCCGGTTGCCTGATCAGTCCGAGAGACGACAGTTTTTCCACCCTTTTTTTATTCAGATATGACCATATACTCCCCTTTCTTCTGGGAGTGAACTTCTGGCAGTATTTTTCTTCATCCAGACGTTTTACCGTAGAGTCGATCCATCCGAAACAGATGGCCTCCTCAACTGCATCATCGTAAGGAATACGGGGCTTTCCGGTGTGCTTTTTATAATATAACAACCATATCCCGTCACTTTTATTGTGATTCTTTTCAAGCCAATTATGCCATTCTTTCCTGTTATTAAAGTAAAGTAAAGGTTTATTCTGCACCGGATTCAGCAGCAGCCTCTTCTCCTGCCATTCTGGCAAGCTCCTGGTCAATGAAGAAGAGTCTGTCTTTTTTATCCCCGATTAACTCAAATTTATCAAGGATACTTTTGAACAATGATTCTTCTTCATGCTGCTCTGCAACAAACCACTGCAGAAAGTTAAATGTGAAAAAATCTTTATCTTCGAATGCCATTCCCACTATAGAATTGATCTGTTCTGTCACATAACACTCGTGTTTGTAAATCTCTTCAAACACCTCTTTTACAGATGAAAATTCGGTAGCGGGAGATTTAATAGCACCAACAATGGCCATCCCTCCCGATTCGTTGACATAATCAAACAATTTGTTCATGTGCATCATCTCTTCGGCGGCATGCTGCCTTAAATACTTTGAAGCACCTGGCATATTGTTGGTATCCAGCCAGGAACTCATCTGAAGATAGATATTTGAAGAATAGAACTCAAGGTTGATCTGCTTATTTAATCGATCGATCAGTTTTTTACTTATCATTTAAAACTCCTGTTAATAATAATTTATCACTACCTATTTTAGAATAAAACTTAGAATTTTTCAATGGTAATTATTACATTTTTGTAATTATTACTTTTATTTCATATTTTTTCTTTCAAATGCTTTATTGATATAATCAACTGCATCAGGTGTTTTACATGAGGTATCTCCATGATCTACTGTCACTTTTCCTATGTATTTTCCAATTTTTAATGCATGGCCATTAAGTTTCTTATTTTTAATACCCAATGCTATTAATGCATTGTTCATTGAATATTTAACACGGTTCTTTTTATTATGGATTTCCTCACTTATTATCTTCATATAACTAACAAAATAATCATCAGGTATATCATTATCCTCCATAGCCAGATGTGCCAGAATATTCCACCCGGCACTGGCTGTCCATTCATTTTCGGAATTCACCCATTTTTCCATTTTCTTTCTTGCAAACATAGTTTTGCTTATTACTTCGGAAAATGCATCGGTTATTATATAATTATCAAGGTCACTGACCCTGGAGTCTATATCCACTTCCAGGATCTTTTTCGGATCCACTATTTTTACCGCCAGCATCCTTGCATCATGATTTCCGGTATTCCACAACTGTTCTGCAAGAAAATTGTTGTTTTTTATCTTAACCGCTATCCTTTTCAGGTTTGTAAAACTTACTCCGTAAACTTCATTTTTTACACCATGACGTCTGTATTTTTTCCTGTTTTGTTCTGAACCTTTTTTTTTCAGTTCATTTATAATCTCCTGAAAATTCATATTTCCCCCTGAAATGGTTATTAACCATATAAATTTTTACTCTTTGCACTTTTTTAATTAGAGAGGATTTTTCCCCGGCAGATTCAATTTTGCCTAATTTGATAAAAAAAAACAATAATTATCTGTATTTTATTTAAATTTATAAAATATTTGACAAGTCTTCATGTTTGTTTAAAATAAGTTCTTAAAAGGAGTTCAAATGAAAATGTTAAAAACTATTATCCTGATATTCTTTATCTTATCGCTATTTTCTTATAGTGACAATAATTCCGAAACAGATTTTAACCATTCCCAATGGAAAAAATCCATTATTAAGAGCAGAACGGAAAAGGATAATGAGTTCAAAACTTCGCCTACCTCCCCCATGTCCGGGTTGATCAGAACAACTGTGAACCATAAAGAAGAAATATTTGTATATTTAATAAATGGAAATATAAAAACTTCAACAACTTCCGTTGATGATTTTATTTTGAAAATTTATAAAAAAGATAAAAAATGGATAAGTGAAGATAATAAGGATAATAAAAACATCAGGGATAAATCGAGAGAAACTTTTAATCTGAACAGGTTCACTTTCATGTGCTACCCATCAGTAGAAAGTTTTACTCTTATTATCTTTGACCCTCTGAGGGAAATGCAGAAAAATTTCTCCCATCTTCTCTATTATCCTCCCGATCCGAAATTCAGGGTCAGGGCAAAACTAGAGAGGTTCAAAAAGATAAATAAAATAACAGTAAAAACCAGCAGAGAACTCGAAAAGCAATTACTTGCTTACGCCAGGGTCCATTTTATTATTGATGGAAAAGAGCTCAAACTTACCGCTTTTAAGTTTACTCTGGATAAAAAGAGCCCCTATTCAAAATATCTTTTCCTCCCCTTTTTTGATAAGACAAATATGACAGACACCTATGAAGCAGGCAGATTTCTCGAGGCAATTGAACCGGAAGGAGACGAAATAATCATAGATTTTAACGAATGTTATAACCCTCTCTGCAATTATGCCCCGGTTTACAATTGTACCCTTCCCCCTTTCGAAAATGAACTTGATATTGAAATAAAAGCAGGTGAAAAAACATATCCGCATTAAATAAGAAGACAGTAGTAAGAAACAAGAAGTCAGAATAAGCAAAAATTCAAGTTAAA
>JBDLJQ010000005.1:0-80698 GCA_039714255.1 Acidobacteriota bacterium
GGCTATGGGAATGAACTGATGGATCTTTTTAATTTTGAATTTCTTTTTTTTCTACTGCATAATAGAAGATAATGATCTTTTGGAGAGAACCATGATTAAAGGGAAAAAATCTATCATGAATTATGTTCTAACGGAAGCTGTTGATGCTGAATATAGAATTCAGGGTTATGTCAGGGAGACTTATGCAGAACGCTCTGTTTACTTCAGTAATCTGGGGGAAAATAATGTATACCTTAAACTTGAAAATACCCAGCTTACAGGATCATTCAAGTCGAGAGGTGCTTTCAACCGGTTGTTATCATTACCAAAGGATGAAATAGATAGAGGAATTATTACAGCTTCAACGGGAAATCATGGTATTGCTGTCTGTTATGCTCTCAGGGAGCTTGGGCTGGAAGGAAAGATATATGTTCCTGAAAATATTAATCAGTCCAAACTTGATGTACTCCGTATGTATAATGCTGATATTATTTTCCGTGGAAATGATGGAGTTGTCACAGAAGCTTTCGCCAGGAAAGCTGCAGATAAAACAGGAGCTTTTTTTATTTCCCCTTACAATGACCAGAAGATCATTGGAGGACAGGGGACGATAGGGGTAGAATTAATGAGGCAGATAAAAAAGATCGATGCTGTTTTTATTCCTGTCGGTGGCGGAGGCCTTATGTCCGGAGTAGCGGGATATTTAAAAACCGTTGAACCCAGGATAGAGATCATCGGATGCCAGCCTGAGAATTCACCGATTATGTATGAATCTGTCAGAGCTGGAAGGATTATTGAAATGGAATCACTTCCAACCATTTCTGACGGAACTGCAGGAGGCATAGAGAAAGGGTCAATAACCTTTAATATTTGTAAAAATTGTGTTGATGAATTTGTTCTTGTAAGTGAAGATGAAATAGAGGATGCCATTAAACTGGTTCTTCAAAAATCCCATATGCTTATTGAAGGTGCTGCAGCGCTCTCCATAGCTTCTTTCCAGAAGGTCAAAGAAAAATACAGGGGAAAGAATATAGTTCTTATCCTGACAGGGAAAATGATCAGTTTCGATGATATTAAACGAATAATAAACAAATAATAGTTAAGTAGACAGGAGTCAGAAGTAAGAAGTCAGTGACAAATTGTGCTCCGGGCAAATTTGTAAAAATTCAGGATCTTTTATTGTCTCTGTTTTTGAACTTTTTCTTTTTCGGGAAAGGCCTCTTTTTTGCCCCGGCCTTTTTTCTGTTTTTCTCAGGTGGTTCTGCAACTTCAATATGAACCTGCTTTCTTTTTATTTCTGCTTTAGCAACATTCTTAAGGATTTTATCGGCAGAAGCCTTGTCAACCTCAAAAAAAGTAAAGGTGCTTAATATTTCTATCTTTCCAATGTCAATGTCTTTTGTCCCTGTCATATCATTTATCATTCCGATTATCTGCGGAGGGCCTATATTGTCTTTTTTCCCGATCTTAGCAAAAAACCTTGTCACATCGGATCTGCCAAATTTTTTCCCTCTGTCTCCTCTTTCTCCCCTTTCTCCTCTCTCTCTCCTTTTGTCTCTTCCTTCTACAAGGTTAAGGTCGGGTGCATCTTTATAATATTCAAGGAAACGGTTAAATTCCAGGGAAACAAATTGTTTTATAAGTTGTTCTTTAGTGAGCCAGTTTAGTTTTTTGTTGATCACCTCAAGGTAGGGATCTATCTTGGAATCATCAACTTCCACCCTCTCCATCCTGTCAATCATGCTGAACAATTGTTTTTCACATATGGTTTTTCCATCCGGGACACGCTGGCGTTCAAATTTTTTCTTAATGAGCTTTTCTGTTTGTTTGATCCTGTGTTTTTCTTTCTGGTGAATTATTGCAATTGAAACCCCTCTTTTTCCTGCTCTCCCGGTTCGCCCGCTCCTGTGTGTATAAGTCTGCAGTTCATCGGGAAAATTATAATTTATAATATGGGTCAGGTCATCCACATCAAGTCCCCGGGCAGCAACATCAGTTGCAACCAGTATCTGGAGGTTTTTTGACCTGAATTTATGCATTACATAATCCCTCTGTGCCTGTGAGAGGTCACCATGAAGGGAGTCTGCATTATAACCGTCTACAATGAGCTTTTCCGCAATTTCTTTTGTGTCTGCCCTGGTACGGCAGAAAACTATTCCATAAATATCAGGGTTGATATCAACGATCCTCTTCAGAGCAGGATATTTGTTTCTGGCCTGGACCATATAGTATAAGTGGGAAACATTTTCAGCCCCGGCATTTCGATTACCTACACTAACTTCAATTGCATCATTCATATAATTGGAAGCAATATTAGCTACATCCCTCGGCATGGTTGCGGAGAAGAGATAAGTATTTTTTGACTCGGGGGTTTTTTCAAGAATTGCATTTAACTCTTCCTTGAAACCCATATTCAGCATTTCATCTGCTTCATCAAGTACAAGTGAATTTATTTGTGATATATTGATCCTGTTTCTTTCGATAAAATCAAGAAGCCTTCCGGGTGTAGCCACGATTATCTGTGGTTTCTTTCTTAATTCCTTTAGTTGACCTTCAATACTTGCACCGCCGTATATTGCCACGACACGAAGATCTTTGACATATTTTGAATAATTCTGCATATCTTTGGTTATCTGCATGCATAATTCCCGGGTAGGGCAGAGTACGACTGCCTGAACATTTTTACTTTTTTTGTCAGTTTTCTGTATAAGGGGTAATCCGAACGCTGCAGTTTTTCCGGTCCCTGTCTGGGCCAGCCCCACAACATCCCTGTCCTTCTCAAGTATGACCGGTATAATTTTTTCCTGTATCGGCATGGGCCTTTCAAATCCCATTTCTTTTATCCCTCTTATCAACAGAGGGTCTATAGATGAGTTTTCAAAAATATTTGTTTCCATTTCTGCTCCTTTTTCTGATAGCTGATTCTCCCCGTTTAATTGTATCAATAATAAATAAAAAAAGCCCCGGTATTAAAGTGAACCGGAAAAAACTCTGTTTGATTCAGATCCAAACCGAATTGAGTAATTTTTAAACTTAAGAAAAATATCACTATTAAAATGTATTATACCGCAAATTGAGGTCATTGGCAATAATCAGGAGATTTCGTGAAATATTAAGCTAAAATGTTGAAGACAGAAGATAGGATGAGTTATCAGCCATCAGCTTTCAGCATAAATTTAAAATAAGAAGCACGAAACAAATTAGAATGACCAAAATACAAATAATCGAAACAAAAAACAATTTTTCAGGACTTGACACTACCTTCTACCTCCTATCTACTTATTCTTTGAAATCCTTCCTTTTGTTGACTTTTTTTTTACTAATGTTTAATATTTAGTTAAAAATAAATATTTTTCAGGAGGAATGAATGTTTAAAAAAATGAGCCTGTTGGTTGTTATGTTTATGCTTATCCTGCCGTTAACCGGTGGAGAGTTTAAAGGTGTAAAAATGGATGATTCTTTCACAGTGGATGGGAAGACTCTTCTGCTTAACGGAATGGCATTGAGAAAAAAATACTTTTTTAAAGTATATGTTGCAGGTATGTATCTTATAAAAAAAGAAAGTTCAGCTGAAAAAATTCTTAAAGCAGATGAACCAAGGGTAACAATAATGCATTTTTTAAGAAGCGTAAGTGCAAAAAAGATCAATGGCGGCTGGTATGACGGACTTAAGGATAATACTCCGAACCATTCAAAAGAACTAAAAAGTAAATTTGATACTCTTGCAAAATACATGGATAAGATGAAAGATGGGGAAAGAATCATCTTTACGTATATTCCTGAAAAGGGTACGGATGTTAAAGTAAAAGGGACATCAAAAGGCACTATTAAAGGTAAAGATTTTGCAGATGCTCTTTTTGCCTGCTGGATAGGGGAAAAACCGGGCCCGGGAGAAGGTTTTAAAAAAGGCCTGCTGGGTAAATAATATCTGATTTTTTATTTTTCACTCAACCCGGCAGGATCCTGCCGGGTTGAAATAACAAGTTTTTTAACTCCGCTTTTTTTTACAATATCCATTATTTTCACAACTTTTCCATAGGGTATATTTTTATCGCCTTTGAGGATAAGGCTCTCATCTTTCATTTCCTGAACTGTATTTTTGAGACTGTTCTCAAGATTTTCCAGACTTATCTCTTTATTATTAAGGAACAGGTTTCCATTCTCTTTTACAAAAAGGGTATATTCGCTCTTCTTAACGCTGGGGACACTTTTTGTTTCCGGCAGGTTCAGCTTTATCCCGGGCTCCTCGATAAAAGATGAAGATACCATCATAAAGATAAGCAGAAGAAATAAAACATCAATAAGTGATGTGATATTAATTACTGTTTTTTTCTCTCTTTTTTTTCTTAATTCCATTTATCTAACCCGCTTTATTAAATGATAAAACTTTTTTTAATAGTTTTGAGGAGTATTTTTCTATTTCCAGTATCAGTCCTTCTGATTTACCTGTGAAATAGTTATAACCCACTACGGAAGGGATACCTATGGAAAGGCCGACAATTGTGGTTATAAGAGCTTCCGAGATTCCGCCTGCCATTGCAGGCGCCTGGCCTACTCCCATTAACTGGATAATATTAAAAACCCGCAATATACCTATCACTGTGCCAAGTAGTCCCAGCAGTGGTGCAACTCCTGCAATTGTTTCAAGAAGAGAGAGCCCTTTGTCAAGTTTATGAACTTCCTGCCTGCCCTGGTCAAGTAGTATCTCTTTGATCTCTTCCCGCTGAAGTTCCCGGTTTTCAAGTCCGGCCTTAATAATATTTGCAAACGGGCCGCTATGTTTTTCACAGATTGAGATCGCAAGCCCTATGTCTTCTTTGCCTTTGATATTGTCAAGAACTGTAACTATTTCGGGGATAACAATTTTCTTCTTTCTTAAAGATATAAATTTTTCTATAACAATTGCCAGTGCTGCAATCGAACAAAGCAGGAGAGGGTACATTATTATCCCTCCTTTACTGAAATATGCTAAAACATTTTCCATTTTTACCTCACATTAGTTATTCTATTTTCTTACAAAATATATGAACTTTCCTGTCACTTCAAGATAGGGCCGGGGAAAATCTGAAGGAAGCCGGGGAAACGGTGCAGATATTTCCACTGCTTTTAAACTTGTTTCCATAAGTGTCTTATGCCCTTTAAAATTTAAAAGTTCGATATGTTTTAATTCACCATCCGGATAGATCCGGAATCTTATAAGGGTCTCTCCGTCAATTATCCCCAGTTTTGTGAATGCTATGGGGGGAAAAATATTATTCTGGATCTTTCTTTTCATATCCAGCATATAGGGGGCAAAATCCCAGTTATAAGTATTAAATGCGAAACCCCCAACTTCCTTAACCTTAGATAAAATATTTTTGTACAGCAGGTCATTCTTCCGGTTGCTTTTTTTCTCTTTTTCAACCTTTTTTTTATATATCTCATAGTCCCGGAGAAATGAATCAGCACTGTTATCTATCAGTTCTTCCGGTTTAAATTCTTTATCTTTTTCTGTTTTCTTTTCAGAAGGATCTTCATGTTTAACTATTTCCTCACTCTTTTTTGTGATCTCCGGAAGAGTTGGTGACTCAATATCTCCCTTAGAAAAAGGTTTATCCTCTTTTGGAATTTCATTTCGGGCTATGTTCTTTGCAGAAGAATCTTTGTCGGAAAAATAATCTGCTTTTCTGTCCTTTTTTTCCACTGTAGAATTTTCCGGGGTTTCAATGACCTGTTTCGGTTTTTTTTCATCCTCCAGGTCAAATACAATGGGCTTTGATATTTCTGTTTCAGCGGGGAGTTCCAGCTGTCCGATAAGTTTGAGATTGATCCCTGTTTCAATCAGAAAGAAGAGTATGATGTGAATGAGTATTGAAATACCGACTACATATTTTTTTATTCTGTTTTCCACTAAAACCTGCTTAAAAGGGTAAACAATATATCTTTATCCAAAACCTTATATACTTTTATCCTTAAATAGAAAATATATTTTACTATAAATTGTTGATAATTGCATAAACTAAATTCCTCCTGATCTTACTTGGACGTAATAATTCGTCATGTAGTTTCATTTTCTATTAATTTGTCAGAGGCAGTCGCTTACTTTAAAATGTATTTATATATTTTTTAGAGGTTTGAGATGAAGATTTGTTAGACCCCTTACCTATGGGGAGGGGTTAGGGGTGAGGGGAAATTGAAAAATTTATTTTAATAATATATAATTTTTTTGGAGGTAAAATATGGGATTATTTGATTTTGTAAAAGATATGGGAGAAAAACTTGATAAACAGATGGACCTTGCAGGCGAGGTAAACAAGAGTGGAATTGAAGTTCAGGATATGATCATTGATCTGGAAGACGGAGTGGCCAAAGTATCCGGAACTGTAAACAGTAAAGCTGATAAGGAAAAAGTTGTTCTGATCCTGGGTAATATTGCAGGAGTAGAAAAAGTTGATGATAAACTGGAGATAATAAGTTCTGAAAAAGACTCAAAATTTTATACTGTTAAAAGCGGTGACAGTCTTTCTAAAATAGCAAAAGAATTTTATGGAAACGCCATGAAATATATGGCTATCTTTGAAGCTAACAAACCTATGTTAAAAGATCCGAACAAGATATATCCGGGACAGGTTTTGAGAATACCTGATCTGGACTGATCAAAACCGGATCAATAATCTATTTTCAGGAGAATAAAAATGAGAAAAACAGTTTTAATAGTATTGATCGTATTTGTTATGTCAATCTTTACAACGGGTGTGATCTATTCAAAAGAAGCACCAAAGGATATAAAAAAGGTGTTAAAAAAATCTAAAAAAGTTGTAAAAGATCCTACAGTTTATATAAAAGCAAAGGGGAAAAAGTACCATAAAAGAAGTTGTAAAATGGTTTCTGATAAAAAGGGAGTTAAACTGAGTGAAGCTATAAAGAAGGGTTATGAACCCTGTAAAATATGTTTTCCTGCTGTAACTGTTTATATAACAAAAGGGGGGAAAAAATACCATAAGAAAGATTGCAAACTTGTGAAAGATACAAAGGCGATCCAGATGGGTATAGCAAAAAAGAAGGGATATGAGCCTTGTAAAATATGTTTCCCTCCGCCGCCACCTAAAAAGAACTTAAAAGTAAAAAAGTAGAAGTTATTTAATAAATAACTGATAAATTAAGGGCAGGTGATGTCACCTGCCCTTTTTTTTTATCTTATAGTTCCTTCATAGTGAGCTGTAAGTTGTCTGTCCCGTACATCTTTCGGAGTATATGTTGGCAGTAGTATCGGCGCAATTTTTTTTACATCAGTTTTGATACTTTGAAGTTTAGTTTTATATTTTGTTATATGATCCAGTGTAAGTTCGGAATTTAAGTTGACGGTTTTTGCATATTCTGATGCAAATTTTCCTGTTCTTTTACCGAAAACATTATAGTCGAGAACAGAATTCCCCATCAGGCGGTTCCTTCCATGGACACCTCCGGATGCTTCTCCTGCAACATATAACCCCTTTATATTTGTTTCCCCTTTTTCATTGATCTCTATACCGCCATTCTGATAATGAAGAGTAGGAAAAACCAGCATCGGATCTTTTCTGATATCTATTTCATAACGGAGGAATTGCCTTAACATAGCCGGGAATTGTCTTTTAATATATCCCTCTCCGTTTATCATATCGATCAATGGAGAATCGAGCCAGATCCCGTATCTTCCGCTTGGGGCCATTATACCTTTATTGTTAAAAGTGCACTCTCTTATAAATGCTGAACTTTCAATATCTCTGGGTTCCCTTGGAAAAACAAAAAGTTCTCCTTCAGAGTTTACAGGTTGGCCTCCTGCAGCCCTGATCTTTTCGGTTATCAGGAATCCTTTTATCTGTTCGGGAAAGACTGCTCCGGTGGGGTGATACTGGACAGAATCCATATACATCAGTTTTGCTCCGGCCCTGTATGCTATCATCAGTCCGTCACCCGTGGCCCCGTAGTGATTTGTGGTATCAAACCCTCTTATATGAAGCCTTCCGTAACCTCCTGTAGCGATAATTGTTGCTTTTGCCTTAACAACAAAATATTCTTCAGTTTCAAGGTTATAGAGGATCCCTCCGGCACATTTTCCTTCTTTATCCATCAGCAATTCAATTGTGGGGGTAAATTCCAGTATATTTATCTCATCAGGATGATTTCTCACTTCATCCATTAATGTTCTCATTATTATGGCACCGGTATAATCTCTGCATGATAACATCCTTTTTCTTGAAGTTCCGCCTCCATGGAGTACCTGGAATGATTTATCTTCATTTTTATCCCACACAACTCCCAGCTCTTCAAGCCAGTTTACTACTTCCGGGCCGTCTTCAGTTAATGCTTTTACAAGATCTGTTTTGTTTTCAAAATGGCCGCCTCCCATTGCATCAAGATAGTGGCGGGTTGGAGAATCCTTTACGGAAACAGCTGCCTGCATTCCACCCTGTGACATCATTGAGTTTGCATCACCAAGACGGAGTTTTGTAGATATCAATGGTTTTATCCCGTTCTGCATTGCGGTTATGGCAGCAGCACAACCGCCTCCACCTCCCCCTATAATTAACAGATCTGTTTTAATATCAGGTTTTTTAAGGTTAAAAAGTTCAGGCTTTATTCTTGAATGGGATTCAAGCATATCAGCTACCTCAGTGGTAACTGACTCACCCTTATTCGGGCCAATGTCTATTATTCTTTTAGATTCAGGTTTATAATCGGGGTGAAAGGAAGTAAGTATATTTTCTCTATCTTCTGCACTCATCGGAGGAAAGACAGGTTTTCCGGATCTTGCGAGCTCAAATCTTTTTTGCCGCGTTTGAGTAACTTTTAATAACGATGTTTTCATGTTTTCCGAATACATGCTAAGCTCCTTTTATTCCATATCTCTTTCATAGTATATTTTTTTTAATTTTTCATGTTTCATATCCATTAATTCCCTGAATTCTTTGTCATATTTATTATTTTCTATCTCTTCCAGCCTTAATTTTAATTCAGGGCTTTTTTCTGATAGATATCTTCCATAAAGTCTTCTTGCCAATATTGCAACATTAAAATGGATTATCTCTGCCGGGCATCTGATAGCACAGAGGCCGCAACTTACACAATCAAAGGAGAGGTCCATCACCTTTTCAATGTCACCCCTCATGGCAGCCTGGATATATTCCATAACTTCCAGTTCCTGAGGGCATGCTTTTGTACATGTGTTGCAGGCAACACATCTGAATACTTCAGGGCACAATTTTTGAATTGTTGAAACATCCGGCTCCAGATTTTCTATCTCATATAAAACCTTTTTCCCCGGAATAGCCGGTAATTGTGACAACCACATTCCGTCCTTTACAATTGTTGTGCATGCAAGTCCGGTGTAGATATTGTAATCACCGGGGAGCCTGAACACTGTCCCGCAGGCACCACAAAATCCTTCCCGGCATCCTACACCTCTTTTTATCTGGTATCCGGCATATTCAATTGCTCCCATAATTGTAGAGTCAGCAGGGACTTTGAACCCACTTCCCATTATATAGACCGTTACCATCTTTCTTATTACTTCATCTGTTTTTTTTTGAGACTTTTTTTTTGTTGCACTCATCGTTCCCCTCCCTAATACTCCTGAGGTAACTTTTTCAATTCGGCCCAGGAATAAACAGGGCCTTCAGTACATACATAGTGCTCACCAATGCTGCATCTGCCACATTTACCAATACCACATTTCATCTTGTTCTCAACTGTGGTATATATCTGTTCATCTTCAAAACCAAGTTCTGCCAGTGTAGAAATTACAAATTTTATCATTATGGGCGGGCCGCAGATTATTGCAATTGAGTTTTGCGGCCAGGAGACCTTGCTCTTTACATTTTCCGGAACAAAACCCACAAATTCATTCCAGCCGGACTCATCTTTATCAATGGAAAGGTGGACGGTCATTTCAGATCTTAAATCGTACAGTTCATCTTTGAATACTATATCCTTTGATGTTCTTGCACCATAGATAAGCATCAGGTCTCCATAATCCTTTTTATTAACCAGAGCAGTTTTCAGGACTGACCATAATGGCGCAAGGCCTATTCCACCCCCAATGAAAATAAGGTTTCTTCCCTTCCATTTTTCCATGGGAAAACTGTTACCATAAGGCCCTCTTACTCCTATAATACTGCCATTCTCCATATTATGAAGTGCAGATGTGACCCTTCCACTCTTCAAAATACTGAACTGGAGAAAATCTTTTGTGAATGGAGAATTTGATATAGAGATCATTGCTTCGCCTTTACCGAAAACAGAGAGCATTGCACACTGGCCGCTCTTAAATGTAAAATTGTTCCCGTTCACAAACCTGGTCTGAAAGGTTTTAATAGCCCTGTCTCCACCAACCTCATCCCTGATACTTGTTATAAGTGCCAGATTCGGGAAATACGGGTTCTCATTCATATTCAGCCACCTTTTGTAAAGTTTCAAAAATATTAATGCCTGCAGGACAATAATTTGAGCACCTTCCGCAGCCTGTACAAAGGTGCTCTCCCTCTGTTTTGTAAAAATAACTGAACTTATGATAAATCCTTCTTCTGTAACGGGACTGTTTGTCCGGCCTTGGATTATGCCCTGATGAATGCATGGTAAAAATTGGGAATTGACAATTATCCCATGTCCTCACCCTTTTAACATTTAAAGGTTTTTTTGACAATTGTTCATCATTAATGTCAAAACAATGGCATGATGGGCAAAGGTAGGTGCATATTCCGCAATTTATGCAGCTTTGAGATTCATGGAACCATAGATCTGAATCAAACATTATATCAAGTTTTTTTGTTGTTTCTGAAAGGTCTTCCACCCTCTTTTTTATCTTTTTATTTGATTCTTTTTTGATCTTTTCCAGGCTCTCTTTATCTTTTGTTGTTATTTTACCGAACAGGTTTGGAAAACCTGAGAATAATTTTTTCCCTTTGTCAGTAATATATTCGACTATATATCTGTCTCCTATATCCTTTAAAAGTATATCCAATCCTTTGGTTGAAAAAGGAGATTCACCCATTGTTGTGCAGGAACAGTTTTCAAAAGGAGGTGTTTCACATGCCAGGCCTATAAAAACGGTATTATCTCTCTTTTTTGAATAATAGGGATCTTTAAAACTATTCAAAAAAACTTTATCCAGATGTGATAATGCAACACCATCGCATGGCCTTATGCCAAATACTATATCAAGACTGTCCTTTTTCTGCTTTTCATCAATATTAAATTTGCCATTTTCCCCCTCTGTGATCTGAAAGAGGGTCTCTGTCTGCGGGAGGACAAATTTTTTTGGTGAAAGTTTTGTGTTTGTATATTTTTTATCCAGAGATTCTTTTCCCCTGGAGAGTTTGAATTCCCAGTAGTCGCCATTTTTACGGGGAAGCCAGATATTATATCGATTCAGTTTTTCTAACAATTGCGGGAATGAATCTCTTTGTATTACCACTTCCATTTGTTCACCTTATAAAATCCTGAGGATCCTCATCCTTGAAATTTGATATTAAAGACGGCATATTTATATCAAAACCGCTCTCATAACCAAATTTTTCAAGAGCAGTTTTTTCCATTTTTTTGTTTAACAGCCTTATGGGGATATCTACAGGGCATACCCGTTCACACTCTCCGCAATCGATACATCTTCCTGCAAGATGAAGGGTTCTGACAAGTTGAAAAATTATATTGTCTGTGGCCGTAGTGGATCTTTCGATCCATTTTACCTTTTCAGCTTTCTCTCGAGCGGTACTTTCGTTTGTAACAGCAAGTTCAATAGGATCTACAACACACTCTGTACAAAAGCACATCGGGCAAACTGACCTGCAGGCAAAACAACGGATACATTTTTCCAGATGTCCGTGCCAGAATTCCCAGCGTGATTCCGCAGGAAGCTCTTCAATCTCTTTTATTGAATTAAAATGTTCTGATATTTTCCTCTTAACATTTTCACCGAAAACATCATCACATAAAAGGGGAAATGTTGATTTGCACTCAATACATCTCTCTGCAAGTATCTCTTCAGCAGGTACTTTTATATTGCCGAATTTTGTTCCGATCAGTAAATTATTAGTTTTATCAAATATAACTTTTTCCGGTTTTTTCCCTCTGAATTTTTTTTTTATTTTTTTCTGATCAATAACTCCTCCGTATTCACAGGAAACACCGATAATATATATATCTTTTCTTTCAAGGAATTTTTCCTGGAGAAGAACAGCGATAGATCTGGTGTCACAGGCCTTGGCAATAATTCCCACCGGAAGAGTGTTTTCAGCCTTATTCTTTAATTGTTCTTTTTTTTCTTCCACAAGATAACGGGACAGATTTTGAATGCATGATGCTTCCCAGATAAGCTCATCAGTATCTTCAGGTTCTTTAATAAATGTAGGGAGTGCTGTTAATCCGTTTGTCCCCCGTTTATATCCAATAAGATATTTGATCTTTTTCTCTTTTAATAATCTTTTTGCCTCTTTTTTAATATCTTCAATGTGTACCATCAATTTCCCCGTATAAGTTTGTTCTGAGGCCCCAGGAAACGGATCTCTTCAACAAAATCTTTTGCCAGTTCAGTGAACTTTGCCCCTTCAGCTGCTGATACCCATGACATTTTAAAACGTTTTTCATCCATTCCGATATAATTTAATAATTCGGTTAGGAGTAATATTTTTCTCCTTGCATAAAAGTTGCCTTTTATATAATGACAGTCACCCGGGTGGCATCCTGATATTAAAACTCCATCTGCTCCATTCCTGAATGCGGAGAGGACATAAAGTGGAGATACACTACCGGAGCACATAACAGTTATGGGAATAATATTTGGAGGATATTTCATCCTGGAGACACCTGCAAGGTCACTTCCGGCTGATGAACACCACTTGCATAAAAAGGCTATGATCCTGGGTTCGTATTGTTCCATTTTTTATCCTCCCAGAGAAGCATTTATTATATTGTGAACCTGAAGAGGTGTATGATTTTTTATTTCAATTGCAGCTCTCAAACATGTGGCATAACATGTACCGCATCCTTCACATAATATTTCGTTTACCTTTGCCTTATTGTCTTCCAGGGATAAAGCTTCATAGGGGCATACATCAACACACATATTACATCCTGTACATAATCTGGTATTAACTTTGGCAACTGTGGGTGAATGGTAAAGTTTGTCCTGGGAAAGAATAGTTATCGATTTGGCAGCGGCTCCGCTTGCCTGAGCCACACATTCGGGAATATCTTTGGGTGAAAGGGCTGAGCCTGCAAAGAATAATCCTGAAGTGATACTTTCAACCGGTTTCAGTTTAGGGTGTGCTTCAGCAAAGAATCCATCCTTGTCCAGCGATACTTTTAATTTTTTTGCCAGTTCTGCTGCTCCTGCAGAAGGCCTTGTTGCCATGGCAAGGACAACCATATCTGCATTAATTTCAATAGTTTTGCCTATTAATGTATCAACGCCCCATACTTTTAATTTTCCACGTTCTTCATAAACTTTTGATACTTTGCCCCGAAGGTACAGGGTATTATCCTCCTCAATGGTCCTCTGGACAAATTCTTCATAACCTTTTCCTCCGGACCGGATATCAATATAAAAAATATAAGCCTGTCCGTCATGGACATTATGCTTATATAACATTGCATGTTTGGCTGTATACATACAGCATATCTTTGAACAGTATGCACAGTGGAGTTCAGGGTCTCTGGAACCTGCACATTGAATAAAAACTATCTCTTTCGGTTCTTTGTGGTCTGAAGGACGTAATATTTTTCCACCCGTCGGCCCTGAAGCCGAACACAGTCGTTCAAACTGAAGGCTGTCAATTACATCAGGATATTTACCATAGCCGAATGAGGTCATCTCTTTTTTGTCATAGAGCTCATATCCGGTTGCAGCTATAATTGAACCCACTTCAAATTCAAGTATTTCGGGTTTCATATCAAAATCAATGGCATTTACTTCACATACATCTGCACATTTTCCACAGGCTATCGGGACAAAACCGGGGCAGGAATTTATATCTAAAGTGTAAGTTGCCGGGATCGCCTGAGGGGAAGGTATATAGATAGCCCGCCTCCCTGTGAGGCTGAGGTCAAATTCGTTCGGAACAAGTACAGGACATACTTTAGTACATTCATCACACATGTTACATTTATCAGGATCCACATATGTTGGTTTCTTTTTCACCTTTACCTTAAAATTACCAATATATCCTGAAACCTCTTCGATCTCACTATAAGTTAACAGATCGATGTTCGGGTGTTTTGAAACTTCGACCATTTTTGGTGTAAGAATACATTGCGAACAGTCCAGGGTGGGAAAAGTTTCAGATAACTGGATCATGTGTCCGCCTATGGAAGGATCTTTTTCAACCAGAATAACTTTGTATCCGCTGTTCGCAAGGTCAAGTGATGCCTGTATCCCGGTAATACCTCCCCCCACAACAAGTGCTTTTTTTGTAACAGGAAAACCTATGGGTTCCAGGGAGTCGTTGCCCCTGACCCTCTCCACAGCACTTTTACTTAATTTTATTGCCTTATCGGTTGCTCTCTCCCTGTTTGTATGTACCCAGCTGCATTGTTCCCTTATATTTGCAATTTCACAATGAAACTGGTTGAGACCTGCAGATTTTACCGCATTTCTGAATGTGGATTCGTGCAGGGTCGGGGAGCAGCATGATATAACAACCTTATCGAGCTTTTCCTCTTTTATTGCATCGGTTATAAGACTCTGGCCGGGGTCGGAACACATATATACATAATCTCTGGAATAGACAACTCCCGGATAGCCCTTCATTTCATCTACAACCTTTTTAATATCAACTATGCCAGCAATATTAATTCCGCAATGGCAGATGAAAAAACCGATACGCTTCATTTTTTCTCCTCTTTTCGATTTTTCTTCTGTTCTTGTCCATAGTCATAACCTTTGTCAAAAGCTCTGAAATTCAGGTCTATATATCTTTCCGGTACAAGTCCCGGGATAGCTTTTTTCATAGCTGCGGCTGAAACTTCCGATGTTATTGATGTGAAAAATCCGAGCATAACGAGGTTTGCTGTGATCCTGTTACCAAGGCTCTCTGCAAATCTGGTGGAAGGAATTGAATAAACTTTAATATTTCCTCTCGGAGGTTTTGATTTTACAAGGTCCTTGTCTATCAGAAGAGTACCGTCAGGGATAAGATCCGGTTCATATTTTTCATAGGCTTCCTGGGACATAGATACAAGAATTTCCGGCTTGTCGATATATGGATATAGGATCCTTTCATCAGAAACTATAAGTTGGGAACTGCATGCACTACCACGGGCTTCAGGCCCGAAACTTTGTGTCATTGTAGAATATTTATTATCAAAAAGAGCAATAGCCTTCCCTGTGATAAGGCCGCATCTTATTATCCCCTGGCCTCCGAATCCTGAAAATCTGATCTCAGTCATTCTCAATTCTCCCGTATAGTTGATAGTCGTCTCCCATAACCTTACCCAGATGGCTGTTCATATCATCAAGGAAGGTGGGTTTCTCTTTTTCAACAAATTTTCCCACTATCAACTTACCCTGGAAGTCTATATCAAGGGTTTTTGTGTCAACATTATGGCGGATATCAGAATTATCATGATAGTATTTTAAAAGATTTAATCCGTCACCGAGACGGTTTCTTCTGGCATAAAGTGTTACGCATGGAGTAATAACCTCGATGAAAGAAAATCCTTTCCAGTTAAGTGCTTCCTGGATCGATTTGGTAACTCTCCTGAGGTGCAGGGCTGTCCATCTTGCCACGTATGTTGCACCGGCTGCTTCTGCGAGATATGGAAGGCTGAAAGAGTTCTCAAAATTACCAAATGGTGCTGTTGATGCGTTAGCGCCCCGGGGGGTTGTAGCTGCCACCTGTCCCCCTGTCATTGCATAGTTAAAATTATTTACACATATAATAGTTAAATCCATATTTCTTCTTGCTGCATGAATAAAATGGTTGCCTCCAATACCCGCAATATCTCCGTCGCCACTGAACACAATAACTTTCATTTCAGGGTTGGCAAGTTTTAATCCGGTTGCAAACGGGATAGCTCTTCCATGGGTAGTATGAAATGAATCGAGTTTTACATATCCTGCCACCCTTCCGGTACAACCTATTCCTGAAACCACAGCAACTTTATCAAGATCTGACTCATTTTTTCTCAGTGCATCTACAAAGGATGTAACAACAGTGCCGATCCCGCATCCGGAACACCATATGTGTGGGATACGGTCCATCCTCAGGTATTCTTCTACAGGATTTTCATCGGATGAATGGTTCTTTTCATTCATTTTGCCGCCTCCCTGATCTTTTTATAAATATCTTTGGGGTTGTGTACCCAGCCGCCCATATGTGGAACACTTATCACTTTTGTTTTTCCTGCCACACACCGCTCAACCTCCAGAACCATCTGTCCGTAATTTATTTCAGGAACTATGAACGCTTTAACTTTTTTTGCCAATGCTTTTATCCTTTTTTCAGGAAATGGCCATACTGTCACAAGTCTTACTGTTCCTACCTTTAAACCTTCTTTCCTCGCTTCAATAACAGCTTTAATTGCTACCCTTGACGTAATTCCGTAAGAGAGGACTATTACATCGGCATTATCCGTCTCAGTCTCTTCTATGTGGATGATCTTATCTGTATTTTTATTAATTTTATCTTTCAGATGATTTATAGTTATCTTCTGCCATTCTGCATTGATCGCAGGATATCCTCTCTCATCGTGTGTTAATCCTGTTGTGTGAAAACGATACCCGTCTCCAACCTTCACCATAAATGGAACAAGGTCATCATCAGGTTTGTAAGGAAGGTATTTATCCTTAGGCCCTTTGTACCATTTCCTCCCAACGATCTTTATTTTATCTGCAGGTGGTATGACAACCTTTTCATGCATGTGTCCGACACATTCATCGGTCATGATAAAACATGGGACCCTGAATTGTTCAGAAAGATTAAATGCCTCTATTGTGAGGTCAAAACACTCCTGAGGTGAATCTGGTGACAGGGCAATGATCTCATAATCGCCATGAGAGCCCCATTTAACCTGCATCATATCCTGCTGTGCGGTCAGGGTAGGTAGTCCGGTAGAGGGGCCTCCCCTCTGAACATTAGCGATAACAAGGGGGGTTTCCATCATGCAGGCCAGGCCTATGTTTTCCATCATCAGGGAAAATCCGGGGCCTGATGTTACGGTCATTACTTTTTTTCCTCCCCATGAAGCACCTATCAAAGCAGCAATTGAAGCCAGTTCATCTTCCATCTGGATAAAAACACCTCCAACAGAGGGGATCCGTTCGGAAAATCTTTCTGCTGTCTCAGTTGACGGTGTTATGGGGTATCCTGCGAAAAACCTGCATCCTGCTGCAAGGGCACCTTCAGCAAGTGCATAATCTCCATCGAGGAAATGAGCACCGCTTAAAACCCCTTTGGAATCTACTTTAACGTTTTTCACTTTCCTCCTCCTTGTTTTCGGTTGCAAAGATGGCAAACTCGGGACAAATGGTTTCACAAAGCTGACAATAGATACAATTGTCCTCATCAATAACAACCGGGGGATGATACCCTTTCTGATTGAAATCTTCTGAAAGTTTAAGAACTTCATTAGGGCAGTATTCAACACAGAATCCGCACCCTTTACACCTTTCGGTTATGATATGAATTTTACCTGTTACTTTTTTCAGAGTTCCAAAATATACCATTTTATCCTCAGAACAATCCCTTCTCTTTTAATATTGGCATCGGATCAATATGATGAAGGTCTAATCTCAGTTCGTCCCTGGAGCAGCCGAGAGCTATTGCAAGGAGCTGGGTAAAATATATAACAGGCATATTTTTAAAATCCGGATACAATTTTTGAACATTTTTTTGTCTTTGATCA
Source organism: Acidobacteriota bacterium (assembly GCA_039714255.1). Taxonomy (GTDB): domain Bacteria; phylum Acidobacteriota; class Aminicenantia; order UBA2199; family UBA2199; genus UBA647. The sequence goes on from JBDLJQ010000005.1 coordinate 17,836, forward strand.
AGGTTGAAAGCACATAAAGGGCAGCTGACACTGATAATTTCCGCACCCTGGGTTCTGGCGGAATCTATGATCTGCCTCGTTCTGGATGCAATAATGTCTGGATCAGTGAGAGTCTGGTAAGAGGCGCAACATTCTGTTTTAAGAGGAAAATCTATAGCTTCAGCTCCTATTGAAGACATCAGATCTTCCATGATCATGGGGTTTTCCACATCATCTATAGCAATTTCCCTCGGCCTTACAAGCATACATCCGTAATAACTTGAAACATTCAGGTTATTTAACGGTTTTTTTGTTTTTGAAGTAATAGTTTCAAAACCGATCTCATCCTTCAGTAGTTCAAGAAGGTGGATTATTTTTACATCTCCTTTATATTGTGTCTCTTCCTTCCACATGAAATTATTGATCCTCTCCAGTTCTTCAGGATTATTTTTTACCCTTTCATTGGAACTTTTAAGTGTGCTGTAGCACATTGAGCAAAGTGTCAACAGGGTATCGGATCCTGTTTTCCTTGTCCTTACAAGGTTTCGTATCGGGGCAATATGATGGATCAGATTGTCAGTTGTCAATGAAAAGACTGTCCCGCAGCAATACCATTTGTCAAGCTCTTCAAAAGGGACCTTCAATTTATCAAGGATATAAAGTGTTGAATCTTCAAAATTTTTTGCTGTACTTTTTAGAGTACATCCCGGATAATAACTGATCTTTTTCATGAGGTCAGTTTTCTCATGGAGCTGATAATTGCTATGGGTGGTATTTCTCCAATATCATCCTCAGATATTTCTCTTATCTTTAGATGATCTTTTCCTTTCCTTAGAAGGATCTGTCTTGCAGCTTCAAATACTTCTGCTATATTTATACCCTTCGGGCACCGTGTATTGCAGGTGAAACATGAAGCACAGATCCAGATGGCCTTTGAATGGAGCAGTTCCTCCTCCAGGCCCATCTGAGCATAACGGATTATCTGGTTGGGGAGGATATCCATTTCGGACACAACAGGGCAACCAGCTGAACATTTTCCGCACTGGTAACAGCTAAGCAGGTCCTGGCCGCTTAGTTCTTCAATCTTTTTTACGAACGAATTCCAGACCTTATCCCTGGATATCCTGATCCTCATTGTAGTTCATTTAGTTTTAAAAAATTTTTAAATACTTAAAAAACCTGAGGAACACTTACTAAAAAAGACATTTACAAGCTCTTTTTTAATAAAACAATATAGTATTAAAATTTTTGTTTTTCAATTTTTTATTTATTTTTTTCAGGAGTTAATCAAGACTTGCAAACTTTAAGGGTTTAATTTTATTTCCTGTTATTATTTTTACCTGACCGTAAAATACATATGAGCCCAATAGAAGAAATCAATTTTTGATCCCAAAGCTGTTTCTTTTGTCAATCTGAATTTCCCCATCGGGCCAACCACTTCAAGGTCAAATCTGTATCTGTTACCCGGGACAAAGATATGTCTCGGTACGTTCACATTTTCTGCAGTGACAATCGTGCTGAAAATTTCAGTATTTGTTGTAAAATTCTTTATTGTTACTTTGGTTCTCAGAGTTGCTCCGGTATAGTTCCAGCGGAATTGTACTGTTCTCCGCAATGATCGTGTGAAGGAAATTTTTGAATCGGGACGGGGGTATACCCACTCAATATAGTTTTTGAGCTTATATTTACCCAGGATTATTTCTTTTGCCCTCTCCCTTGTTGCAGGTAATATTCTGGAAGGTTTTGGAATCATTTTTATTACAATTGTTTTTCCACCGGAGACATCGTAAGGATAAGGGGTTCCTCCGGTATAAAGGCCTCCACCCTGGTCATTGAGCAGGAGAGTATCAAGATAAACTTTCTGCCCGGTGAGAGTACTTCCGGACTTTGATAAATTCAGATATGCATTGAGATAACCAAGGTATTGAGAATGTCCGTTAATTCTTATTTTTCCTGTACGGGATAGTTTTAAAGCCCCCTTTGTTGTCCCCGCTAAGGGAGAAAAGATAAGAAAGGCTGTTATAATTATTATTAATAAATGAGTTTTTTTTATTATCATGGCAATATTCCTCCTTTTCAAAAAAGTGTCTGTTAATAATATAAATCTCAATACAAAAAAATCACAGTATTAATAAATTTATTCTGACTTTTATAATATATTGAAAAAATATGAGAGGATAAAAAGGAGGCCGAACCCGGCAAGCATTAAAAGTATCATAAAGAATAGTACTCCCTGTAAGGCTTTTTGAAATATCCGGAGGGTTTTTTTCACAATCCTCTGCTTCCGGCATTGAGTCCGGCGCAGCGATCCTTGTAAAATTCATATGATCATCATTTATAATAATTGTTTTATCTTTATCATCCATTCAGATCACCTTATATTTAAATTTGCAATCTTAAATATTACCATAATGGTATTATTAGTGCAGTTGGATCGGGAGGAAATCAATTCAGAAGACAGGAAATTTTGAAATTTGAACCTCAGCCCGGGCGTGGAGTCTCTAGCCCCAGCCCGGAAATGATTTGTCCCTATTTCATGTTAAAAGCTTGGTATGACTACATTTTGACAGGAAGGGTTTAACAGTGTTCCCTTTGCTACAACAAAATGATTGTCCTTCAGCTTGAAGCTGTAATTACATTTTTCTTTATATACAATTGCATTGGCAATGGAACCCACAACCGGATAAGCATAATACACAGTCATGTTAATCTTGGTGTTGACCTTGTAGTTGATGATTTTTTCCTGCCCAACCGCAAGTTTGAAGGATTTATGGGAATCGAGGGGATCATCTGTGATCCATGAAAATTTAACAATAGCTGCCGCATTATTGCGAATCTTTAAAAATCGTTCCTGTTTGCAGTCGGTATAAAACTTGACCGATGACAGCGCATCATTTTTGACCATCGTGTTTGCCATGACCGGGATGTGTGTTCTTATGGTTTGACATTTTCCGCCGTAATTTTTTTCGCTGTAAAGGGAAGCTTTATTCATGTTGAATATTTTAATTGAGGATACCATGTTATTCATATTTCCCTGACCACTCAAGTCTGCATTGTTCATCTTCAATTTGTATTGACGACCTTTATAATTGTTATGTTCAAACAATATCAAATGGGGTACTTTGAATACTTGATTTGCCGGGCAGGTGGCGTTTATTTTGATTGATGAAATACCCTTCATTCCCACTTCTGTGAGCATGAGGTTTTCAACATCTTTTTTCACTGTTTTGCATATCCCTTCATAGTTTGCACGTGAAAACAAGGCGACTGATGTTGCACTCTTGATACGGATTGAGACTACTCTGTTATTCATATTGATAGCTGGTAAGCTCAAATCCGCTGCATTAGCAGACAATTTAACACTTTCGCCCTTAAAGTACAGTGAATTGTAGATGATAATTTCCGCAGCACCAACTGTTGAAACCGTTAAACATGATATAAACAGTGCCATAATGAGTGAAAAACAGACGTTTCTTTTTAAGTTACTTTTTGTTTTCATTTTTCTCCTTTATATTTTTTTTAATTATGAAGGAAATGTTTCTGAAATCAAAAAAAAATTCATTCATAATAGAATTATATGAAAAAAAAAGAAAAAAATCTCATATAAAAACATTTGTATCACTCTAAAGTACGGTTATTAAAAATTAAGAAGTATACTTGAGGGTATGTTAAAAAAATTCATTACTTGTGGAGAAAAATCAATTTATAGGAAACCGATTCTGACTTTCTTCTATACTTTTTATGATTTTCCCCTATAATATATTTAATGGATAGATCTTATGGATTTATAGCGGGTCAGGAAAGCATAGAAGAACATCTGGATTATGCCATAACTCATAACTTTGATCATATTGAGATCGATCTTCGCCCCGGAAATTCAGGATTGAATGGATCCGGCCTGGAAAAAATATCTGAATTAAAAAGAATTGTTTCAGACAGGAAGGTCTCTTTCAGTTTTCATCTCCCCGGATCAATTAACTTTGCAAAAAGCAAATTTATATTTAAAAGAAAATTCCTTAACTATCTCAGATCTTCAATTAAACTTGCATCCGAACTGAATGCTACCCATATCACCGCTCATACCGGATATTTTTCCAGATCAGTTTTATGGTCGGACCCGCGGGAAGATTTTATTCAAAGAGCGGTGGATAACATTCTTGTAATTTCTGATATATGTGAAGAGTTTAATATAAAATTTGCTCTGGAAAACCTGATCCCCATGCCAAAACATTCTGCATACCATTTCATAGGAGATAATATAAAAGATTTTCAATTGATTTTTTCATTGGCCGGATCAAACAATTTAGGGCTCTGTCTGGATGTGGGCCATTCAAACCTGAGTGAAGGTGCTTTGGAATATATCAAACATTTTGAAAACAGGATCGTTTGTGTTCACTACCACGATAACATGGGTAAAGAAGATCAGCATCTTGAAATAGGTGAGGGTAATATTATCTGGAAAAATGTGATTGAAAATCTGGACAGGATCAATTTTAAAGGCCCCTATATTTCTGAATGCTTCCGGTCTGAACCTCACCTCACAAGAAAGAGATTGTTGGATATTATTTAGATAGGATCAGGCACTTCCGGTAAAATCAAAACTTATTTTTTTCTGAAAAACATTGATAGTTGAGAAAATATATTTTAGCATATGCAGTTCTGCCTCTGTAAGCTCACCGGGGTCGATGTTGTTGTCCGGTTTCCGGTTATCTTCAATATTTTTAACCTGGTGTTTTAACCTGACCTTCATAAGAAAATCAAATATTTCCTGAAATTCCCTGCCGGAGGACTCTGTCATATCATCTGTTCTTAACAGGTGTGAAACCCTTGCCTGAGTATTGGTTTCCCTGATCCTGTTCTTCAGAGAATATATCCTTCCGAAATTTACCAGCAATTGTATCGGGTCTTTGATGTTGAAAGTGGATTGTTTTTCTCCTCCGGACTCAAGCTGGATATTGCCGAAAAACCCGATGGGGGGCTTGTATTGAAGAGCGTTCCTTGCAATATGCTGAAGGAACAGGGGGTTAATGTCTATTTCACTGTCGATAAAAGACCTGAGATCATCAACCATTGAACTCTCTCCGGATACTATCCTGAAATCGAAGAAGATGCTGACCTCCAGAAGGTCTGATGGCGAGGAGTTGTTTATCCAGTTCCTGAAATATTTTTTCCAATCTGACAGCGGTTTGTTCCATTTGCTGTTCATTGCCATTATTTCCCCTGAGCAAAAAGTATAGCCGCATGTGTTCAGCCAGGTTGATACCCTCTTTCCCAGTTCCAGAAAATATGTTTCAGCTTCTTTTTTTAATTTTTTGTTTTCTGTATCTTCATAGATTATTGCATTGTCCTGGTCGGTTAACAGAGTCTGCTCTTTCCTCCCTTCGCTTCCCATTGTGATAAATGAAAATTTCAATGGGGGTTTTCCCAACTCATCAATGGCAAAATCGATCAGCCTCTTCAGTATGGAGTCGGCAATGTAGGAAATTTTACTGCATATGATCTTCGAGTCGGCCCCGCTGTCTGTCAGAACCCTTACAAGGGATGGAACCCTTTTATATTTTGGAAAAACTTCCTGTACAAATTCTGTTTCCCGGATCTCAGATATAAGGAGAGAGGATGAATTGTTCTGAATGTTGAAGATCAGGTCCCTATTGACCGATCCGATTATCTTTCCGCTGAGATCTGTTACTGCCAGGTTCCCGATCTTTTTCTCTCTCATCAAAATAAGGGATTCAAATATAGAGGAATTCCGGGATATAGAGATCACGGGAGCGCTCATAATATTCATTACAGGAGAATCTGCGGAAATGCCTGCACCTATGACCCTGTCCCTCAGGTCTCTGCTTGTGAGAACTCCAATATATTCATTCAGCACACCGGCTTCCGGAAGGTTGTTCCTGATGAAAATAATATCCTGTCCGGTCCTGGACATTAACGATACTGCATCTTTTATCGGGGAATCAGGTGAACAGGAAATAATTCCTCTGAGGTGATTGATAAGAGGATCTTCAAGAATAAGCTGAGAGGTTTTCAACTCTGCCATCAGTTTGTTCTTTTCTTCTTCGGAACGGAACCTTTCAGTGATATCTTCAACAATTCCGTCATAATATCTGTTGTCTCTGTCAGGCCCTTTTACCAGCACCAGAGATATCATCAATGTTTTAATATCTCCATCGGGCCTCTTTATCCTGATCACTTCATTCTTAATAAATCCCTGTTCAAGCAGGTTTTTCCCGAGGTTTGCCCATTTTTCAGTGGATATAAAAAGATCCGGGATCTTTATCTCTGAAACATCAGACAATGATCGAAAACCGAGAATATTAAGAGCGGCAGGGTTTGACTCCACTATTTTTCCTTTACGTCCCAGGGTGGAACGGAACACTCCTATCTTCAGGTTATCTGTAAGGTTCCTGTATTGTTCTCTGCTTTCTCCCAGTTCTTCTCTGATCTTTTTGCTGCTGCTGATATCATTGACAACGATTGCATCTCCATAGTCCTCTCCATATGAGATCTTTGATACATAGAGGAGTACGTCTTTAATATCTCCATCTTTCTTTATAAATCTGCTCTCTACAGGATCTGAAACTGCTTCCCCCTTTATCAGGCCTTTGAACTTACCAAATTCCGATTCATCTCCTGCCTGATCCGGAGGAAATATTGAGTGGAGGTCCAGTTTTTCGAACTCCTTTTCACTATATCCTAAAAATCTGTGAATATATTTATTGGAATAGAGTATCTTATTTTCCCGCACGATAAGGATACCCTGGGTTGTGGCTTCGACAAGAGACCTGTATTTTTCCTCGGATTTAATGAGCCTGTTCTCAATGGCCCTCCTCTTCCTCTCAATTTTTAATCCCATGTTCATTATGTAGAAAAGTATTAAAGAGATGAACAGGAATATTATAAAAGATACCAGGATAATTTTTTTTGCAAGTTGGGCTATCTCCTTGTCAACATCTTCCGTGTATATTCCAGTTCCGATTATCCATCCCCAGGGTTTGAACTCCTTCACATAGGATAGTTTGGGTACAACCTTCGCCGGATCATCTTTCCATTGCCACATATATTCGATAAAGCCCTGTTCACTGTCCCTGCAAAGCTCTACCATGGAAATGAACATTCTTTTTCCTGAAGGGTCCACTTCCCCGGAAAGGTCTTTCCCCTCCAGTGCAGTCCTGTAAGGGTGCATCACCATTCTCGGCTGTTTATCGATTATCCAGAAATAATCTTTATTCTCCCTCCCGTACCTTAAAAACCGGATATCTTTTTTTGCCAGTTCTCTGGCCTCTCCGGGAGTGTATTTTTCCCCTTCGATCTCACTATTATATTTATCCAGGATACTTAATGCAGAATTGGTAAGTTGCTGGATCATCTCTTTTTTCCGTTCCATGATACTTTTTTTAAACTGGGGAACGATAAAGAAAAAAATGGAAAAAATAAAAAGCCCCACAGCCAGAGATGCGGGAAAGATCAATCTGAAGTTTGATATGGAGAGCCCTGAACTCTTATTGTCATCCATGGTTTTATGTACAATTAAATAGTAAATTCATTAAGGGCCTTTGTCAACAAAAGTGAAAAAAATACAAGGTTAAGGGGTAAGGGGGAATCTCATCCCCTAACCTCAAACCTCTGGCCTCTTACCTATAACCAATCTTTATAAATCTAATTTATTATTTAGCTATCTCTTTTTTCTTCTGGGTCATTAAGGAAACTACTATCAAAGTAATAAAAGCAAGAGGAATTGAAATGATACCGGGCTGACTCAGGGAGATCGGTGAACTGGCCTTATCAAATCCATATCTTGCAAACATATCGGGAGAGATCAGAATGATCGACAGAGCAGATACGATCCCGACAAAGATCGAAGCTGCAATACCTTTTGCAGTAGTTTTTTTCCAGAAAAGGAGCATCAGAATAGCAGGAAGATTTGCAGAAGCAGCTACGGCAAATGCCCAGCCTACCAGGAAGGATACATTCATACCCTTAAATAAAATTCCCAGGATAATGGCAATTGTTCCGATAACCAGAGCAGCTATTTTTCCTGCTCTGACCTTCTGCTTTTCGGTCATTTTAAGATTCATAAATCTGTCCATAAGGTCATGGGCAATTGCTCCGGACGAAGCAACGATCAGTCCGCTGACAGTTCCTAAAACCGTGGCAAAGGCTATGGCCGAGATAATGGAAAAAAGGCCGATCCCGAAATATTTGGCCAGCAGTGGAGCAGACATATTACTTGAGGAGAGGTCCAGTACCCCATGGGTCATGGCCCCCAATCCCATATAGAGGGTTAAAATATAGAAAAATCCGATTCCCACAATTGCAACAATTGTCGATTTTCGTGCATCTCTCTGGCTGGGGACAGTGTAATATCTAATGAGAATATGTGGTAGAGAAGCAGTCCCGAAAAACAGGGCAAGCATAAGAGAAATAAAATTTAATTTTGACCAGAAATCCGAACCTTTATCCACTTTAAATTTAAGTCCCGGGCGCATTATTGTTTTTCCCGGTGTCGGGTTTTGATACCAGATCGTAACATTGTTTCCCTCATCTTTTAATGATGTCTTTGTAAATCTTACGATCTCACTCTCTTCAATTACAGATAAGATTGAAAAAGGGTTTAATCCTCCGGTACTATCCACTTCTTTTCCATTTTTTACCAGTTTACTGAAGTGTCCCACCTGGTAGAATTTTCCTTCTGAAGCCGGTGCTCCGTTATACAGGATAGTCTCATCAGATTTAACAGTTTTGGAGAGAGCTTCTTCCAATTGATATGATCCGTTAACTTGATTTACTTTCCACCATGTGCGGATCCCTTCTTTTTCCAGTTTTACAAAATCATTATCTTTAGCTTTAACCTTTCCGGCAACTTTATATTCGGAAGAATCCAGAGTGAATGAACCCCCATCTAAAGTGGCATTTATGGTTAAAAAATCTTTATAATTTTCGCTTGGTTTCTTATTAAGCCCGCCGGTAATTAAATAAATGGTCAGGACAGTTGAAAATACGATCAGTAATCCGCCTTTTATAAACTGAACGTAAGTTGTTGAGGTCATACCTGCAGTGGATACTATAATTATGACTACTGTGCCCACAATAAGAACTCCTACATAATGTTCAAGGCCCAGCAGGGGTTTGATCAGGGCACCGGCACCTACCATCTGAGGGATCAGATAACAGATAGATACAATAAGAGTACTTATAGCAGCCATAAGCTGGATCCCTTTTGAATTAAATTTGGAATCCAGTGCATCTGTAAATGTATATTTTCCCAGTCTTTTTAATGGTTCTGCAACTACAAAAAGGGCAACTATCCATCCCGCAAGGTATCCGATGGAATAGAGGAATCCGTCATATCCCGAAAATGCTATCATTCCGCATATTCCAAGAAAAGAAGCGGCAGATAAATAATCTCCGGCAAATGCGATACCATTTACACCCCAATGGATAGTTCCGCCTGCGGCAAAATAACCGGAGGCAGTTTTTGTTTTCCTCGCAAAATAGAAGGAAAGGCCGAGAACTAATGCGACAATTACAACAAAAAATAATACAGCAAGAAATGATACAGGATAGGTCATTAGTTTTCCTCCTCTTCACTCGAATTCATTTTGTTTTCCATTTTCGTACAATAATGGTTGTAGAGAATACCCATAACAATTGCCAGGATAATTAAACCGAATCCATAAAAAACAGCAAGGTTTAATCCAAGAATCACTTTTACTCCCATGGTCTTCGGTGAGAGTGTATTGATAAATACAAATCCTGCATAGATAAAAGAATAGATCGCAAATAAGATCAATCCGACTTTGGATTTAACTTTTTCTGCATTGTCTTTTCCCATTTTAACAGCTTCACCATGTTGCATATTGCCTCCTTTAGTAGTTCTTTTGATAAAAATTAACAAAATGGTTTAATTTAAAATTAAATTAAAATAAAATTTACCATTATTTTTTACAAGATTCAATATTATTTTAAATTTTAATAATATCTTAAGAGAAAATATGGTAATTTCCCCACCCCCTTAGCATCATCAAATATAATTTTTAATTTTTTTAGAACCAGATCATAATTCCCGGTGATTAGATATTTTTTATTTGAGATATTTTCTTTTTTATTTATGTAATATTATTATGATCATATTTATTTTTAGATCAGGAACATTTTTTTTATGGTTTAAAAAAATAATTAAAGGAGGCAGAATGAAAAAAAAAGTAAGTTTAATTATTGTGAGTTTTCTTGTATTAATTTTATTTCCGGTACTGAGTGCAGAACAATGGTATGACAAGACTCTTGCTGGAAAAAAAGATTGTGAGAGTGTAAGAATGCTTCTTCATAACAAATTAAGTTATCCGATAAAGGTCACCGGACTTTATTTCTATGATTATGAAAAGAAGAGATGGAGAGTTAAAGCAATTCTTCCCAAGATCATCAAAAGTAATGATAGTAGAGAACTATTGGGAAGACGGCATTTAAGAAATGTGAAAAATAAAAAAACCTATTTTAAGGTCGTTTTCAGGAAAGGTAAAATCAACCGGCGGGGGAAATATAAATATAGAGGTAAAAAAGATTTTAAATATACTCAAAAATTTACCTGTAATGACAGTATGAATCAATTTCTTTCAATTGGTGAGTGAGATTTATTAGAATAGTAACTAATAAATTTTAAAACAGACTTATTAGTAAATTATTTTTTGCCCATTTGATTGTCGCAGGCAGAATAAAAGTTTAAATGATTAAAAAAGATCAAATATTGAGATATTTTTCATTTAATTGTATTTATATTTTAAGGAGAGATCATGAAACATAAATTTTTTGTGACAATTATTTTGATTTTTTGTTTTCTTTTTATTTCATCTGCTTTTTTAATGGCTCAGGAGGAAGAAGAGGAATTTGCACAGGAGAGGCCAAATCCCTGGGAACTGGTCAAAGCTGACAGGGGTTTAAATAAACTTCAGATCAGAAAACTTGGAAACGGACGTTTTTTTATTAATATGAGAGGGATCAGGAATACTATTAACAAAGCCGGGATCAATGAGAAGATAACTATCATCCTGCAGACAAAGAACGGACGTAATATTGCTGTTCTTGGCAGCTATACACCTGCCAGGGGAAGATCTTTCAGGGGAAGAAGATTTTCTTCGATGCGCAATGGATTTGAGGATCCGCTTACAGCACTGGGCCCGTATTTCAAAAATAAAACCATTAAAAGGGCAATGTTCCGGTTAGCTTTTAAAAATTCAAAAGGATCCATTATGGCGCTAAAGTTACTTCAGATCGCCCCGGCTGGTTTTAAAAGTAAATTATCACAAAAAACTATGATTAGATAAGTGTTGATCTGATTACCAGAATAAATACCGGTTGTTTTTTGTATAAAAATTGACTGGTTTCAGTAAATCTGTTAGTATATTTTTTTCTCCGAGTTTTGCATCCTAAGGCTGATGCTAAGGTGTAAAACCTGCAGGGTGGCCCCGGAAACAGGCCCGCCTCCCGTGTTTGGAAAGGAGAACTAAACCCGGTTTTCGCCGGCAGTGAATCTCCTTCCATATTTTTTATATATGGAGGTTTTTATGAAATTTAAAATTTCATCATTATTACTGTTAGTCTTTTTCATTGTTTCATGGCCTTCCTGTTCAGATTCCGGTGATCATGTCTCAAAAACAGATAAAATAAAACTTCTTGTTGTCCATGCAGGATCTCTCTCTTTACCATTCAGAGAGATATCAAAAGGTTTTGAAAAAAAATATCCGAATGTAAAAGTTCTGCTGGAAGGTTACGGGAGCAGGACTGCGGCAAGACAGGTGTCTGACCTGAAGATGAATGTGGATGTCCTTGGTTCTGCAGATTCCGATGTGATAAAAAAACTGCTCTATCCTGAATATGCCGATTTTTGCATCGATTTTGTTTCCAATGAGATGGTTATTGCATTTACAGAAAAGAGTAAAAATAGCAGGGTGATAGACTCCGGCAACTGGTATGAAATATTACTGATGGATGGAGTTGAACCGGGCCATTCCGACCCGGATTGTGATCCGTGCGGGTACAGGTCTGTATTCACAATGGAACTGGCGGAAAAATTTTACGGGGAAAAGGGCTTATTTAAAAAATTGCAAGGTAAAATTAGAAAAAAAAACATAAGGGCTAAAGAGACCGATCTGCTTGCTTTGCTTGAAGCAGGAGAACTTGACTATATATATATTTATAAAAGTGTAGCAGTTCAGCACGGCCTGAAGTATGTTGAACTTCCGGGTGAAGTAAATCTGGGAATATCAGAATATAAAGATTTGTACGGGACAGTAAACATATCACTTTCAGGAAAAAAACCGGGACAATTTATTGAAAAAAAAGGCGCCCCTATGATCTATGGCCTGACAATTCCGAAATTGTCAGAAAACCGCTCTTATGCCGAAAAATTTATTATTTATATTATTTCTGAAGAAGGAAAAGAAATAATGAAAAAAATGGGACAACCTCTCCTTGATCCCCCTTATGTAGATAATCCGGAAAACCTGCCGGAGAGTTTAAGGAGATATTTTAAAAATTGAAATTTAAAGCCTTAATATCATTTTTAGCATTCCTGCTGATCTTATTTATTATAGTTCCAATGTTCAAACTTATATCAGGAGCTGATCCGGGAATAATGAATGAAACTATCAGTGATCCTGAAGTTACGGGATCAATATTTTTAACCCTCAGAGCTTCATTGTGGGCAACAATATTTGCATTATTCACCGGAATTCCTCTGGCCTGGGTCATTGTGAGGAAAGATTTTCCGGGGAAAAAAATATTGGAGGGTTTGATCGACCTCCCTGTTATTATCCCCCATACAGCTGCCGGGATCGCACTTTTGTCAGCCTGGGGAAGGAATTCTTTTTTTACAAAAATGACGGGTTTGACTTTACCCGGAACGGAAGCTGCAATATCGATAGCAATGTTTTTTGTATCTGTCCCTTTCCTGGTGAACTCTGTAAAGAACGGCCTGAAATTAGTGGATTCAAGATATGAAAAAACAGCAAGAACACTCGGTGCAACTGAGGCACAGGCATTTTTTCGAATAACCCTTCCGATGATAAAAAAGTCAATTTTATCAGGCTCTATAATGATGTGGGGAAGGGGCATATCAGAGTTTGGTGCTGTGATAATACTTGCATACCATCCGAAAACAGCACCGGTCCTTATATTTGAAAGGTTCCAGAATTTCGGGTTGAAATATGCTATCCCGGTTACGGTTCTAATGGTGGTTATCAGCCTTCTTATCTTTATTATCACCCGTATGTTCGAGGGGAGGAAGTAAAATGCCTGTAACCCTCAAAAATGTCGGTAAAAAACTGAAGGGATTTGAATTAAAAGAGGTTGACCTGAATATCAGGGATGGAGAATATTTTGTCCTTCTCGGCCCCAGCGGATCGGGGAAAACAAAAACCATTGAAATAATATCCGGCCTCGAAAAACCTGACTCAGGTTTGATATCAGGAGTTGAGGGGAAAAATATAGGTTTTATCTATCAGGACTATATGCTGTTCCCCCATATGAGTGTGTTTGAAAATATTTCTTTCGGCCTCAAGGTCAGAAAGTTACCTGCAGATGAAATAAAAAATAAAGTGATGTCTGTTGCAGAGATCTTTGATATAACCCCCCTGCTTGATAAAAATGTAAAGAACCTCTCCGGCGGGGAAAAACAGAGGGTAGCTATCGCAAGGGCCATGGTAATTTCTCCTGATATTTATATCCTTGATGAACCCACATCTGCCCTGGACAGGAATCTGAAAGTAAAGACCCAGTCTCTGTTCAGGGGCCTCCATAAAGATACAAAAAAAATATTCATTCATGTTACCCACGATTTTGAGGTTGCTCTTGCACTTGGCGACAGGATCGCAATAATTTTTAACGGTGAGATCGTTCAGGCCGGAACCCCGGATGAGATATTTTCTGCACCGGTTTCAAAAGATGTTGCTGATTTTCTCGGTTATAGAAATGTTATCAGGGGAAGTATTGTTGACAATATGTTCAGGCTGAACGGAGTTTCAATTGCAGTGCCGGAGCAGGAAGCATCCCTTGCCTATATTGCGATAAGATCGGATGATATTTTCCTTTCAAAAAAAGAGATAAGTTCATCAGCAAGGAACTCTTTTTTCGGAGTTGTTGCCGGTATTGTTCATAAACCCTCCTCCATTGAGATAATACTTGATATAGGTTTCAGGTTGAAAGTGGATATTACCAGAAAATCCCTGCTGGAAATGGGAATAAAAGAAGGTGATAAATTGTGGGCTACATTTAAAGTTTCATCAATAAAGGTTTTTAAGCATTAAGGAAAGGTAAAAAAATGATACTTTTAGAAGACGCATTAAAAAAAACAAAAGAAAATATCAGGATCCTCGGTTTTGAAGATGTCCCTGTTTCTGATTCTCCCGGGAGGATCCTGGGTGAAGATATCTGTTCAGGAATAGAGATGCCTCCTTTTAACAAATCTGCAATGGACGGGTATGCAGTGAGTTCATCTGATAATAGAGAAAAATATGAAATAGTTGAAATTATCGCTGCGGGAAAATTTCCCGAAAAGGAGTTAAAGCCAGGCCAGTGTTCAAAGATCATGACAGGAGCACCGCTTCCGAAAGGAGCAGACAGAGTAATTAAGGTTGAGGTTACCGAAGAGAAAGGCAATTTTATGTTCATCAAAGGTGAAGATAAAAGTTTTAATGTATGTTTTCGGGGTGAAGATATCAAAAGGGGAGACCTCATTCTTAAAAAAGGCACTAAGATCAGGCCACCTGAAACCGGGATTATAGCCTCTGTTGGAATTCCTGTAATTAAGGTTTTTAAAAGGCCTGTTGTTTCAGTGATAGCAACAGGTTCGGAAATTGTTGAACCCGGAAATAAACTGGAACCGGGAAATATTTATAACAGTAATGGTTATTCTGTTTCAGCTCAGGTAAAAAGTACCGGCTCTTTATTAAATTTTTCAGGTATTATAAAAGATGATTTTAATACTATAAAAAATTCTATTAGTTCTCTGTTGGAAACATCTGATATTGTTGTTATTTCCGGAGGAGTTTCCATGGGAGATTATGATTTTGTCCCCGGAATTATAAAGGAACTCGGTATCACAATTTATTTTAATAAGGTTGCGATACAGCCGGGAAAACCTACCCTTTTCGGTACAGGCAAAGGTAAAGTGGTATTTGGCCTTCCGGGAAATCCGGTATCAACATTTGTGATCTTTGAGGTTTTCCTGAGATCATTTCTCTATGGAATGATGGGGTATGAATACTCTCCTGTCCATATGAAAGGGGAGCTGAAAAAAGATTTTAAAAGAAAGAAAACAGAGCGTGATCTTTTTATCCCGGTCTTATATGAAGATGGAGGCCTGGTTGATATTGTGGACTATCACGGATCGGCTCATCTTAATTCCCTGGGCAGTGCAAACGGGCTTCTGAAAGTTCCCAGAGGAGAAAAGGAAATATTAAAAGGAACGGTGGTTAATGTTAGACAATTTTAAAAGGGAGATAAATTATCTGCGGATATCAGTAACCGACAGGTGCAACCTGAGGTGCAGTTATTGTATGCCGGAAGAGGGGATCAGGCTAAAAAAACATGAAGATATCCTGACCTATGAAAAAATAATTAAAGTAGTTGAAGCAGCAGTTGAGATCGGAATCACAAAGATCAGGTTAACCGGAGGTGAACCGCTTGTGAGGAAAGATATAGTCTCTCTTGTTGAAGGGATAAAAAATATCAAAGGTGTAAAGGAACTAGCTATGACCACTAATGGTGTTTTTTTAAAAGGTTTAGCTGTTACTTTGAAAAAGAATGGCCTGGACAGAGTTAATATATCCCTTGATACTCTTGATCCGAAAAAATATAAAGATCTGGTAAAGAGGGAGACAATAGATAAAGTTCTGGAAGGGATAGATTCGGTTATTGAGGCCGGATTTAAAAATACAAAAATTAATATGGTATTGATCCCGGGTTTTAATGATGATGAGGTGGAAAACATGAAAAAATTCTGCCTTGATAAAGGATTAAAACTTCAAAGGATAAATCACTATTCACTATCTGACATAAATAGTATAAACAGAAAATATAAAGCTGAAAGGCCCCTTGTGTGTTCAGTGTGTAACAGGATAAGGTTAACTGCTGATGGAAAATTAAAACCTTGCCTTTTTTCAGACAGGGAAATTGATCTTGATGCCGTTGATATAATCGAAAGCCTGAAAAGTGCTGTCCTTGCAAAACCAAAAAGCGGATCTTCGAATAATTCACGGGGAAACTGGGAGATCGGAGGGTGATCCTTATGGAAGATCTTTTATTGAATAGATATTTGAATTTTATTAAAATCAGTTTAAAGAGGTGAAAAAATGGAATTGACACATGTTGATAAGTATGGAAGGGCCGATATGGTGGATATAAGCTCCAAAGATGTTATTCACCGGGAAGCGGAGGCTTCGGGAAAGATATTTCTCGATCCCGGGACACTGGACCTTATAAAAAATAATCTTATTAAAAAAGGAGATGTACTTTCTGTAGCCCGGATCGCAGGGATCGGTGGTGCAAAAAAAACCTCAGAACTGATCCCCCTCTGCCATAATATTCCCATTAATAAGATAGATGTTGATTTTGAAATGGAAAAGGACGGGATCAGAATAACTTCAACTGCAGTTTGCGATGCAAAGACAGGTATTGAAATGGAGGCAATTACGGCAGTCTCAATTGCCGCATTAACGATATATGATATGTGTAAAGCTGTTGATAAAAATATGAAAATTTCTAACATTTTTATTACGGAGAAAAGAAAAAATGAAGTTTAAAATAGAGTCAGTAAATATTTCAGAAAAAAAAGGGGTACAGAAACATCCTGTTGATGTCATTAATCTGATCGAATCTTATGGGATAGAAGGAGATGCACATGCAGGAAAATGGCACAGACAGATCTCATTTCTTGCCGGTGAAGCTATAGATTCAATGAGAGAACGGGCTGGTGATTTTAAAATAAATTATGGAGATTTTGCTGAAAACATTGTGACACGAGGAATTAACTGGAAAGATGTAAAGGTAGGGGGAATGATCCATATTAATGATGTTGTTATGGAAATTACACAGATCGGGAAAGAATGTCATTCAGGATGTGCGATATTAGCTGCAGTAGGGGATTGTATAATGCCCAGGGAGGGGATCTTTGCAAAAGTTATCAAAGGAGGAAAAATAAGTGCTGAAAATAGCGGTCATTACAGCATCTGACAGGGCATTCCGGGGAGAGTATGAAGACAGATCCGGCCCGAAAATAGTAGAGATAATAAACAAGAGCGGCCTTGATGCTGAGGTAAGCCTTTATCTGGTCCCTGATGAAAAAGATAGTTTGAAAAGTGAAATAGAGTATCATCTTGACAAAGATTATATTATTACAACCGGCGGTACCGGAATTTCTGAAAGGGATATTACTCCTGAAGTTACAAAAATGTTATGTGATACTGAATTACCGGGAGTATCGGAAATGTTAAGGCTGGAATCATATAAAGAAACCAGGAATGCAGTTTTTTCGAGAGGATATTGCGGTATCAGGGGGAAAACCATTATTGTAAACTTTCCCGGGTCAGTAAAGGCTGTAACATTATGCACAAAATTGATGCTTCCTGTACTCGAACATGGGAAAAAAATGCTGTATGGTGAAAAACACTGAAAAATTTTCATAATATTTACTTTACATAATTGTTATAATTTTATAAAATTAAGATAAATGTTAAAGAAAATTATTATTGCAGATATTGATAGCTCAGTTTCGGGCTCTTTAAAAACGTTCTGTAATCCATCGAAGGTTGAAGTGAACCTCTATTCCGGTGGAGAAGAAATTCTGCCGATGCTTGGACTTGAAGACCCGGTACTTGTTTTTCTAAGTCTTGATCTTCCTGATGTAAATGACTTTGTGGCGTTTGATATTTTAAAAAGATGCAGTGGAAGCCCTTCTCCGGGAATGTATATATTATATTCAGAAGAATCGGAAATCTTGCTGAACTCTGTTATGAAATTGAAATTCAAGGCTGATGGATATTTGAAAAAACCTGTGGATAAATCTGATCTTTCGGAAATTATTAAAAAGAACCTGAGTAGTGATTGCTATCTTATCCCTTCAGACCTGACTATGAAAGATATTCTCGGGGATGATGATATTCTTGACCTGGGAGAAGTAGAAGAGGTAAAGGAACCTGAAATGGAATCAGATGACATATTTGTCGAAAATATTCCTGTTGTTGAGGAACATAATGATCCGGGTACCAGGGAAGATATAAAAAAAAATACAGAAAGGTCCCTTGATGAAGTCCCGGATCTCAATGAACCCGGTCTTCCGGAGGACTCCCCTTTTGAGATCAATGGTGGGAATTCAGAAGAACCACTATTTAAAATAGAAGAAGATTTTGCAGAAGAGGAAGATACAATATTTCAGGTTGATGAAAAACCTGAAATGAAATTGGAACTTGAAAAAACTGTAAATGAATTTAAAGAAAAAGAAGATGGATCCGGGGAAGAGAAAGATACAATATTCCTGGTTGATGAAAAACCTGATATGAAAGAGGAACTGGATAAGCTTGAAAGTGAATTAAAAGAAAAAGAAGAAGAATTTAATAAAGAGAAGAAAAAACTTTTAAGAGAACTGGAAACATCAGAATTAAAACTTGAAAAGAATGATAAAGAAAAAGAAGTATTTAGTGAAGAGAAGAAAAAACTTTTAAGAGAGCTGGAAACATCAGAATTAAAACTTGAAGAGAAAGATAAAGAAAAAGAAGAGTTTAAAAACAAACTTGAAACAATGTCAGAAGATTATGAAAAGAAAATGGAAGAAATGGATACAAAGTATAAAAGTAAATTGAGAAAATTTGAAAATTTATTAAAAAAATCGCTTGATGAGATAAATGAAGATTAACCTGTTATGAAATTTACTGGATTTGATTTTACTGAAAATATTCTAAAAGGATTAAAGAAAGTTAATTATATTGATTGTACACCTGTTCAGGAAAAAACCTTTCTCCATTCATTAAAGGGAAGAGATATTTATGTGCAATCTCAGACCGGAACGGGGAAAACAGCAGCTTTTTTACTGACAATATTTAATAATTTTGAGAGTAAAAAAATTAATTTTAATAATAAAGCTCTTATTGTTGCTCCAACCAGAGAACTGGCAGTTCAAATTGAAAAAGAAGCCAAACTTTTGAGTTCTTTTCTGAATCTGAGGATAGGATGTTTTTATGGAGGAGTAGGGTATAAAAATCAGGAGGATCTCCTGGATAAAGGGGTTGATATAATAATTGGTACTCCCGGCAGGCTCCTCGATTTTCAAAACAAAAGAAAAATAGATCTTAAAGAAATAGGTTATTTTGTTATTGATGAAGCAGACAGGCTTTTTGATATGGGGTTTTTCCCTGATATTAGAAAAATGATGAGGAAAATGGTTCCATATTTTAAAAGGCAGACAATGTTATTTTCCGCTACCCTTAACATAAATGTGAAACAGATGGCCTGGGAATATATGAACAGCCCTGAAAGTATAGAAATATCCCCGGAAAAGATAACTGTTGAAAACATTGACCAGAAAATATTTCATGTAGGTAAGAAAGAAAAAATAAACCTTCTTCTCGGAATATTAAATAGTGAACTGCCCAGGAATGCTCTTATTTTTACCAACACTAAACATGTAGCAGTTAAGGTATCCAAATATCTTTCCCACAATGGTAAAAAATGTCAATATCTTATCGGAGATCTTCCTCAGAATAAACGTCTTGCCATAATTAATGATTTTAAGTCAGGCAGAACAAACCTTCTGGTTGCTACAGATGTTGCTGCCCGGGGGTTGCATGTTGATGACCTTGAACTTGTTGTAAATTATGACCTGCCCGGTGATAGTGAGAATTATGTTCATAGAATAGGAAGGACAGCAAGAGCCGGGAAAAGTGGAAAAGCTGTTGCTCTTGCCTGCGAAGATTATATTTATAACCTTGATGCTATTGAAAAGTTTATTGACCATAAGATCCCTGTGGGGTTCGCAGATGATGATCTGTATGAAAAGATTGGAAATATCCCCAAAATTGACAATTATAGAGGGAAAAACTTAAAAAAACCTTCAGGTTCCGGAAGAAAGAAAAACATTAAGAATATAAAAGGTAAAGCTGTACACTCAAAAAGTATGGAAGATAGAGCGAAAAGTGAAGAAAAAAGAAAGGGTAAATATAAAAAATCTCCGGAGAAACCGAAAAAACAGATCCCTCAAAGGCCTGCAAAAAGTAAAATTGAGGCCAGGAAAAAACCTGTAAATAAAATGAATGAAGAAGAACGGATGGAATATTATAAAAAGAAATATGGAGATGATTTTAAAATAACCGAAGAAAAAGGAAAAAAGAAAAGAGACAGATCATTCTTTAAAAAAGTATCCTCGATCTTTAAAAAGAAAAATTAATGAAGATCCTTGCACTGAATGGAAGCCCGAGGAAAAAGGGTAATTCTGCCATTCTCCTTAACCGGTTTTTAAAAGGCGCAGAATTTTCCGGTGCAGAAACAGATGAAGAGATCATTGAGGATTTGAATATAAGAGGATGTTCAGGATGCCTCAGATGTAATCTTATAAAAAGATGTTATATCAGGGATGATTATTGGAACCACCTCAGCAACAAGATAAATAAAGCTGATACCCTTGTTTTTTCAGCTCCGGTCTATTTTCACCATTTTCCAGCTAATATTAAAAAAGTTATAGACCGGTTCCGCTCTTTTTTCCATGTGAAAATAACTGAGAACGGACTTATACATACTCCCTGGGAAGTTTGGAAAAAAAATCTGGTTCTAATTACAAGTATGGGCTCTCCTGATCAAAAAGATGCAAAACCCATGGTTGATCTTTTAAAATTTATGGTAAATGAGATGGGTGTAAGCAACAGGCTATATGTTCTGGCGGGAACCAGGCTTGCTATTCCCAAGCAGATATCGATGAGCCTTGAAGAACTTGAGATCCTTTATAAAAAACTTGATATTCCAGTCTCCCTTGCTGCAGATGATCATATAAGAAATAAAAAACTTTTAAAAAAGAGTTATAACCTGGGCGTTAAATTAGGAAAGAGAACTAAATGAAGAATCAGGGAAAGAAATTTCCTGCAGCTCTTACTGTTGGTGGTTTTGACCCTGGAAGTGGAGCTGGGGTTATTGCCGATATAAAGACCCTTTCAACTCTTGGTGTTTACGGGACTTCTGTAATTACATTACTAACGGCACAGAATCACGGGGAATTTTTTGATATTGCAGAAATTGATCCTTCCATGTTCAGGGCACAATTAAAAGCAGTTTTTTCCGGATATGAAATAAAAGCGGTAAAAACAGGATTGATAACCCCGGAACTGGCTGAAGATCTGGTTATATTTATGAAAGGCCATAAAAATATCCCTGTTGTTGCAGATACGGTTTTTTCCTCCACATCCGGAAAACTTTTTGCTGAAAAGGAAAATATTAAAAATATAAAAAGCAGATTTTTACCTTATACATCCCTGATAACTCCTAACCTTAAAGAAGCTTCTCTCCTTTCCGGTATACCTGTCAGAACCAGAGAAGACATGTTTATTGCAGGAAGGAAACTTTCCGGAGAATTGAAAGTGCCGGTGCTTATAAAGGGCGGGCATCTGAAACCCTCCGGGAACTCCGAAGGCCGGGTTGTTGATATTCTTTTTTATGAAAAAGAAGAAGAGTTATTTGAGTCGGAATTTGTAAAGGGAGTAGATACACATGGGTCTGGTTGTATACTTTCCTCTGCAATTACTGCATTTCTTGCGAGGGGTTTTGAATTGAAAGATTCAATAGGTAAGGCAAAATATTATATGGATGGATTGTTAAATAATCCGGCAGATCTGGAAAAAACCGGGATAATACTCGACCCTCTGGCAAACTTCAGCCGGAAAAGGGAAAAATAAATTTGAAGCCCCCGGCCACCTAATGGAGGAGAGAATAAAAAAGGAGTTTTAAATGATACTTAGAGATGAACTGGAAAGTTTTCTCCGGCAAATATATAAATATGAAGATTATGAAGATTATTGTGAGAACGGGCTGGTTGTGGAAGGAAGCTCTGAAATAAATAGTATTGCATTTGGTGTCTCATTTAACGGATTATTCATAGATGAAGCCATTGGCCTGGGAAGTGATGCGGTTATTGTCCATCATGGGATATTTGACAAGGGTAATTTTGTGTTAAAGGGGATAAAAAAAGAGAGGATAAAAAAAGTTATAAACAATGAAATTTCACTTTTTGGTATTCACCTCCCCATGGATGCCCATCCTGAAATAGGCCACAATGCACTTTTATTAGATGCGATCGGTGCTAAAATAACCGGACCATTAAAATGGGGATTTTTCGGTGAGAACAGCAGCAGAAAAAATATAAATGAAATGATGAAAATATTTAACCGTTACCTGGATCCTCAATTAGAAGATAAGGGCCCTTATACTTTTAAGCAATTTGACAGTTCAGGTGAAGTTGAATCAGAAGGTAACCACAGGTTTGAAGTTCTAAAGAATGGCCCGGATATCCCCGTCAGGATCTTTATCGCCAGTGGAGGGTCAACCGACCTTTATGAAGAAGCTGTAAAGCTTGGAGCCGATACTTTCATATGCGGTGAAATAAAAGAACATATCCCGGCAATTTCCCATGAAACAAAAACCAACTTTATAAACCTGGGCCACTATTATTCGGAAAAACCGGGAATACTGGCATTAAAGAGCAGAATAGAAGAAAAATTTGATGTAAATTGCACCTTTATAGAAGTCCCAAACATGATCTGATTTCTGTCTCCTTATTCCTGAATAAAGTGCCCTAATTTCCCCACTAACCATCCTGATGAATTTGGCGCAGCCGTCCTTCTGCTAAAGCGGGCACTACAGGAGCGACTCGAATGCCGATTGCTCCGCAGCCAGCAGCGTTAAGCGGATGATAACATCCGTAGCGGGAAGCGTAGCAGATGACGGCTAAAGCCATTAATGGATATGTGTGTTCTTATTAATCAGCCTTCAGCCAAAAATTGAAATGACCCAAATAATTCCAAAACTGAGATATTTCATCAGAATCTTTTATAGATAAGTTAAGGAGGAATTATGAAAAAAGGATTTGTAAAGTTGTTTATTGTTTTGATATGTATTTTTGCTGTTGCATTTACAGTTTCCGCTCAAAAAGCTGCGAAAAAAGTTGAAAAAAATGCCCTGACA
This sequence comes from Acidobacteriota bacterium, assembly GCA_039714255.1. GTDB lineage: Bacteria > Acidobacteriota > Aminicenantia > UBA2199 > UBA2199 > UBA647. Next base: position 41,029 of record JBDLJQ010000005.1, read on the forward strand.
TTTAATAAACTGGCATTAATGAGGACAGGAGATGTTGCGATTGTGGGAGTGACAACCGGGCCATGTATGTGCTCTGCTGATTTAAAGAGGTATCATAATGCAATTTCACCGAAGAATATGTCTGCATTCATATTTAATAAATCGAAATTTGAGGTTAAAGTCAGGGTAACATTTAAGTATTTTTCACTTTCCCGTGATCCGGGTAAATGGAAGGAATTCACAAGAGACCTTACCATTCCTGCAAACAGTACCTCCATGTGTGTTGTCTGGGCTAATAACTATTATGATATTATCCGGATAAAAGGGGCTGCTCAAAAACTCTTTATTGATGTAAAGATCACAAGTAAAAATGTACGCGAATTTAATCTGTCCGATAATAAATGGATAGCAACAGATTGTGAATATTACGTTATGTAAACTTTAAGTTTATTCCATAAACGGGCGGGGTTCCCCGCCCGGATTTTTTCCCTGCAAAAGACATCCGATAAATTTCTTATAATAAAAAACAAAAAAAATCTTACCTGAAGATTACTGTAAATAATTTTTTTTTGGAGTAAAATGTATTTTCATTGTTGAAAATCAGGAGGGTTTTATGAAGTTGAAATTCAAACCATTTTATCTGTTATTAATCATTTTCTTTATGTTTGCTTCAAATGTAAACGGTGTGGAAAAAATAAAATCACCGGGAGAATTTTTCGGATTCAGGCCCGGGACAGACCGGATGCTTTTTGATTATGAACAGTTAATAAAATATTTTAAAATTCTTGATAAATCTTCTCCGAAAATTGTTCTTGAAAAGACCGGAAATTCTCCCATGGGGAAACCGATATTCATAGCATTTATTTCATCTGAAAAGAATATAAAGAACCTTCCGAATTTAAAGAAGGTTAACAGAAGGCTGGCTCTCGATCCCGGTATTCCTGATGAAGAGAGAAAGGAAATCCTGAAAGATACTCCGGTCTCATTTCTGGCAACCCTTTCGATGCATTCCGGTGAAGTTGGGCCCTCACAGGCAGCTCCACTTATTGCCTATGATCTTATAACATCTGCGAAAAAAGAAATAATCAAATGGCTTGATGATGTTGTATTCCTGATGGTTCCGAATCATAATCCCGACGGGATGAATATGGTTGTCCACCATTACTGGAAATATAAGGGGAAAAAATATGAGGGAAGTTATCTGCCCGGAGTTTACCATAAATATGTGGGCCATGATAACAACAGGGATTTTGTTACCCTGACACAAACCGATACAAAAGCGATCGCCTCTATATACAATTTGGAATGGTTCCCGCAGGTTATGGTGGAAAAACACCAGATGGGTTCTAATACTTCAAGGTATTATGTACCTCCAAATCATGATCCTATTGCCGAAAACATAGATGCAGGCATATGGAACTGGTCAGGAATTTTTGGTGCCAATATGATCAAAGATATGACCAGGGACCATCTTGCAGGTGTTTCCCAACACTATTTGTTTGATGATTACTGGCCGGGGTCAACTGAAACATGTATATGGAAAAATGTTATAGGATTTCTGACAGAGGCTGCCAGTGTAAAATATGCAACACCTGTTTATATTGAACAAAATGAGCTCAGAGGTTATGGAAAAGGATTGGCAGAATATGAAAAAAGTATAAATATGCCTCTTCCGTGGGATGGAGGATGGTGGAAACTCAGCGATATTATAAACTATGAGATAAGTTCCACTTATTCAATTTTAAAGACCTCTTCAAAACACAGGGAAGATATACTCCGCTTTCGGAATGAATTGTGTAAGAGGGAGGTGGAGCGTGGAAGGACCATACCGCCATACTATTATATACTTCCTCTTGATCAGGCAGACCAGAGTGAGCTTGTCTCCCTGGTTAACCTTCTACATGAACATGGAATAAAAACCTACAACCTGAAAAATAATGTTGAATCAGGTGAATGGGTTTTTAAAAAAGGGGATATAGTTGTTCCTCTGGAGCAGCCTTTCCGCCCCTTTATTAAGGAGGTTATGGAATCCCAGAAATATCCGGTCAGACATTATACCCCCGGCGGTAAAATTATAAAACCTTATGATATTACAAGCTGGTCACTTCCCCTCCATAAAGGTGTAAAAAGTTATGAAATAATTAAGCCTTCAGATCATATTAAAAAAGCGCTGGTAGAGAATACAGTTAAATTCAGTATCAGAAATGTTCCTGAAGGAAAATATTCCCACTTCATATTTCCGGTATCAGGAAATGAAAGTTATAAAGTTGCATTTCTTGCAGAAAAAGCCGGGATAGTTGTTCAGAGGACCGGATCCGATATCAGTGACGGTAACAGGGTTTACAGCAAGGGAAGTTTTATAATAAAAAATAGTGGCAGTACAAAACTTAAAAAACTACTGGATTCACTCAATGTCTCTCCGGGTTATATAAATATTGATAAATCCACAGATTTTTCTGAATTTAAAATTCCAAGGATAGGACTTGTTGAAACGTGGTTTCACGATATGGATGCCGGATGGACGAGATTTGTTCTGGACTCATATTCAATTCCTTTTACCGTTATCAGGCCATCCGATATACCGGATCTTAATCTGGAAAGGAAATTTGATGTCATTATATTCCCGGATGCGAGGGCCTCGGTTTTGAAAAAGGGTAAATACAAATCCGGTTCAGACTATTTTTCTCCCAGTTATCCTCCGGAATATGCAGAAGGGATGGGGAAAAATGGATTTAACAAAATTTTATCTTTTATTGATAACGGAGGAATAATTGTTTCATGGGGAGCTTCTACGGGGCTCTTTATGGGGGAACATGAAATGAAAAAAATTACCGGAGAGTCAGAATCTTTTTCACTTCCGGTCAGAGATATTTCAGCCGGTGTAAAAAAGAAGGGATTATATTGCCCCGGCTCTTTTGTAAAGATGAAACTGAAACAGGGCCACCCCCTGACATTGGGAATGGGGGAAGATTGTGGAATATTTTTCAGGGCAAATGCATTGTTCAGAACGAATACCCCGGTCTTTGATATGGATAGAAGGGTCATAGGAAAGTTTCCCAAAGGTAAGATCCTCCTCAGTGGATATTGTGAAAATGAAGAGGTTTTGAGGAATACATCTGCAATGGTCTGGTTGAAGAAAAATAAGGGACAGCTGGTGTTGATGGGCTTCAGCCCGCAGTTCAGGGCATCAACTGAGGGAACCTTTAAATTATTGTTCAACTCCATACTTTTGAACAAATTGAACAGATAGTAAATAGTAACAAAAAATAATGACTGCATCCTGGATAGCATTTTTATTTTATGCCGGTATTACTCTTGTTATAGGGAGGTATGCAGCCCGTAAGACCGGAGAAGGTGAAGATTTCTGGTCAGCCGGAAGATCTCTGAGCGGGCTTTCTGTAGGACTTTCCCTCTCCGCAGGTTTTATGTCCATCTCATGGTCCTGTGTATATGCAGTCCAGCTTTTTTACTGGTATGGTGCAGGTGCATTGTGGCTTGTGACGATACCCTGGATACTTGCATTGGCCGGAATATATTTCCTCTCTAAAAAATATCATGGACTCTCCTCCTTCAGTCAGCCGGAAATGATCGAAAAAAGGTTCGGGAAAACTTTAAAGAAAGTGGTAGCTCTTGCGCTTGCTTTTGTATTTCTTGTATGGGGAGGAGCGGAGATATATGTAGCCGCTTCATTACTGGCACCTGATCTGAAAACAGGAGTCAATATTGTAATAATCCTGATCAGTATCTTTATAGCATTCTATTCTGTGTCCGGAGGATTCAGAGCAGTTGTCCTTACAGACAAACTTCAATATTCCATTGTTGCATTATATATCATAGTTATGGGATTCCTGGCTTTTAAGGGGCTCAGGATAGAAGGGGTGGATATTTTTTCCATACCGGCATCCGGAATAAAATCGTTAAGCCCCTGGAGGGATATTTTTTCCCCGGGCATCGCTCTTATTTCCCTGACACTGATAGCTTATCTCCCCGGCTGGCTTTTTGAGACCGACCTGTGGCTGAGGATACAGGCTGCAAAAGATACTGGTTCTGCCAGGAAGGGCGTGATAATTGCAGGGATAAACAGTATCCTTTTTGTAGGTATCTTTCCACTGTTCATAGGTATATCTGCACTCTATCTTTTTCCTGCAGAGGGCGGGGCCTTACCTGAAATAGTTGGAAATGAAGGTGATGCCATATTTTCAGCTCTTCTGCTGAAATATGCACCTCAGTGGCTGAGGCTGTTCTCTTCTCTAGGGCTTGTTGCAGTAGCCATGTCAACCATAGATACCTGCATAAATGTAATGGCCCTGAGCATAGGGTATGATATTGCAGAGGTAAGCTCCAGGAAAAGATCAAAAAAACTGTCAAGGTATTTTACACTCCTTTCTGTTTTTGTGACTACAATATTTGCATTGATCATCACTTCCTTGTGGGATATCTTTTATCTTTCATCAGGTATTCTGACCACTGCCGTGGCCCTTCCCGTTGCCTCTGTTTTTATCAAAGGGGTAAAGGCCAGGCCGTTATTATGGTCTTCCGTTTCCGGATTTACCGGAACCATCTTATTTTACTTTCTTGAAAAATCAGAGACATTCCATTCTATTGAGCCTGCTTTCCTGAAAGATTCAGGGGTAGGTTTTATCCTCTTCGGAATTGTAAGTGCTGCTATGGGATATATTTTCGGGTCCATAAAAAGGTAATTCTTTCCGGAAAGTAATTTCCATGTGAACCTTTTCTTTTTGTTGAACGTCTATATGTTAGGGCAAGGAGTTTTACATGAAGAAGATAATTCTTTTTATTTTTGCACTTTTTTTATTAGGTAATTTATTGTCAGCAAAGAAAAGTAATGTAGACAAATGGGAGTGGAAACAAAAAGCCGTAAAAGCTGAGAGAGCATCGGAAAAGATCATTATTGACGGTAAACTTGATGAGAAAATTTGGAAGAGAGAAGGTATTTCAGGATTTACCCAGGATGATCCTGAAGAAGGGAAACCCGCTTCGGAAAAAACCGATGTATGGCTGGCCTATGATGATAATGCCATATATGTTGCGGCGAGATTGTATGACTCGAATCCGGAGAAGATAATAAGCCTCCTTGCAAGGAGAGATGATTTTGTCGATTCAGATTATTTTTTATTTTATGTTGATCCCTATTATGACAAGAGGAGCGGTTTCAAGTTTGCGGTTAATCCTACCGGTTCAATAGCAGACTGGAGCATTTTTAATGACGGATGGGATGACAGCTCCTGGAATGGAATATGGGAGTCAAAGGCGAGAATAGATAAAGAGGGTTGGACAGTGGAGATGAAAATACCATTCGACCAGTTGAGGTTCGAAAAAAAGAATAATGGCGATGAATATATCTGGGGAGTTAACTTCAGAAGGTATATAAGGAGAAAGAATGAAAGAGCAACTTATTCGTGGACTCCTAAAACTGTAAGCGGCCTGGTATCTTATTATGCCAAACTAGAGGGAATAAAGGAGATCAATCCCAAAAGGCTGTTTGAAGTAGTACCCTATACAGCCGGGAAAGTAGCTTTTGAAAGTGCAGAAGAGGGTAATCCTTTTGCAACCGGTGAAACCTGGGGCGGCAATGCAGGTGTGGATGTAAAATATGGATTAAAAAGTAATCTGACCCTGGACCTGGCGATCAATCCCGATTTCGGGCAGGTTGAGGTTGATCCTGCCGTGATAAACCTCAGTGCAGCAGAAAGTTTTTATTCTGAGAGACGCCCTTTTTTTGTAGAGGGTTCAAGTATATTCATGTTCGGTTATGGTGGATCAAATAATAATATCGGCGCCAATTGGGGTAATCCCAGATTCTTTTATTCCAGGCGTATAGGGAGGCCTCCTCAGGGGTATGTAGATACCGATGGATATGTAAAATATCCCGAATGGACCTCTATTCTGACCGCAGCTAAAATAAGTGGTAAGCTGGGTAAAGGATGGAATCTGGGAATAATGAGTGCTTTTACAGAGAAGGAAAATGCAGAAATTGATATAAATGGGACCCGGTCTGAAGGGGAGGTTGAACCATTCTCAAATTATACTGTTTTGAGGGCTCACAAAGAATTTAATGAGGGGAGGCAGGGACTTGGATTTATTGCCACTTCAGTCCTGAGAGACCTGAATAATATAAATCTGAAAGATATGATGAATAATAAAGCTTTCAGTTTTGGTATAGATGGCTGGACATTTCTTGATAAAAAGAAAAAATGGGTTGTAACCGGATGGATGGGAAGAACCGAGGTTTCCGGTACAAAAGAGAGGATAACTGACCTGCAATATTCTTATCCACATTATTACCAGAGGCCGGATGTGGATTATCTGGGAATAAATGAAGGTGCTACTTCACTTTCGGGTTATTCGGGAAGGTTCACTTTGAACAAGCAGCAGGGAAATTTTATGTTCAATGCTGCTTTAGGATTTATTTCTCCCGGCTTTGATGCAAGGGATATGGGATTCCAGTGGAGTGCAGATCTGATAAACGGCCATATACTTCTTGGATACCGGTCATTTAAAAAATGGAATTTTATAAGATCATGGGATGCGATATTTTTAACACAGAGAAATTATGATTTCGGTGGGAACAAAGTTGGTGAACAGAGGGTCATTTTCATAGGGGATATTGAATTTACCAATTTCTGGTCTATTTATATGCAGACAAGCTACAATCCTTCCCAGATGGACAAATTTCGTACAAGGGGCGGCCCGATGATGTTGATACAGCCTCATACCTGGTTTGACTTCGGACTTCGCAGCGACAGAAGAAAACCTGTAGTCTTCAGGCTTGGAGGGTTTTACCTTGATAATGACTGGGGAAGGATAAGAAGATCTGTTTTTTCAACTATCGAATGGAAACCCGGATCTAATTTTTCCGTTTCATTTTCTCCCAGGTATGCTTATGAAGGTAACAGTTCCCAATGGGTGGATAATATTGATGATCCGGTCGTGGTGCAAACTTATGGCACCCGTTATATTTTCGGGGATCTTGTCCAGAAGACATTTTCCTGTTCCATAAGGCTTAACTGGATCTTTTCACCGAAGCTCAGCCTCCAGGCATATCTGCAGCCCTTTGTTTCTGCAGGGGCCTATAACGGTTTTAAAGAATTTGCTGCCCCGGAGACATATGATTTTAATACATATGGTGTCGGTAGTTCTTCTATTAGTTACGTAGAAGCTAATGATGAATATCTTGTGGATCCGGGAGATGGAGGAGACACATTTTACTTATATAATCCTGATTTTAACTATAAGTCATTAAGGGGAACTGTTGTGTTCAGGTGGGAATATAAACCGGGGTCAACATTATACCTTGTATGGACACAAAACAGGGCAGATTATTCCAATCCGGGACTTTTCAGGTTCGGGACCGATATAAAGGATATGATGGGAGCTCCCGGAGATAATATATTTATGATGAAATTCACATACAGGTTCAAGATGTAAAAAAAAATTTCTTTAATGAATCTTTTAATAAACATTTTAATTATCAGCCCGTAATATTTATTTTACGGGAGGTTTTAATGTCTTTTAAACTCATCAATATTACTCTTTTAATTTTTTATGTGATCTTATTTTTTGGATCTAACGAACTTTTTTCATGTACTTCGGTACTTGTTACAAAGGGTGCCTCAACAGATGGTTCAACCATGATCAGTTATTCTTGTGATGGTGAATTCCATCCTCATTTGAGGATGACCCCGGCAGCTGATTTTAAACCGGGAGAAACAATAGAACTTCGCAACTGGTATGGAAAAAAAGGTAAGATCCCTCAGGTTGCTCATACATATAAAGTTGTTGGGTTAATGAATGAATTTCAGTTGGCAATAGGAGAGACCACCTTTGAGGGGAGGCTGGAATTAGTAAATAAAGATGGTTTGTTCAACTATTTTTCACTGATGAAAATTGCATTGCAGAGAGCGAAAACAGCTCGTGAAGCCATCAAAGTGATGACATCTCTGGTTGAAAAATATGGATATGGCAGTTCGGGAGAATCTTTCTCCATAGCCGATAAAAAAGAGGTATGGATAATGGAGATGGTGGGGACAGGTAAAGGTGGAAGCGGAGCAGTATGGGTTGCTATAAAGATCCCTGACGGATATATTTCCGCCCATGCCAATATGTCCAGAATAGGTGAATTTTCATTAAATGATCCAAATGTTATCTTTTCAAAAAATGTTATATCCTTTGCAAAAAAAAAGGGATATTATGATCCTGCCAGGGATGGTAAATTTAATTTTTCAAAAGTTTATAATCCTCCATCGGAAGAACAGGTGAAATATTCCCTTAGAAGGGTCTGGAGCATTTTCAGGAGATCTGCACCTTCAAAAAAATTATCTCCGGATTTCAGTTCATCAATAAAAGGGGCAGAACCTTATCCTCTGTTTATTAAACCGGACAAAAAACTGAATGTGAGAGATGTTATTTCGTTACACAGGGATCACTATGAGGGTACAAAATTTGATATGACCGGAGATCTTACTGCAGGGCCATTTGGTGCACCTGACAGATGGCGGCCCATGAAGTGGGAAGTAGATGGGAAAATGTATGCGTGGGAGAGGCCGATCTCCACCCAGCAGGCTGCATATGTTTTTGTATCGCAGTCCAGGTCCTTTATTCCCGATCAGATAGGTGGAATATACTGGTATGGAATGGATAATCCCTATACAAACTTTTTTATTCCTCTCTATACTTCAATATTAAAACTTCCGGAAAGTTATACAAGGGGAGCGTTAAAGAAATTTTCAAGGGATTCTGCCTGGTGGGCATTTAATTTCGTAGCTAATTATGCAAATTTAAGATGGAGCTATATGATAAAAGATATAAAGAAGGTCCAAAAGGAGATCGAAGATTCGGAGTTTGATATGCAGCCGGTTGTGGAAGATATTGCGAAAAAACTGTTAAATGAAAATAAAGAAGGCCTCCTCAGCCAGTATTTAACCGATTATTGTGTGGAAAACGGAGAAAAAAATATAAAAAAATGGTGGAAACTTTCCGAATTTCTTATCACAAAATATAATGACGGATATATTCAGAATGAAAAAAACAGGCCCCGCGAGATCGGATATCCTGAAAAGTGGTTAAAAAATGAAATTAAAAATAACAGGTCAAAGTTCAGGTTGAAAATGGAGAGAAAAGGTAAAGGTGAATTATAAAGCCTCAATAGAATAAATATTGAACAATAGAGTTTTTCTGATTTTCAGAAAAAAATTTTTTTACTTGAAAAGGGAGAATTGGAATAGTATCATTGTCAGATGATAAATTCTGTATGGGAAAGGTATGAAAATTTAATACCATCTCTTTTTCTGGATCCTCTGAGATCCCTTGAAAGTGATCTCGAAAATGATCCTGAACATATCGATAAAACTGCAATATTTGATCTTGATAATACCCTTCTTATCGGAGATATAGGTGATGCATTGTTTGCAAGATTAAAGAATCTTGAGAAAAAAAATTCACTTAAAACCGATGGAAGTAAAATAGCATTTACATGGAAACAATATAGAGATTTAATAGAGAAGGGAAATAAGATCGAAGCATATAAAAATGTTGTTACATGTATGGAGGGAATATCCATATCTATTATTGAAAATCTAACAAAAGAGATAATGAATAGTGATTTCAGGTATATTGAACATGAAAAGGAAAAAATACCTGTTCCTGCCATAAATGAAATAATGAAAAAATTTATGGAATTATTAAAAAGTCTGGATTATAAGGTTTATATAATATCGGCCAGCAATATCTATTCTGTAAGGTTCATTGCCGGCTATTTTTTCAGAATTCCTGCTGAACAGGCATTCGGGATTGAAACGGAACTAACACTTAATAGTAATAAAGAGTATATTTTATCCGGCAGGCTAAAAGAACCTGTACCTGTTGGTAGTGGAAAGGTCGATCTGTACAGGTTAAAAGAAGGGAATCATTCCCCCCTGATCGCAGCGGGTGACAGTATTCCTGATATCCCTATGATGGAGCTGGTGGACAAAAAAGGATTTAATATCTGGGTTGGAAATGATGAACAGGTTTTTAAAAAAATAAAGGGATCTGTGAAAAACCCGAAAAATTTTTATTATTTTAACAGAAACAGGGATTATTTCAGGAGGAATACTTGAGAATTGTAACCAGGCCTGACTTTGACGGGATTGTATGTGCAGCTCTATTAAAAGATGCTTTGAATATAGATAAACCTGTTCTGTGGATAGAACCCGGAGAAATTAATAATGGAACGGCCAGGATAAAAAAGGGAGATATCCTTGCAAATCTTCCATTCCATAAAAATTGTTCATTATGGTTTGACCACCACTATACAAATTCAATACAGGATGATTTTAAAGGTGAATTCAGGATTGCCCCTTCTGCTGCAGGAATAATTCATAATTATTATTTAAAAAAATTCACAAAGAATTATTCAAAACTGGTGAGAGAGACTGACAGGATAGATTCAGCACGGCTGACCCTGGAAGAGGTTTTGAGGCCGGTGGGTAATCCGTATGTTATGCTCTCCTTTACCATTAACAGCAGAATGGGGGATGACCATTTATATTGGGACAGAATAGTTGAACTACTTAGAAATGAAGATATGGAAGATATCCTTAATGATAAAGAAGTTTCAAAAAGGGTTGAAGCAGAAATTGAAAATGACCGGAAGTATAAAGAATATTTACAAAAATATACCGGGGTGGAAGGTAATGTATCAGTAACGGATTTCAGGAAACTGGATTTTTCACCCTCGGGGAACAGATTTCTGGTTTTCTCCCTTTTTCCCGATACTTATGCAAATCTTAAGATAAGAAATAATAATATGGAAAAAGGGAAAGTGATTTTAAGTATCGGGCATAGTATCTTTAACAGAAAATGCCGGGTACATTGTGGCAAAATTACAGCAAGATTTGGAGGTGGAGGACATTTCGGAGCCGGATCATGCTGTTGTGAGAGCAAAATTTTTGATAAATCTGTGGAATCCATCATTTCTGTTTTAAACAAAAATGTAGAGATCTGATCTGGAGGCAAATAGTGAAAAAATTTAATAAACCGGCCCTGATTTTAATTTTGTTTTTTTTCATATTCACCAGTGAAAGTATTGGTAAATCTTTCCTCTGGGAGATAGAAGTAAATGGAAATAAAAGTTACATCCTGGGGTCTGTCCATATGATGAAGAAGGAGGTTTACCCTCTTAAAAGTGAATTGGAAGAGGGATTCAGCCGATGTGATTTCCTTGTGGTTGAGGCTGATATTTCAACTGAAAAACTCGGCGAAATACTGAAGATCACAATGGAAAAGGCAAAATACAAAAATAATTCAACCTTAAAAGACCATATTTCTGTTAATACTTATAAAATTGCTTCAAAAAAGCTTGATGAGCTGGGAATGTCCTTAAAATATTTTAATAATTTTAAACCCTGGTTCCTTGCAATGACAGTTACAAGCATGGAACTTGTGAAACAGGGGCTTGATCCTAATCTGGGGATAGATAAATATTTTATAAATAAGGCCGGAGATAAAAAAATTCTTGAACTTGAAGGTGTAGAATTCCAATTGGATATGTTTGACAATTTTTCGGATGCTGAGAGTGATAAGTTTCTCCTTTCAAGTTTAAGGGATGCAACAGAATTGGGAAAAGAGATCGATACAATTGTAGAGGCATGGAAGGCGGGAGATACAGATGCAATTGAACGTTTGTTAATAGATAATAAAAAGGATTTCCCGGGGATGGAAAAATTGTTTAAAATAATTCTGGATGAAAGAAATGAAAGGATGGTGAAAAAGATAGAATCATACTTTCAGACCGGAGATTCATACTTTATAATTGCGGGGGCAGCTCATCTTGTGGGGAAGAAAGGGATAATTAAAATGCTTGAAAAAAAAGGATACAAATTAAAACAGATATGATCTTACTTCGTATATAAAGCTATTATGGATCTGAATAGATATTTTGAAAAGGGAGTCTCGATAAAGGAATTTGAGTGTTTATTAGGAGATAATCAGAAACTTCACGAACTTCATTACCGGAAGTTTTCACCGAACCCTGAAATAGTACAAAATATAAAAAGCCTGGAACCTGCAAGGATCCTTGTTATTACGGAACCATGGTGTGGAGATTCTCTTGCCATATTACCTGTTATAAAAAAAATTTCAGAGATCAATGGTAATTGGGAAATGAAAGTTGTCTTAAGGGATGAGAATCCGGAACTTATTGATAACTTTCTTACAAATGGTGGAAGAGCTATCCCGGTTTTCCTCTTTTTGAAAAAGGATAACTCATTGTTGTTCCGGTGGGGCCCGAGGCCGAATGCAGCTCAGGATATTTTCGAGAATCACAGGGAACTGATCAATAGTAGAGAAGTTAGAAAAGAAGAAGTGATGAAAAAGATCCGCCGGTTTTATTCCGGAGACAGAGGAAATGAGATCCAAAAAGAGATTGTGGGGAAATTGGCAAAATTTTGACCTGAGAGATAAAATTTAATATACTTTTTTCAGGAGAATCAATGATATTTAAGCAGATAGAATCGGGTGGTGACAGAAATTTCGGTTACCTTATCGGATGTGAAAAAACTAAAGAAGGCGCCCTTGTAGATCCTTCTCCAGACCCGTTGCCCTGTGTCAATGCAGCAAAAAGTAACCGGATAAAAATTCTGTATGTAATAAACACCCATTCCCATTTTGACCATACCGGTGGAAATGATCATTTACTGAATAGAGAAGGAGCTGAACTTGTTACTTTTACCGGAAATGGTGGTGATATAGAGGTTGGTGACGGGGGGATCCTTCAGTTGGGAAGCCTGGCGATGGAATTCATCCATACTCCCGGGCATACAGCAGATTCTCTCTGTATTAAAATTGATGATAAATTGATAACTGGTGACACACTTTTTGTTGGAAAGGTAGGGGGTACCTATACCGAAGAAGAGGCAAGAACAGAGTTTGAAAGCCTGAAAAAGCTCATGCTTCTTCCGCCTGAAACTGAAGTATGGCCCGGACATAACTATGGAGTAAAGCCTCATTCGACAATAGGATATGAACTTCAGAACAATCCTTTCATAAACAGAATAAACAGCTTTGATGATTTCCTGTGGCTGAAACAGAACTGGGCTGCATACAAGCAGGAACACGGTATTTCCTGAAGTAATATTTAAATCTGAAATATGGAAAACTGGTTCAAAGAGTGGTTTGATGAAAATTATCTGTTACTTTATCGTCACAGAGATGAGAGGGAAGCAAATCTTCAGTTTAACCTGATCCTTGATAAGGTAAATCCGGAAAAGAACTGGAGGATCCTCGATCTGGCCTGCGGGGAAGGGAGGTATACATACCTTTTTAAAAATTCCGGATTTGATATAAAAGGAATAGATCTTTCCGAAACTTTAATTAATAGCGGAAGAGAAAAGTATAAAGGGCTCAAGTTGGAAATCTGTGATATGAGGAATATTAAAGGAAAGTTTGATATGATACTTTCTCTCTTCACAAGCTTTGGATATTTCCTGAAAGAAAAAGAGAATATGGATGTAATTTCCGGCATATATAATTCGTTGAATCCCGGTGGAGTATTCTGGCTCGATTTTTTAAATCCCGGTTTTGTCAGGAAAACCCTTGTGAATAAAGGGACTAAAAAGATCGTCAGCGGGATGGAGATTCTGGAGGAGAGAAGTATAGAAGGAAATCGTATTGTGAAGAGGATCACAATAGTAAAAGGTGAGGAAAAAAAGAGATATACTGAATCGGTAAGGCTTTTTTCAAAAGCCGAACTTTCGGATATGATGAAAAGATCAGGTTTTCAAATAATGGAGTTTTTCGGAAATTATTCAGGTGATAACTGGTCAGATGATTCCGAAAGGACAATAGTATTTGCGATTAAACAACAAGCATGAGATAAAACTTAATATAAGGCTCTTTTTGGAATATTAAATATGTTTATGATAAAACTTGATTTAACAATTAAAAAATTCATAAAACTAAAATGGAGATAAAAATGGGCAAAAAATTTTTTCTGAGTTTAATTTTAATTTTATTTTTAAGTGTCTCAATTTTTTCTCAGGTAGGCCCGGGAACCTTTTTTAACAAAGATATAGGTTCTGACCGGTTACTTATAATTTATAATGATATTGTAAGATATTTTAAATATCTTGGCGAAAATTCAGACAGGGTGAAAGTAAGCAATGAAGGGTTGTCAACAAGGGGAAACCCTTTATACCTGGCCTTTATATCATCAAAGAAAAATATAGAGAATCTGGATAATCTGATAAGTATAAATGAAAAACTTGCAAATCCGGACAAGATCTCTCCTGAAGAACACAAAAGATTAATTGAAAAGGGCAAAGCATTTGTCCTTATAACCGGAACCATTCACTCAACTGAAATAGCATCATCACAGATGATGATGCTTCAGGCGCATAAGATGGCTGTTGAAAAGGATCCGGAGAAAGAAAAAATCCTGGATAATGTTGTGATCATGTTGATGCCTTCGATCAATCCTGATGGCAATATAATGGTTACCAACTGGTATAACAAATATCTCAACACACCATTTGAAGGGGGGCCGTTGCCTTACCTTTATCATGATTATGCGGGGCATGATACTAACAGAGATTTTTTCATGTTAAATCTTAAAGAGACAAAAATTGTAAATGCAATACTTCATAAAAAATATTTTCCTCAGATCTTTCTTGATATGCATCAGATGGGAACAACGGGGCCGAGAATGTTCGTTCCTCCTTTTAAGGATCCGTTGAACCAGAACCTTGATCCGTTACTTTTAAGGGAGACAGATATAATTGGTTCATTTATGGCTTTAAAGCTCCAGGAAAAAGGTAAAAAAGGGGTAGCTTCGGGTTATGCTTTTGATGCATACTGGCCTGGTGGTTCAAAGAACACTGCATGGTATAAAAATGTTGTTGGAATCTTAACCGAACTGTCCAGTGCAGCGATAGCAACCCCTATTTTTGTTGATAAAAATGAACTTAGAGTAAGATCAAAGGGCCTTCCTGAATATAAGAAGCAGGTAAATTTTCCCGATCCGTGGCCCGGTGGATGGTGGCATCTGAAAGATATAATTGAATATGAGGTTATAGCAGTTGATGCATTAATCGAGATTGCTTCAAAGAACAGGAAAAGTTTTCTTCAAAATTTCCTGAATAGTGGAATAAACAGTATTGTGAAGGGAAAAGCTGATCCTCCTTATGGATATATGGTGCCCGCCGATCAATGGGACAGGTGGTCTGCATTTGAATTTCTCCGGAAAATGAAAGAAGGAGGTGTGAGGATCTTTTCTTTGACAGAGGATAAGATAATAGGAGAAAAGATCTTTAAAAAAGGTTCATTTTTTTTACCTCTTAACCAGCCTTATGGTAACTATGTAAAGGTAATGATGGAAAAACAGAAATATCCTGAAATAAAACATATGTCCGGCGGCCCGATAATTGAACCCTATGACTCTGCCGGGTGGACCCTCCCGATCCAGATGGGGGTAAAGTATGAAGATGTGAATATCCCAATGGAAAATTTTTTGCTTTCCGAACTTACAGAGATAAATATTCCTTTGGAAAAAATAACGGGCAATGGAAATTGTTATATATTGCCGGCTGCATCTAATAGTAGTGTGATCGCTGTTAACCGGCTCCATAAAATTAATATACCGGTTTTCCGTTATACCGGAAAAGGTGATATTAATAAGGGAGATTTTGTCTTAAAAGGTTCACATCTGACGGAAGACAGAATACAAAAAGTCATAAAGGGGACAGGGCTCAATATTATTAAAAAACATATTAATGATAATTCAGGATTAATTCCTCTTAAACCGTTTAAACTGGCAATCTATCAGCCCTATATTCCCAGTATGGATGAAGGTTGGACAAGGTGGGTACTTGATACTTTTGAATTTGATTATGAAATATTTCACAGAAAGGATATCAGGTCGAAAGGTTTTAAAAAGAGAGTGGATGTTATTATATTTCCGGATATGCCCAGGAATGTGATAGTTGATGGAAAATATAAAGGTTACTGGGGGAAATACTATGAAAGGATGCCTCCCCGTTATAAAGGAGGGATCGGAAAAGAGGGTGTAAAGAATCTGATAGATTTTGTAAGTGAGGGCGGTACAATTATACTCCTTGATTCTGCTTATGAACTGGGAAGTAGAGATTTTCAGTTACCGTTTACAAATATTTTAAAAAGTGTTTCCCGGGAAAAGTTTTATTGCCCCGGATCATTATTAAAGGTGAATATTGATCCGGATGAACCGGTCGGGTGGGGAATGGAAAAGGAGTCAACCCTGTTCTTTTCTCACAGTCCGGTATTCAGGACCAGAATTCCCATAAGTGCAGGAATAGATAGAAAGGTTGTGTCTCGTTACAGTGATACCGGTTCACATTTGATCAGTGGATACTTGAAAGGTGGTAATTATCTTAACAGAGCTGTATCTTCCATTGTGTTTGATTATTTTAAGGGCAATGTAATTGTATTTGGCGGAAGGATCCAGCATCGCGGACAAACATTTGCCACATTCAAACTTTTGTTCAATGCCATATATTATTCAGGAATAAAGTAGAAAAAATATACTGGATATAACAAAACTATGAAAACAGGGAATAGTGAAATGGGGAAATGGAAACCCGGGGTTCCCAAAGCAATTCTTCTTCTTGTTGCAGGGGCAATATGGATAGGGATAGGAATTATGCTGAATGCTAAGTCATTCTTCTGGTTAAGAGACAAAAGTACGGACATTCTTTTAATAATTGTTATTACAGGTTTAATAAGTGCTTTTTTTATTCATTATTTCGGGTTTTCCCGAATAGTGGATAAAAATTTAAAACGAATTCTTCCCATGGAGGGGAAAAGGTGTTTCTTTTCTTTTATGCCCTGGAGGAGTTATTTAATGGTCAGCATAATGATCATTTTTGGTTCTTTTCTCCGGCATTCATCGATCCCGAAAGTGTTCTTAGCCCCCATTTATACTGCCATAGGAACAGCACTGATCCTGTCAGGTTTCACATATATCAGGGTCATGCTCCGGAAATAAAATAAATAAAAAAAGAGTATATTCAGGTTACAGCCATTTGCTATACTATTAGTTCTTTTATCTGTTTTATGTGTCTCTCTTCGTGTTTGCCGAGAAATACCAGCCACTGGTAAAGGTTCATTCTACCCCTTGTCATGGGGTGGGGGAATTCCAGTTTTGTCATATCGTATTGACTCAGCTTTTCCACTATGGAGAGAAGTTCTATCCTTGATGCAACTAATAGTCCATTCAATTCATCCCTGTTCTTATTTTCAACAGGAACTGCAAAAGAGGGTGCATTTATCTTTTCCTTCACCTCATTAATAGAATATTCATCGAGGCTGTTGAGCCAGGATTTGTTGGACTTATCGGGGGCAAATCCCCTTTGTTCAGCTTTATCAACAAGTTTTGCAAAGATAGAGTTTATTTGGATCTCTGAAAGGTGGAGGTGGTTTACATTCTCCATCACAGACCACCGGCCCGGATCCTCTTTTTTCACAAACTTTTCCGAATCACAATTATTGATGGTATCCAGAAGCATACCCCTCACATCTTCAATATAGTCTATTATCTCTTTCAGGTTTTTTTTCATACGCCACCTCATAATTTTTGATACTGATGTTAATAATTTTAAAATAAAAAATCAAGTTGAATAAAAAGAAAAAAAAGGGGACAGGTGATTATCTCTAATTGGTTCTGCGAAGCTTTAGCGAAGCAGAATTGAAATTGGATATGATTAGTAATATAATAAATTTTAAGTTAAAGGGTTGTGAGTATTGTGAAAGATAAAAATATTAAAAGAGTGTTGACAGGGCAGCAGTTGGGGCTTCTGGGAGGGCCTCTCTATACAACATATAAAGTTCTCGGGGCATTAAAACTCAGCAAAGAGATCTATGGCCGTGCTATCTACTGGCTTGAAACCAATGATGCGGACTTTAACGAAATTAATCATATTGATTATCTGGATTCTTCGGGTAAATTAAGGACATTGAAATGGGATATAGATTCAAAAGGTTATTCATGTGGATCAATAGAGGTGGATGAAAAACTGACAGACATTCTGGAAGAATTCTTCTCCTCCATCACTCAAACTGAATATACCGGCGAAATAAAAAAAATAGCAATGGAAAGTTATCTCCCCGGGAAAAGCCTGGGTGAAGCTTCTTCCGACCTGGCCCACCGTTTGTTCGAAGGATTTGATCTTGAAATATTTGATCCATCTGATGAAGAGTTCAGACAATTCACAAGGCCGATACTTTTAAAAGAAGCAAACAGGACAAAAAATGGTTTTCAATGTAATCTGTTCTTCATGGACGGGAAAAAAAGGATAGCAATCTTTAAAAAAGGTGAGGGGTATGTCTCCCGGGAAGGGAATAGGATCAACCTGAATGATTTTATACTTGTCCCTTCCCTGAGGACCCGTAGTATCTGCCAGGACTCTTTTTTTTCTACTTTTGCTTATGTTGCAGGCCCGGGTGAGGTTAAATATCTTACAGAGCTTATTCCTGATTATAAATTTCACAATGTAACAGCATCCGGTATAGTTCCGAGAATGAGTGTGGATATCGTTGAACCTGTTTCAATAAGGATCCTGAAGAAACTCGGATTGGAAATAAGGGACCTGGACAGGTTCTCCGTGGATGAGATGAAAAATCTAAAACTCACTGAACTTACAGGTTTTGACAAAAAAAATATTCAAAAAAAGTCCGGTGAATATAAAAATGAATTTGTTGAAAATTTAAAAAACCTCGGACTTGAAACTTCCGGCTTCAACAGGGAAATTGCAGACAAACTGAAAGAACTGATAGGAAAAAAGAGAAGAGAGGCAAAGGAGAAAGGAGAGGTTATTCTGAGGCATGTTGAAACGATCTATAATTTATTAAGGCCCTTCGGAAAAAGGCAGGAAAGAGTGTTTAATATTTTTTATTATATGAATCTTTTTGGAGGCCGGGATCTTATAAAAAGGATGTATAAAAATTATGATAATTCTTTAGATTCTCTGGAGATAAAAAATGTTTGATGTATTAGCTGTGGGAGCACATCCGGATGATGTGGAAATATTTATGGGGGGTACGATCCTCCACCTTAAAAATCTGTCCTATAAGGTTGCAGTCTGTGACCTTACAATGGGTGAAGCGGGGACTTACGGAAATGCGGAAATAAGGAAAAATGAATTAGATAAAGCAACTGAAATGTTGGGAATTGACAAACGGGTTAATCTGAATCTTGAAGATGGTAATATTCGAAACGAAAGGGAAAGCAGGATGAAGGTTATTGAAATAATAAGGAAATTAAGGCCATCTGTTGTGTTCTCTTTTTCAAGTGATCTGATCCGCCATCCCGACCACAGATATTGCGGTGAGATAGTTAAAGAGAGTTGTTATCTGGCCGGACTTGAGAAAATAGAGAGTGAAAGTGCACCTCACAGACCTTATTCCTTTATAGAATTTCCTGAACTGATAATAAACAAAAAGCCATCCTTTATTGTTGACATTACACCATTTCGTGAGAAGAAAATTGAAATTATTCGAAGTTACGGTTCTCAGGTAACAAAAAAAGGTGAAGATGATAAAGGGACAAAAACTCTGATAAGATCGAATAGCTTCTGGGAAATTTTAAAATCACGTTCTCTACAGGCAGGAGCTATGGGTGGCGTAAGGTATGGTGAACCGTTTAATTCCACTCATGTTCCTAATGTTTCGGATCCGGTAAAGGCATTTTTCAGGAAAATAGTATGAATATAGCAATTTTGAGTTATCACAGGATCGGTGGTTCAGGGATCGTTGCCTACGAGATAGGCAGAGCAATGGCGGAAGAAAGAGGACATAAAGTACATTTTATAGGGCTTGAGCCCCCATTCAGGTTAAAAGACAAACTTTCAGAGTCTGTGAGATTCCATAAAGTATGGGTAAAAGAATATCCGGTTTTTGATTTTCAGCCCTATGCTCTTTCACTGGCTTCTCAGTTGTCAGAGATAATTGAGAGGAACAGGATTGATGTTATTCACAGCCATTATGCATTGCCCCACGCTATATCTGCAATTCTTGCAAGAGATATATCAAAAAAGCAGGTAAAATGTGTCACAACGCTCCATGGTACTGATATCACTGTAGTGGGAGCCCATCCCACAATGAAAAATATCACAAGATATGCAATAGAGAAAAGTGATGTTGTTACGGCAGTTTCGGAAAGCCTGAAAAGAGATTCGGAAGAAAAGCTCTGTATCGAAAGCGGAAAAATTAAGTGTGTCTATAATTTTGTCAATACAGAATTTTTTAATCCTTCACTTAAAACAAATATATCAGAAGAGAGGGGAAAGAGGATCATTATGCATGTTTCGAATCTAAGGCCTGTTAAATCCCCTCTTGATGTAATAAGGATATTTCAAGGTATCGAGAAAGAGTTCACAGACGAACTTGAACTTCAGATCGTGGGTGAAGGCCCGCTTCAATATGAAATGATCTCTCTTGCAGAAGAGTTAAATATCAGGGATAAAGTGAGATTTATGGGTATCTGTTCAAGCCTTGGATCACTTATTGCCTCTGCCGACATGATGATCCTGCCCAGTAAAGAAGAATCTTTCGGGCTTGCAGCTCTGGAAGCCATGGCTTGCGGAGTTCCGGTGGTTGCTTCCGCAGTGGGTGGTGTTCCGGAAGTAATAGAAGATGGTGAAAGTGGCTTCCTTTTTGACCATGGAGATATTAACAAAGCTATCGGGAATGGTATAAAACTTTTAAGAAATCCCGTACTTTATAAAAAAGTTGTTGATAACGGAATGTTTGTTGCAAAGAATAAATTTTCAATGGAAAAGATAGTTTCAAAGTATGAAGATCTTTACCAGGGGTTATAGAGGAGTTTCTTCAGTGGAAAGTAAGGGTAAAGGGCCTTTAAAGACCCTTTCTTCTCTTCTCCCATATATATTGGAATATAAATGGCCGCTGCTGGCCGGCTTT
This sequence comes from Acidobacteriota bacterium, assembly GCA_039714255.1. Classification (GTDB taxonomy): domain Bacteria; phylum Acidobacteriota; class Aminicenantia; order UBA2199; family UBA2199; genus UBA647. The sequence continues at coordinate 61,957 of JBDLJQ010000005.1, forward strand.
ATATTTATTTTTATTCAAAATTTTTGTCTTGTAAAGATCCCTTTATATATGAAAAATATCCTGGATGAAATTATTCAGAAGAACAGGTTGCAAATTATTACAGGATTTATGATCCGTGTTTTTGTTTTTACAATAATTGTTGCGGCCTCACTTTACCTGATGAGAAGGATTATTATCAGTGTTTCAAGAAAGATAGAATATAAGATGAGAAAGGATATTTATAACAAACTCCTCTCCTTTGATTATCCGTTTTTTCTTAAAAATGAGACGGGTGACCTTTCATCCCGTGCTACAAATGATCTGAATGATGTCAGGATACTTCTGGGCCCGGCAGTAATGTATATCCCTAATTCAATAAGCCGTATCCTGATTTTTTTCCCTGTGCTTATCGGTTTAAGTGGAAAACTGATGCTTATGATTATACCGCTCCTCATTTTTCTTGTTTTTATTACATTCTATCTGTTTCCGAAACTGAGGCCCAAATATAGAAGGGTGCAGGAGACCACAGCTCTGATTAACAGCAGGGTATGGCAGACAGTTACCGGCATTACTACGATAAAACAAAATACGCTGGAGCGGACTGAAACAGAAAGGTTCTTTAAACTAAATAGAAATTATATAAAAGTACAGATGGAGATGATAAAGTTGAGAAGCCTTCTGAGGCCGCTTTTTTTATTTATTTTTTCCATATTAGAACTTATTATCCTGCTCGTTGGAGGAAAAATGGTTATGGCGAATTCCTTCAGCCTGGGGCAACTGCTTCAATTCAACATAATGATATCGGCACTGATATTTCCCATACTGTCACTTGGGTGGATAATGTCTATGGTACAGCTGGGTATAAGTGCAATGGAGAGGATCAACTATATTCTTGATCAACCGGTGGGGGATAAAAAAAATATTAGATCTGATCAGGAAAAATTTGAAGGGATTAGTTTTTCCAACCTTGTATTCAGATATCCCGGTGAAAATCATGATGTTCTGAAAGGAGTGAATTTTAATGTTGTACCCGGTGAACTGGTGGGGATCACAGGTGGTATTGGAAGTGGAAAAACAACATTACTGGAAATTTTATCAGGATTACTTGATCCTCCTCCGGGTATGGTCTTTCTGAATGGCAGAGATATAACTGAAATTAATAAAGACTCAATTTATTCAAAATTTTCTGTGGTTTCACAGGACCCTTTCCTGTTCTCCGGGACTATTCGCCATAACATTGGAATAGGGATGGATAAAGAAAAACCTGATGAGATTCATAACGCTGCGGAGATAGCTTCTCTCGATAATGAAATTAATTCATTTTCAGAAAAATATGATCAGATTGTAGGTGAAAGGGGAATAACCCTTTCCGGGGGCCAGAAACAGAGGATGGCAATAGCTCGTTCGATATGCAGCCCGGCACCTGTCCTGTTATTTGATGACCCGCTATCCAGTGTTGATTCAAAAACTGAAACCAGGATCCTTAAGAATCTCCAAAAATTAAGAAAAAGGCCTGATGGCAATTTTAAAACAACATTTATAGTATCTCACAGGATCTCTGCATTAAAGGCTTGTGATGTAATATATGTTCTAAAGGATGGTAATATTGAAGAATCCGGTAATCACAGGGAACTTCTTGATAAAAGGGGAAGTTATTACAAACTTTCGAAGATGCAACAGATGGATATAAAATAATGGAAAGGGAAAAAGAAGATAAAAATTCTTCCATAGGTTTTGATCTCCGGCTTTTTAAAAGGCTGTTCAAGTATATATACAAATATAAATTTCTGGTCCTTTTATCAGTTTTTTTTCTCCTTTTATTGAATATATCCAGTGTCCTGCAGCCCTATCTTGTAAAAGTCGGGATCGACAAAAATATTATGCACAACGATATCAGGGGTCTGCACCAGACTGTGATTTTGCTGTTTTTCATAATAATATCTGCATTTTTACTTAATTTCTTTTTTAACTATCTGGTTCAGTATATTGGACAGAGGATCCTTCTGGATCTGCGAATGGACCTTTTCAAACATGTCATGAAACTACCGAACCTTTATTTTGACAAAACTCCGGTGGGGAAAACTTTGACAAATGTAACAAATGATGTGGAGGCAATTCGTGCATTTATATCTGAGGGAGTTGTCACAGTTGCGGGGGAATTATTAAAGGTTTTGTTCATATTGACTGCAATGTTCCTTATAAACTTCAGATTAGCGATAATAACACTGGTTTCAATACCTGTTTTTGTTATAGGAACCCTTGCTTTTCGAAATAGTATAAGAAAAGGGTTTGCAGGTATCAGAAAAGCCAATTCTGAAATAAATACTACATTGGTAGAAACCATTACCGGTATAAAAGAGATCATCCTTTTTGATCACAAAGATAAGAGTAGAGAACAATTTGAAATTTCCAACCGGAGTTATCTGAAGGCATACCTGAAAGTTGTCAATGCATACTCTCTTTATTTTCCTATCATTGAGATAGTATCAAATATAAGTATGATAGTGGTTTTCTTTTATGCTCATCTTATTATTGGTATGTCTCTCAGGGTAGGAGAGATATTTGCTTTTTTTTCTTATATAAATATGTTTTTCAGGCCCTTGAGAGAACTTGCAGAAAAATTCAACATGTTCCAGTCGGCAATGGCAGCATCTGAGAGGGCATTTAAACTGCTTGACAGGGAAATAACTATAAAGAACTTACCGGTAACAAACAAAAATCAAAAAAGTATTTCAGGTGACATTGAGTTTAAAGATGTAAATTTTGAATATACGGAAAATAACCGGGTTCTCAACTCTCTTTCATTTAAAATAAAAAAAGGTGAGAGTGTTGCTCTGGTGGGAAACACAGGAAGTGGAAAAACGACAATCATTAATCTGATTAACAGGATCTATGATATTGAAAAAGGAGAAATACTAATTGATGGGGTTAATATTAATAAGTATGATCTTGAATTTTTGAGGAAAAGTACAGGTATAGTTCCTCAGGACCCGTTTTTCTTTAATGGAACCATATATGAGAATCTTTCCCTGTTTAAAGAAATGGTTACAGAAAAGATGGTTGAAAATGCTGCAATCAGTACCCATTCTGATATCTTTATAGATAAATTTGAGCACGGTTTCGATGAAAATATCCTGGAAGAGGGGAAAAAGTTGTCAGCCGGACAAAAACAGCTTTTGAGCTTTACCCGAGTTCTGTTAAAAGATCCTCCAATTATAATACTTGATGAAGCAACTTCAAATATAGATTCGGAAACAGAAAAATATATTGAGAAAGCGACAAAAAAAGTGCTGGAAAACAAAACGTCCATAATCATAGCCCACAGGCTGTCAACTATAAAAATGGTGGATAGAGTATTTGTATTGAAGGATGGAATGGTGGTTGAGGAAGGAGATCATGATGAACTGATAAATAGAAGGGGATTTTATTATGATCTGTACAGTTCTCAGGCATTTTTATTAAAATAAATTATTTTTAAAATATTTTGTTTAAAAAAAAAAATTTAAATGTTATAATTTTCTAATTAATTTAATTGAATAATATTTCAGGAGGATCTATGAAATTTAAATTAAAGTCATTTATGGTTATTTTCGTGCTGATATTTTTCACTTTAAGTTTATCTGCCGGAAATACTACAAAGATCAAAAGGGTTGGTGATGCACCTCTTTTAAGCATTAAAAGAGGAAAAAGTATCGATTCTGTTGATCAGTTGAAAGAGCTTGTTAAAAAGTACAGCAGCCGGATTGAAGAAGGTTTGCAAAAAGCTGAAGCAGGCTTTTTATTTCAACCATTAATGGACAGTATCGAAAATGGAAAAGTAAATGAAAAAGCGATTCCGGTTGGAACTCACCTGGAATGGATGCTCTTTTATTCAGGAAGGAAAGTAAAACAGAAAGCTGATGTTGAATGGGCCGGGAAGGCTCCTCTGGATGTTTTTTGTATTCCTGTCCAAAAGGATTGCAAGGATTATCATGTTGTAATTCCCAAAGCATGCGGAAATATAACGCTTGCTGATGTAGCAGACAGTAAACCACAATGTGACCTTAAGGTATCTCCGGCACTTGTAAATCCCGGCGAAACCGTAACTGTAGATGTAAGCGGGTCAAAGTGTGTTACCGAAACAGAAGTTTCCGTTTATTATGAAGGTAATAAAGTTGAAACACATGTTATTTCAGCTTCTGATGCTGCCTGGAAAACAAGTTTTAAAGATCCAGGTAACTATGAAATGAAAGTTAAGGTTAAAGGGGTAAATGGAATTTATGTTGCCGCAGAATGTTCTGCAAAGGTTTATGTAAATAATCCTCCTTCATGTGATCTTAAGGTATCTCCGGAAAAAGTAATGGTTGGAAAAGTTGTTTCTCTGGATGCTTCAGGGTCATCTGATAAAGATGGTAAAGTAGAAAAAGCTGAATTTACTATTCTTAGGAAAAAAGATAACAGTGAAGTTGATAAAAACACTATCACGGCAGAACCATTTGTATGGAAAAAGAAGTTTAAAAAAGCCGGGGAATATAAAGTATTCCTGAAGGTAGCTGATAATCACGGCGCATATTCAGCAAATAATTGCGAATTTGACCTCAGAGTGGAAAAAAGATTATTTTTCCTCGTAGAAGGCGGACTTGGAGTTGCTAAAGGTACATATACAACACTGGCATTCCTCCGCGGTGGTATTCAGTATTACCTTATCCCCAGCAAACTCAGTGCAGTAGCTGTACTGGGAGGAGCTTTCGTATTTAATGATGATCCTTTTAATCATCATTTCCTCTCAAGTTTTGTGCTTAACGGACATTTTGGTAAATTCTTCCTCGGTGCAGGATTCGGATTCAGTTCTTCTGTAAGAGACCTGTATCTTCATGAAGGAGATTGGCTCCCGGAATGGAAATCTGATTTTGACCTGGTTCTGCAGGCTGGCGTTGATGTATTGGAAACACCTACAGGCAAAGGTTCAATATTTGTTGAGCTTAGAGCTCCGATGGGTTCAGAGTTTACATTTGAACACTATCACGAAATCCTTCTCGGATTCCGTCTTGCTTTTTAAGTAAATAAGTTATTAAGATAACCAATATAGGGGCAGGGTTTCCCTGCCCCTTTTTATTGCAATAAATCCAATTTTTCCAAAATTTTTTTAAATCCGAAAATTATTCAGGTGATTTGAATAAAAATTTCCTGTTATCTGATCAGAAAAATTCAAAAATCTATATTATCCTACATTGTAGTACTTGTGAAATATTAACGATTTGATATAATAATTTTTTAAAAAGGAGATATGATGAAAGTACTTTTTTCCGGTAAGGTTAATTTGTTACATCAGGAACAGCATAATATTGTTCAGAGTATTGAAAACCTCTATAAAAAGATGGGTGTTGATTTTATTGTTGTTGATGAAGAAGTTAAGTGTGGGGAAGCTTCAATGAATCTGGGTTTAGTTGAAGACGCTGAAAAGGTTGTAAAAAAGTTTAAAGAACAGGTTGATAGAGTTAAACCTGATATTATTGTATCGCCCTATGCGGCAGGGGTAGCTAAGTACCGTAAAGAGGTACCTGAAAGATATGGTATAAATTTAGGTGTACCTTATGTCCATCTGTCACAATTCCTGTTTGAACATATTTCAAAAAATAGAAACAAACTGAAAAGTTTCCCACATAAATATTTTATTCACCATGGATGTACTTTGGGAAGAAAGATAAGTGAATTCCATTATGTAAGAGAGCTTTTAGAACTCGTGCCTGATATGGAACTATTGGAAGAAGGCCACCCCTCAGCTGAAATTGAAGGCAGAGATGTTGCAGAGTATAATACATGTCCGGGTTCATGGCTCAATATGACTCAGCCTGAACTCTCCGAATATATTAAGGAAAATTATGTATTAGAGGTCCTTATTCCTACCGCTCCCGAATATGCAGGATCAAGCTGTGCGAACGGCCATTATGGAATATCCCAGGGGTTGGAAATAGCTGAAGTTGAAAATATTAAACCTCTCTATTTTTCCGAATTGTTTAATAATATATGGAGGTCATAATGTCTGACAAAAAAAAAGAATCAAAAGAATTTAAAGAAATTTATAATGATTATATGGCGGAATTGATAGGAGATGGTGCTGCTAATGAAGACCTGAGAGAAGCGATCTCAAGGGCAAAAACTTCATATCGTAATAATTTGAAAAGATCACTTGAAGCTTTCCCGGAATCACAGGAATATATGGAGAAAGCCAGAAAAATAAAGGAATATTCCATTGACCATATGGAAGAGCTGGTTGAACAGACAATGAAAGCTGTAGAGAGAAATCATGGGAAAGCTTATCTTGCAAAAGATGCAGAAGATGCAAACAGGATAATAAGTGAAATAATCGGTGAAGATAAAAAAACTATCGTAAAAGGTAAAAGTCTTACAACTGAAGAGACACATTTGCGGCAGCATCTGCAGAAAGAAGGGCATGAGGTATGGGAAACCGATCTGGGAGAATTTCTTGTTCAGTTAAAAGATGGAAGGCCTATGCATACATTAGCTCCTGCAGTTGACCTGAAAAGAGAAGAGGCATCCAAACTTATATCAAAAGCCACCGGGGAAAAAATTTCTGAAACAAATATTGAAGAGATGGTAATGGCGGTCAAAAAGTTTTTACGTCAAAAGTATATAGATTCCGAGATCGGTATAAGCGGGGCTAATGCGGTTGCTGCGGAAACGGGGTCGCTTTTTATTATCGAAAATGAAGGTAATATAAAATTATCTACTGCTCTTCAGGAAAAACATATTGCACTAGTGGGTGTCGAAAAAATAGTGCCGACCCTTGATGATGCATTTCATATTTCAAAAACTACCTGGCGTTTTGCTAATTATATAGTGCCCTCTTATGTTCATATGATATCGGGCCCTTCTAAAACCGGTGATATTGAAAAAGTTATTACTTATGGTGCCCACGGGCCGAAAGAATTCCATCTGGTCCTTCTTGATAACGGAAGGTTAAAAGTTTCCAAGGATGAAGAGTTCAAAGAGATCCTGAAATGTCAGAAGTGCGGGGCATGTATGTATGAATGTCCGGTTTTCTGGGTTACAGCGGGCCATTTCGGGAAACAATATCCCGGAGGTATTGGAGTGTTATGGGATGCTTTTGTTGCTAAGGATATTAAAGAAGCTGCACCTGCAGCATTCTCATGTGCATTATGCGGAAGGTGTGGTGTCAGGTGCCCGATGGGTATCGATTCCTCTAAGCTTATTCAAAAACTCAGAGAACAGATGGTTAAAAAAGGGTATACTCCTGATACCGTTAATGATGTCAGGAAAGAGTTCTTTAATTTTGATAAAGAATAGAGATCGTATTTTTTCGTAAATTTAAATAATTAGATAAAAAAAAAGGGAGATAAAAAATATCTCCCTTCAGTTTTTTAATATTAATTTATTGTCTGAACAATATTGTTCTTTCTAATAGCTATTGCATTTGCATAGCTTCGTTGAATTTTTTATATGCTTCCTGAAATTTTGGATCCTGCATGAACTTCATCATTTTTGCACCCAGAGCCATCATTTTGGGTCCCAACTCTTTCATTCTTCCTTCAAACTCTTTGAATTCATCGGGAACATTACCACCCTTAAACATATCTTTCATTTCCGGATATTTTTCTTCCAATGCTTTCATTCTGGGTTTGAGTGTTTCCATTTTTGTTGCAAATTTTTCTAATGCAGCAATAGCACCATCAACATCATCGGTTTTATTCATATCTGCGATATAAGTATCAAATAGATTGAATGATTCTTCCATTATGGCCTTAGGTGTATCGGCTTTTTTTCCGCAGCCGGTTAAAACGAACATGATCATTATTGTGACCAGAATTAATGTAATTTTTTTCATAATTCCTCCTGAATTACTATATATCATACTATTTTTTTTTTTTCTATTAAATGATGGATAAAAAAGGACAAAATCTTAATAAAGTTCGATTTCAACTAATCGGGTTTCGATAGGGCCGTTAAATAAAATGATACATCTCTTCGGGCGAAGTCCGATCTTTTTAACAAGAGATGTACTCCCGCAGAGTAAAAATGCTTTTGATCCTTTACATTTCTTTTTCAGAAAATCACCGAAATCTTTATAGATCCTTTGTGTTTCTTCGAGTGAACCCAGTCTTTGCCCGTAGGGGAGGTTAGATATGATCGTATGGTTTTCCAGATTGTTTATATCCCTGAAGTCCGTTCCGTTTATAAAAACATCCTTTCCACCGGGAATCTCCATCAGGTTCCTTTTGGAAGCTGACACAGCATCAGGATCAATATCACTTCCTGCTATTATATCCCCTGGAAAGTTGAGAATTTTTTTATCGCACTCATTTTTAACATCTGACCATATTTTTTCTTCAAAATCAGGAAGAAAATAAAATCCATAATTATGGTCTTTAAACCCGGATGGGAGGTTTCTGTATTTTAAAAGAGCTTCGGAAAGTATTGTCCCTGATCCTGCCATAGGGTCATAAAGGGGAGTCTCCCCCCGCCAGCCGCTTATATTTAGAATAGCAGCTGCCAGGGTTTCGTGAATGGGGGCTTCAACACTTTGAATACGGTATCCTCTTTTATGAAGAGCTCTGCCGGATGTATCAAAACTGATAGTACCTTTGTTGTTCCTTATGTTCAGATTTATACTGACCTGCGGATCTTTTGTATCAACATATGGCCTTTTTCCAAACTTTTCCCTCAACCGGTCAGCAATGGCATCTTTTAATTTTAAAGCAGCAAATTTGGAATGTTTGATATTACTTCCTGAGACAGAAGAAAATACAGCGAACGTTAATTCAGGATTTAAAAATTCTTCCCAAAGGATGCTGTAACCATTTTTATAAAGTTCATCTTCATTATAAACAGGAAATTTTTTTAAAGGAGCAAGGACCCTGCTTATGGTCTTTGCCATATAATTGATCTTGTACAGGCCTTTTTTTGAAGCTTTGAAATATAATCCCCTGAAGGAAGTTTTACAATCTATGCCGCCCAGTTCTTCAATCTCATTTTTTGCTGTTTCCTCAAGGCCTCTCTGTGTCTGAGCAAAATATTCGTTCTCTTTTTGATATAAAAATTTTTCCATCTGTAATTGTGATCAGGGTAAAACTTTCTCTTTTCTGTATTTTTTATATAAGTCGTTAAAATCTTCTTCCAGATTTTCTTCAAAAAGTTCCGCCCCTTTTTCAAGGATCGTGGGCAGAACTGCTGATTCATCTTTATTAAAATTCCCGAGGACATAAGATGTGATATCCGAATGAGACGGGCGGGAAATCCCCAGCCGGAACCGGTTAAAATCTTTTGTTCCAAGTGAAGCAGTAACAGAACGCAAACCGTTATGGCCTCCCAGGCCGCCCCCTTTTTTAAAACCGATGATGCCAAAATCCAATTCCAGGTCATCATGGATAATTGCAATTTCTTCAATTTTTAATTTATAGAAAGAAGCAGCCGAGGCAATAGATAAACCACTTCTATTCATAAAGGTATCAGGTTTAATAATAAAGATCTTTTCACCCAGGAGATATGTTTCTGAAAACAGCCCTTTGAACTTTTGCTGCCATTTAAGATCATTATAAAAAGATAAATATTCGATCATCTGCCATGCAATATTATGACGGGAGAATCTATATTCAGGGCCCGGATTTCCTAAAGCTGCAATAAGTCTTATCATTCTTTGTTTTCAAAAAATCCTTTTCTTACTCTGGATATCACTGTAGGGTTGTCATCGCCGATAATTCTTTTATCCGCATCATTAATGTTGAAGAACCCTCTTACTTTAAATGGCAGATCATATGAATCTTTTTTGTAGAGATCACTGAATCCTTTTCCCTGTTCGATCTCAAGAGAGTTATAACCTCTTGAGTTATCACTTACGGGAAGTTTAACTTCAACAATTTTTGTGATCCCTGAACTTTTTTTATCAAGCATATCCTTAAATATTCTGGATTCTTCATTTGTAAATTGTTCACTTATATAATCTTTGGCTGATTTCTTTTTTCCCTTTTCCAGATTGTCATAATTTATGATAAGCTGCTCAAATTTAAAAGGAAAACTTTCTCTCTCTATAATGAACCAGTTAAATACAACATTGTCATAAAAAATATTTTCATATGAAACTCCATTCATTATGGAGTAGACCCTGAACAATTTTTCCATATAAAATCCTCCGATTATTTTAACAAAATATAATACAATTATTAAATAAATTCAATCATAAACTGGGACTTTATCCTATTTTTCAGCTATTTTGACATTATATTTCTTTTTATGTGATAATATTGTTAATAAAATCAAATTTTATTATAAAGGGTGACGATGCCGAGAAAAAGCGACAAGGTTATGAAGATTCTGGTTGTTGATGATGAGATTGATGCCCTTGAACTTTTAAAAGAATACCTTGAAGAGAAAAATTTTATAGTTGTATCATCTTCTGATCCCATTAAAGCCTTAAAAATAATTGAGACTGAAAGTATTGATCTCGTTATTGCTGACCTTAAGATGCCTAAAATGGATGGTATTGAACTTACAAAAGAAATAAAATATATGAATCAGGAAATGCCGGTAATAATAATGACAGCGTATGCATCTATTGAATCGGCAGTTGAATCGATAAAAGCCGGTGCGTCTGATTTTATAACAAAGCCGTTCAGATTTAATCACACATTGTTTGTGATAAACAAAGCTCTTGAAACAAAAAGGCTTTCTCTCCTTGCAAAAAAGAGTGATTATTATAAAAAACTTTCCAGAATAGATGAACTTACCAAATTGTATAATTTCCGTTCTTTTAAAAAGGTTCTCAGTCAACAATTAAAAGAACATAAAGAGATGGGTAAGGAACTCAGCCTTATGATGGCTGACATTGATGATTTTAAGAATGTTAACGATTCTTACGGCCATCAGTCCGGTGACAGAGTTCTTAAAGATATTTCAGCGATCTTTCGAAAATCTGTACGTGGATGTGATTTTCTTGCCCGTTATGGCGGAGAAGAATTTGCCGTGATCCTTCCTGAAACGGACAGTAAGGCTGCGTTGAAGGTAGGGGAGAGGATTTTAAAGGAGATATCAGGTTTTCAGTTTAAATCAAGAGATGAAAAATATATAGGTAAATTGACAGTAACAGTGGGATTATCTACATTCCCGGTTGATGGAAAATCAGTGGATAAACTCCTTGAAACGGCTGATAAGGCTCTTTACAAGGGAAAAGAGTCCGGTAAAAATACGATCTGTACTATTAACAAATGTTATTAGCGTTTTCCCCTGTTTGTATTATTCCAAATTTATTTTAATAGTTGAGAGAGCCTCTCTATACCTGTATAGATCTTGTCAATATCCGGGTAAGAAAAATTCAGCCTTAATTCATTTTTCTTTGCGGTTCCGCTGGGATAAAATTTGGCTCCGGGAATAAATGCAACCTTATTTTTTATTGCCATTTCGAAAAGACTGGAAGTATCAACTGATTCATCAAATGTTACCCAGATAAACATTCCGCCTTCAGGTTTGGTCCATGTTATTCCAGGAGGCATGAACTTTTCAAGTGATTCCAACATTGCATCACGTTTGGGTTTATAAAGGTTTATGATCTTGGAAATATGGGGTTTCATATATCCTTTTTCGATAAATCTGGCAGTAACTCTCTGTGTCAGGCAATCAGGGCTTACAGTTGTTTTCTGTGCCCACTTGACCATATGTTTAATGATATCCGGCGGGCCGGCTGCAAATCCCAGCCTTAATCCCGGCCCCAGTATCTTGGAGAAGGATTTGGCAATGGTAACCAGTTTCGGGTCATTGAATTCGGTTCTGGCTATTTCCCAGAGTGTCATTACTCTTTCTCCGGAAAATCTGAGTTCTCTATATGGCTGATCCTCAAGGATCGGAATCCCGAACTTCATAGCAACTTTGATTATATCCCGCCTCCTTTCAATGTCCATTGTCTTACCTGTTGGATTGTGGAATTCAGGAATTACATAGATGAATTTTACAGGATCATTATTTTCCGTTAATTTTTTCAACTTATCTTCAAGGAGGTCAGGCCTCATTCCGACATCATCCATTTCAATTCCTTCAAGGCGTGCTCCACATGCTTCCATGGAAGAAATGGATCCCGGGAAACTTGGTGCTTCGCAAAGGATTATATCTCCAGTGTTAATAAGTGCTCTGGTAAAATAGTAAATACCATTTGTTGATCCTACTGTTATCATCAGTTCGTCATCTGTAAGATAGGGGACATTTTCAAAATCTTTTATTATATCTTTAAAGACCTTATCACCTTCACTGGCTCCATACTGAAGAGCTTCGTGCCCTTCTTCCATAATTATTTCGGCGAATAGTTTTGACAATATTTCTCTTGGAAAGGCATCAGGATGGGGCAGGCCGCCTGCAAATGATATTATTCCCTCCACACCTTTTGTTACTTTGAGAATTTCTCTTATAAAAGAGTGTTCCATAAGGTTTGTAGCCTCAGAAATTAAACTTTCTATTTTTGAAGTTTTCATTAATATATCTCCCTGATAAACAACCCGGGAGTTAATTCCCGGGTTGTTTAATAGTAACTATTTATTATTGATCTTTATCAAGTCTGTCAAAATTGAGAATCCTGTCTCAATTTTTCCTGCACCGGGGCCTACAATTGTCACATCTCCAAGCATGTCGGTGGAAAAGGTTAAGGCATTTGTAGCTCCCATTACTCCTGCAAGGGGGTGGGAAAGGTTTACAATTTCAGGAGAAACAGATCCGGTAACTTTACCGTTATTATTCTCAACACTTCCAATCAGTTTCCATCTTCCATTCTCATTTTTTGCTTTATCGATATCATCCGGAGTGATCTCTGTTATTCCTTTGCAGGAAACATCTTCCACTTTCAAAGAAGCTCCCATCACCACATTTGCCAGTATGGTAACTTTTCCGCGTGCATCGTACCCTTCCACGTCACCTGTTGGATCTGCTTCTGCATACCCTTTTTCCTGTGCGATCTTTAGAACCTCGTCATAAGCCATCCCTTTTTCCATCTCGGTCAGCATATAGTTGGTTGTACCGTTAAGTATACCTCTGATCTTTGAGATGCTGCATCCTGCCAGAGGGCCTTCGGATAAATTTAACACAGGTGTTCCGGCACAAACGGTTCCTTCGATGAGAAATAACGCATTATTCTTATCTGCAAGTTCTTTCATTTCCGGATAAGCTAAAGCTGCAGGTCCTTTATTGCTGGTAACTACATTCTTACCTGCATTAAGAGCTGCTCTGCAATGATCCATTGCCGGCCCTCCTGTTTCCAGGTCAGTATATGTAAGTTCACATATAGTGGTTGCATTGCTTTCCTTTATCATTGTGACATTGTCCCAATCTTTAAGATCTTTTGAAAATTTCCCCCCTTCTCCGGCTTCTTTAAGCATAAAAGGGATATCAAGGCCGTTCGGATTGTAAACGTTACCATAATTAAAATCTGAAACCGCAACTATCTTATAATTAAAACCATATTTCTTACTTAAATATTCTTTTTTATTGAGAAGTATCTGGCTTATACCCTGTCCTACAGTACCGAATCCCAATAAAGCTATATTATGTTCCATATTTTCTCCTTATCTGTATGAAAGTTTTCCGAAAGTTGCTTTATGCCCCTTTCTCATTATATTTTTTGCATCCTCTGAACATCGGACGCACTTGTAATAGACCACATCTCCGATCTTTTCACCATTTGCAAGCCTTTCGTCCTTCGGGAGAAAATAGGCGGCCATTGTATCAAGTTCCCTGGAAGTTCCGTCACTTTCATATTTGATGGTCATATCTGTACCGGATCCAATCACCTTAAATGCATTATCTGTCCAGTCAAAATCCGCAAGCCCGAGATCGGGGTTTATCCTGAGGTGTCCTGCAACGGAAACATTAGGAATACCGGACTCTTTCAGTTCCTTTGCACATTGAATGAACATGTCAGGAGATTGTCCGTTACCCAGGTTGATCTCATAAATAGCAGTGGAACCATCTTCCCTGATATATTCCTTCATTATATTCATAAGCATTCTCAACTGGATAGCATTCTGGGTTGATAAGAGCATTGAAATCTTGAAATTTATATTCTTTATATCTCTTGCATAATAACATGCTGCAACGATGGTGGACCAGCTTGGATTAAGGAAAAAATCGCCTCCTGTGTTTACTGCTGCTCTTGTTACGCCATCGAGGTAAACAAGGTGATTGTTGTTTGCGACCTCAACACCCCCCAGGTTACCGAATGGTGTTCCCATATTTTTAAGTATCAGAGCACGTGAATTATTGTCCGGAGACCATGTTTCAAATTTTTCCCCGGTTACTTTTTCAAGCCTGTCATATAATTCATTGCTGAGCGGAGTGCCTACCAGATTGGTATTGCAGAACTTTTTCGCCCCCATGATATTTTCTGACATTGCAAGGGTTGTTAAAAGTTCTCCGTTAAAAACATAGTCTTCGCTCAGGGCCATTACCGATATAAATTCTTCCGGAACGAGAGTCTTACCATCTTCGGCGATCCTCTTCATAGCCTGTAGTGTTATCGGTGCTCCCTGGAATCCTGAAACCTGGGTTGTAGCTACCCCGGGTTTGGTAAAACTGATACTTTCCTTTTCAATAAAATCTTCAAGTTTAGGAAATTTTGCTGCATAGGCTTCTGCTTTTTCCAGCATCCCTCCGAATCCTTTTTCGGCTGCAACCTTCTTCCTTGTTTCATATTCTCTCATTTTATCAATGGATCTTTCGATTTCTGAAGCTCCTCCATAGGATTCTTTCAGAGCATCTATCTGATCCATATCTTTTTTTGATAAAAAAGGGTAATGTAAACTCATAATATTCTCCTTGATTTATTTTTTCTCTAAAGCTTTTTTAATTAATTCCAATGCTTCTTTGATCTCTTCGATCGAAGCTGCATAACAGAGGCGTAAATATCCCTCTCCCATGGGCCCGAATGAAGTACCGGGCAGTAATGCAACACCCGCTTCGGAAAGAAGATATTCTGCAATCTTATCTGAACTTTCTCCGAAACTTTTTATATTAGGGAAGACATAAAATGCACCTTTCGGTTTTTTGCAGGTAATACCCGGAATGTTATTTAAACCGTTAACAATGATGTCTCTTCTCTTTTCGAATGTTTTTTTTACCTCTTCCACCTGATCCTGTGGGCCTGAGAGGGCCTCTATTCCTGCGATTTGTGTAAAGGAAGCTGTACATCCTACTGAATGGGTGAGGAGGAGGGAAACTTTATCTGCCAGAGATTCCGGCATTAATGCATACCCCAACCTCCATCCGGTCATTGCGTAGGTTTTTGAGAATCCGTCCATTATTATTGTCCTTTTCTCCATTCCTTCTATTTGAGTGATACTATCAACAGGAGTATCTGAATATACGAGCCTTGTATAAATTTCGTCGGAAAGTATCCAGAAATCAAATTTTTCAGCAAGTTTTGCTATTCTTTGAAGGTCCTCTGCGGGAATGATCCCTCCGGTTGGGTTGGAAGGGGAATTTATTATTACAAGTCTTGTCTTTTCATTTACTTTTTTTTCAAATTCCTCCATATCAAATGAAAAATCTTTCTCTTCCCTGAGAGGGATAGGTACAGGTTTTGCTCCCATGGTTTCTATTATCGCCCTGTAGCTCGGAAATCCGGGATCAGGATAAATGGCTTCATCACCAGGCTCAAGCAAGGCCATCATGGGAAAAAATAAGAGCGGTTTTGCTCCGGGACCCACCACAACCTGGCCGGAGGAAAATTTTATCCCCAGGCGTTGACTGGTATATTCTGCTATTTTTTCTTTCAATGAAGGAATTCCTGCTGAAGGGGTATAGCGTGTCTGTCCTTCTGAAATTGCTTTTATTCCGGCCCGGGATATATTTTCAAAAGTTTGAAAATCGGGTTGTCCTATTTCAAGATGGATTATTTTTCTGCCTTCTTTCTCAAGTGAATTTGCTTTTGCAAGAACGGCATAGGCACCCTCCGGTTCAAGATGGATAGTCCTTTCTGCCAATGTATTTAAATTTTTTTTCATTCTGTTCTCCGATTACCTCAGATCTTTTCCAGCCCGAGTTCCCTGAGTTTTTTATCAGATGGATAACCATCCTGATCCCATCCCCTTACATGATAATATTTATCAAGCCATTCAGCGAATATTTTCTCTGTAAGAAATTTTCCTTCAAACATACCCGATTCCTGTTTTTCTTTATAAAACCTTTGGGGCAGTGTATCACTTGCTCTGGACCTTCCGTTCATATAATTGTACATTCTTGTCAGGTTTGATATTTTTTCTCCCAGTTCAAGCAGTTTTTTCCCGTCTGTTTTTATTCCTGTCAAAGCCTCAAGAACAGGGGCCAGCCTGTCAAACCCGTAAGGAAGAAAATCACAGACCACAAGCGAATTCCTGGCATTTACATCATCCTGCCCGTCCTTTATGAATTGCGGTGTGTTCTCATAAGTAAGATTTCCGGCCATCTCATCTGAACATGACCAGAATCTGGTGTGGCTGGCAAAGTCAGAGGTGGCAAGTGTAAGTCCCATTGAAGCACTCCCTTTCACATTAACTCCTGATAATTCCATACCTGCAATCTGGATGGCAAAATATTCGCTCCCCTTTCCTATTTTTTCGGAAGCAATCCTGGTTCCCTCAGCAAGGAGGTCTCCTATTCCTTCTCTTCGGGCGATCCTGTTCAATAATTCAAATTGAGCTTCTGCATTTCCAAATTTAAGTTCAATTCCATCTACATCAGTTGGAGACAAAATCCCTTTCTCAAATGCTTCCATGGCAAATGAAATAACAACTCCGGCAGATATTGTATCCATTCCCAGGTCATCACATAAATAATTGGCATATGCTACACTTTCCGCATCACCGATCCCGCAGCCTGAACCCAGATAAGCGGTGGTTTCATATTCGGGCCCTTCAACTTCATAATCTTTCCATTTTGCAAGTTTTGAACATTTGATAACACAGTTAAAGCAACTTACACTTTTCCAGTTCAGTTTCTTTTTCATTGTTTCCGATGTAATTCCTTCATATCCTTCAAACTGAACATCCTTAAAATTTCTTGTGGGGAGAAATTTCCCGTCTTCATGTCCCATTCTTATCCACATATTGGTTCCGAGTTCATCTCTCTTTGCAGGCCCCGGGTGAGCAAGAGTATCTTTGGTCAACTCACCGTTTATCTTTTTAAAACCTTCAGGGTCATATACTTCAATTTTCCTGTCGCCTTCAATTATAATGGATTTAAGTTTTTTTGACCCCATTACAGCTCCGGCACCGCCTCTTCCGAACTGACGATAAAGATCTGATCCTATACATGCATATTTGACAAGATTCTCTCCTGCCTGGCCTATTGAAGCTATCCTTGATCCGGGGAATTTTTCTTTCAGTGTTTTTTCTGTTTCGAATATTCCCTTTCCCCACAGGTCAGTTGCATTTTTGAATTCTACTTCTTCAGGAGTAATGTGGAGGAATACAGGACTGCTGCTTTTCCCAGTGACAATAATATAATCAACGCCGGCCCTTTTTATCATAGGGCCCCAGTTCCCGCCTATATGAGAGTCCAGAAAAGTGCCTGTCAATGGAGATTTAGTTACAAGCGTGGATCTTGCAGAGGTCTGAACCAATGAGCCGGTAAACGGGCCGGTTGTAAATATCAGGGGATTTTCTTCCGAAAAGGGATCGTGTGTTATCAGTCCCATATCTATCATAAGTTTCAGGCCGAGCCCTTTTCCTCCTATATAATTCTCAAAGAGGCCTTCCGGTGGTGTACCGAAAAAGAACTCCTTTTTTGAAAGATCAATAGATAAATATCTGTTCATATAACCTTTATACATATTATTCCTCCTTTTCAACTGTTTATTTTATTTAGGATCAATTTTTTATACTCTTTTAGTCTTGAAGCGATAATGTTTATATTCTTTTGAGTGAACCTTATTGATGGGCCGGACAGGCTTAAGCCTCCGTAAAAACTATGTTCTTTAAGGAAAAGTGGAACTGAAACACATACAAGGCCTTCTTCAAACTCTTCTTCATCAACACTGAATCCTCTGTCTTTTACCTTTTCTATCTGCTTGATAAGAGATTTTTTATTTATTATTGTGTTTTGGGTAAACTTTTTGAACTTAAATGAATCAAAGATCTTTTCAGTTTCTTCTTCCGGAAGAATTGAAAGGATAGATTTACCGAGAGATGTACAATAGAGAGGGAGGGTATCGCCGATAGATGACTGAATCTGTAAACTGCGTGTACTTTCAATTTTATCAAGATATAAGACCATCCCGTTATGAAGTTTTGCAAGATTTACTGTCTCATTAACTTCTTCCGAAAGCATTTTTAATATGGGGTGGATCTTTTCCACTATTATCTGTTTCAGGTAAACTTTGTTCCCCAGCTCAAACAATGAGATTCCGAGGTAATAGAATTTATCTATCTTTTCAAGTATTTCAAGGTCTTCCAGTGTTTTTAAGCTGCGGAAAACTGTAGTTTTATTCATCTCCAGAATCCTCACAATATCTGAAAGTGTAAGTTTTCCCTGGTTTTTTTCCACCAGCCGGACAATGTCAAAAGCTTTTTTTACTGTGTTGTTCATGGTTTCATTATTTGAAACAGAGTTTCATATAGTAAATTTAATAATATTTTAAAAAAAAAATATTGTCAAGAAAAAAAATAAATAAAAGACAGAAGAAACAAAAGAGATTGTCATTGAAAAAATTGATATTGTCATTTGTGGTCATTTGTACCCCAGGGCACCCTCTCTTCGCTGATGCGAATTCACCTTGTTCGTTACACGAACGTCATTG
>JBDLJQ010000006.1:0-80591 GCA_039714255.1 Acidobacteriota bacterium
AAAACAAAAAATTCCAACTTTATAAACTTATTGTCCATAAGAATGGTATAAACAGGATCGAACGTATAAAATCCTGATTTAGGTGCCTGTCCCCTTTTTCTGTAGGGGCAACTCCCCGTGGTTGCCCTGAAGTTCATTATCACAAAATCTAATTTGGCACCTATTTGGCACCAGAAAATTTTTAATTTAATTCAATTGTGAACTCATGGTAGACGGAAGATTCTTCTTTGTCCTCCAGCATGCCTACCCGATCACCGGAGAATTTTAAGGCATGAAATTTGAATCCGGAATCAATTAGGAAACTCCTGATCAACTTTCCCTGCTCATCGAAGAGACGGAATACCGATTTCCCTCCCTGCCCCATGCTTTCCACCAATATCATATTGTCCGGAAGGGCCCTGATCTTTTTTATCGCACAAAAATAGTCGGGCAGGGCTTCAAATACTTTCTTCTTAAGATCTTCCTGAACCTTCCCGAAGGATTGAATGATCCCCTCTTTAAATTCATCCGGCACCGGTGTTTTTTCTGATTGAAAGAAAAATTCACTCCGGTTATTTCCGTCTAGATTCATGGTAAATACCTTATGAAACTTCGTGTCCGCAAATACCACTTCCCCCTTTGCCGGGTTGAACCCGAACTTCAGGTCCGGGACCAGTCCTCCCCCGGGAATCACAGAGATTCTCATTTTTCCCGAAGGGACAAAGAACCTTCCGGTACTGCCGGTCTCCAGATAGGTAAACAGCAGTTTTTCATTTTGCAAAGTGAACAGCCCCAGGATTTTAACGGATTCGGTTTTCCCGTTTTTGTCATCGAAAAACCTCTCCTTTGTTCCCAGGAACCGGCTCTCATCCACGACACGGATGGCACTGAAATAACTCTTCTGCTTGTACTCTTCTACAAATACTCCATCCTTTGTGAATTTTCCGACCTTCCTTCGGCCCGATACCCATAGATAATCATCGGTCAACTGCAGCCTCGGATAACCCAGGAATTCTCCCGGCCCCTCTCCTTTCTTCAGGAATGAGCCAAGGAGTTGACCCGACTTGTCATAACGGTACACCGTGACACTGTCCCCATCCAGGAGATAGTTGCTCCCATCCGGATCCCGTGCAAAATCAGAAAAAAATATCCCCTCCTCATCCTGCAGAGACGCAGAGTCGATGGTCAATACCGGTGTCAATTCAAGAGCATCAACATTGCCGGGAGTTACACCCTTTTGATCCGAGCAATGACTTAAAAAGAAACCTGCCAGAACAATAATAAATACACCCAAATTCCGAAACGTTAGATTCACATCCCCCTCCTGAAAAAATTTAGTCATTTAACAATACAAGAAAAAAGAATAATTTATTTAGATTTTATTTTCAAATTAAGAATAGAATTTAACCCAACCGACTGACGTGAGACAGTTTCTCCCGTATGCCTGTTTGCAGCTCAGGGCAGGAGAGTTGTTGCAGGTACAGGAGAACTGAATCAGGTTTATGGGACTATAAACCGGTTTTTATGGCCCAAATTTGGCACCAAATGTGGCACCCGTGGAAATATTTTTAATAATAAAATTTCAAAGCTGTGGAAACAGCCTATATGAGGGGATAAAAAAAACGCACCCGGAGCGACTCGAACGCCCAGCCTACTGATTAGAAGTCAGTTGCTCTATCCATTGAGCTACGGGTGCATTAATTGTTTAATTTAAAGATGTCGGGGCGGCAGGGTTCGAACCTGCGACCCTCGGTTCCCAAAACCGATACTCTACCAGACTGAGCCACGCCCCGCAGATCTTAAAGGTCAGATATTTCTCTGCGTAAACGTTTACGCATCCGTTTCTGTGCCTGTGCAATCTTTAATCTTTTCCTTTCACCGGGTTTAAGGTAAACAGTATGCTTCTTTATCTCTTTGATAATAGCTTCCTGCTGTACTTTCCTTTTAAACCGTCTGAAAGCGCTGTCAAAAGATTCACCAGGTCTAACTTCAACGTTAGCCAATATTAATCACCATCCTTTTTGTTGATTTAATGATTATTTATACTCCATTTACTATTTTATGTCAAGAAAATCACTGTTTTCATACCAGAACCTTTAAGTTATGAGTACAATTTACTATAATCGAAACAAATAAATGATAAAGAACAAAAAAAAGTTTCCCATCCTGATACTTGTTTCCGTGATTCTACCCGGGATCATTATCAGCATTCTGGGAATCTACCACGTGTCCGGACAGAAAATATCGAGAGAACTGAACCTCAGGGACGGAGTTGCAAGTAAATTGAACCTTTTCAGAGACAGTGTTGAGGATAATGCTCTTGAACTTATCAGCACTGTATTCCCCGATATGGATAAGGATGGGATCGATACAGGTGACCCGGGATCCGTATTGAAGAAGATCAAGGGAATTGTTATGGACCACAGTGTAATAAAATATCCTTTCATCATCAGCAGCAGTAATGAATTCATCTATCCCCTGACCCGGAAGGTAAGCAGGGCCCCGGAAAAAATCACCGACCCGGCTGCAACCGATTCCCGGACAGGAAGTATGTACAGGAAAGGTAATGATCTGGAGTTCAGTAAGAGAGAGTTTGTCCCGGCCATCAGGGCATACGGGGAGTCATTGAGATCAGATCCTCCAAAAAAAGTACTTCCCTACATATACAATGCCCTGGGCAGAAACTATTTTAAACTGGGGAAATATTTCCAATCATCACTCTATTACAGAGAAGCATTGAATAAGTTCCCTTCCGGAAGGGGATCCCGCGGACCGCTCTTTCTTACCATCCTGAGACAGACAGCTCTGTCTGAAAGATACCTGGGCAGGGAAATCAGCAGCCTGAAGTTATATCTTAACCTTTACGAGAATATAATACGGAAAGAGAGCACCTCAGGGTCCGGTACATTTGAACTATATAAAAATGAGGCCCTGGACTTCATAAGCAAATTCAAAGATGACCCTGATAAACTGGTTCCGGATGAAAAGATGCGAAAGGAGATAAGGGAACTTTCAGAGTCAGGCCGGCAGTTCAACTGGAAATATGTGGACCTGGAGCCGGATATGGCCTCTGTAGAACAAACAGACATCTCAGGTGAAAGAGCTTCACTTTTAAAACTTCAGGAACTTTATACCCCCAGTGACGAGAAATCCAGGTTCTACAAAAAATTGATCACTCACCTCAAAGATAAAGGGCCTGGAGTTATTAAGGAAATAAGGATATTTAACATAAAATTACCCGGAGGGGCTCTGGCAGAGGTGGCTTTGGGCCCTCTCGGATCCCCGGGGGATAAAGGGAACGAACCGGTCTTCGGATTCATGGTATCGGAGGGAATACTAAAGGAGCATTCCATTGCCGGGCCCGGAAAAAATCCTTTCGGGTTCGGGGACCTGAAAATTTTGACAGAATCCGGTGGAGGGGGGCTGGATAAAAGCCGGAGCAGCTCCCACCCCTACTTTCTGATATCTGCCCCTTTTAAGAGGATATTCATGGATCACTCCCTGAACCTTTATTCGAAAAACATGGATTACTTCTCTTACAGGGCCAGTGAGGAGATCAGGTTCAACTATATCCTCATCACTACCCTTGTACTCTCCCTGATCCTCGGAATATTGCTTTTCTATAAATATTTTTCAAGGGAAACGGAAATATTAAGGTCAAAGTCAGAATTTGTCGACCGTGTTTCTCATACATTAAAAACACCCCTGACAAGATTAAAACTGATGGCCGAAAATATTTCGTCAGGCTGGATAAATAATGAGGCAAAAAAAACCGAATTTATAGAAAATATCATCCGGGAAACCGGCCGCATGAATGAAACCATAGAAAATATGCTCAATTTTTCAAATATAGAAGAGGGAAAAAAGCAGTATAATTTTGAAAATTTAAACCTCCAGGTTATTACCGGAAAAATATTGAACCAATACAGGGACGAACTGAGATCTTCGGGTTTTATACTGGATGAAGAAATAGATATGGACCTGCCGCCTCTGCCGGTGGATATTGAAGCGTTTAAATTAATATTATCAAACCTGATACAAAACAGTATTAAATATTCAGCGGGGGAAAAATATATCTCCGTAAAAGTATTCAGAGAAGGCCTTTATACTATCCTCGAAGTAAAGGACAGGGGGATAGGGATCTCTGAAAAGGACCAATCGGAGATCTTTAATAAATTTTTCAGGACAGGGGATAAAAATGTTACCGCCAGGGAAGGGAGCGGCCTGGGTTTATATATAGTTAAACATGCAGTAGAAGCCCACAATGGAAAGATCAGAGTAAAAAGCAAACACGGGGAAGGGACAACTATTTCCATCCTTTTCCCGAATTCAGATAAGGAAAAGGGGGAGGAGTGAAAAAAATATTGATTTTAGAGGATGACAGAACAATTGTGGAAGGGCTCACCAGTGCATTAACTTTTCACGAATTTTCCGTCATCTCTGCAGGGGATGGGATAGAAGGATACAACTTATTTGAAGAGGAGGATCCGGACCTTATTATCCTTGATGTAATGCTTCCCGGTGCAGACGGGTTTGAGGTTTGCCGTAAGATCAGGGCTAAAGACCCCCGTGTACCCATCATTATGTTAACAGCAAAAAGCCAGGAGAGTGATAAACTTCTGGGGTTTGAACTTGGAGTGGATGACTATATCACAAAACCTTTCAGTGCAAAAGAACTTATTGCAAGGATCAGGGCGATACTGAAACGTTTGGAACCGAAGGTAGAAAATAAAAAAAATGAAGTGAAAGTGGGAAGTGCAACTGTTTATTTTGACCAGTTCCTCGTAGAGAGGGGAAATAGAGAATTCACTCTATCACCGAAGGAGCAGCAAATATTAAAGTTGGTCTTTGATAATAACGGAAAAGTTATTTCAAGGGATAAAATAATAGATGAAATATGGGGCGATGAATATTATCCATCACCTAAAACTATTGATAATTTTATAGTCAAGTTGCGAAACAAAATAGAAGATAACCCGAAAAAACCGGAACATATAATCACCATCCACGGAGCAGGATATAAGTTTATAATATAAAAATGGGCAAGAGGTGAGAGGCTGGAGGCAATAAAAACATAATATCTCAGGTTACAGGCAACAGGATACAGTGGTCCTTGTTTTTTACTTCTGGCTCCTGACTTCTGGCTCCTGACTTCTGTTTTCTCCTTACATTCTTATTACCAATTGATTACAATTAAGAGACTTCTTTTTTTAAGGACCATATTATTATATTTGTATCAAAGGAGGAAAAAATGAAAAGAATTATTTTAAAGATCTTAATGATCATTATTGCTATTTTATTTTTATGGTCGGGGTTTAACCTGATAACCGATATTAAAGAACCAAAGTTTGAGGCAGCCGGAAATATGGATACCTCATCGTTAGTGGCATTCCTCAACGAACTCTTTCCCCCCATCCCCATTGAAAAAGATAATGGGTTTTACAAACTCTGGACAATGAGTGAACCACCGGATGTTGATGTTGAATCAGATGAAATATTTAAAATGCAGAAAGATCTCAATGATCCTGAAACAGCAACTGAACAAAGTGTCAGGGAGTGGACTGCCAGTTCAAAAAACCCTAAGAACAAAAAATTTTTCAAGAGTTTTTCAAAGAAAAGGAGAGAGATCCTTAAAAAGGGTGGCCACTGGGATAACTATTCACAATATGCAAATAAGGACTGGGGAAGGTCTATAATTGAAAACAGGGAAGATGTCCTTAAAATTCAGAAACTTATGAAACCGTTAATGGAGAGGTATGAAAAAGCCATAAACTCCGGTTATTTTGAAGACTATACTCTTGTTGTTTTCAAGGATGATAAGATCAATTTTGCAGCAGTAACTATTCCTAACCTTCTCGCATGGCTTCAAGTTGCAAAGCAGCACACAGCTATTAATGTTCTTAATGCCATGGAAGGTGATTGGGCCAACTCCG
This sequence comes from Acidobacteriota bacterium, assembly GCA_039714255.1. GTDB lineage: Bacteria > Acidobacteriota > Aminicenantia > UBA2199 > UBA2199 > UBA647. The sequence continues at coordinate 5,913 of JBDLJQ010000006.1, forward strand.
TAACAAATATTTTAGATAATACAGATTTCGCCAAAAGGGCAACAAAGGGAAGCAGGACCCTGATCACAAATCTTGTTGCAAAAGCAGTCTTAAAAATATCTCTCTGGGGGCTCAGCTCGATCATGAACCAGCCCGAATGTCCCGATGAAGTTTTCCAACTGGTGCTGAACAGAATGCCGGACCTTAAATATGAAGAGTATGGAAGCAGGAAACCGCTGCTTGCTGAAGGTTTTTCCACATCTCAGGTTAGCAGCATCAACCCTCTGTTTCAAAACAAAAGGACAAAAAAATATTATTATGACCACCTCTCAAAGATCATCGAGAGTGAAAGGATACCTCCATATAAATGGGGATCGGACCCGAGAGAATTAGAGAAAGTGAAAAATGGATTTTTCTGGTGGGTGCAGAATCCATTTGGAAAATTAAAACATACAAAAGAATTGATTGAAAATATTCCAACAGTATCTCTTAAATCCTGGCACACAAAGGTACTTTATGATATGACAAGAATTTCAGCGGAACTTCATCTGAAGTATGACCCTTCGATATCTGTTCAGGAAAATCTGGACGGGTTGGATACTTATAGATCATTGACTGATCCCTGCTCGGGAAAGCCCTATATCTGGCATGAAAAAAAGCAGATGCTCTATAGTTACGGAGCAGACAGGGATGATGACGGAGGAAAGGACGGCCCCGTTAAATCATGGGATGCCGACTTCTTCCTCTCAATAATACTTTATGTAAAATAATAAATCAGAAGTAAGGAGTCAGAAGACAGGAGTCAGAAAAAACCGAATTCCTATATTTTTTCTTACTTCTAACTTCTGCTTTCTATCTTCATTTTTTACTTAACCTTCCATCCTTTTTTGTCAAATATATCTTTAAGCTTTTTCTTTTTGTGGTTCTCAACAAATTTCTGCCATTGTTTTTCAATTGAAGCAAAATAGGAATCGGCCTTCTCCTTTTCAAAAAAATGTTTCAGAAAAACCTTAGCCCCTTCCATCTCAGGCACAGAATAAAAATAGAATTTTTCATTCTCCTTCCCGCTTCCTCCCTCAAATTTAACCGGAAAAGGAACATCTGTAAGGGTTTCCATATTTCCCTCTTTTTTTTCAACCTTCCACTTCTTCCTGAATATTTCGATCTTTTTCCACCTGTTAAAACTGTGGACTCCGTGAACCCATTCACAATAGTTTCTCTTATCCAGGAAAAAGCAACACTGCTCCCCCGTGGGTAAAAGTATATCCCCCCTCTTTACATCTTCAAACTCAGGAAGATCAAATTTCAGGAATGGTTTTCCCTTTATATATTCAACTTTTTTGATCCTTTCCCCTATCCTGATCTTCCCCGGCCATCTTTTCTGTTTCAGTTTTGAGATAACGGCACCGGGCAGGATCTCCTTCAGCGACAGATTCTCAAAATCTTTATGAAATTTAAAGAACAATCCAAGGTCTTCAGTATTAAGATCTTCACTTATTTTTTTCCTCAGGTAAGAATCCCAATATTTTTTAAACGGTTCAAGGCTCCCTTCAACGATCTCCTTTATCTCATAATAATATTTTTTCAGTTTTTCCTTTTTTTCATTAAGTTCATAATCTTCTTTATTCTCTTTCCACCAGCGGATCACTTCAGGAGCAATTTTTTTTCTTACAACTTCACTTCCCATATCAGGTATTTCAGAATATTTTGTTAAAAGTTCACCCCCGAAATGCACTTCATAATTAAAAGAGATAACATTTTTCTCAATTTTTATCTCTTCTTCTTTTTTGTAGCTGAATGGTTTGAACTCTTCAAGTATTTTAAGCGATATTTCTGCAACAAATGTAAGGAGTGGAAGGTTGAATTTTTCTTTTTCTCCCGTAAACCTGTTCTCACGCTCCAGTACCAGGTCAAAGGGGAGTCCCGCCACCATATCAGGTTTTGCCATATAGAGTATAGAAGTTCTGTCAAGCTGCCTCTCCTCCTCTTCCCTGAAATAAAGATCTCCGGTCTTCTTGTAGATATTGTCAACAAAGGATGACAGAATGGCTCTGAACAAAGTCCTGATATCTTCTTTAGTATCTTTTGACCTTACCGGTGGTTTTGTCAGGAGAAGCCTTTTCCTCAGTTCCCTGTAAATCTCCTTGGCCAGTGATAGTTTCTTAAAATTTATGATATTTTTATTCCTGCCGGAAGAGTTCCATAAAAAGAGTTGATTCAAAAGGTCGGAACCGAAAAAATCTGAATATAGTTTTTCCCCTGCATAATCTCTCCCTGTTATCCCCTTTGCTTCAAATATTGCTATCACCTTAAGCCCCATATCAAGTGCTGCATCAGATCCATTCTTAATTTCCATAAGGAGCCTCGATGCTCTGAGAGATACCGGCATTTCGGCCATCTTTTTTCCGTCTTCCGTAATATTTCCTTCCTCCGAAACTGCCCCGAATATTTTAAGTTTTTCTATGGCCTTATAGATCAGATTTTTCTTAGGTGAATGGAAATATGGGAATTCCAGAGGAGACACTCCCCATTTAATGAGCCTCAGGACTACAGACTCCAGGTTAAGCCTCCTGATCTCCGGTTCGGGAAATAAATCCCTGCTCTCCATATCCATATCCGCACAGAGGAAATATTGCCCATTCTTTACCCTGCCGGCCCTGCCGGCCCTCTGCATACATTCCGACCTTGAAATATCGACAGGATAAAGCCCTTCTATACCCTTAATATTGTGGATCTCCTTTTTTATCCCGTTGTCAATTACAGCATCTATATCGTCTATTGTAAGGCTGGTCTGTGCAATATCAGTTGATACGATCACCTTCGGATATTTATAGTGCCCGAATACCTTTGACTGCTCTTTTACCGTCAGTTCCGAGTGGAGAGGAAGAATTACAGCTTTTAATTTATCCTCTTCCAGGCTCTCCTTCAGGGTGGATATAAAGTCACCGATCTCCCCCTTGCCGGGAAGAAAAACGAGGACATTCTTTTCAGCATCAACCATCTGTACCGTATCGGAGAGGAGGAAATATGAGCTGTTATTGTGCATGGTAACCGGGAATCCCCTGCCCGGAACCTTGATAACCGGAGCCCCGTTAAAGAATTTTGACAACCTTTCCGCCTGAAGGGTAGCACTCATCACAACCACCCTCTTCCCGGTCTTTTTCAGATAACCGTTAAGGATCTTCTTTTTAACGATCCCCGTCAGCACCTCCTGGTTCAGGTTCCATTCGTGTATCTCATCGAGGATAAGGACATCATAATCCCCCTGCCCCTTAACCTCCCTCACCATCTGTACTCCGTCTGTCAGGTAGAGAAGTTCGGTCCTTTTTGAGCTCTTTTTTTCAAAACCTGTGAGGTAACCTATCTCCTCTCCCCATGTCTTATTTTCAACCTTTGCAAGATAGTATGAGAGTGACCTTGTTGCGATCCTTCGGGGCTGGGTCACATGTACCCTTTTTCCCTTTTTCCAGAGCCACACGGGAACCCTCGTTGATTTACCGGCGCCGGTTTCTGCAGTAATAATAGTTACTATATTCTCTTCGATACTTTTTTCAATTTTCTCCCGGAAAACATCTATGGGGAGATTTGCAGCGGGGTCAACTGCCACCTTTTCCCCTCTTCTTCAGGTCTTTTTTAAGTTTTTCCCAGTATTCTATTCTCTCTTTTATCTTTTTTTCAAATCCCAGAATATTCGGTTTGTATAAACCTCTTTCTGATACTTCTTCCGGCATGGTTTCAAGTGTTGTTGTTTTTTCCGGAACATCATGGGCATAAACATACCCTTTTCCCGCCCCTTTTCTCCTGTTCAGAAAATTGGAAGGATTAATTATATTTAGAGGAACTTTTGCTTCTTTATATTTTTCCACAAGTTTTTTCATTTCTTTATCCGCAACATATAATGAATTGCTCTTGGGGGCAGAGGCGAGGTAAATTGTCGCCTGAGTAAGGAAAAGGTCTCCTTCAGGTGAGCCCAGGTATTCATAAGCATCTTTCATATTAAGGCATAGTTCCAGAGCTTCACGGTCCGCAAAACCGATATCCTCAACTGATATCCTTATCATCCTCCTGATAATAAAAAGGGGGTCTTCACCTCCCTCCATCATCCTGTACAGCCAGAATAAGGAAGCATCAACATCAGAATTCCTCACAGCTTTATGGAAAGCAGAGATAAGAGTATATCTTTCATCCCCTGTCCTGTCATAGTGGGATATCCTCTTTTGAATTATATCTTCCACAACTTTTTTATCTATCTTCTCCCCTTCCTTAACAACATTTGCTAAAAGTTCAAGGATATTGAGAAGCTTCCTGGCATCCCCTGAAGAAAAATTTATCAATATATTCTCTATATCTTTCTTAAGGCCAAGTGATATTCCCAGATTCTCCTTAATTTTATCCATCCCTTTCGCAAGAATATCCCGGAGATCTTTATCCGACAGAGGTTGGAATTCAAGTATCTTCAGCCTGGACAACAGTGCACGGTTCATTTTGTAGGCCGGATTTTCGGTTGTTGTCCCCAGAAGGATGATATCCCCCCTTTCGACATAGGGGAGGAAAGCATCCTGAATATGCCTGTTGAAATGGTGTATCTCATCTACAAAAAGGACAAGTGGTTTTCCATTTATCTTTTTAAGATCTGCAGACATTTTCATAGCTTCCCTGATCTCACCTATTTTTGAAACTGTTGCTGAAAATTCGGTGGAGGGGAAATCAAGTTCACTCACAAGGATCCTTGATAATGTGGTTTTACCTGTCCCCGGAGGGCCCCAGAATATTAATGACCCTAATTTTTTATTCTTTATGAATGACCAGACTATCTTTCCCTCTCCGGTCAAATGGAACTGGCCGGTAAAATCGGAAAATTTTTCCGGCCTCAGTTTATCTGCAAGAGGAAAGATATCAGGTTTTTGTTTTTTGTTCACGATTCTAATAGTTATTTATTTAAAATATTCAATTCCGGATTCAAATATCTTCTGATCCTTATTGCCGGGAACATTTTTAAAAGTATTAAGGCCCACACGCTCCGAATGTCCCATTTTACCAAATATCCTTCCATCAGGGCTTGTGATCCCCTCAACTGCATAAAAAGATCCGTTGGGATTATTTTCTATATCGTAGGAAGGTTTACCATTCAGATCCACATATTGGGTAGCGATCTGGCCATTTGCCTCAAGTTCTTTTATTATATTTTCTCCTGCAACAAACCTTCCTTCACCATGGGAAACCGGTATGGTATGGATATCACCAACCTGTGATCTGATGAACCAGGGGGAAAGGGCCGATACAACTTTTGTGTTAACCATTACAGATACATGCCTGCCGATGGAATTAAAGGTCAGTGTGGGGCTGTCCTCACAGAGATCCCTTATCTCACCATATGGAACAAGCCCCAGTTTTATCAGGGCCTGAAATCCGTTACATATCCCGATCATCAATCCATCCCTTTTGTTTAACAGGTCCAAAACTGCTTTGCTTAAAACCGGATTTCTGAAAACCGCAGCTATGAATTTTCCGGATCCGTCAGGCTCATCTCCTGCTGAGAATCCACCCGGAATTGCAATTATCTGTGAATTATCGATCTCCTTTTTAAAAACTTCAAGGGATCTTTTTATCCCTTCGGGAGTAAGATTATTAAAAACCGATGTTTTTGCTACTCCCCCTGCCCTTTCAAATGCACCTGCAGTATCAAATTCACAATTTGTACCTGGAAATACAGGAATAAAAATTCTTGGTTTTCCAAACTTTGATCCGGGCCTTTCCATGTTCCGTGTTTTATATAACTTAACCATGGCTTCGGATCTTTCCTCATCTGTGCCTGTGGGAAAGATGTTTTTTAATGTCCCCTCCCATGCTGTCTGCAGCTCATTTAAACCTATTTCAAAATTTTTCCCTCTTATTTTATCTTCGTTTGTGGTAATACCGATAGTTTCATATTCTATGCCTTCCAGTACACCACTTTTTATCTTTTTCTCTTCCACTTCAAAGATAATTGATCCATAATCGGGTGTAAAGAGATTTTCATTCCTGAAAGAATCATCCAGAGTAAATCCTATCCTGTTCCCGAAACTCATTTTTGATAAAGCTTCTGCAACCCCGCCTCTGGTAACAGCAAAAGCCGACAAGATATTCTTCTCTTTTATATTTTTACTGATGAGGGAATAATTCCGTCTCATTGAACTAAAATCAGGGATCTCATATTGATCTCTTGATACCCTGAACATAAGGATGACATTGCCCGGCTTTTTAAATTCCGGAGATATAATATCTCCCACATTAACTGTATCAAGTGCAAATGTAATTAAAGTGGGAGGTACATTCAGTTCTTTGAACGAGCCGGACATACTGTCCTTACCCCCAATAGCTGCAATTTCGAACTCTTTTAAAGCCTGGTAAGCACCTGTAAGGGCAGAGAAAGGTTTCCCCCATTTTTCACTATTTTTTCCAAGCTTTTCAAAATATTCCTGCAGAGAGGTCCTTACATTGTTGAATTCCCCACCCGCAGCAACGATCTTTGAAACTGCTTCAACCACAGAATATAATGCTCCATGATAAGGGCTCCACACAGATATTTCAGGATCAAACCCGTAGCTCATAATTGTGGCCGTTCCTGCTTCTCCCGGCCATACAGGAACCTTTGCTGCCATTATATCCAGTGGAGTTGAGGCAAACTTTCCTCCCATTGGCATCAAAACAGTGCCGGCTCCCACAGTACTGTCAAACATATCAGTAAGGCCCTTTTGTCCCGCTATATTAAGGTTACAGATCTTATTGATCCATTTTGTTTTTGGACTTTGTTCAGGTTTTAAAAAATGATCTTTTTTCCGGAAAAAATTTTTATCAGGGTCAGGAGCTTTTACAAGAATATCTGTACTCTGCCTGACACCATTTGTATCAAGAAATTTTCTGCTTATATTTGCAATGGCTTCACCCCGCCAGAACATTTTAAGCCTGTTCTCTCCGGTAACTTCAGCTATTTCAACAGCGTCAAGATTTTCTCCTTCAGCCTTTAACAAAAATCTTTCTTTATTCTCCTTTCTAATAACTACCGCCATTCTCTCCTGGGATTCGGAAAGTGCAAGCTCTGTTCCATCCAGCCCCTCATATTTTTTCGGGACCCTGTCAAGATAAATATCAAGCCCGTCAGCAAGCTCACCTATGGCAACAGAAACTCCTCCTGCTCCGAAATCATTACATTTTTTTATCATTCTTATAACTTCGGGGTCCCTGAACAACCGTTGGAGTTTTCTCTCTTCCGGAGGATTCCCTTTCTGAACCTCCGCTCCTGCCGTGAGGATTGAATTTTCATCGTGTTCTTTTGAAGAACCAGTAGCCCCGCCGATCCCGTCCCTTCCGGTTTTCCCCCCCACCAGAAGAATTATATCACCAGGGTCGGGCTCCTGCCTCAATACATTATTTTTTGCCACAGCACCTACTACAGCACCCACTTCCATCCTTTTGGCAATATATCCCTCATTATATATCTCAGAAACCAATCCGGTAGCAACTCCGATCTGGTTCCCATAGGAACTATATCCCCTTGCAGCCTCTCTGGTTATTTTTTTCTGCGGGAGTTTGCCGGGAATAGTGGATGAAACCGGTGTTCGTGGATCTCCGCTCCCGGTCACCCTCATAGCCTGATATACATAGGCCCTTCCTGAAAGTGGGTCACGGATAGCGCCTCCGAGACACGTAGCAGCTCCCCCAAAAGGTTCTATTTCCGTAGGGTGATTATGGGTCTCATTCTTGAACATGATAAGCCATTTTTCAGGTTTACCATCAACCAGAATATCGCGTTCTATACTGCAGGCATTTATTTCTCCGGAAATTTCCAGATCATTCAGTTTCCCGTTTTTAAGCATCTCTTTCATGCTCATAGTAGCAATGGACATAAGGGTCAGGTCTCTGTTCTTATTTTTATAAATTTCTTTAAATGAATCTTTAATATTTTCATAACTTTTTATTACAGGATCATTAAATTCAGAATGTTCAAAATTAACTTTGTTTATCTTTGTTTCAAATGTAGTATGCCTGCAGTGATCTGACCAATATGTATCAAGTATTTTTATTTCGGTGATCGTGGGGTCTCTCTTTTCTTCAGACAGAAAATGATCCCTGCAAAAAAGAAGGTCATCCGGGGACATGGCAAGCCCTTCTGATCTTCTGAACTCATCCAGGCTTTTATGATCCATATTAATAAAGCCCGATATAACTTTAACATTCCCGGGGATCTTATATATTTTTTCAAGTTTTTCCGGTTTCTCAAGAGCAGCTTCTCTTGAATCAACAGGATTTATCAGATAATCTTTTATTTTTTTAATTTCACTTTCATTTAATTCCCCTTTTAAAACATACACTTTTGCTGTAAAAACCAGGGGTTTCTTTTTAAGTGTTATTATCTGTATGGACTGAGCTGCTGAATCTGCTCTCTGATCATATTGCCCCGGAAGATATTCCACGGCTATTGGATGTTCTCCCTCACAAATCTCCAGGCCTTCAAAATAAACCAGATCAGCCGGGGATTCCGAGAGGACATTGTTAACAGCTTCCTGAAACTCTTTATCCGACAGGCCGGAAATATCATACCGTACAAAAATCCTCAGGTTTTCAAGGGAATCCAGATTTAGATTCTCTTTAAGGTCCTTTAAAAGATTTTTAGATTCAGTATCAAAACCCGGCCTTTTTACGACATAAACCCTCTTTACATTTTCCATTAAGTTCCTTAATGGAAATTATATCACAGGAAACTATTTCTTAAACAGATTTATAATTTTCTATTTACCATTCCAGCCGGCTATCCTCGCCATTAACCACCAGAAGGCTTTTGCTTTATTTTCACAACTTTCATAGGTGGTATGCCCGGCCTGGTCTCCATGATAATGATTATGTTCCATGGGAATCCCGTTCACAATATTCTGTCCACCGTTATACCAGCAGTCAAGATCAGCAAAGTCAAAAAGTATTTTATTATTTTCTTTACAAAACTGCCTGATCTGATTATTCCTGTCATACCTGTTCCGCTCCGATGACTGGGCATTTCCTGTCATATAAATGAACACTATATTGGGGAACTCTTTCTCAAGAGCAGCCATTTTATTAAGATAATTTTCAACCTCAGAGGATGAATAATAATCAAGCTGGGAACACCATGCAAACATTGAAACATTAACATTATGGGAATTCAGCATATTTCTGGTAAGACTCAAACCGTGATCGGATTCCCAGTAAAGATCAGGAGATACATAGGTTTCACAATATCCATTTGAGTATTGCCCATCCATAAGGGAAAGATACTGGTCTGTATCAGGCATATTACAATTATCAGGATAATAATTATATTTTGATCCTTTAATTGTTATATTAGAAAAACTGCCATTCATAAGTCTTTCAAGCCCGATCATTATCTGGCTTCCATGTGATGTGTGGCAATAATGGAACCCAATGACCTCTTTTACTTTTGTTATCCATTCGTCAGGTATGGAATTAAGATCTACCGAAGTATGGTCTGCAATTATTGCTTCTGTATTATTAAGGTCGTTACTATCATTATTTTCATCACTAACCGATTTACAGTTAAACCCGGAAAAGAAAAGGATAACGATCAGGAATAAAAAATTTAATGGTTTCATAAGATCACCTCTGCTATCTATATAAAGATACAGAGAAAATCTCTCAAAAAAAACAACTAAATTTCTTTTTCAAACCTGTCGTAAATCTTATCGATGCCGGACATTAAAGATTCTTTTGAGAATGCTTTTTCAAGTTCTTCTGAAGAACAGATAGATGTTATCTCAGGGTCATTAAAGATCAGTTCCCTGAAACTTTCTTTTTCAGTCCAGGACCTTAATGCACTATTCTGGACAAGTTCATAAACTTTCTGGCGGGGGATACCTTTGTCCAGCAATAGTGTAAGTACCTTCTGGGAAAAATATACCTCACGGGTAATATCAAGATTTCTCTTTACATTCTCAGGATAAACAACCAGGCCCTCAAGTACATAAAAAATATCATTGAGTAAAAATGCAGTGATATGAAATGAATCCGGAAATATCACCCTCTCTGCTGATGAATGTGATATATCTCTCTCATGCCACAGAATATTATTTTCCATTGCCACTGAAAGGTTTCCCCTCAATAAGCGGGCAAGTCCGGAAACCCGTTCACATTTGACAGGATTTCTTTTATGGGGCATGGAGGATGACCCTTTCTGCCCTTTTGAGAATGGTTCTTCCGCTTCCAGGACATCGGTCCTTTGAAGATGTCTTATCTCAACAGCTATCTTTTCAAGGAGAGACCCCAGGGAAGCAAGTGCATAAAGTACTTCCATATGCCTGTCCCTCTGGATGATCTGAGTTGAAACCCGGCAGGGTTCAAGATCAAGCTTTTTAAGGGCTATATCTTCACCTTCAGGAGAAAAATGGATATAAGTACCAACAGATCCGGAAATCTTCCCGACTGATATTGTATTTATCGCCTCTTTTATACGCCTTATATTCCTCTCTATCTCTTCGAACCAGATCAGAAATTTTATCCCGAATACAACAGGCTCTGCATGGATCCCGTGAGTTCGGCCTATGGAAACAAGGCTCTTATATTCAAACGCTTTTTTTATTAGCAGGTCTTTTAGCTTATTGCTTTTTTTCAGTATAAGTTCAAGAGATTCCCTCATTAAGAGAGAGAGTGCAGTATCAACAATATCGTAAGAAGTTATCCCTTTGTGAATATATGCTGAATCCTTCCCCACATACTCTTCAACGGAAGTTAAAAAAGCTATAACATCATGTTTAACCTTTTTTTCGATCTCATCGATCCTCTTAATATCAAAATCGGCATTTTTCCTGATATTATCCATACTTTCGTCAGGAACCTCTCCCCATTGGTGCCACACTTCGGTTATTGCAATTTCAACATCCAGCCATTTCCTGAACCTGTTACGGGGGCTCCATATATCTTTTATCTCTTTAACTTCATATCTTTCTACCATTTTTTTCCTCTAAGAATTTATAGGTTATTTATTTTTTACCGCTTTTGATAAAGCTTCTTTTACCAGTTCATCATATCTGGAAAGAGTATAATTTGTATTGCAGAATTCCAATGCCTTTTTTGTCGTTTCTTTTCCCTTTTTTCCTGCTGCTTCTTTTATCCCCTCAGCAAAATCTTCTGCAACCGGTTCTTTTATAATGGCAATATCATCTGTGATACTCTGTGTGTGGGTATAAAGATTTGTTACTACAAGAGGAGTTCCACTTTTAAGGAAAGAATAGATCTTCAGGGGAATATTTGTCCCGAGGATCCTGGGGGACACAAGTATATCGGAAGCTTTCAGGTAGTATGGGATTTCTTCAGGTTCTTTCCTGCCAAGGAGAGTGACCTTATCTGACAATCCCCTTTTTTCTATATCCAGCCTGAATTTTTTCACCTGTTCTTCCTTTCCGCCGATCAATATGAGTTTGAATTTTTTATCAAGAAATTCCATTGCATCGATAAGCATGGGAATTCCCTGATATGTTTCCAGAGTCCCGGCATATGAAATAATTATTCTCTCTTTGCCCTCTATCTCTGTTTTGATCTTATCAAGCTTCTCTCCTGATAATTCATCCGGTGAGTCATCAATAAAGTTTTCAATTATTGTAAGTTTTTCACTTTCAGTTATTTCTGATGCATAATCATAGAGTGACTTGCAAATCACTATTACAGATCTTGCATTTTTTAATGATATTCTTTCTGTTGTTCGAAAAATGGATGTAATGAGCCTTGACTTTGTAAATTGAAAATTGGTCATCTGCTGGACCAGTGAAGAGTGCATATCATAAAGATGAGGAATACCCGATATTTTACTGAAAAAAGCCCCCATAATATTTGCTTCTTCATGGGTATGGATCAGATCATACTTTTTTCTCAATAATCTCCCGGCAGCCTTGAAGAAAAGAAAAAGATCAAGAAATATTTTTGCTGCCGAAGGCCCTGTCTTAACAGATTTTATAAATGGAAGTTTTAATGATCTGTATATTGTCAACCCGGGGACCTCTTTATCTTCACCTATAGGGTAAGTAACAAGATCAATTTCATGGCCAAGCCTGCTGAGAGATCTTATCCTGAAATATTCTGAAAACGGTGTCCCTCTCGGCTCAAAAAAAGGTTCAGGGGCTATCATCAATATCTTCATCTTCAAATCCCAGCGCCTCTCTCACTGTATAAACATTTTTATCAAGCCCTTCATGATAAACCCTGGTCATCATTTCTGCAACAAGCCCCAGAGTAATTATCTGGAATCCGAGAAACAGCATAAGGACAGTAAATAATAATAGCGGCCTGTCTGCAGATTGATTTAAAAAATATTTTGCATACGTAATATAAAGGCCGGAAAGCATCCCTGTGCCCATCATGAACAGTCCAAGGCTGCCGAATATCTGAAGAGGCCTGTGTGAAAATGAGAGCAGATATTTTATTGAAATAAGGTCAAGAACAACCCTGAAAGTTCTTCCCAATCCATATTTGGATTTCCCGTATTTTCTCTCCCTGTGATTAACAGGTATCTCAACTGACCGGATCCCTATCCTTGAAGCAATTGCAGGAATATATCTGTGCATCTCTCCATAAAGTTTGAGGTTCTTAACCACATCTCTTCTGAACCCTCTCAATGTACATCCATAATCATGAAGCTTTACTTTTGTAATAAAAGATATCAATTTGTTTCCAAAAAATGAGGGGAGTTTTTTAGTCAGGAATTTATCTTTTCTTTTCTTTCTCCAACCATTGACGATATCGTATCCCTCTTTTATCTTTTCAATTACAACCGGTATATCTGCCGGATCATTCTGAAGATCTGCATCAAGTGTTACAACAATATCGCCTCTGCAATATTCAAAACCCGCTGAGATCGCTGAACTCTGTCCGAAATTCTTTCTGAAATTGATTATTTTTACTTTTTTGTCTTTCTGTCTTAACTCTTTCAGTTTCAGCAGGGAATTATCTGTACTGCCATCATCTATAAAAATGATCTCATATTTTCCATATTTTCCATTTAAAGATGAAAATATTTCATCATACAGAAGTTTTACATTCTCTTCTTCATTATAAACCGGGATCACTATTGATATGAGATCAATATTGTTCATTAAGATAACCCAGTTCCTTTAATTTTTCTTTAATAATCCTTTTTTCCTCTCCATTCAGATCTTTCTTCAACCGGATATCTGCAAGAGGATGTAAAACTTTCCCAACCTTTACTTTTCCCCAGAACCTCTCATGTAAAAAGTAAGCAAAAAGCTTTATAAACATATCGAGCCCTCCGATTTCCAATGCAACATCCAGTCTTTTTGTAAAAAGGTATGCAATTGATATTGTTATGCAAGTAGCAATTACTCTCCAGCTAATTGCTTTCATTAAACTTCTAGTTCTTGTTTCTTTCATGTCATACACCTAAAATTTATATAGGATTATACAAGTTTTCCTTAATATTTTCAATATTGTCCCTTCTGTTTTGTAAACAGAGTTTTTAAAGGGTTGTTTTTTATATAATAAAATATTAATATAAAAATACAATTAAGGAGTAATTATGAATGATGTGAATCAATTAATTCTTAAATTGAAGATTGAATTAGGTAAAGTAGAAAAAAAGGAAGGATTTCAGATTGCCATAAATGAGATCGCTAAATTTTATATGGATAATTTCAATTTATCAAAGGAAGAGATTGCCATTCTCCTGGTAAACCGTGGAAGGACAGTCCTCTCCTTTGCTCATCCTCCATACCTTGTTGATGCCGGAATGATCCCTGTAAATCTCAGTGAAGCAATAGCTTCAAGGGTCTTCAGAACCGGAAAAGGCTTTATTGACAATAACCTTCAACAGCAACGGCATCTTTTTATTTTTGAAAGTATAAAAACTCCGGATGATAAAATTCTTCCCATTTGGAAAATGATCGGTGCAAGGATCTCCCATGAAGAAGATATTATTGGTGTAATTGAGATATCAAAAAGATCGGCTAATTTTACAGATGTCGGTGAAGATTTTACAATTTCAGACCTTCAGTTTGTTGAAGATTCAATTAAAAAAGTAACTCCCCTACTAACTGAGGTTCTTCCCGAAAATTTCAGGGGGAAATTCAATTGAGAGAAAAACTGAAAGAAATACTTAAGGAAAAATCTGTTATAACCGGAAGGGAGTTTAAACTTGCTTCAGGCAAAACCAGTGATTTTTATGTAGATGCAAGGATCACAACCCTTCACCCGGAAGGTGCTTATCTGATCGGAAAGATCTTTCTTGAAATGATGGATGGTATGGAGATCGACTCAGTGGGAGGCTATTCGATCGGAGCTGATCCGATCGTTGCATCCATTTCTCTCCTCAGTTTTATTAAAGGGGAGCCCGTTCCAGCTTTTATCATGAGAAAAGAAGAAAAATCCCATGGGACAGGAAAGCTGATCGAAGGAAATTTTGAGGACGGCCACAGAGTGGTCATATTTGATGATGTGGTAACTTCAGGCGGATCAATACTTAAAGGGGCAAAGCAGGTGGAGGACCGGAATGGCAAAATACTTTCTGTTATGGCCGTTATTGACAGAGAGGATGGCGGAAGGGAAAAGATAGAATCAGCCGGTTATAAATTCCAGTCCATCTTCACAAAAAAAGATCTTCTTTAATTTCTGAAACTTTATTTATCTTTATTTTATTCTTCCAGACCCAGTTTCCTCAGCATCTCTTTGATCCGGGGATCATTTAAAAGAGGTTCACAATAACCTATACCATGCCTGAACAGGATATGAGGATCACGTTGTTCAACTCCCTTTCCAAACCATTTTATTGCTTCATCCATATTTCCCAATTCAGCATAAATAATTGATATTGCCCCGGGATAGGTGATTTCTATTTTTTTTAGTACCGGTTTGAACTCCCGGAATAGTTTCCCGGCTTCCTTTATTTTTCCTCTGGATATCAGGACCCGGAATTTAATAAATTCCAACAACGCGGGTATCTTTGACTTTGAAGCAATTTCCAAAGCTTTATTATAAGATTTTAGCCCCAGGTAAGCATAAGTCAGGATCAAATGGTTTATATTCAGTTCAGGATTTTTTGATAATAAAATAGTTGCCAGTTTTACAGATTCCTCATATTTTTTTTCTGACAGGTATATTTGTGCCCTCACCACTTTTGTTATAAAAGCAAAGGGGTCCAGGGACTCTGCAATATCCAGATTTTTATGTGCCAAATCAAATTTCCCCTGAATTAAATAATATTCAGCAAGCCATTGACGGGCTGTAGCATAGTTGGGATTAAGTTCTATAGCTTTGTGGAATTCCATTTTTGCTTCATCAAATTCCCAGCCCCATTGAATTTGTATTCCCCCCAATGCTGAATGAGCTTCGGCCAGTTCACTGTTAAGTAACAAAGCTTTCCTGCAGTTTTTTATAGCTTTTTCATAAGATGAATTTCCGGATTCAGGATTCAGAGCTGCAATAACAACATATGCCTCTGCCAGTCCGGAATAACCAAGAGCATATTCGGGGTCCAGTTCAACAGCTTTTTCGAAAAAGGTAACAGCTATATTAAGGTCTTCGGGAGTTCTCTTTTTCCAGTGAAATCTGCCCTGCAGGTATAATTTGTATGCTTCAATATTTTCGGTTGGCTTCTGATGAATTATTCTATTGGTTGCAGGAAGAAGTTTTACTCTCAGGGTTTTGGCTATCTGGCTGGCCACATCACTCTGAATTTTAAAAATATCTGTTAATTCCCGGTCATATGTTTCTGCCCAGAGATGATCATCGGTTCGGGCATTTATCAGCTGGGCAGTTATTCGAATTTTTTCCCCGGACTGTCGAACACTGCCCTCTAAAATAGTAGTTACACCTAATTCATTGGCAATATCCTTAATTTTTTTATCCTTGTTTTTAAAATAAAATACAGATGTCCTCGATGTAACCTTTAAATTCCTTATCTTTGACAACATTGTAATGATATCTTCTGTAATACCGTCACAAAAATATTCGTTTTGAGAATCATCACTCATGTTTTTGAAAGGTAAAACCGCGATCGATTTATTTTCAGGGGGTGGAGGTTTAGAAAGAACAAAGATATAAATAAAAATAAAAGTTAAAATAATTAATACAGATGCTATGGTAACAACAAATTTCCTTTTTTTATTTTTAGTATCCATTTCTGTTTTTTCCTGTTCCTTATTTTCAGATCCAGGTTTATTGAATATATCATTAATGATCAATTTTACTTCATTAACAGTTTGATACCGCTGATCCGGATCCTTCTCCAGCATTTTATTTATTATATCTTCAAATTCTTTTTGAACACCGGAGGAAATTCCGGACAATGTATCAGGTTCTTCATTCAGGATCGAATAGATCACCGCCTGGTCATAATCACCCTTAAAAGGTAATTCTCCGGTCAACATTTCATACAGGATAACTCCCAGGGACCATACGTCGGAACGATGGTCAACTTCAAGGCCTTTTGCCTGTTCCGGGGACATATAGTGGACAGTTCCCAATGTCGATGGTTCTTTCGTTAATTGTGACACACCTTTTAACTTTGCAAGTCCGAAATCTAAAATTTTAACCTGGCCTTCTTTATTGATGATTATATTTTGGGGTTTTATATCACGATGAACGATTCCGGCCTCATGGGCGCATTTAAGGCCTTCACAGATCTGGGAAGTTATATTAATGATCTCTTCAATATCAAATTTTGAATTTTGAATTTTAAATTTTGAATTTATGGCCTCTTTTAATGTCTGGCCATCCACATACTCCATTGCAATATAGGTTTGATCTTCATGTTCATTAATTTCATAGATGGTGACAATGTTGGGATGATTTAAGGCTGCTGCGGCCTGAGCTTCCCGATGAAACCGTTCTTTAGCATCATCATTAAGGGTAAGGGCGGGTGGGAGGAATTTGAGAGCCACTTTCCTGTCAAGCTTTGTATCTTCAGCCAGATATACTTCACCCATTCCACCTTCACCAATCTTCTCCAGAATTCTGTAATGGGAAATAGTTTTACCGATCATTTTTTATTTTTCACCTTTAACTTATCCTCTAAAAATCCTTAAAGATCTTAAAAAATTTATCATATTTTTCTTTTAATTTATCTAAAATTTTCTGATATCGGGGATCCCTTCGGAAATTTTTATAAAAAGGATATTTCAAAAGGCGAATATAAGAACTTTCAGAATCTTCATCGATCATTTTAAAAGCCTCATCCATCATACCAAGAAGTGAATACAGCTGGGCCTTGCGCCATTTACTGATCTTTTTAATTGATAATGCTTCCTTTTTTTTCCCTTCAGCAGCAAACAGAAAAGCCTTTGAGGTTCTTATTAAAGAATTTTCAGGTTCTGTCTTTTCAGCCTCTTTTAAGCAACCTTCTGCTTCTTCATATCTTTTATTCATTATCAATATATTTATCCGTAAAGCCTGATAATCCAAATTCGCCGGAGCCAGGCTTAGAGTTTTATTATAATAAAGCAGAGCCTTATCAGTTTCCCCCAGATTCCCGTACGACCTGCCGATCATTAAGGGAGAATAAACAAAAAAAGGATTCAATTCCATGGCTTTTTTAAAATATTTTATCGCTTTTTTGTATAACCCTGAATTATAAAGAACTATTCCAACTACATGCTGGATCTCAGGAGAATTCGGATCAAGAGAGATAGCCTTTTTAAAATGAAATGCAGTTTTTTCATGTTGTCCCTGCTGAAAATAAACATACCCGATTGCCACATTGGTTTCAGACAGATTTGGATCCAAACGGTATGCTATCAGACAATTTTTTATAACGAGTTCTCTGTCCTTCAGGAGATTTGTATTAACATAATGTGTTTCATATGCGTAAGCTAATGATGCATATATATTGACATAATCAGGATCAACTTCCAGGGCCTTTTCTGCATACTCCAGAACCTTCCGAAAATCATCTTCACTTTCTGAGATCACATAAATATTTGTCCAGTGTCTCATTTTCAGCAAATAGTCATAAGCACTGAAATTTTTCGGTTTATCCACAGAAGAAGTTCCGGGGCGGAATTGTAACTCCAATGCCTCTGCAATAGACTTTGAAACCTCATCCTGAAGATCAAATATATTCTCCAGTTTACGGTCAAATGTCTCTGCCCATAAATGAGAACCATCCTTAATATTTATTAGTTGTGCCGTAACACGGATCCGTTCTTTTTCTTTTCTTACACTTCCCTCCAGAATAGTTTTTACATCAAGTTCTTTTCCGATTTTACGAATATCTTTTTTTGTGTTTTTATAACGCATTACCGAAGTTCGTGATATTACTTTTAATTTATTGATCCTTGTCAGTTTTGTGATAATATCTTCGGTCATCCCGTCGCAAAAATATTCATGATCATTTCCTGAACTCATATCAACAAAAGGGAGGACGGCAATAGAGTTTTTCCATTTTGTCCCATTAATATATTTTTCAGTTGTTACCCCCTCTCTTTTGCCTGTAAATATAAAATATCCTCCGACAATAATGATCAAAGACAATAAAAGGATCATTGCGAAATTAATTCTTCTGGATTTTTGTATTTTTCTGACTGAAAATTTTTTCTTTATTTCAGTTAAATCAGTTTTTGATCCCTTTTTTATATTTTTCAAGTCAACCAGCAGATCGTCAGGATGCTGATAACGTTTAGAGGGATCTTTAACCAGAGCTTTTTTGATAATACGTTCTAACTCTCCAGGCAAACCAGATCTTATTTCTGCAACCGGTTCCGGTTCTTCATTGAGGATCGAATAGATCACGGCCTGGTCATAGTCTCCTTTAAAAGGTAATTCTCCTGTTAACATTTCGTAGAGGATAACGCCCAGGGACCAGATGTCGGTTCTATGGTCCACATCTTTACCCATTGCCTGTTCGGGAGACATATAATGGATGGTGCCGAGAGTGGATGATTCTTTCGTTAATTGTGACACACCTTTTAACTTTGCAAGTCCGAAATCTAAAATTTTAACCTGGCCTTCTTTATTGATGATTATATTTTGGGGTTTTATATCACGATGAACGATTCCGGCCTCATGGGCGCATTTAAGGCCTTCGCAGATTTGAATTGCATAATTAATTACTTCGGCAATGGGCAATTGGCTATCGGAAGGCCCCCAGTCACCCGCAACCAGCTCTTTTAATGTCTGGCCATCCACATATTCCATTGCAATATAGGTTTGATCTTCATGTTCGTTGATCTCATAAATGGTAACAATATTTGGATGGTTTAAGGTTGCAGCTGCCTGAGCTTCTCTATGAAAACGTTCAACGGGCGAATCGCCATTCGCCCCTACATTTGTGAATTCTCCGGGTAAAAATTTAAGTGCAACCTTACGTTTTAGTTTGGTATCCTCAGCCAGATATACTTCACCCATTCCACCTTCACCCAACTTTTCCAGGATCTTGTAGTGAGAAACAGTTTTATTTATCATTTCGTTCATCGTTTTATTGCATGATTTATATTGCCCATTTATTTAATCAATTTCATCTTTTTCATTATTGCCTGAAACCTTGGCTCTTTTCGAGCCTCTTCCAATCCAAACATTACATTAGCCAAAGTCATCAATATATCATGTTCCTTATAGGCCTTTTCAAACCATTTTAAGGAGTTATCTTTTTCACCAAGTGCAATTAAAAGTAAGGCAATTGTAAAGGGTGAAATGTACTGATTTTTCTCTTGTAACAAGATTTGATTTAAGATCTGCCTTGCTTTATCTGTATTCCCCTTTTTAACATGGGTTATTCCAAGGCCAAGTTCCGCCCAGCCAGAACCTGTAGACAATTCTTTCGCCTTTTGGAATGAGTTCATAGCATCATTGTACTTCTTTTGACTAAAATATGTGCATCCTGCGTGAAAATAAGCAAGCCCCATATTTGGATCCAACTCGATAGCTTTATGAAACTGTTCTATAGATTCGGGAAATTTGCCTGCATAACCATAAATAGGAATCGCCCATGTATAATACAATGGCATTAATGGATCAAGCTCCTGTGCTTTTTTTATTTCTTTAATAGCATTTTCAAATCTGCCCATAGCCAGCATGAACCAGGCGAACTGTCCCCGGGCCCGGGTATCACCTGAATTTAAATGTAAAGCTTTTTTAAATCTGTTTTCCGACTCAGCCCAGTTCCATTCAAAGAAAAAGGCCAGAAAAGCCCGGGCTCCATGAGCATCAGAAAGGGAATCATCTATCTCTAAAGCTCTATTAAGTGCTTCCTTGGCTTTTAGCAAAAACTCACCCGGAGGAAGGAAACTCAGGATTCCCAAAGTCCCATAGGAGTTTGCTACACCAACATAAGCAAGAGCAAACTGATGATCTTTTTCAACTGCTTTCTGGAAACATTCAAGTGCTTTCTTGGATCCATCCACACTATGTTTGTTTAAATGAAAAGTACCTTTTAAATACAAATGATACGCTTCTTGATCTTCGGTATATCGTTTTTTAAGTTTTTCCTTTTCCTTCCCAAGAAGTTTTACTTTCAAACTATCTACAATTGCCAGAGCGATTTCATCCTGAATGGCGAATATATCATCCCTTTCACGATCAAATTTTTCAGACCATATATGATAACCATCAGAAACCTTGATGAGTTGGGCTGTTATCCTCAACCGTTTCCCTGCTTTTCTGACACTACCTTCCAATATATGTTCGACATTCAGTTTTTTACCAATGTTCCGAATATCTTCTTCTTTTCCTTTAAATGCAAAAGACGAAGTACGGGCAACAATTCTTAAATCCTTGAGATGGGTTAAAGAATTAATTATTTCCTCTGTCATACCATCACAGAAATATTCCTGTTCCGGGTCTGCGCTAATATTGGCAAATGGCAGGGCTGCAATTGAGGGCTTTGGCTGTTTATCCTTTAAATAACTTATTTGCTCCCCGGATGTCATTTTTCTGATAAATGTTTTTAAATCAACTAATAAATCTGCTGTTCCCTGATACCGTTCCTCCGGCTTTTTAGAAAGAACCTTATTGATTATTTTCTCCAGACCCATAGGAACACCAGTACGCAAACCTGTTAAAGGTTCCGGTTCTTCATTTATAATGTTATACATGATGGCCTGCTCATACTCACCTTTGAAAGGCAACTGAGAGGTGAGCATCTCGTACAAAACCACACCAAGTGACCAGATATCTGTTCTTTGATCAACTTTTTCACCAGATGCCTGTTCGGGAGACATATAATTAATTGTACCCATGGTTGTACCGAGTTTTGTAATGGAGGGCAAATTACCTTTTGCACCTACACGCAACTTGGCAAGGCCGAAATCCAGTATTTTTACCTTACCGTCATTGGTAACTATTATATTCTGTGGTTTTATATCACGATGAACGATTCCGGCCTCATGGGCGCATTTAAGGCCTTCACAGATTTGAATTGCATAATTAATTACTTCGGCAATGGGCAATTGGCTATCGGAAGGCCCCCGGTCACCCGCAACCAGCTCTTTTAATGTCTGGCCATCCACATATTCCATTGCAATATAGGTTTGATCTTCATGTTCGTTGATCTCATAAATGGTAACAATATTTGGATGGTTTAAGGTTGCAGCTGCTTTGGCCTCTCTTTGGAACCGCGCTTTTGCCTCCTCATCCCGGGTAAGGGCGGGTGGAAGGAATTTGAGAGCCACTTTCCTGTCAAGCTTTGTATCTTCAGCCAGGTAAACCTCTCCCATTCCTCCTTCACCAATCTTCTCTAAAATCTTATAGTGGGATATTTTTTTTCCTATCATTTTAACTTCATATTTTTTAGTTGAAGGCTCATCTTAAGCCCCCAGCCCCTAAAGGGGTGAAAAATTCTGTTTCTATCATTTGAATTTTGGTCATTGTAATTTGTTTAGTAATTCGAATTTCGTGCTTCGAATTTTTTTTTATACTGTCTCCTGCCTCCTGACTCCTGATTTTTATACACTTATTTAAACCGTTTCCCCGTCACAATAGTATATTTCGAAAGTGATGTATCATCACTGGTTACAGCCTTCCGTTCCGGCTCTTTTGACAACTCCATCTTCCACTGATAAAGACGTGAAAATGTATGTTTTATCTTATCTGTCAGAGAATTGAAAGTTCCGCTTTTTTCATACTCTTCAGCTGCCTGGCCGTTCTCCCATATGGTCACGGAAATAACCTCTTCTCCATCCTTAAGATTTTCCATCAGATAAGCATACAAACACCCTTCAGTTTTTTGTAAAGCAGGAATGACTTCAGTTTTATACAATTTTTCAAATTCCTTTAATTTACCCTTCTGGAGTTTATGTGAAAGAATACGAACATACATCGGTGAGGATTTCGATGTAACAGATAATTTCAGGTTTTCCTGAACAAATACAGGAAATGATTGTATCACAGGCTCTTCACTCACAGGCTTATATTCCAGTTCCATTTTATCTGATAATTGAATTTTCCACTCATTTGATTCATCCAGATAGGGTGAAAATTCAGCCATCAATTGCTTAAAAACCGGACTGTTCTGATATTCCTCTGCATCCTCTTTCTTTTCCCACAAAGTCATTGAAATTAATTCTGTTTTTTTTACCTGATCCTGGATAAGATGAGCAAAAAGGCAACCTTTTACAGCATGAAGCCTCGGCAGAACGGTTTCACGATAATAATTCCGGGAAAGTTCCAAAGCTTCAGGCCTGACATTTAACTGGAGAAAACGCATATACATAATTCCCCCCGCTACTATATTTTTTTATATATTAACTATATCTTCCTCTTTATCAGGACCAGAGTCATATCATCATATTGCAGATTTTTTCCTGAATGCAATTTTACTCTGTCAATTATCTTAACTGCCAGTTCTTTTAAAGAAAGATCCGGATTTTCTACAATGATCTTTATCATCTCTTCTTCTCCCAGCTCTTCTTCATTCTCATCTATAGCTTCCGTTATCCCGTCAGAATAGAGAAACATCAGATCTCCGGGGCCAATATCAACTGAATTTTCTTTGAACTGAAATCCCTCCATACACCCCAGGACAATATCCCCTTCTTCCAGTTGAACAATTCCCTCTTTTTTTGAGAATAAAAATGGATAATTATGGCCTGCATTGGAATATGTTATCTTATGATTTTCCGAATCCAGAATTCCATAAAAAAAAGTTGAAAATTTTTCCGGGGGAGTATTGTGAAAAAGCATTGAATTGATCTTCCTCATGCAATCTTTTACATTTGATTTAGCAAGGGTCTGCCCTCTGACAGAGGCCTGAAGATTTGACATCAAAAGTGCTGCCGGCATACCTTTTCCGGAAATATCACCAATACAGAATGCCATTTTATTACACTCAATTGATATAAAATCAAAATAATCACCGCCAACCTCTTTTGCAGGAATACTTATTCCAAATATTTCATAACCGTCAATTTCAGGAGATGTTTCAGGAAGCAGGTTCATCTGTATCTCATAGGCAAGGCGAAGCTCCTGCTGAACCTTAAGAAATTCCTGCTCCTCTTTTATTAACCTTGCATTCTCTATCACCTGAGAAGACTGGGATGAAATGATAGAGAGCAATCTTTGATCATCATCGTTAAACCCTGATTCTCCTTTTTTATTAAAAACAGTTACAAGGCCGATCATGTTACTTTTTGACATAAGGGGAACGCTTAAGAGAGAGCGGATAATATTAGTTTCTTCGAGAAAGGTCTGGAATCGTTTGTCATTTTGAAAATCATTTATTAAAAGTGGAGACCGGTTCTTTAACATCCATCCGGTCAATTGTGTATCAAGCCTGAGCGGTATTTTCCCTGTGGATTTATCCCACCCCCGTATCATGGTTTGAAAGGGTTTTTCCTCCTTTTTCTCATCCAGAAGCATTACTGCGACCTGTTCAACTTTCAAATGTTTTGTACATTTTTTTACTATGGAGTCCAGAATAGTATCAAGAGAAAGAGAAGAATTAATTGCTGTTGCTATTTCATTTAAAATTGAGAGCTCTTCTACAGCACGCAGCAATCTTTGATTCTCTTTTTGAAGAGGATTTTTTTTTTCATTAATTGTTGTTCGATCCATCTAATTTTCCATCCTCAAAAATAACTGAATCAATTGAATCTTATATATATTAATAATATGTTAACAGAAAAATAAATTCAACAAAAAGTAAATTAATCTATCAGGCCGGTAATGATCTTCCATTTATCCGGTTTATCAGAAAAACTGATCAATTGATAAGCAGGGCTTGTGGATGGAAGAGAAAAATATTTACTTTTTTCCAGTGATATCCTTCCCGGAATAGTGCCAGGTATCAGTATCTGTGAGTTTTTTTCAACAACAGGTGGAAACGAGATGATTTTCATAGTTCATATATCTTCAGTGCTATTTATTTCTCCGGTAGCTGCGGAAAAGGGCTTTATAGGCATGTTTGAAAACCGCACTGCTCAATTCTTTTTTTCCCGACTTTTCAAGCAATAGGCCGGCCTCAAAAACAGCCGGGAAAAAATGGGGCTCAAGAACTGCCAGATCATGAAGTTTTTTTAAATTTTCTTCAGTTGGGTCTGCTAATGAAAGCGACAGATATAAACCAAATGCCAGCCTTTTGCTCGAACCGTCCGGATCTGTTTCCCTGAAAAATTCTTCCGCCTCTATTGGCTTACCCAACTTTGAAAGTGTAAATCCTACCCCGAAAGATGCCTCTATATTATCTTTATACAAATCAAGAGTTTTTTTATATATCTTATGGGCAAGTTCAATATTCTTATCTATCAAAAGGGTAAATGCCTGTTTTAGCATTTTATTAACTTTTCTTAATTTTAATTTTGTATCATTGATTTTATAAACATCTTCAGGTTTTTCCCCTTTTAACAAAGACTTTAAGTGAGATCTGAAAAACATTTCCAGGTTAGCCCTGTATCCAGCTAAAAATGAGTTGATCGTTTTATCATCTTTTATAAAAAAGAGGGTGGGAAGAACAATTACTCCCAGCTTTTCATAAATTTTTCGCTCCGGATCATTTATCCTTCTGGTTTTAACTTTGATCTTCTCTATAATTTTTTGTATTCTCTGATCTGTTTCAGGATTTGAATCAACAACAATAAGCTGGCATTGTTTTTTTGCAGTAAGTGACTTTGAAAGCTGTCTCAAAAATGTTATAGATTTTATTTCATCTGATTTTAAATATATTATCAGCAGTTCTTTATTTAGATCATTAATAAAACTCAGTTCTCCGGTAAGCGGTATCTTATCTCCTGTTTTTACATCTCTCAAACCATCAATAGTTGACGGGAAAATATAAAAAACAAGTAAAAAAGATAAAATTATCCTCATAACCCTTTTACCTTTTTGTTCCTGTCATAATCATAGGCTTTATGGCATCCCGGTGCACAGCTGCCACCTGTTTTAGTTTTTTCAAAACCGATCGGAAGGCTCCATTTTCCAAAAGGAGTATCTCTCCTTATATGCTTTGGAATATTACTTGCGTGAATTTCATGGCAGGCCCTGCATGTTCTGCCCTTTTCAAGATTGATATGTACATAATGGAGATTTCTATCCCCGTCACGGAAATCAGTGAGAGCTGTTGTTTTTTCAGTCCTTGCCAGTGTCTTTTCATGACATTCAAAACATGAGGCATATTTTTTTTCATCATAGGAAGTATAAAATTCTTTCGGGAACCTTTCCTTCAGGATCTTATAAAAATCCGACCCGTGTGGATCATGGCAACCGGAACAATTACCATCCTTTATGGGTCCGTGTTTATATTTATTATTTGTTACTATCCTGTGTATATTATAATCCTTGCCATCCGTCCCGATGATCTTTTTATCATGACAATTGAGGCATAATTTTAAAGGTGATATTTTAAGATTGTTCTCATAAAGAGATCCGTGAGCATCGTGACAGTTATAACATTTTTTCTCAGTATTAACCACAGGGTGTTTGATCTTTGAAAGTCCCGCCTTATCTGTTATCTTTTTATGACACTGTGCACACAAATTTTCACTGTCTGCAATAAGCATAAACTTATGATCTGCAGAGTGAGGATTATGACATTTGGAACATCCCTCTTTCATGGGTGAGTGCATTTTTTTATCTGCTCCGGAAAAATCCTTGTCAGAATGACACCTTGTACAAATATTCTTCAGAGGCTCCACAAGGAGGAATTTATTATCTGAGCTATGAGATTCATGGCAGAGAGAACAATTTCCCGATGCATTAGGGCCGTGAACGAACTTTTTACTCATGGGATCACTATCATGGCAGTCAAAACAGAGTGTATCGATCCTCTTTTTTTTCAGAAATGCCTTATGATCGCCGCCATGGGAAAAGTGGCAATCTGTACAATCACCGGATGAAACTGCTTCATGAATATTCTTTTTTCCCGTCTGTTCATCATGACACTCCACACAATGATCATTGATCTTAGTGATCTTAACAAACTTATGATCGCCGGTTTTTTCATGGCATGTAAGACAGTCATCTTCCACAGGTGCATGAACAACCTTATAATTCTTCATATCCTTGTGGCATTCGGATGTTACACAACTTTTTTCCTGGCCGTTAATAAAACCAAGTAAAAACAGAATAGCAAAAAATAAAGTAATAATTCTCATAAAAAGCCTCCTATCTATTATAAACTTCCGGTGAATGGTCTTCACCATGACATTGTAAATAGCAGTAACCTTTATCTCCGACAACCTCAAACTTTAATTCCCCGTTCAGATTCGGGAATACAGCACTTGTATCAAAATCTATCAATCCCGCATTTCTCTGTGATCCATGGGGGTCATGACATACAGAACAGGGAGTACTCTCTTCGTCAATATGTTTTTTGTGATATTTAAATGTTGTAAAATTTTCACCAAGAATTATCTCCGGCCTGTGACATTTCCAGCAGAGGTCATAATTTGACTGCTGGTAAGGCATATTTGTTGAGATCAGATAACGCCTTTCGAGAATATGTTCAAAAGTGGATCCATGAGGCCCGTTCGGCCCGCTCCCACCGTTCTTTTTAGAATTATTATTATTATGACAATCGGTACAGTATAACCTTGTTGTCTCATGCCATCTTGTCCTTAGCGAAGGAACATTATATGCAGTACCCTGAGTAGCAACTCCATGAAAGCTGGCATTAGAGGGTAAAAATGCAACTCTTAAATTAGAATTTTGATCCTGCCTGGTAACAACAGGGTTATTATACCTGTCCTGGCCATGGCATTTAAAACACACTTCATATTCAAACTGCGATTCCGCTATAATAGAACCCCCGATGTTCATTCCTGAGACTCCATTTAATCTCCCGTTCACATTAGGAGCTGACGCACTTGAAGAATTAACTCTGTGGGGATCATGACAATCGGCACACTGGGTATGAATTGGTGAAGAAAGAATATTTTCAGAAGGGTCATGTATATTATTATAAATTTCCACATTATGGCCATGGTTTTTTTGAATTTCACTTTTTATATTTGTCCCGGTATTCCCATTATGGCAGACAAGGCAAACCCCACTATCGTTAGGTGATGCCAGAAGCCTCTCTTTACTTTTTGCATTATGACTTCTATGGCAATTCAGGCAGGAATTTTCAGCAACATTTGAATAATGAGTATGGGGCCATGGATCTTTACCGATTCCTTTCCAAATGCCTGGAGATATATCATGAGTGGAGGTTCCGTTAAAACCTGTCAACTGGTGACACGATTTACACAGAGCTCCATTTATTCCGTCTTTTCTTAAAAAACCCGAAAAGGTATCATCGTGAGGATTGTGACATGTGGTACATTGTACCTTTCCTGCTTTATCATAAATGACCTTGTCCTCCGGCAATGGATGGATCAGTTCAGGAGAAGAAGCAACTGCCCTTGAAGGGTCAAAAGAAACCGGATGGTCATCTGATATATCTTTACCCAGATTTCTGAGATTCCCCCGTGTTAGTTTCCCCCCCTCTGTATTGCTCATGGTAAAATCTTTGTTCCTGTTTAATACATGCCCGATCGCAATATTCCCGTCATGACAGGAAAGACAAAGCTTGGAAGTGCCATCAGGCTGTCCCAGGGAAGACTGTAAGGTGGAACTTTCATAAAGATCGTATAAAACCGATGATTTTTCCCTGTTCCACAATGGTGCGGAGGAAAGTCCTGCTGTATGGCTTGTATGGCAGAAAATACAAACTTCGGTTGTTTCTGAAGTTTTGACCCCTCCTGTTCCCGAAAACGAGAGATTATGTTTTGAATTTTTTATATTTTTTGATATCAGAAAAATTGTAAAAATTATCAGGATAAAGCAAAACAATATTTTTTTCATCAATTCTCCTTGATCACTTCAAAAACCTGTAAACGGTTGTTGTAAGTATCTGCAATATAGATCATGTTCGTTGAGTTTATATAAATTCCAGAAGGCATCCAGAATTCACCTTCCCTGCTGCCTGCAACCCCGAAAGTATCAAGAAACCTTCCGTTTATATCAAATATCTGAACATTATCAAACATTACATCGGTCACAAAGATTCTTTTTTTACTGTCAACAGCAATTCCCTTTGGCTTGGAAAAATCACCGCCTCTCCGGCCGTTCCTGCCGAATTTCCTTACAAATCCCCCTTTGTGATCTAATATCTGTATCCTGAAATTCAATGCATCTGTTATATAAATATATTCATTATCAACGGCAATATGAGTGGGAAAATTAAATTCCAAATCTCCGGTACCTCTGGAACCAAAGGAGTTTGTTAACTCCCCCTTTAAATTGTAAACAAGAATTTTATGATTCTGAGTATCAGTACAAAATAATTTCTCATTTAAAACAGTAATTCCGGTAATTCGCTTATCTCTGTTAAAAATTAAGATCTCAGGTTTTTTCAACTGATCATTAAACTTAATGATCGATCGCATAAAGGAATCAGAGACATATATGTACCCTTTATTATCCGTACAAACACTTACAGGGGAAACAAGTGCAATCTTCCTGTTCCTTTTAAAAACCCTTATCAGCTCACCTTTCATATTTAAAATTGCTGCAACACCGTTAGATTGATCTGTAATACAATAATTATAATTATTCAATAAGGTTATCGAAGAGGGTTTTATAAGCGGCCTTTTTTTCTTGCCGAGAAACATATCTGCTATTTTTTTTTTATATAAACTATCACCCAGTTTTACCTGCTTTTTGAACCGGACTGATTCACCGTGAATATTTAAAGAAATAAATATTATAAGGATAAACCGGATAATTAACCTCAAAAATACCTCCTCACCATAATATTCAGATATGACCTTTTTCTGTTATTAAAATCATATTCATTCATAAAATGCTCATAGAAGATATCAATAATTATTTTCCTGAATCTCCATTTAAATCTGAAGATCAAACTTTCCCTGTTATTAAAATGATCCAATTGCTCATACAGCAATTCCTGATAAGTTGTACTAAAGTTAACATTTGACCCAAGCCTGATCAACAGATTGCCCGAATACGAGTCAAAATTATTAAACCTGTCGGAAGGTTTATTGGTCATCCTCCTCGATGAAAAATTTCCTGTCAATCTGATGAACCTTAATAAGGTTACACCTGCCGAAACCCGGAAATATCTGGAGAAATAATTAGTCAGATCGGATTTATAATTTCTTAATATATAATCGCCATTTAAATTTTTTAAATTAAACCTGATGCCATACTCCTCATCATTATAACTATTATAAGGGGTCAGTAAGAATTGTGATTCAACACTCATTTCACTAATTCTTTTCCGGTAAAAGAAATTAAAATATTTTAAAAGATTGATATTGAAGTCAAAGTTTGATGTATTAACCGTAAGATCATGGTCAGGATATGAGAGGAACTCATAGGATATAATAACCCTTGATTCCCTGGGAATGACTCCACCCGGGATCCTTACAATTGTTAAATAGTTGTCCTGAAAGTCCACCTGAAAATCTATCCCTTCCACATAAACTCTCGTAAGATCTTCATTCGTCAATTCAATACTTCCCTGTCTGACACCATTAACACTCAAAATAATTGTATCTGCTATTGAAAATTTTTTCACTACCTTTTCCAGTGCAATATCACTTTTCGACCTGTAGTTCCCCTTCTCAATCCCCTTTTCATATCCCAGGAAAAGAGTTCCGATCTTAATATTTTTCCTGTATCCAAACCTGATATCTGTATCGTGTGAACGGATACTCTCAAAATCGGTATCTCTGGTTCTGTATCCGGCTGAAATTGTAGTTGTAAGGCTTTCAAAAAGGCTGTGCACCAGAGAGGTTTTAAAATAATTTCTGATTGCAGAGCGACTGCCGGAAGTATCTACGGAAAAAGAATGATTCCCGTTAAGGATAAGGAAATCATTCAGATAGTATGAGAAACCGGACTTAAGCTTAATAATTTCGGTATCCAGGTCACGGGACATTTTTTGATAAGAGAGGATTGACATAGCCTGATTTCGTCCGGAAATACCAAAATTATAGTATATATTTCCCGTAAAATTCAGGGTTTTAAAATAGATATCAAATTTTTCCTCTGAATAATCTCTCCACATGAGGTTAAAATTTGATCTGACATTCTTTAATCTCAGCAACTGGGCATTAAATAAAATATTATTACTTTTCTCTATCCTCTCAATAAAGTTAATGGTTTCAGAGCGTGAATCAAATTTAAAAATATTTAAATTGAAAGGGAGAAATTTTGATCTGTTATTTATCCTGATCCCCCTTGACCGGGATTCAAAAAAGAACCTTTCAGAATAATATCTGTCCGCTGATGAGGAATTTTTTTTTGCATATAAACTGAAGTTTATTTTTTTCCGCGGAAGGAAATGTATATCCATACTATAGGAATTTCTGATCTTTTCATTTATCTTTTCATCGGAGAAAAATATTTTCTCGGACCTGTTTCCCACCAGGTTCAAAGATAATTTAAAGGTAATAAAATTGGGGTGATAGATGCTCCCTTCTGTATTAAGTTCAATTCCTGCTTCCAGAAAACTCAGATCCAATTCCCTTATTACATTTTCCAGATATTTATCAATACTGTTTGTATATTGATAGTTGAGGATCAAAGCTCCGGAAAATTTCGAAAGTTTAAAAAGGGGTTCTGCACCAGGAAATGATCTTAGAAGTAATATTAATAACACCATAAATAAAACTGATCTTGAAATGTTTTTAGTGTTCTTATTTTTTAATTCTGTTTTCATAAATTCTGTTTATCCGGAGGGTTCTTTCTATTGTCAGTTCTTTTTATATCCTTTTTAAGAAAATATTTGTTTGAAGCTACATGCGGTTCATGACAGTCTGTACATACATCGCCTTTGCAGGGATATCTGGGCCCCATTAAAGGAACTTTATGGCATAGCAGGCAAAGTTCTTTTCCATCCGCAAGGAGAAGTTTTCTGTTTTTTGACTTATGCGGATCATGACATGCAGTACATGCCTGCACTGCAACAGGGCCATGTATGAATTTTCCGTCAAATTTTTCCTTTTTATGACAGGTAAAACAGAGCTTTTTCTTTTCTGTTACGAGGAAATTTGACGAACTTCTGCTGTGGCACTTATTACAACTTCTTTTTTTGTGATCAGGATGATGGGAAATAATTATTATACTTTTTGGAACTTGCCTCCTTTTTGTAACTGATTTTTCCGGTCTGGTTATTTTATCTGTATCTTCAGGGTTCTTTTTTTCAGGTACTCCATCGAAAAAGACCGATAAGATCTTTCTGTTCTTTTCAACAC
The DNA here is from genome assembly GCA_039714255.1 of Acidobacteriota bacterium. Lineage (GTDB taxonomy): Bacteria > Acidobacteriota > Aminicenantia > UBA2199 > UBA2199 > UBA647. Next base: position 37,547 of record JBDLJQ010000006.1, read on the forward strand.
TGCACGAACCAAATAAAATAAACAAAAACAACATAAAAAGAACTGAGTAAAATTTTCTATTCCCTGACATCTGTTCCGAAAGCATAAACATTTATCTTATTGGCACCGAAATTTGAAGATACAAGTACAAGGTATTCGGCATTGAAGCCAGGAGAAATATACTGTTTAAAATATTCCAGGCTATCATAGCTAATTACTACTTCAGCCGGAATGTACAGCTTATCTTTCCCTTTCCCTGGCCCGAGGAAAAAAAGTAATAACTGATATTTTTCATTAAATACCTGAACATTGCTGAATGCAGCATCAACCACATAGATCCGGCCATTCTTATCAACATCAATACCTTTATTTCTGGCAAATTGCCCCGGATATTTTCCTATTTTTCCAAATTTCCCTATATAATTACCTTCAATATCAAATATTGATATACGGAAATTTGTCATATCCGATATATAAATTTTTTTATTTCTCACAGCAATACTTACCGGATGATAAAGATCTCCGTCTCCATGCCCCGATCTTCCGATATCATAAAGATGCTCTCCGGTCTTTTTATCCATCACATGGACCTGGTTACCTTTGGCATCACAAATGAGTACCAGATCTTTATAAACATCTACATCAACTGTGTTATAGTTCTTACCACGGCCATAAACCTTTTTTACATTTCCTTCAGGATCAAAAGCAATAACTTCCTTTCTGCCGTTATCTGCAACATATATAGTTTTATCTGACTTGTCGATCTTAATATTAATAGGATTCCTAAGCTTGACACTACTTGAAACTGCAAAATAACCGAATTTCCTTTCTTTAAGGTCCACAGTGACGATTACCCTCTTTTTTGTATCGCAGACATAGATAATTCCATCAGAAATATCGAACCCGTGAGCCTTGCTGATAACAATATCCTTTTTTGTCTCATCTCCGGCAATGAATTTAAAGAATTTACTTTTTTTCTTCTCAATATCAGAAGATGTGGAAAAAGTGGTTAAATATTGATATCTTGGTTTTACAGGAGGTTTCGGATAAAAAATATATTTCTCCCCTATTCCGGGTTCCGACTGTATTCTTTTATTTCCCGAACAACCGGTAAATGATCCTGAAATAAAAATGAACAATAAAACTATTGGGAAAAGTAAAGTTCTTTCTAATTTGGGTTTTACCATATAGCACTCCTGAATTACTAAGTAGTATGATCCTTTATAGTAACAAACTCCCGGATAAAAAAAAAGCCCCCGGAACCGGGGGCTTTTTCTATTTAAACCTAAGTGTTTGTAATCTTAAAAATTATTTATCGTGACAGGTCAGACATAAAGCGCTTGCTGCGTTACTGATCCTTAACAAATTACCGTTGGTTGCAGAAGCTCCTGTGGCATGCACATCATGACATGCGGAACATTCAACAAGAGTTCCTCCACCCAGCAGGTCAGCAGAAATAGTTCCGCCAAGGGGGGTTGTGTCAACAACAGGATCATGAATTTCAGCATCACCTGCTTCTGCAACGGCCATGTCTATGGAAACAGGATGGTCATTTTGAAGATCCGTACCCACTAATGCTGCACCGGTAGCAAAAACATCGGCACCTGCATAGGTGTTATTCCCGAATGCATTTAATGCAACAGTACCGTCATGGCAGGAAAGACACAATGCTGATATTCCTGTCGGCGGATCAGCGGGTGTCGACTGCATATCATAACCTGCATAAACAGTATAAGCTGCTACGGATAAATCATGATTCCACAGCGGTGCATCTGAAAGTAGCTGAGCATTATGAGGAATATGGCATGCTTTGCAAATTTCCTCGGTTGCAGATGCAACTCCATCATCATTCCATGCAAGCCCCTGGAAATCGTGAGCCGATCCGGTTATCACTGCAAAAAGGCCTGCAGCTACTGATAAGGACAATAAGATAAAAAATAATTTCTTCATTATAAAACCTCCAATTAAATTGAATTATGTTATCAAAATGTAATTCCTGCTTAATAAAACAAGACTACACAGATAATATAAATACATAATATTCAAGTGTCAATCTGTTAAAGTTTTAAATATAGTTTGTTTTTTAACAAGAGTTGCGTACAACTTTAGTTGTAAAATTTTTGCAACTTATCTTTTTTTTACAAGAAATTTATGCTACAATACTTTAGGAGACATAAATGACGACTATAGCTAACAAAAACCTGATTTTCATCAGGAAATTAATCATGATATTTTCGATTGTACCTTTACTCTATTCCCCTGCAATGTCGGGGGAAAACCATGTAAACAGAATACAGAGGGTGCAGAAGAAAAGTACAGTTCACAGAGGGATTATTATTTCCAAATTTAAGTCAGGAAATTATTTATATGTGGAATTCAAGGACGGTGATAAATCAAAATGGGCCGCTGCCTATGCAGTGGTTGCTGCAAAAGGGGACACAATAGAACTCCGAAATCCGATGGAGATGAGAGATTTTTATTCAAAATCATTGAAAAAGACATTTAAAACGATCTATTTTACCGGAGTGATCAAAGCCGTTTCAACCGATTCAGGAAAAACAGAATCGAAAAAAATGCCGGGCATGATGCACGCAATGAAAAAAAAATCCGGTCTTAAAACTGTAATAACACCCGGGTCAGTCAAAAAAGCAGCCGGTGGATATTCTGTCTCAGAATGTTTTCAATTAAGTTCAAAATTGAAGGGTAAAGTAGCTATCATCAGAGGAATAGCAGTAAAAGTATCATCAAAAATACTCGGGAAGAACTGGGTTCATATACAGGATGGAACCGGAAAACCCGGAGAGAATGACATAACTGTTACAACAAAAAGCAATATAAAAAAAGGTGATATTGTACTGGTTAAAGGGAAAATAGAATTTAAGAAAAGCATTGGCGGCGGATACATCTTCCCTGCACTTATCGAGGATGCAGAGATCACTATTCAAAAGGGAGAAAGTGGCCATAAAAAAAAATAAACATACATCAATTCTTTTAATTGATGATGATCAGGATATACTTAAAAGTTATAGTATATTCCTGAAAAAATCCGGATTCAATATTTTTACAGCCTTAAACAGTTCGGAAGCTCTGGAAATAACAAAAGAGATAAAAATCGATATAGCACTTATAGACTTCAGGCTTGGCGGGGAGAATGGAATAACTGCAGGTGAAATGCTGATGAATTCATCAAAAAACCTGACTGCTATCCTTTTTACAGCCTACCCCTCATTTGAACTTGCTGTCGAAGCAACAAAAAAAGGATTCTTCTCTTTTCTTGAAAAAAACTCCTCAATTTCAAAAGTGGTCTCAGTGTTAAATGAAGCAGCGGGATCAAAAAAAGATTTAAATAAAAAAGTAAAAAGCAAGGACTGTATGAGTTTTATCACCATATGTAAACACTCACTTATAATGGAGAGGATAGAAGAGATCACTAAAAAAAATCTCTGTTTTAATTATGCAAAAAGTTTTAAATCCGTCAGCAATATAAAAGATTCCGGATTCCAGACAGAGATCGACCTGGTAATTATATGCGCTTCCTGTATTTCAGGAGAGAATAAAGATATTTATTTTACACTGAAAAATCTCTTTGAACTATTCCCCTTTGCTAAGATCGTTATTTCCAATGATAAATTCAACGACAATGAAAAAGCGGAACTGATAAAAGCCGGAATAAAAGGTTTTTTCAGTAATGAGATGAACAGTGCTCAAATTGAAAAAGGACTCAAGTCGATAAAGGAAGGTGGAATATGGGCCTCAAGAGATATTTTATCCAGAGCTATAACAACTGACATAAACTATATAAGCAATTTATTGAATGAATATGATGACCCCTATGACCTTTCAAAAAGGGAAAAAGAGATCTTAAAGACCCTTGTCTATGGTTTAAAGAACAAAGAGATAGCAGACAGGCTCTATATCAGCGAAATGACAGTAAAAACACATATAAACAGGATCTTTAAAAAACTGGTAGTAGATTCAAGAGTTAAAGCTATACTTAAAGCAAAAGAAGAACACCTGGTTTAATTATTAATGAAAAAAGAATCTTTTCTGAAAATTTTAATTATATTTTTTCTCCTTACATCTTATTGTTCAAGGATATCGTATAAATCAACTCCCGATACCGCAGGGACGTACTATTATTCTGTTCTCATCAGGGCAAAGGTAAAACAAAAAGATCAGAAAGAAAAAGTAAAGATATTACTGAAATATAATGATAAAGGCGATAATCTCATTTTTTTAGGCCCCTTGAACCAGATTCTTTTTGAAACAATAATTATCAGTTCAAAAACTAAAATGATCATTCCCAAAAAGAAAAAATACTGGGAAGGGAAATTTTCCCGATTCATGAAAAATATGTGGGGAATTAACACAAGTTACCGGCAGTTAAAGGACCTCCTGTTAAATAAAATTATCCCAAAAAAAACTGAAGGACTGCACACTTTCGATATCACCATCAAAGAACCGGGGAAAAAAGGTATATCGAAAGTTATCATATCAGATAAAACCTCCAGACTGGAATTCAGGATTTACCCAATAAAAAAAAGGGAGGGAGGGTTAATCTTAAACCGGGATCTTGGAAGGTATAACAGAATAAGTCTGGAGGAGTTCCATAATGACAAAAAGGGGCCCTGATAAAACAGGAACGATCAAACTCCATTCATTTGCCAAAATAAACCTGGGACTGGAGATAACAGGAAAAAGAAAAGACGGATTTCATAACCTGAAAACCATATTTCAAACTGTTTCCCTCCACGATGACATTGAGATCAGAAAAAACAACAAAAAGAAAATTTCTCTGAATGGAAATAACAACAACATCCATTGGGATAATTCCAATTCAATAATGAAGGCCATAAAAAAAATATATGGCAATTTTGATCTTAACCAGGGTTTTGATATATATGTTAACAAGAATATCAAGCCGGGCTCGGGGTTGGGAGGAGGAAGCAGTAATGCCGCAGTAATTCTTATGTTCCTCAATAATTATTTTGAACTTGGCCTGAAAGAGGTAGAAAAAATTGAGATAGCAAAAAGTATCGGTGCGGATGTACCTTTTTTTCTATATGGAGGTACCATGCTGGGTGAAGGTATAGGAGATATCCTCACTCCCGTCAAAGAACTTACGGAACAAAAAATCGCTATTATTGCTCCGGAAATAACCGTTTCAACAAAACTAATTTTTTCAGGTTTTAACTTGACAACAAAACCAATAAAAAGTAAAATAGATACCTTTTTAGGTTCTGGTGATATCTCTATATTAAAAAATGAGTTGGAAACCACAACATTTGATTTATTCCCTCAATTAAGAGGGATAAAGGAAAAAATGGTTAATTTAAAATTAAAATTTGTCTCAATGAGTGGAAGCGGTTCGTCAATCTACTCCTTTCCCGAAGAAGAGCATTTGGTCCATCTCAAATCTGACTTCCCGGATATTTTCATCGGCAAAACACTGAACCGGAAAGAATATTTCAATAGTATTGGGGCGTGGCCAAGCGGAAAGGCATCGGTTTTTGGAGCCGACATTCGGAGGTTCGAATCCTCCCGCCCCAGGGAAAACAAATGAAAAACAATAAATACCTAATCTTTTCCGGTTCATCAAATACAATACTTGCCGAAAAAATTGTTAAAAACCTGAAGAAAGATCTTGGGGAATGTAACCTTGGTGTATTTTCCGACGGAGAGATAAGGTTCCAAAGCTGGGAAAATGTAAGAGGAGCTGATGTTTTTATTATTCAATCCTTTACCAGAGATATAAATTTTCATATTATGGAACTTCTGCTGATGGCCGATGCATTCAAACGTGCATCTGCAAAAAGGATAACAGCAGTAATTCCATATTATGCATATGCAAGACAGGACAGAAAAGACCGTCCCAGGGTACCGATATCTGCAAGGCTCATAGCGGATCTTCTTGAAACTTCAGGATTTTCAAGAGTTCTGGCAATTGACCTTCATGCAAATCAGATACAGGGATTCTTTAATATCCCGGTAGATAACCTGATGGCTCTGCCGATATTCACATCCCATTTTAAAAAAATGAAGTTTAAGGACCTTGTTATTGTTTCCCCGGATGCAGGCGGCGTCGAAAGAGCAAGAATATTCTCACAAAAACTGAAATCCGGACTTGCTATTGCAGACAAAAGGAGAGCTGAAGCAAATGTTGCGGAAATTATGCACATTATCGGTGATGTTAAGGACAAAGATGCAATAATTGTCGATGATATAATTGATACAGCGGGAACTCTTTTTGAAACTATAAAAGCATTAAAAAAGAATGGAGCAAAAAAAATATATGCTGCCTGCACGCATGGAATTCTTTCTGGCAAAGCTATTGAAAGGATAAAAAGTGCACCAATAGAAAAATTATTTATTTCAGATACTATCCCTTTAAATGACAATGCAAAAAAGACAGGGAAAATAGAAGTTTTATCAGTATCAAATCTTTTTTCAAGGGCAATAGACAGTATTCACAAAGAAACTTCAGTTTCAAAATTATTCAAATAAAAGAGGTGAAATATGGAAAACATAATGGAAGTTAAAGCAGAATCAAGGAAAGAGGTTGGAAAGCAAATAGCTAAAAAACTAAGAAAAGATGGAATGATCCCTGCCATTATTTATGGCGAAAAGAAAGAATCGATCCCCATCGCATTATCAATGAATGATATTAAAGCTATCCTGAAATCTAAGATGGGGGAAAATACGATCCTCAGGATTCACAGAGATAAGATCAAAGTAGATGCAATGTTAAAAGAGATACAGTATGATTATCTCTCAACAAATATAATTCATGCCGATTTTATAAGGATCGATCTCGAGAAGAAGATCATTGTTAATGTTCCGATCATTCTGACCGGAGAACCGGTAGGTGTAAGGCTCGAAGAAGGAATTTTAGATTTTGTTAACAGGGAAATAGAGGTAAAATGTCTCCCCTCAAGAATCCCCAATAATATTGAGGTCGATGTAACTGACCTTCACACCGGAAATTCGCTTAAGGTAGAAATATTAGAGTTTGAAGAGGAGATTGAGTTAATTACTGATCCGAAAAGGGTAATTTGTGCGGTCAATATAAAGGGTGCCGCTGAAGAAGAAGTAGTAGAAGAGGAAGAAGAAGGTATCGAAGGTGAAGAGGAAGCTGAAACAGAAGAAGGAAAAAAACCTGAAGATAAAACACCTGAAGATAAAACACCTAAAGAATCTACTGATAAAGATAAAGGATAAACTATAAAGAACTCTTTGCTTTCCCGAAAAATAATCGGGAAGGCTAAAAACCATAAGGAGGTAATATGAGCAGAGAGTATGAAGTCGGGTTGATCATAAACCCTGAAGCCTCGGAAGAAGAGGTGGAAAAAATTAAAAAGTCAGTAACTGATATCCTTGAGAAAGGTAAGGGTACAATTGACAATATTGATGAATGGGGCAGGAAAAAACTGGCATATCCAATTGAGAAACATAATGAAGGTATCTATATTTTCATTAAAACTTTTTCTCCCGGCAATGTTCTTGCAAGTGTTGAAAGAAGATTGAAACTCAGTGAAAAAGTAATGAGATTTATCATCTTAAGGCTTGATGATAAGCTGAAAAAGACAAACAGGCTTGAGAAACGTTGGAAAAGGGCCGAAAAAATGACAAAAAAAACTGACATTGATGAGAAAACCGAAAGTAAACCTGAACGCAGAACTACAAGCAAACCTGCAGGTGAAATTATTAGTAAGCCTGAAAGCAGAACTGTAAGTAAACCTGAGATCAAACCTGAAATTAAAAAAGAAAGTAAGCCTGAAACAAAAACTGAAAAAAGCAGTGAAATAATCAAGGAGGAGAACAATGCAGAGACCGAATAAACCAGGTTCACCAAGATTTCAGAAAAAACAATTCTTTTCCAGGAAAAAATATTGTTCTTTTTGTAAAGAAAGGATAAAATTTATTGACTATAAAAATGCTTCTGTTTTAGATAAGTATATTCTGGAAACGGGAAAAATTCTGCCTGCAAGGGTAACCGGAACATGCAATTACCATCAGAAACAGTTGGGGAAAGCAATAAAAAGGGCAAGACATATGGCTTTGGTAAAATTTATTGAGCCAAAGAGAGGATAACATGAAAGTTCTTTTAAATGCTAACATAGAAAAACTTGGCAAAGTTGGAGACCAGGTGGAAGTAAAACCCGGTTATGCCAGAAACTATCTCTTTCCCAATAATTATGCACTACAGGTTACAAAACATAATGTTGAACTTCTTGCAAAAAAGAGAGAAAAATTAGATAAAAAACTGGAATTGGAAAAACTGTCCGCAGAAGAACAGAAGGGTAAAATTGAAGGATTAAAAATTGAAATTTCAAAAAAATCCGGTGAAAATGATGTTCTCTTCGGTTCGGTAACAACACAGGAAATTGAGAAAAAACTTGCCGAATCAGGAGTAAACATTGAGCGTAAAAAGATTCACCTTGAAGAGCCTATAAAAAAACTCGGAAATTTTACATGTAAAATAAAACTTTTTGAGGATGTTGAAGCTGAAGTTAATATTGAAGTTACCAGAGAAGGCGGAGATATCCCGTCTGAGGACAAAGCACCTGTTGAGGATAAGGCACCCGTCAAGGATAAGGCGCCCGTTGAGGACGAAACACCTTCCGGAGATGAGGATTCCTCAGGGGACAAAGTGCCCGTAGAGTAAAACAAACCTGAAAGCAAGTGAATAAATCTCTTGATACTTCAAAGCTCCCAAACAGCGAACATGCTGAGAAAGCTGTTCTGGGAGCAATGTTTATCGACAACAGGTATATTGACGAAGTATTCAAAGAGATAAATTCAGATGATTTTCACAGATCTTCACACAAATCAATTGCATCAGCAATATACAGGATCTATGACGATGGTGGTAAAGCAGATACACTCACTGTGGGAGAACATCTTGGAAAAGATGAATTAAAATTTGCCGGAGGCTTCAGCTACCTTAATTCTCTGACAGACGGAATACCCGAAAACTTTGATATAACCGAATATATAAGAATAGTAAAAGAGAGGTCCACTCTAAGAAAAATAATAAGTACTTCCACAGAAGTGATCAGCAGCGGTATGGAACCGAAAGCTGAAATAAGAAGTATACTTTCTAAACTCCAGGACGATATAATTAAGATAGCCGGTGCAGAGATAAAAGAAGGTTTCAAATCTTCAGAGATAATTGTAAGCGAAACCATAGAGAAAATAAAAAATATTCAGGAACATGGAGATTCAGACGGATTAAAATCCGGGTTTTATGAACTTGATGATATGACCGGAGGATTTCAGGAAAGTGACCTCATTGTTATTGCTGCAAGGCCATCCATGGGTAAAACTGCTCTGGGCCTTAATATTGCATCAAATATAGCATTAAGGGAAGGAAAGTCGGTGGGATTTTTTTCAATTGAGATGTCCTACCTTCAGATAATGATGAGAATGCTTGCAACAAGGGCAGAAGTTAATATGAGTGCCCTTATCCGGGGAAAATATCACCTGAACAAACAGGAATGGAAAAAACTGGAACTTGCCGCAGAAGAGCTTACAAAGGGGAAAATATTTATTGATGATTCCGCATCTTTATCAATAATCGAAATGAAAACCAGAGCCAGAAGGTTAAAGAGAGAGAGGGGGCTTGATATTGTTTTCGTTGATTACCTTCAACTTATGAAAGTAACTGGAGAGAGTATCAGGAGAAGTGACTCCAGAGCACAGGAAGTTGCTGTTATTTCTGCTTCATTAAAGGAACTTGCAAAAGAACTTCAAATACCTGTTGTAGCCATGGCCCAGTTGAACAGGGCTCCTGAACAACGTGGTTCAAGGGAAGGTGGAGTCAAATACCAGCTTTCCGACCTGAAAGAGAGCGGAGCCATTGAACAGGATGCAGATGTAATAATGTTCCTCCACAGAGATGAACAAAACAATAAAGATATTGAAGATAGCAGGAAAGGTGTAGCAGACCTGATAATTGCAAAACAGAGGAACGGCCCGACAGGAAAGATAGAACTTGCATTTCTGGATGAGTTCACAAAGTTCCATAATTACGATTCCGCAGAAGATCAGTTTTAAAAAAACTTCAATTTTTTGAACCCGGAAAATATTATTTACCTGATACATCTTAATAATATTTGATCCCTAATTTGTCTGAAAGAAAGATAACATCAACTATGGAATAAAAATTGCATTATAATCACATAGACTAACTTTAAAGAGGATAATATGGGAAAAAAAGGCTTTACTTTGATCGAACTTTTGATCGTTGTAGCTATAATAGGGATAGTTGCAGCAATAGCTGTTCCAAACCTTTTGACAGCGGTTCAAAGGAGTAAACAGAAAGCAACAATTTCGGACTTAAGGACAATAGGGGTCGCTGTCGGATCATATATGACCGACAATTTCATTGCTCCAGCGGACCTGAGTTTTGGAAGCCCTGCCATACTTGATTTTCATATAAAAAAGATGCCGGTATCAGACGCCTGGGGTTTTGGATGGAGTTATCAGAGGGATAGTACTGTACGGGACCTGTATTCCATCGGATCAGGGGGAAGAGGAGGTGTTTTCTCAGGATTCTCCCAGTATGGTACCTATATAAACAATGCACTTGAAGATTTTGAAAATGATATGATTTTTTCTGTAGGAGTTTTTGTTTACGGCCCCAAGGTCAAATAAACCGTTTTGACAATTTTTGTCACTTTCAGTGACATTTTATTTCAAATTTCAGGAAACTTTAAAATATATTGTCTAATACGGCAAAATTTCAGTTGGCACTATAATTGCTAACTATAAAAAAAATTAAAGGAGGAATTTATGAACAAAAAAGGTTTTACACTTATCGAACTTCTTATCGTTGTTGCTATCATCGGTATTGTAGCAGCTATTGCTATACCAAATCTGCTTACAGCTATTCAGAAAAGTAAACAGAAAGCAACTATGGGAGATATGAAAACAATAGGAACTGCAGTTGAGTCCTATATGAGTGATAACTATCTTGCTCCCGAAAATCTTACTTTCGGTTCAGCACAGACTCTTAATTTTCATATCAAAAAAATGCCGCTGTCAGATTCATGGGGCGGTACCTGGGGATACCTGAGAGACGCCGGTAATCCTGATATCTATTCAATAGGATCAGGCGGAAGAGATAACAGTACTCCTACAGGTTCATTTGCCAGTGTAGGAGAATATACAGTTAATTCTCTAACAGATTTTAACTTTGATATTGTTTATTCAAACGGAGCTTTTGTATACGGTCCCAGAACTAAATAGTATTCCTTTCTAGAAAAAGCGGCTGATAAATTTATCAGCCGCTTTTTTTTTATAATCAAAAATTTTAATCCGTGACAAGTAGAGTTTTTTATATTTTTTTATCATTATTTTTCCTTATAATTAATTTTTCCGTAAGTGATATCAAGATCAATTTTTTTCAGAGAGCACTATTTTTTATTTTTTTTTTAGTTTTATTTCTTTTTTTCAGAACGATCAATCTGAACAGAATACTTCCGATCCTGACCGGATCGATCTCTACATTAATTTTTATCTACGGAGTTGTTCAGAAATATATCTTATTCCCAATATATTTGAATCAGCTAAATTCCGGTACGACTGAATTTTCAAAAGCAATTTTAGTACGGATTAAGAGCGGCAGAATTTTTTCTGTTTTTCAACTTCCCACCCTGTACACATTTATATGTTCAATATTATTATTAATTATTTTTCATTATTTATTAAAATCGTTTTCAACCAGAGCAAAAATCTTCTGGGGAATACTTTTTATCCTGGGATTTTATAACCTGATATTGACCCAGTCTTTTGCAGGTGTTGTTTATCTTCTGATCGGATTTCCTGTATACCTGAAACTCTCAGGTTATCTCAGTTTCAAATATCTGGCTCCGGGTATAATGGTTATCTTAATGTTTCTGTTCATAATAACCGGACTAAGATTTTCAGAAGCTAAAAAATTTGATCCGGCTAAATTAAGAATATCAAATTGGTCCCAGGCAGCAAGGATAATAGAAACCACACCTTTTTTCGGTATTGGGTTAGGTAATTATGAAACAAAAGTACCAGGCTATATATATCCGGGAGAAGCACATTCGATCTATTCTCACAATTTTATTCTTCAATTTGTGGCTGAAGGGGGGATATTTCTATCACTTTTCCTTTTATCATTATTATTAATATTTCGGAAAAAGATCAGGCCTGCATGGTCGGAAGAGAATAAACTTTATATCTCAATTCTGATTATTGTTATAATTTATAATATGATCGATATAGGGATCTATTTTTTCGCCCCGGCCTTGATCTTTGTTATTACCCTTTCCCAGTTATATCCGAAGGAGCACCAGAATCTCAAAATAGTTATCCCATTTATTATTCTATTATCACTTTTACACCTGTCCCTGTTTTTTTCATCAAACTATCAAAAAGAGGCTAATATTAATCTCAGTTATAAAAATATAAAAGGGAGTGAAGAAAAGTTTTTAAAAAGCCTTAAATTTAATCCGTTTAACTATAAATCATTATTGGGGCTGAGCACAATAAAATATTTAAAAGGAGAGAATGAAGAAGCAGATAAATTTTTGAAAAGAACAATTAACTTAAATCATTCCATCCCCTTTGCACATTTTATGAGATCAAAGATCTTATACAGTCAGAGAAAACTATTCAGTTCACTTTTTCATTCTTTTAAGGCTTATAGTTTGAACAGAGAAAATTATGAATATAAAAAATGGTATTTATTCCTGGAAAAAAACCTGAGAGCAAATACTATTGAAAAAATGAGTTCTCCCGGTGCTGGAAGATGAATTTTTCAAAAATATTTTTCAAATGGGGATTGTTCAATGAGGAGATCGAATTTATCTCTATATTAATACTTCTCCTTTTCTTTCCTGACAAAAGTTCATTTTTCTATTTTCTTATTTTTGCTGTCCTTATGATCTTATTCCTGATCAGGAAGATCATTATCTCAAAAAATATTGGTATATCAGTTTTTTCGAAGTTTCTCCTTTTTTCTAATATAATTTTCCTTTTTTCCGTGATTTTTTCCGTATATATATTGAGATCCCTCCTTTTCTTTTTTGATATTTTTTTGATAACTTCTTATTTTATTATCCATTTCCATGAAGAAAGGTTTGAAGGGAAATATTTTAATTTCATATCCATAATGATCTCAATATTCTCTCTGTTAAACCTTCTGTATTTCTTTTTTAACGGCGAGAAAAACCTTTTCTTTCAGAATCCGATATTTATGGGAATAATATCCGGGATAGCCGCATTAATATTTCTTTTTAAAATATTAGGAAAATTCAGTTTTATTGAATTTTTTCTAATGCTGATCAATATTTCTTCACTATTTGTTTCAGAGTCAAAAGCTGCATTTCTTGGAGTTGTTATATTTTCAGCTTTATTGGTACTTTTAAAAAAGAAAGTCCTTATTCCTGTTATTGCTGTCCTTTTATTAATCACATTTATCATTCCGAATCCTGTAAAGAAAACATTCCATTATTCTATTTATAAAGATCCATATTCAAAAAACAGGATAGATATATGGAAAATGTCAATCAGGATCTTTAAAGATAATCCAATCACAGGAGTAGGGCTAAACAATTTTGGCGAAATTTCAAAAAAATATAATTTTAAACAGCAGAATGGGCCGGCAAACTATTTTAAAGTTCCCATGACCCCCCACAACGATTATTTCAAGGTCATTTCTGAAACAGGAATCCCGGGACTTTTATTGATATTCTTTTCATTATTTTTTATATTTAAGAAGATCTTTTCCGGCAGCCTCTTTGATATAAAAAAAATTCTTATACTTTACCTATTATTCCAGGCTCTTTTCTTTAATATAATTTTTAAAACCTTCTTTTTTTTCCTCTTTATTTTTTTATTGAAATCTCTTTTTAAAGAAAACATTGTTTATGAAAATAATTCTACATTCTTCAGATTCTCATCCATTTTCATCCTGTTAATAACAATAACTGCCGGTTATGTATTTCCGTATTATTCAGAGATTTTACTTGAGAAAGCAAAAGGGGAAAAAGATATTATAAAAGTTTTCAAGACTCTTAAAAAGAGTCAGTTTTTTAATCCCATAAATATCAAACCCCACTTTTATGAAGCACTGATCCATTACAATTTTTTCAGGCGAAACTCTAATATGGAATCATTCTCTGCTGTATTATCATCCATAAAAAAAGTACAAAGATTGAACTGTTCTTTCACTGAATCATACCTGCTTGAGTCTGACCTCTTTCTTGAGGTTTTTAAAAAAGGCTTGTCTTATCCATCTCTGGAGCAGGAGATAATCTCACCTCTGGAAACATTTGAATATCACAACCCTTATGATCCTTTCGTCAAGCTGGGAAAAGCAGATATTCACTTAAAGTTCGGAAATAAGATGCAGGCAGTACTTGAGGCAAAAAAATCTCTTGAAATTGAACCTGACTTTATATCAGCTTTATATTTTCTACACAGGAATTTTGATCATTTTAAAGGTGAAGAAAATTTCAGAAAGATAATATCTGTGATATTACAGAAAAGGAAAAAAATAAATACCGAAGCCGGAAGTTATCTGGACTCTGTTTTTAAAATACCCGCAGATTTGGATGGTAAAGCAATAACAATGAATCGTTTAAAGTGATCAGGAAAGTAAATTTCTTTTATTGTTCATAAAAGATGATCACCGGGAATTCAGAAATGGCTTACATATTGAATTTTCTTAAAATACTCGATCTCAGACTCTCTGATCTTTTCAAACAGATCTTGATCTTCCTGATGAAACAGACATATATCAAAATATTTGTACCCTTTAAATCCTGATAAATAATAATGAAGTTCTTTAAAAAGCTTTTTATTATTCAATTCTGCAGAGAGTAAAAACAAACCGTTATTTTCAAAAATAAGGGCATTTTCATATCCCAGAGCCTCAAGGGAATTTAGTAGTGTCAATCCATCATTTCCATTTATTGCAAGCAGATCCGGATCATATTCAAAAAAGATCACAGGTTTGATCTCTTTAAGATATTCAAATCCTCCAATTAATACCCTGGCATCATGTCCATCGGTATCAACCTTAAGCATCTTTGACCGGGAGAACTTTATGTTCTCTTTTACAATATTCGTCAGAGTTTTACTTTGCCGGATATATCTTGAATTATTATTTATATTTTTTTTTGATAACTCATTGGTATCATTAACAAATGAATTAATTATCTCTACTTCCGAAAATTTTTCCATATTCTTTTGTAATAATCTATAATAATTTTTATCTCCTTCCAGGGATAAAACCGGGAATTTTGATTCCCCTCTGAGGATCGCCACTGTATCTCCAATAAATCCTCCAATATCAATAAATGTTAAATTTTTATATTTATCTTTAACTTGACTTGCTATTCTTCCCACATTCAGAGAATAGTAGAAATGCCTGTAATGAGTAAATGGAAAATCGCTGGAGAGAGGAATATTCAGGTAATAATTTCCAATTTTATATCGAATAATCGGATTGTGAACCTTTAATATCAATAAACGGATAAAGTAAAACAGATAGTATTTAAATTTTGCATATCTCCCTTCTCTTGAGATCTTTGTAATTCTATTAATTAAAAACTGAGATAACATTATTGCACAACTCCTCTATAAAAAATCAATCTGTACAAAACCAGATTTATTATATCAAAATTGTTTTTTTTTCGCACCCCCCTATCCTCTTAATATTGATGATTTATATTTACAAGACAGGAGAATTGAAGCCCTCTCGAAGTTGACTTTACAAAGTGGGAAAACTATAATAATCCGGTGAAAACAAAACTCTCCATTTTATTGATATTTTTATTAATTCTTATGATAAAAGGAGATGAATCTCAATTCGGAATAAATGCACATGTCAGCCAGAACAGAGTATTAAACAGAATTAAAACCTGTGGGATACAATGGGTTCGGATAGATCTTGAATGGGCAAAGATAGAGAATACAGAAGGTGAATTTTATTATTTTGAAGCTGACAGGGTGATCGATCGATCGAATAGCAACGGCCTTTCAATTCTCGGAATACTTTACGGTTCTCCGGGGTGGAGTAATAAGAAAAAGGGGCCCAATTATCCTCCCCTTAATCCCGGTGACTGGCGGAGATTTGTTAGAAAGACAGTAAACAAATATAAGAACAGCATTAAATACTGGAATATCTGGAATGAACCTAATGTAGAAAAATTCTTTGCAGAGGGAAAAGATGTTTTTGTGGAACAGATATTTATACCTGCAGCAGAAGAGATCAGAAGAGTAGATCCGGAAGCGATCATTGTAGGGCCGGAACTTGCACATCTTAACAGCCAGGGGAGTGAATGGTATTTCTGGATGAAATATATTCTTACCGAAGCCGGTGAATATATTGATATTGTTTCTCACCATATTTATAAAAATGATGGTGTCTATGCAATCTTTGAAGCTCTTGAGTCCGGAGAGAATATAATTCCTCCGGTAAAAGATATTGTCAGAGAGTGCGGCTTTAGCTCAAAACCTTTCTGGATAACAGAGACAGGATGGGACACGGAACTATTTTCCGAGGAGGAGCAGGCAAACCGTTATCTGGACTTCCTTAAGACCATGAGGTCAAGAAATTATCCACATAAGGTCTTTTTTTATCAGATCATTGATGATACAACTCCCGGGATCAGGCCATGGGGGATCCTGCGAACTGACCTGAGCGAAAAACCTGCTTATAAAGTTTATGCAGATTTTATAAAAGGAATTTATCCTCAAAGCGATGATGATGAGGAAATCAGGGAGAACAGAAAATGTTACATGGAAAATTCCCTGGAAGCCATGAATATGAATGAAAGGGGAAAACTGTTATCAGTTTCAAGGCAAATAAGAGACAGAATAAAACTTTATCACCCTGCCTATACCTGGATGATAGAAAAATATTACAGACTCAGTAGTGAACTTTTCAAACTGACATTATCAGATCCCCGTTTGTTCAGGCTTTCATCAGATCTGTTCATCGATTTTAATAAACTGCTCAGCAGGAAAAACCATTCCCAGGACAAGAATATTTTCTCTATAAAAGAAAATATAAAACGAATTATTATTATTACAGAAACAAAAAGGGTGTCAGAAGAACTTCAAAATGTTATAAAAATTTATCAGAATAAGCCTGAGATCTTCACTGATCTTATCTTTAAGCTGCTTCCCGGTTTTAAGGCTGAATCAAAACCGGAATCTATTAACCTCAGCCCGCTTAAGAAGGGAAAATTAACAACTTCCCTTAGTCTTCAGGGAAAATGACATACCTTTTTTCCGCTTCACTTATCTGGGCTTTTTCATTCGGACTTATAAAAGAAAACCTTACTACAATTGATTCTAACCTTGTGGCATTTATCAGGATCTTTTTATCATTACTTGTTTTTCTTCCATTCCTGAAAATAAAGGGAATTGAAAAAAAATTGAGGGCAGACCTGATGATAACAGGAATGGTCCAGTATGGATTCATGTATATTTCCTATATATATTCTTATCAGTTCCTGAAAGGATTTGAAATAGCACTCTTTACGGTCTTTACACCTGTATATGTCACCATTATTTACAGCCTGATCAGGAAAAAATTCCACGGGACGTTTTTTATTTTCTCAATACTTTCAATGTTAATCGCTGCCATAATTGTATTCAAAGATATTAGTTCCATTGGATTATGGAAGGGATTTTTTTTACTTCAGTTTTCCAATATCTGTTTTGCCTGGGGTCAGGTAAGGTATAGGGAATTAATGTCAAAATATAAAAATATCAGGGACAGAGAAATTTTCGGTTATTTGTATGCAGGCGCTTTTCTTTTTACAATGCTGACAGTATTGATATCTGTTGATCCCGAAAATATTAAAATAGAAATGTCACAGGTTTTATCCCTGGTATATCTTGGGATAATTGCATCAGGGATTGCTTTTTTCCTCTGGAATAAAGGTATTAGAAAAGTGAACATTGGAGCTGTTTCAATTTTTAACAACCTTAAGATCCCTTTTGGAATATTAATTTCCCTTACGGTCTTTAGAGAAGAAGGAGACCTTCTCAGAGTCGTGTCAGGAGGGCTTTTACTTCTTATATTACTGATAATAAATGAAAATATCAGAAAAAGGTCCGGAGATAAAAATAATGTTCAGGTTAACGGTGCCCGGAAGTAAAAAGTACATAAAATCTTTTTGAATCCCTGTTCCCTTCTTCATCTACCACCAATAATTTATGCCATCCCTCATTGAGCTCGAATATCATTTTATGTCTCTCTTTTGTAACCCCTCTGAAAACGTCATCAATATACCAGAATATCTCTCTCCCTTTAACCCTGTGTGCAACGGTAAATGTAGCATTCTGCAGTTCTCTGTTAAACTCCCGGGGAATCCATAGTTTTGCATTGGGGACAGGATAAACGATCTTTAAGGGATTAGAATCCCCTGTTGAACTGCAATCTTTATTATGTGGAGGCAATTGTGGGATTATATCTCCCCTCTCCCTGAGAAACTGTATTACATCAGGCGTAAAATATAACTTTTTAACTTTTTTATAATTATTTTTTTCCCAGCAAAGAGAGCAAACCCTGGTCTTCCCGTCAAGAGTTGTAAAAATAGTTTTATGATAGGGACAAATCCTCAAAACTTTTGAATTATCCGGTGAATCCACCGTTAAAACCCTTTCACAATCTGGCCCGGCCTGATATCCTGTATCGGCACAGATATTTATCTTTTTAAAACTGATATTTTCTTTTCGAAACCATCTTAGTTTTTCTTCTTTAGGTAAATAATTCAAAACATCAAACATTATCGGAGCTGCACATGATGCCCCTGATATATTCCTGTTTCCCTCACCATTGAAATTTCCTGCCCACACAGCAATCGTCCATTGAGGGTTGACACCAACAGCCCATGCGTCCCTCTGTCCATAGCTTGTTCCTGTTTTCCAGGCAAAAGGATAACCGCTTTGATATTGTTCCCAATAAAATTCAGATCCCGGCCTTTTTAATTCTTTTAAAATTTCCAATGTAAGATAAGATGCCCCCGGGTTTAATAAACGGGTGCCGGTTTTAACAGGAACGGGTAGATCTTCATAGACCATCTTCAAAGGTCTGAAAACTCCAAGATTTCCCAGACCTGTATAAAGTTTGGCAAGGTCAAACAGAGAAATTTCCGCTCCTCCAAGGATTAATGTTAGTCCATATTCATCCGGAGCTCTGAACAGGGTGGAAACACCTGCACTTTTTAAAAAGAAAAAGAACTTATGGAGCCCATAATAATTTAACAACCTTACTGCAGGTACATTCAATGACCTGATCAATGCTTCTTTTGCTGATACTACCCCATTAAAGTTTTTGTCAGCATTTGATGGTGAAAAGGATCCGAAATATGAAGGAACATCTTTGATAAGTGTTTTTTCCAGGATAAGCCCTTCATCAATTGAAAGTGCATAAAGGAAGGGTTTTAAAACTGAGCCTGAAGATCTTTTGGCAAAAACCCCATCAACCTGTCCATTGTTAATTTCATCAAAAAAATCATGGGAACCACAATAAGCCCTTACCTTTCCGGTTTCTGTCTCAACGACGATCATGGCACTATTAGTTATCCCGAGAGTTTTCAGATATTTCTGATGATCATTAAGGAGGTTTTCCATTCTTACCTGGTGTTTTTTTATTATAGTAGATCTGATCAATTTGAACCTGTTTCCATAATTCTGTTTAATCGTTTCTGAAAAATGTGGAGCGACCATTGGGAATTTTTTTATTTTTCCGGATACCGGTTCAGAAATACCGGCCTCAAATACAGATCTGTTAATTTTATTTCTTTTCAGAAGGGTTTTTAATAACTGATTTTTTTTCCGTATCAATTTTTTTTTATTAATAACCGGCGAGATCAACCCGGGAGAATTCGGAAGGACGGCAAGAATTGCAGCTTCATTCCAGGTGAGCGAATCAGGAGGTTTTCCAAAGTATTTCAGAGAAGCGGCCCTATATCCTATTATATTTCCACCATATGGAGCGTGGTTTATATACATTTTAAGTATATCTTCTTTTGAATATTTTATTTCAAGCTTAACCGCCTGAAGTATCTCTATTATTTTATTCCAGAATGTCCTCCTTCTTTTACCATGGATCCTGATAACCTGCATGGATATGGTGCTGGCTCCACTTTTGATTTTTCCGGAAAAAATATTCTGAAATATTGCTCTGGTAATTGAGAAAGGATTTATTCCGGGATGATAATAAAAATATCTGTCCTCAAAGTTTATTATTGAAGTTTTCAGCTTTTCCGGTATTTTCCTGCCCTTTTCCGGAGGGAAATACCATTGCTGATCCTTATTTAGAAATACTCTCAGAAGTTCTTCATTCTCATCAACAACAATAGTACTGTATTCATCTTCGAAAAAAGATTCAGGAAGTGGAATAAGAAAATATAATAAAATAAGCAGAAAAATTGAAATCAATATTTTTTTTTTCTTCCTGAAAAATTTATTCACAATTGAATTATAAACCAAAAAGCTCCGAGTCCAAACTTTTAATAAAGGATAATGGGGACAGGCACATAAATAAAAATCCTTCTGTTATGATAACTAAACTGGTAACAATATTTCAGACAAAAAAAATCCAACAAAATAACATCAGGAACAACTGTATCGATATCCTTAATATCTATAGTGTCTAATTGACAAAACTAACAACATGGTTTATTATTGTTTAATTATTTATGAAGATCTACACCGCTGAAGAAGCAGGATTTTGTTTTGGAGTGAAAAGAGCCTTGAGTTTAATTGAACAACTTTATGAAAAAGAAGAGAACATTGAAGTTTACGGCCAGCTGATACACAACAATACCGTCCTGAAAAATCTTGAAAAAAAAGGGATAAACTATATTGAATCACTGGCTAACCTTGATAAGAATAAAAAGCTGATAATCAGGACACACGGGATAACACTGGAAGAAGAAAGATATCTGAAACAAAACAATGTTCTTTATGAGGATGCGACATGTCCTCTGGTAAAAAAGATCCATACAATAATTGAGAAAATAGATCAGAGCGAACATAAGATCATTATAATCGGAGATAAAAACCACCCGGAGATAAAGGCAATCAAAAGCTATTCAAAAAATGGCATCGTAATAAACTCAATTGAAGATATTAAAAAGATAGAAAAAATGAAATCCGTAGCAATAGTTGCCCAGACAACACTTGACACAGACTTTTTTAAGAAAATGATCGCAGCTATATTGGATAAAATAGAACGTGTGGAAATATTTAATACAATATGTGATGCTACTAAAGTCAGGCAGGAAGCAGTAAAAAAAATAGCTCCTAAAGTAGATTTTGTAATTGTTATTGGAGGAAAAAATTCATCAAACACAAAAAAACTCTTCCATATATCAAAAAAAATTAATCCAAACACTTTTCATATTGAAAAAAGCAGTGAATTGGAAAATTTTGAACTTTTAAACAGATTCAAATTATTTAATTCAGTGGGAATCACAGCCGGAGCTTCAACTCCGCCCGAAGAACTTGAAAATGTGAAAATATTTTTCAAAAATTTAAAATTAGACAAGGAGATATAAGATGGTAGATCAGAAAAACATTCCGGGAACAGATGAGAAAGAAGATTTTTCAGAATTAATGGAGGAATACAGCCTGAAATCGATCAAGCAGAACACACATGTAGAAGGTACGATAATTGATATATTCGATAATAATGTCATAGTTGATATCGGGCAAAAAACAGAAGGGATCCTGAACAAACAGGAATTGATTGACTGGGAAGGTAATTTTAATTATAAAATTGGCGATCCTGTCACTGTTGTCTGTAAAAATGTTAACATGAAACAGGGATATCTGATCGTTTCAAAAAAAAATGTAGACCTGGCAGAGGGATGGAAAAGCATTTCTGATGCATTCGAGAATAATACTCCGATAACAGGAAGAATTGTTCAGATAACAGCAGATGGCAAAGGTTATAATGTAGATGCAGGTATTGATATGTTCCTGCCTCTTTCCCAGGTAGATATAAAAAGGGTGAAGAATCCTAAAAGTTTTGTAGGACAGGAGTATTCATTTAAGGTCATTAAATTAAATCACAAAGAAAAATCAGGAGTTCTGTCACGAAGAGCCCTTCTTGAAGAAAAAAGAGGGAAAGAACTGGAAACTCTGTATAATAATCTGAAGGAAGGAGATATTATTAAAGGGACTGTGACAAGAATAGAAGATTATGGTGCTTTTGTTAATATAGGTGCAATTGACGGGCTTCTGCATAAAGATAATATTTCTTATGGAAGAATAAACCATCCAAAAGAAAAATTAAGAAATGGCGATGAAGTTGAAGTAAAGATTTTAAGTATTGACAGAGCAAACAATAAAATTTCCCTTGGAATAAAACAAAAACATCAGGATCCCTGGCTTAATATTGAAAAAAAATATCCTGTAGGCCACCGGATTGTGGCAAAAGTTTTAAAAACAGTCGATTTCGGTGCTTTTATTGAACTTGAAGAAGGTGTTGAAGGATTACTTCATATTTCAGACCTCACATGGGAAGGAAAACCTAAAAATGTTGAAGAATATGTAGCAGTGGGAGAGGAAACATGGGTACAGGTAATTGAACTGAACGCAGAAGAAAAGAAAATCAAACTTGGATTAAAACAACTTGAAATGAGGCCTGAAGAAAAATATATGGAAAATCACAAACAGGGTGAAATAGTTGAAGGTACGGTCAAAAAGATCCTCAAATCAAGGGTATTTGTAGAATTGGAAAAAGGGATAGAGGGAGCAATAAAAATATCTGATATCTGCTATTTCAGAATTGAATCTCCTGACGAATATCTGAAAGAGAAAGAAAAGATAAATGTTATGATCACAGGAAATAACCTGGATATGAACTATAAGGTTAAACTGGGATTCAAACAAACCCAGGACCCGGAATGGGATGAATTCTTCAGTTCCCATAAAAAAGGAGACCTTATAAATATTAAGGTTAAAAAAGTTACCGAGAACGGAATCAGATGTGAAATATCCAGATTTATTGAAGGTTTCATTCGCCTCGGCGAAATAGATGACAAAAAAGTTACTTTTGAAGAGATAAGTGAAAAATATAAAGAGGGTGAGAACCTTGAAGTTGCAATTCACACAATGGATAAATTTAAAAAAAGGATCTACCTCAGCTTTAAAGAGATGAAAAAGAAAAAAGAGAAGGAAGAACTGGAAAAATACGGAAAATCAGATAATGAAACTGTAACAACCATTGGAGATCTCTTTGAGAGTGCTTTAGATAAAAAGAAATGAAATTTCTGTTTGCCCCGTGGAGATGGAGTTTTATTTCAAATGCTGACAAGCTGAAAAAATGTGTTTTCTGTGAAGCACAAAAAGAGGGTCCGGATAAATCTCTTATCTGCTACAGGGGCAAAAATTACTTTGTTATTCTAAATAAATATCCCTATACATCAGGGCATCTTATGATAGTTCCTTTTGAACATCTCAACTCTCCGAAAGATATAGATCCGCAATACTCTACAGAAATGTGGGATATACTTAATAAATCACTGGATATACTTCAAAAGAATTTTAACCCTGACGGCTTTAATGTCGGGATGAACATTGGAGAAGCAGCTGGAGCAGGTGTCAGGGATCACTTTCATCTTCATATCGTTCCCAGATGGAAAGGTGATTCTAATTTTATGGGAGTTACCGGGAATACAAAAGTTGTATCATATGATATAAATATTGTTTTTGATATTATAAAAAAAGGATTCGATCAATGAAAAAATCCGTCTTTCTACTTCTTATTCTTTTCCTTTCCCTTTTTTCCGGTTGTAAAAGGGAAAAAGCCAGATATATATTTCTTATTACTCTGGACACAACAAGGGCCGACTATATCAATTATTCCAAAAAAGATAATAATCTAACTCCAAATCTTGCAAAATTATCTTCCAGGGGATTTTATTTTGAAAACGGCTATTCAGTTATCCCCATAACACTCCCCTCTCATGCTTCAATGTTCTATTCATTATATCCACATGAACTGAAGATCCTCAATAACGGCCATAAAAATAATGTAAAAATACCTGCGCTACCGCAGATAATGAAAAGAGGTGGATATCAGACAGGGGCGGTTATTTCCCTGGGAGTTCTGAAATCAGAGTTAGGGCTCAACCGGGGTTTTGATCACTTTGTTGAAAAATTTGAACCCTATAAGTGGATAAAAGTTGCAGAAAATGTTAACCGTGACCTTTATCCTGTGATCTTGAAGATGAAAGGTAATAAATCTTTTTTCTGGGTTCACTATTCTGACCCCCACAAACCTTATTATCCACCATATTTTGACGGGACATTTTCTTTCCACTTAAACGGGGAAGAAATCCTATCTGCAAAAAGTATCGACAGTTTGCTGATCAGAAAAACTTTATCAGTAAATCCCGGGGAAAATTATGTGGATCTTAAAACAATGATTCCAAGTCAGATTCAGAAAGATCCTGATCTGGATATTTTGTATATCAGCTATAAAGGTTTTTTTCTTTCCTCTCCGGACAAAAAAGATCTGGAAATTATCTTCCCGGATTCATGGCGTTCCAAAGGGAGAGAGACAAAAGATTATTTTACAAATCAGACCAGTTCCAGAATATTGATAAAGAATAAAAAAAGATCTTCAGTTGAGGTGACCCTGAGATTTTTATATGAGCTTCAGGAAAGAAATAAAAGCCGGAAAAAATTATACAGAAAAAGCATTCAGTATATGGATGAACAGATCGGAAATCTGATCAGTTTTCTGAAAAAGGAAAATATTTTTAAACAATCCATGTTCATTATTATGGGAGATCATGGTGAAGGGCTCGGGGAATATCTTGATCATTACGGGCATATTCACTATCTTAATAAATTATATTCCAGGGTCCCCTTTATTGTTTCGGGGAAAGGTGTAAAGCGAAAAGGGCAAAGAGATGATCTGGTCTCAAACCTTGAGATCGCCCCCACTATCCTTGATTATGCAGGCCTGAAAGTACCTGAATTTATGACAGGCGAATCTGTTTTTAATAAAATCAAAAGGAAAAAGTTGATAATTGAAACATTTTCCCCTCAATCATATTTTGATGCATTTTCACTCATCGAATTTCCTTACCAGATAATTTTTTACCCGGGAAGAAAGGAGAACAGAATTGAATATATAGACCTGATAAATGATCCACTTGGAATAAACACCTCTTTTGTAATAAAAGATGGAAAAATCAGATCCGGAATGTTAAAATCAATTCTACAGATCTCAAGAACAATTACAGCTACAAAAGGCAAAATAGGGAAAAAAAAGAGAGTAAATGAAGAAATTTTAAAATCACTGGGATATTTATGAGCAAAATTACAGCACCAAAAGGGACAAAGGATATCTTTTATCCTGAGATCGAAAAATGGCATTTTTTTGAGAATGAAGTAAGAAGATATTTTTCCAACTATTTATTTAAAGAGATAAGAACTCCTGTTTTCGAAAAAAGCGAACTTTTTTCAAGAGGAATTGGTAGTGATACTGAAGTAGTTCAAAAAGAGATGTATACCTTCGAGGACAAAGCCGGAAGGAGTATGACATTAAGGCCGGAGAACACTGCTTCTGTTGTAAGAGCATTAATAGAAAATAACTTATTCACTGAATATTTTCCGTTGAGATTTTATTATATTGGCCCTATGTTCAGGTATGATAAGCCTCAGAAAGGAAGATACCGTCAGTTTCACCAGTTTGGAGTAGAGATATTCGGAGATAATAGCAGTTTCACTGATGCTGAAGTTATATTTTCTTCTTTTGATTTTTTAAAAAAACTGAATGTCACAAATATGAGCCTTCATTTGAACTCTGTGGGGTGTACTGAATGCAGGCCCGGATATCTGGATAATATTAAAAATGAAGCAGAGAAGAGTAGAAATGATTTTTGTGAAGATTGTCAGAGAAAAATAGATACAAATCCGTTACGGATCTTTGATTGTAAGAAAGAAAAATGTATAAAACTTTCTGATTCGCTTCCAAAGATTACAGACCATTTGTGTATAGAATGCGACACTCATTATTCCGGAGTTAAAGAAAACCTGAAGAAGCTTAACATAGAGTTTGTTGAAAATAACAAACTTGTACGGGGGCTGGATTATTACACAAAAACTGCATTCGAAATAGTATCAACAAGCCTGGGTGCTCAAAATGCAATATTGGGAGGCGGCAGGTATAACAATCTTGTGAAAGAGTTGGGGGGGCCTGATATATCAGGGATTGGTTTTTCCGGCGGGATTGAAAGGATACTGCTAAGTATGGATGAATTTAAACAAAAAAAGGATAAAGTTTTCTTTATAGCATACCAGGGTGAGAAGGAGATGGAAGAAGCGTTTAAACTTTCAAATAACCTTAGAAAAGAAGGTTATAGAGTTTACATGGATTATACATCAAAAAAAATGGGGAAACAGTTTCAGAAAGGTGCCAGAACAGGGGCTGACTTCACATTTGTCATTGGTGAAGATGAATTAAAGAACAATACGGTTTCCATCAAAACCATGGAAACAAGGGAACAGGTTAATATCAAGAGGAGCGAATTGGAAAAATGGCTGAAAGAGAATTGTTAAAAAAAGTATTATACTGCGGAAAAATAGATGAAAATTATATCGGGCAGGAAATTACGGTATATGGATGGGTTAATAAAAAAAGGGAGCTGGGCGGTTTAACATTTATCGACCTGAGAGACAGGGAAGGCATACTTCAGATTGTTGTAAATGAAAATTTTAAAGATCCACAGATTGTTAAAGATATTGGAAATGAATATGTTCTTAAAGTTACCGGAAAGATAATAAAAAGATCCAACCCCAACCCGGAGATATTTACCGGAAAAGTTGAACTTGATGCAGGAAAAATTGAGATCCTTAACAGATCGGAACTCCCCCCCTTCTTTCCCGAAAATAATTCAGATGTTTCGGAAGAGCTGAGGTTCAAACACAGATATATTGACCTCAGGAACCTTAAGCTGCAGAAAAACTTTAAAATAAGAAGCCAGGTTAATTTAAAGGTTAGGAATTTCCTGGATAAAAAAGGATTTCTCGATATTGAAACCCCGATGCTGACAAAGGCAACTCCTGAAGGAGCACGCGATTATCTTGTCCCATCAAGGATATATAAAGGGAGGATGTTTGCCCTTCCCCAGTCTCCACAGCTTTTTAAACAACTCCTGATGATATCCGGTTTTGAAAGGTATTTTCAGATAGTAAAGTGTTTCAGGGATGAGGACCTGAGGGCAGACAGACAACCGGAATTCACCCAGATAGATATTGAGATGAGCTTTGGTGAGCAGGATGAGCTTTTTAAAATAGTTGAAGAGATGATCCTGGAAATATTTTCAATAACAGGGCGTAAAATTAAAAGCGGGTTTGCAACCATGAGTTATGATGAGGTTATGGAAAAATACGGAACAGACAAACCCGACCTGAGGATCCCATACCAGATCAGGGATTTTTCCGAAAGCTCTAAATCATTCGGTTCCTCAATTCTGGATTCTATTTTAGGAAAAGGAGGATCTGTTAAGGGACTTGTACTTCCGGAATCATCCAAATTTTCCAGAAAGATCCTGGACGGAATTAATAGTTTTGTAAGGGACCAGGGTGGAGCCGGAGCTATCTGGATCAAAAAAGGGGATGAAGGTTTTAAATCATCACTGAAAATTGACCCTTTAGCAATTGAAAAGTTCTACAAAAAGGAAAATATAAACCACGGTGATATTATTTTTCTTATCGGGGATTCTACGGAAAAAGCCCTGTTATACAGCGGAAAATTAAGAGAATTCCTGGGAAAAGATCATCTGAATAAAGATGAGCTCCGTTTTCTCTGGGTAACGGATTTCCCATTGTTCTTCTACAATGAAGATGAGAAAAGGTTTGATTCAAATCACCACCCTTTTACTTCTCCGAAACCGGAAGATATCTCTTTACTTGATTCAGATCCACTTAAGGTCAAATCCATTGCTTATGACCTCGTGTTGAACGGGGTTGAGATCGGAGGAGGCAGTAAAAGGATTAATGACCTGGAACTGCAGAAAAAGATATTTAAACTTTTAAAACTTTCAGACAAAGAAATAACTGATAAGTTTGGATTTTTTATAGATGCATTAAAATATGGAGCTCCACCGCATCTGGGTATTGCCTTCGGCATGGACAGGATCATTATGCTTCTCACAGGAGAAGAATCTATAAGAGAAGTGATCTCATTCCCGAAAACAACATCATCCCTCTGCCTGCTTACCGGTTCCCCCTCTTTTATCTCAGAAGAACAATTGAAAGAATTAAATCTGACATTCAAAAGTGAGAAAATTAAAAAATGAAAAATATTCTGGTTTTAGATGATGATCCGGTAATTCTGGAAATCATTAAGAGCGAATTAGATCAAAAAAAATATAATATTTTTTTGGCCTCAAACGGAGTAGAGGGACTTGAATTACTGAATACAAAAAAAATTGATATTTTGATAACCGACCTGTTAATGCCGGAGTTTGACGGAATTCAATTAATTTCTTACATGAAAGAGAATCAGATAAACATACCGGTGCTGGTAATTACGTCGGTTGAAGATACCGATATAATAGACCAGGTTATGAACCTTGGAATAAAGAATATTTTGAAAAAACCAATAGATTTTAAGGAGTTAGAGAAAAAGATAAACCTTGCTGAAAAAAGTAATGATTCATTTGAAAAGAAACTGGACCTGCTCTCTTTATGTAAATTATTTGCCATGGAAAAACGTTCGTCTGAAATATCTGTGATAAAAGGTGGCATAAATGGATCTTTATGCTTAAAAAAGGGGCAAATTTTTTATGCAGAATTTGGAAATATAACCGGAAAAGATGCTATTGAAGAATTATTCTCATTATCAGATATTAAAATAGAATTAAAAGGCAATTGTAAAAGAACAGATAGTAATATAACGGAAAATGACCGGAAATATATTTCAGAAAAATTTTTCAGTTCGGGGAAGAAGAAACAAACAGATCTGGATATATCAATAATCAACAATGCTTTTTCCATGCTAAATAAAAACCTTGGCAAAGAACTTCTTGCTACGGAACTATGGGATGCAAACAGTATTCAGTCTGTTGCAGGATTTAGTTCTGATCAGGAAAGCAAAACCTTTTTCCATGCTAAAGGAGAATATTTAAACAAAATCATTAATCAGAAAAGTTTTCCGGAATTGGATGATTTTTTTATTTTCAGTATAAAGAAAAAACGTTTGATCCTTATCTTATTATTTGAAAACTATCGGTGGGGACTGATGGTTAACAGAAAAAGCGGCACAATGGGTGTCCTGTTAAGTATAGTGATCCCCGGATTAAAAAAAGCATTTAATTCTGCTACAACTTAAATATTCCCCATAAATTTGTTTTAAGAATTATTTCATTTTCCTTTATGAATAAAAAATACAAAGGATATCCTTTTTTGTTTCAGCAACATTTTTGTTATTGTTTCAAAATATACCCCGTCCTAAGATTGACATTTTATTTTGATTTTGCTAAACTTATTTAATAATCAAGGAGAAAATATGTCTAAACCTGAAGAATTAAATAAGATCCTTTTAAAATTACAATCAAGTACAAATGATTTTGAAGCCAGTGCAATAATATCAGAAGACGGCCTCATGATCGCCAACGTACTTCCCCAGGGTCTGGAAGAGACTCAAATAGCAGCAATGAGTGCTGCAATGATGACAATGGGTACAAAAACCTCTGCAGAACTAAAAAGGGGAAATCTTGAACAGATCTTTATAAAGGGGGAAAAAGGATATGTTGTAATAATGCAGTCAGGCCCTCATTCTGTTCTACTTGCATTAACAAGGGAAGAAGCAAAACTGGGACTTGTTTTTCTTGGAATGAGTAGAGCAGCCGAAGAAATTGCAGAGATTCTAAGTTCATTTTAAATCCCAGAAGCGAATATAAACATGAAACAACTATTTACTTCAGATAATCATAAATGCCTGATGTTCAATGACCTCACATCAAAAGAGATGGTTCAGGCTAATCAACATATTATATTTCACAATAATGAAGCTGTTATTCTTGACCCGGGGGGGCATAAAGTTTATATGAAATTATTTTCAGAGATCTCAAAAGAGATCCCGGGTGCAAAAATATCCCACATCTTCCTCAGCCACCAGGATCCCGATATAATTGCATCACTTAACGGCTGGCTTCTTACTACAGATGCAAAAGCATATTTACCTGAGATCTGGATCAGGTTTATTACCCACTTCGGTATTGATGAATTGCTTGTAAAAAAAGTTAATACAATTCCTGATGAAGGAGGAAAAATAGATGTCGGAAACATTGAACTTAAAATTATTCCTGCTCATTTTCTCCATTCATCCGGAAATATGCACCTCTATGACCCGGTATCAAAGATATTATTTACAGGTGATCTGGGAGTATCCATAGGTGCAGAGTATGATAGTGTTGAAGATTTTGATTCACATATTAAATATATGGAAAATTTTCACAAGCGTTATATCCCTACCTCAAAAGCAATAAAAATCTGGCTCAACACACTGGATAAACTTAACCTTGAGATCGAAACTATTGCTCCGCAACATGGAGCAATAATTGAGGGGAAAGAAAATGTTAGTAAATTTTTCAATTGGTTAAAAGATCTTAATGTAGGGATGGATATTTCCAATGATTCCTGGATTTAAATTAAGATCAGGAGGAAAAAATGAATATACTTTATGATAATAATGGACATAAAAATGTGATGTTCAATGACCTGGCTGTAGGAGAAATGATACAGTCAACTCAACATTTAATAATTGACGGGGATGAAGCAATTCTTCTTGATCCGGGAGGGCATAAGGTTTATGCTACTTTAATAACAGAAATTTCAAAAGCAGTACAAAGTTTATCAAAGATTAAATATCTCTTTTTCTCACATCAGGACCCTGATATAATCGCATCGGCAAATGCCTGGTTGATGATGACTGATGCAAAAGCATATTTACCTGAAATATGGATTCGCTTTATCACACATTTTGGTGTTGATGATATTGTATTGAAACAGATCACACCAATTCAGGATTCAGGAACAGTTATTTCACTTAACGGGAAAAAGCTTGAAGTAATTCCAGCCCATTTTTTACACTCTACAGGTAATTTTCAGATCTATGACCAGGAATCAAAAATATTATATTCCGGTGATATGGGAGCTTCATTCGGACAGGAATATGATTTTGTTGAATCATTCGAAGACCACATCCAGTATATTGAAGGTTTCCATAAAAGATATATTGCCAACAATGAGGTTCTTAAAAAGTGGGTGTCAATGATAAAAAAATATGATATTGAGACCATCGCACCTCAACATGGAGCTGTAATTAAGGGAAAAGAAAATATAGAAAAATATTTCTCCTGGCTCGAAACACTCAAGTGCGGAATTGATCTTATGGACGACAACTTTCAGTTTAAAAAATAATAATGGAGAATTTAATAAAAATTGTCTGAAGAAAAAATATTAATTATAGATGATGATACTGTTACTACAGCAGTGCTGGAGGAATATCTCTCAAACTTCGGTTATAATGTATTCAATGCAAAAGATGGTAATGAGGGCCTGCATAAAGTAAATTCAATAGGCCCTGATCTTATACTTCTTGATATTATGATGCCCGGAAAAGACGGAATACAAATTCTTAAAGAGATCAAGCTGACTCCGGGATTTACATCAATTCCGATCTTACTCCTTTCAGCAGTTAACCGGCCTAATATCAAAGTGAAAGGGCTTGAACTGGGAGCTGATGATTATATTACAAAACCTGTAGATAAAACTGAACTTTTAGCAAGGATTAAGGTTTCCCTTAAACGCTCGGGAAAAAACAAAAAAAACGGACACTTACTTGACGGAAACCTGTCGGAATTCACTTTGTCAGACCTGCTTCAGAGCATAGAAATGGGTAAAAAAACAGCACTGATCAGTTTACCGGATATTGATGGAAGAATTTCAATAAAAGATGGTATTATCACTAGAAGTGAACAGGGAAATTTTTCGGGTATCATGGCTATACGAAGATTATTTTTCCTCGAAAAGGGGAGATTTACTGTTGATTTTAACAAAGTTGATGAAAGTTCAACTGATCCTCCATTAAAACTCATAAGTATTTTACTTGATAGTATTTCTTATGTGGATGAGATAAAAAATATGGCAAGATCTCTCCCGGGGAAAGAAAAAAAAATAAATATATCAAAAGAATTAATAGAACTAACCGGAATAAAAAATTTTAAAGATTTAGCATCAACAACTACTGAAGAGTTAATTGCATTAATGAAAGGGAAGCTTAAAGAGAATGTGGAATCACTAATTCAGATTAAACATGATTTTCCTCACTTATTAAACGGATAATGCAAGCATTCAGAGAGGAGGATGAACAATAATGGGAAAAATAATAACAATTGCAAGTCAGAAAGGGGGAGTGGGAAAAACGACAATTGCATTTAACCTTGCCTATATGCTGGGGAAGATGGGAAGTTCTGTTCTCCTGATAGACGGAGACCCCCAGGGAGGAATTTCTGTAGCAAGCAATCTAAGAAACCAGACAGAATTGGGACTGATTGATATTTTAAAAAATGAAAACAAAAATGAAGAAATAGTAAGAATATCAAAAGACAGGTCGATCAGCATTTTGGGGATCGGGAATATTTCCGCAGAAGATATAATTTTGATGGAGGAAAGCGCAGCTTCAGGCAAACTGGGTAATAAAATAAAACAATTCAGTGATAATTTTGATTATTTAATAATAGATGCCCCGGCAGGTGTCGGAAGTATTGTTGCCTCCTTTCTGAAAATAAGTGATAGCGTCATTATGGTTGCAAATTGTAAAACCTTTTCTCTAAAAACAATTCCTCTGTTCCTGAAGGTAATGAAAAATATTAAAGATAAACATAATTTTTCTCTGAAACTTGAAGGTGTGATAATAAATATGTTTGATCAAAACAATGCCCTTGAACGTGAAATTCTGGAACAGATAAAGCAGGTATTTCCAAAAAAATCATTTTTTAACACGATTATCCCTTTTGACAATTATCTTGAGAGGGCCGGATTCTATTCTGTCCCGATTTTATTGATGCCAAAAGGACACAAGGTATCAAAACATTTTATTGAACTTGCACTAGAGTTAAAAGAGAGAGAAGTATATATAAAAACAGGAGAAGATGATGACAAACCGGTTATGGGACTTTTTTGATATTTCCGAAACAAATAAGCTTTTAAAGGAATTGACAGAAGATCTCCCGGATGATTCCAGAAAAGATCATAAAGATTTACCGTATATTTTAATTGATAATGTCAATTCTTCTATTAAAGAGGAGAAAGAGCCTGCTATAGAGGAACCTTCAGAGATAGAACAGGATAAAAAAACAGAAACCGGAAAAGTATTTAAAGGCACTGATCCTTCCATTTCAAAAGAGGAAATTTCAACTGTTAAACATGAGGAACCTTCAAAAGATAGAGACCCTCTCGAAAATTTACTAATAGGAATGTGTAGAAGAGGGGGATTTCATGGAGCTGTTATTGCAGATCTAAACGGGCTTCCCCTTGCAGTTTATAACAGTCCGGTGGATGGAGATGTTCTTGCAGCATATTCATCTATTCTGGGTGAATCATTGGAAAAAGCCACAGCATTTTTAAACCAGCCGGATGCAAATAATATTTCCATGGATATTAATATTCTGGATAAAATAGTTTTAAGAAAGTTTTCTATAACGGGAAAATCTTATTATTTGCTAATAATAACACCACAGAATATAGATGAGCGTGCAGAGATCGAAGTGATTTTATCCCAAATTCCACAATTTTTGAGTTAAACTGATCGGTAGTTTTTTGCAGGAATAAAAAATATATTTTAATATCGGAAAAATTATTATAAAATGAAAAAAAACAGTAAAGAAACTTCAGACCTTACTGACTATAAAACAAAGTCAAAACCGGAACTTCTTAAAGAGATAGAAAAATTGAAGAGTGAAATTTTATCACTTAATCGTGATAAAGATACACCTCCTAAAAGTATAAAAAAGAAAAGATATAATAGAAGGAGAGAGGATAAAGAGGAATATATTTCATTTTTAGATAATCTACCGGTTGGATTATTCAGAACAACTTTAGATGGAAAATATTTATCCTCGAATAAGAGATTAAGAACAATACTGAGATACTCAACAAAAAAAGATCTTATGGATTATCCAGTGTCAAATATATATGTAAATAAGGAAGAAAGAGATAAACTAATCAATATCATAAAAGAAAAGGGGGAAATACACGGCTATAAGCTTCAATTAAAAAGGAGTGATAATACACTTTTCTATGGATCAATAACGGAGGTGCTTGTAAACGATAAAAAGGGAAACCCTCTTTATATGGAAGGCATACTTGAAGATATTTCCAAAAGGGAACAAGACAGAATTGAAATAAATAAACTGGCAACTATTGTTGAACAATTTCCTCACCCGGTTATTCTATTTAATAAAGATCTTAGAATTGATTATGTTAATAAGTCCTTTTTAAAGTTCTTTGGATACTCTTTTAAAGAAGTAATGGGAAGAGACACAAGATTTCTAAGGAATATTAATGCTAACATTCCAACTTCTTATTATAGAGAAATATATAACCATCTAAAAAAGGGCAAATCGTGGAATGGTGATTTAAAGACCAATAAAAAAGATGGTACCACAAGTACTCTATACAGCACTCTTTTCCCAATAAGGTCCCCAGAAACAAATGATATCACTCATTATGGATCAATCCTTCGAGATATAACATATATAAGAAACAAAGAGAACGAAGTTAAAAAACTTGTAACTCTGGTAGAACAGGCAGCAGTTTCAATAGTCTTAACCGATCTTGAAGGAAATATAGAATATGTAAACCCGTGGTTTGAAGAACTTACAGGATATTCAAACAAAGAAGCATTAGGGCTTAACCCGAGAACTTTAAAATCTCCGGAAGCTGAATATCCGGATAATTATTACAAGCAAATGTGGGAAACGATCAAACATGGGGATATATGGAAAGGCCTGTTCACAAACAGGAAAAAAACCGGGGAAGATTACATAGAAGAAGCAACAATATTCCCCATTAAAACAGATAATGAAGAAATACTGGGTTATGGTGCCGTAAAGAAGGATATAACCTGGAACATCCAGATGGAGAGAGAGTTGGAGTCATCTTACAAAGAGATGGAACTTTTAAAGGATAAAGCTGAATCTGCAACAAAATTAAAATCTAAATTTCTTGCCAATGTATCACACGACCTGAGAACTCCGTTAAATGGCATTCTCGGATTTGCAGACCTTCTGACAAGGCTTGACCTGAATAATA
This sequence comes from Acidobacteriota bacterium, assembly GCA_039714255.1. GTDB lineage: Bacteria > Acidobacteriota > Aminicenantia > UBA2199 > UBA2199 > UBA647. Next base: position 72,869 of record JBDLJQ010000006.1, read on the forward strand.
AACAAAAAGATTATGTGGAAAAAATAATGTTATCAGGTAATATTCTTCTTAATCTGATCAACGATATACTGGATATGTCAAAGATCGAATCCAACCAACTTTCGATCAATATGGAGACCTACTTTCTGAAAGAAATATTAAACTATATTGAAACCATCTTCACCCATCAATTTAATAGAAAAGGAGTTGATTTCAATATTACAGTAGATAATAATGTACCGGAAAAATTATATGGAGATATTTTAAGGACTCAACAAATACTAATAAATCTTTTATCAAATTCTCTTAAATTTACTTTTAAAGGTGTGGTTTCTCTGAAGATAAAATATAACAACACTGAAGATAAGATCGAACTTCACATTACCGACACCGGAATCGGCATTCCTGAAGAAATCAAAGATAAGGTTTTCAGCCGGTTCTTTGAGAAAAGATCTTCATTAAAGTTTGATGAAGTCAGTACAGGACTGGGATTATCCATATGCAAAAATCTTACTCAAATGATGGATGGTACTATTTCATTCAAATCACAATCCGGTAAGGGCACAACGTTTAAAGTTGAATTACCTGTTAATTCTAAAAGAGTTAAAGATATTCTCATATTAGAAGATGTTATTGATGATGAAAAGAATATTAAACAAATTGCCGAAGGGAAAAGGATTCTGGTTGCTGATGATAATCCTGTAAATACTGAACTTATAAAGGATCAATTATTGATCAGAGATTTTAATGATATTATCACTGCATCTAATGGAAATGAAGCTATTAAAGTTGCTTTGGAATTTAATCCTGACATGATCCTGATGGATAACAAAATGCCGGGAAAAAATGGCATTGAAGCAACAAAGGAATTACGGGATCGCGGGTTTAAAGCACCTGTTATAATTATATCTGCTGAGATAATTGCGGAAAAAAGGGCTGAATCCAAAAAAGCAGGTGCAAATGAATATTTTTCAAAACCTATAGATTTTGATGCACTATATATTGCAATGCTCAAACTACTGGACATTACAGAAAACAAAGTAATTCAAAACTTAAAAAATGATATGAATAAACCTGAAAAAAAGGAAACTAAATTTACAATAAAGAAAGAGGTACTGGATAAAACAAAAAAAGTATTAATAGATGATCTCAAAAACAAACTGAAAATAATCGAAAAAGAGCTCAACAAAAAAGGTGCAGGCTTTGATAATGAAAATATTTCACTCATTGCCCATACATACAAGGGGAATGCAGATTATTTCGGCCTTAAATGCCTTGAAACAGCCGCGAAAGATTTAGACAACGGATTTAAGGAAAAGGCAACGGAAAAAGAATTGATCAGATTATCAAGAGAACTTGTTTCCACAATAAAAAATGTCATCAAGTTTAACAGAATATAATAATTTTTGTTGTTGATATCCAGGACTAGTTTCGCTATAATTCAATTCATGAAAAAATGTAATACAAACCCTTTAATAAAATATATCAGAATAGTATTGTCTCTGGCGGTTATAGGTATGGGAATCTACTATAAGAACTGGGTGGGTGTATTGGGAATATTTACCCTGATCTCAGCTTTTACGGGAAGCTGTACTTTTAATGTAAAGATCAATCACAGGGACAATTAATTCAAACCGGGAAAGAACTGAATTCCAAGGTCTCTGGACTCATTCCCTATGCCCAGTTTTTTAAGATTAAATGTAGGAAAAACTTCAAATCTGAGAAAACCGGAACTTAAAGGTTTATCTTTGATCCTGAAAACAAATTCCCTGTTCTTCCTGAAATCTATTTTTCGGAAAAGATCATTTTTCCAATAGATCATTACTCTCTGTAACTTTCCATCTAACTTTGCAACCGGAGCTCCGCAAAAGATCTTCAACTCATCAGATTCACCATTTTCGTTCAATTTCAAATATATCCCGCTTCGGTTTCCGGTCCACCTGAAATCACTTTTCACATTCTCTTCCCAAAATCCATAATCATAAGAAAGCCCCTTCCTGGACATTAAGGCCTTTGGATGAAGTGATGTAAAATTTAAAATGTTGTATATTATAAAAGCTGATAATATTATAACAAATAATACTTTAGAACCTTTAAATCCTGAAAAACTAATTTTTTGTTTTCTCTCAAGATATGCTGTAAATATCCAGAAGAAGATCATTATTTCAGGCAGCCAGAAGGAATTTCCAACCAGCAAAACTATCAGAATAATAAGCAAAACTAAAAAAGTGGTATTTTTTTTTCTCCCATATAACAGGGACCAGAGGAACAGAAAGAAAAGGATCAGCCCCGGGAGCCCCAATTCATTTAGTATTAACAGATACTGGTTTAAAGGCAGGTCTTCAAGATATTTTTCCTTATATTTCAAATATTTAAGATAAAATATAAAATTACCTGTCCCAATTCCCGAGACAGGATAATTTGTAAAAATAGGGATCGAATCAATTATCATCCTGATTCGATTGTTAGAAACCTTATCCAGAGATGTGATCAGGTCATTCGAGCTGAAAGTATCCTTAAATTTCTCGACAGATACAGCCAGTCTTTTCTTCAAAGTTCCTCCTGAGATCAATAACATAAAGATAAGGATGACAATTATAATAACCTTTTTTTTCATTTGAATCTTTTTGTTTATAAAAAAAAACAGGAATGCACTGAGAACAAAAATAAATGCAGTACGGCTTCCTGACAAAACAACTGCAAAAAATGTAATATGAGAGGAAAAAAGATAAAATGCCGGTTCTCTGTTGAAAAGCCGCTTAAAATTTTCACCTGAAGAAGCATATCCAGACATTTTTTGTAAAGAATAAAGGAAAAGAGCTCCGGCAAAAAATCCAAAACCGTTAAAATCGGAAAACCCCCCGTTATATCGATTTAATTTTTCTCCCCACCATCTTAATGCCATAAAGCCGGGATCAAAAAATTTTTGATAAATTGCTATAAAAAAAGAAAGTGTAAAGCCTGCAATAATAATTTTGAATATTTTTTCTTCACTAAATTCGATTTTTTTTAAAAGAGGGGCTATAAAAGGAGGAACCGAAAACAGGAAAAGAGTGATTACAGGGAAGAGTGAAGCAAATGAATTTCGACTGACTGACGGGAATCCCGGGGCAACCGGAGTATCTGCCCAGAAAACATTAAAGGATAATGTTATATTGGACCATTTAAAAAAAATAAATATTGCAGATATCCACATTATTGATAAGAACCAGATATAAAAGCCGCCCCAGAGATATTTACTGAAATCCGGAAATCTTTTTTCTTTTATTATTGAGGATAAAATAATTCCTGAAAGATAAAAAAGTGAAATTCCCATAAGGTTAAAAGAATATCCATTATAAAAAAACCCGGGAAGAGAGTTTACAAGGGGGAGAAGAAAAAGAAAAACCAGTACTCCCTTTTTTTTCAAAAATAGTTCTGAGAGGAAACCGAAGCAAAAAAACAGAACAGGAAGAAAAATAAATTTTATATGAAATACAATAGTATAAGATGCCAGTAGAAATGCTGAAAATGCATAAAGAACGAACAAAAAGTTAAGGCCTTTAATACGCATTAAAATCTCTCTTCAGTACATTAAAATACTGAGGGTTAAATAGAAAAATCTTTCTTCTCCACAAATCGATTTTAAAGAAAACTAATAAAATAATCAAGAGAATTTTAACAATCCTCAACTTGATTATAACAGGAATAATTGACAATTTGACAAAAGTTTGATCAATAGAGTACTATCTATAATTATTAATTTTAAAGAAGGATCAGGATGAATATTCATATATTAATAAATATTCTTATTAAACCATTCAGAAAAAAGAAAATGGCATTATTTCTGGAGATATTTAATCCACAGCCCACAGACAAAATACTTGATGTTGGAGGTACAATATTTAACTGGAAATTGATCAATTATAAAAATGATGTAGTGCTGTTAAACCTTTCAGAACCTGAACAGTCGGTTGATGGGGAAATGAAAAATATTTCATATGTTCGGGGAGATGCACTATCTCTTGCATATGAAGATAATTCATTTGATATATGTTTTTCCAATTCAGTCATTGAACATGTAGGGGATTTTAAAGATCAACAACTATTTGCAAAAGAGATTAGCCGGGTAGGGAAAAAGCTATGGTTACAGACACCAGCAAGATCATTTTTCTTCGAGCCTCATTATTTGACTCCATTCATTCACTGGCTCCCAAAAAATTTCCAGAAAAAGATCATGAAGAATTTCACGCTAAGGGGCCTGATCACCCGCCCTTCAAAAAATCAGGTAGAGGACTTTGTTAATGATATAAGGCTTTTAACTTTTAAAGAGATCAAGAATCTTTTCCCCGGGTGTTTAATAAAAAAGGAGAGATTCTTATTTATGACAAAAGCATATTATGTTATTCGGAGATAAAACTATAGCGCAAAAACAATATTTTTCCTAATATGCATTAGGGTCACCTTTTAATCCCCTCCAGACTGTAAGAAAAATAATCCTGACATCAAACCAGAAAGACCAGTTTTCAATATAGAACATATCATAGGCCACTCTCTTTTCCATCTCTTTACTGCTCTTTGTTTCTCCCCGTAATCCGCTTACCTGAGCCCATCCCGTAATTCCCGGTTTAACAAGATGACGAAGGGTATAATTCTTTATTTTATCCCGGGATTCAATATTCTGAGGAACTGCATGAGGCCTTGGCCCGACAACAGACATATCACCCTTAAGAACATTAAAAAATTGAGGTAATTCATCAAGGCTGGTTTTCCTTAAAAACTTTCCAACCTTTGTAATTCTTGCATCACCTTTTTTCGCCTGCACGAACTTCCCTTTTTTATCAAGATCCCTGCTCTCTTTTATCATTGACCTGAATTTATAAAGAGTTATTTTTTTATTCTTTCTACCCCATCGATCCTGTTTGAAAAAGACAGGCCCCTTTGAGGATATTTTCACGGCAATGGAAATTATAATACCAAGCCAGGAAAAAATAAAAACAATAAAAAAAACAGAAAAAATAATATCGAAAGATCTCTTTACAATTCTCCAGTGGAGTTCATCAAGAGGGTCATTTCTTACATCTATCACAGGAATGTTATTAAAAAAAGATATCTGAAATTTATTTGAAATAAATTTAAAAAAATCAGGGATAACTCTTACCCTTACCGGAAAATTTCCTGTGATATTTAAAATTTCATCAATTTCAACTTCTTCTCCACCCTTCAATGCTATTATAACCTCATCTACATTTTTTTCAGTCAATATCCTTTTCAGATCTTTGAATCTTCCCAGATATTTTTTCCCATCTGATCTATTCTGTTTTTCTTTAACAACACCGATCATAGTGTATCCTGGTAATTTTCCCTTTCCCGCACTTTCAAAATATTTTGTACCGCTTTCACCACTTCCCACAACAATAACACGTCGTAAAAATTTATTTTTCCGGGTCAGGTTTCGTCTCACTATCCTGAAAAATATCCTCGAAATTATTGTCAACAAAAATAAGATCAGGATAAAAACCATCAGGAAAAACCGGGATAAAACCTTGTCTTTTAATGCAAATAATAAAAAAACTCCTGCTGCTAATTGAAAAAAAATATTTTTTAATAAACTTAATAATTCTGAAATAAAATTATAATTTTTTATTTCATCATATAATGTTGTTATTTTCGAAAAAAAATACCATAAGATCAAAAGTATAAGAAATGTAAATATCTCAGGTAATGTAAAATGAATAAGTTTTATATTCAAACTATCCGGAAGCCTCATTTTTGAAATTAAATCTGCCGTTACATATGAAACCAGCAGAATAAAGAGGTCAACTGAAAGAAAGATATAATATAAGGATCTTCTTAAACCTTCCATTCTAAATATTATAAAATAATTTATACCAGTCTATAAATTTTTTAACACCATATTCTATATCTGTCCCGGGTTTATATTTGTGGTCCCTTTCAAGATCACCTGTATCCGCCCAGGTGGCCTCAACATCTCCAGGTTGTATGGGGAGAAGATTCTTCTCTGCCTTTTTCCCCAATATATTTTCGGTAGTACTAATAAAATCCATTAAGTTAACGGGATTTCCATTACCGATATTATATACTTTGAACGGAGCAATACTTGTGGAAGGATCAGGCTGTTCTCCTGACCAGCCCTTATTTCCTTCAGGTGATCTTTCAAGCACTTTTATTATGCCTTTGATTATATCATCGATATAAGTAAAATCTCTCTTCATTTTTCCATAATTGTAAACGTCGATCGAATTTCCCTCAGTTATACTTTTTACAAATTTAAACAATGCCATATCAGGCCTTCCCCAGGGGCCGTAAACTGTAAAAAACCGCAAACCCGTCACGGGGATATTATAAAGATAACTGTAACTATGGGCCATGAGCTCATTGCTTTTTTTTGTTGCTGCATACAAACTGACAGGGTGGTCAATATTATGCGAGGTGGAAAAAGGCATTTTTTTATTTAACCCATAGACAGAGGAGCTGCTTGCATAGACAAGATGGCCAACTTTAGTATGTCTGACCCCCTCAAGAATATTTAGAAATCCATTGATGTTGGAGTTAATATAGGCATAAGGATTTTCCAGAGAATATCTGACACCTGCCTGGGCAGCCAGATGACAAACTTTTTGGAAAGAATTGTCCTTAAAAAGATTTGAAATGTTCTCCCTGTCCTCAAGGTCAAGTTTTATAAAAGTATAATTGGGATATTTACTACTTTTAACCGGTACATTATAATCTATCCGGCTTTTGTCTATACCTGTTTCATTCAGCCGTGCATATTTTAAATTTACATCATAGTAGTCATTTATATTATCAATTCCAATTATCTCAATATTTTTTTCTGTAAGGTTCTGTACCAGGTGATACCCTATAAATCCTGCCGTTCCAGTTATTAAAATTTTCATTATTTCTTTTCCATTTTTGTTTTCATATTTTACACTGAAACCTACTTTTTTAAAACTTTCATTCTTACAAGTTCCAGCAGGGACAAATAAAGAAATTTTGAGTTAGTTACAAAATATCTTTTCCATAATCTGCCCGGTTCCCTGATCAACCTGTAAAGCCACTCAAGAGATGCTTTCTGCATCCAAACCGGAGCTCTTTTTGTAATTCCTGCAAATACAGGGAAAGCTCCCCCCACTCCAACCATTACACCTTCTATTCTCCCCTTCATCCTGTTCATCCAGATCTCCTGTTTGGGACATCCTAAAGCTACAAAGATCAGAGATGCTCCTGAATTATTTATTTTTTTAACAATTTCATTCTCTTCTTCATCTGACAGGCTTCTGAATGGTGGATCATAGTATCCGGCAACCATCAGGTCAGGAAATTTTTGTTTGATCTTTTCTCTCACATTATCCAACACTTCTTTAGTTGATCCATAGAAAAATGTTGAAATTTTTTGATCCTCTGCTTCTGACAACAGATCCGGAAAAAGGTCCATGCCTGCAACCCTATCCTGTTCTATTCCGTATAGATATTTCAACATTTTAACCAGGGGCATTCCATCAGGAGTAATTATATCCGCGCCGTTTACTATATCTGCAAAATCACTATTGTTGCAGGATTCAATTACCATATGAACATTTGCAACACAGACATAAGAAGATCTTTTCTTTAGGGAAAGATCTATAATATTATCTACAAACGTTTTATACTTACCAGTTGAGATATTAATTGATAAAATTTTATTTCTTTTCATTTATAGCATCACTATAGATTTTAATAAGAGATCTATAATTTTTCTCTG